>DASZFC010000001.1:0-12088 GCA_035940195.1 Solirubrobacteraceae bacterium
GTCGGAGCGTATTTCGACCTCGCCCGCGCTCACTGGCTTTGACTCAGCCCGGCTCGCGCTGCGCCGGCGCCGGCGCACGACGCTCTGCACACGGGCGATGGCCTCCTCCGGATGACACGGCTTGGTAATCCAGTCATCAGCCCCGAGGCGCAGCCCGCGCACCCGCTGGGCCACGGTGGACGGGCCGGTGCAGACAACGATCCCTAGCTCCGGCAGTGCATCGCAGAGGCGCTCCAGCCAGGCCCAGGCCTGCGGTCCCAGGACCGCTAGGTCCACGACCAAGGCGCTGAGGCGCATCGACACGATCGCGTCGGTGGGGACCGGGCTGGCAAGCACCCGGTGCTCCCAGCCCATGCGGTCCAGGCGCTTGCTCAGGACTTGTATGAAACCGCTGTCACGATCGAGCACAGCGATACGCAAAGCCGCTGGCGGCGAGGCGATCTCTCCAGTACTCGACGGAACCGCCTCATCCCTGGCGCGGGTACTTGCCGGCATCGAGCGGGAGTCTAGGGGACCGGAAGGACCCTGTGTTAGCGATGGGCGTAAATCATCACAGGATGTTCACAGTGCAAATACGCTGTTTGCGGGCGGGCGAGCCGCTCATCTCAGGGTTTCACCGTCAAGGAGCTCCTGCACGCGGCGGGCGATCTCATCGCGGGTGGCGCGGACCTCCTGCAGGGGACGGCCCTTGGGATTGGGAAGGTCCCAGTCGATGTAGCGCTTGCCGGGGATGTAGGGGCAGGCGTCGCCGCAGCCCATCGTCACGACCAGATCTGCATGCTCAGCAAGCTCGTAGGTGAGCAGCTGGGGTTGGCGGCCGGCTAGGTCGATGTCCAGCTCGCGCATGACCTCGACGACCTCGGGATGGACGTGCTCTGCTGGGGTAGTGCCGGCGGAGCGTGCCGTGTGTCGTCCCGCTGCCGCGCGTTCGAACAGGGCTTGGCTCATCTGTGAGCGCCCGGCGTTGTGCAGACACACGAACAGGACGCTGGCCATCAGCCGGCCTCCTGGTTGTGCGGCAACAGGACATCTGCCGCCTGCGCTGGGGTCACGTCCGGGTAGAGAACCCTCACCGCGAGGATCGCGCAAGCGCCGCCGATGAGCTGCGCCACGACGAAGCCGGGCACGGATGCGGGCGCGATGCCGGCAAAGGTGTCCGAGAACATGCGCCCGACGCTGATCGCGGGGTTGGCGAAGCTGGCTGAGCTGGTGAAGAAGTAGGCGGCGCCGATGTACGCGCCTACGGCCGCCGGGGTCGTGTTTGATCGTTTGGTGCGTGCGAGCGAGAAGATGATGAGCAAGAGGCCGGCGGTGGCGATCGCCTCGGAGAACAGGTGCGCGCCCGTCGCGCGGTGATGCGTGGAAATGCTGACCGCGACGAGGGAGAACATGCCGTTAGCTGTGATGGCGCCGAGAACGCAGCCGGCCACTTGGGCCGGAATGTAAGCGACCGCATCACGCCAGGAGATGCCACCGAAGCTCGCGTCGGCGAGCGAGACGACGGGGTTGAAGTGCCCACCGGACACTGGGCCGAACATGAGGATGATCGTGTATAGCCCTGCCGCCGTGGCGGCGGCGTTCTCGAACAGCTCGAGGCCGGTGTCGTTCGGGGAGAGCGTCTGCGCCGCGATACCAGAGCCGATCACGAGCGCGGCGAGGAAAGCGGAGCCGAGCAGCTCGGCGAGCAGGCGGCGGGCGAGCGGAGGAGCGTCCACGAGCCGATCCTATTACATCGATATACGTGAGTGTTATTGATATAAGTAGATTGATGCCCGTCGATTTGGAGCTGGCTCCCAAGCAGAAGCGAGCGGCTGGTGAGCGCTGTTGCGAGCCCGTTGTCTACCCCGATGTTCAGCGCGAGCAGGCGCTGCGGATGGCCGAGGTCGCGAAGGCTCTCGGCGACCCGATTCGCTTGCAGCTCGTCGACGTGCTGCGTAAGCACGCCGGCAAGGTCTGCGTCTGTGAGCTCGTGCCGCTGTTCGAGATCTCCCAGCCCACGCTGTCGCACCATCTTAAGAAGCTCCGTGATGTTGGGATCGTCGACTCCGAGCGCCAGGGCCTGTGGGCCTACTACTACGTCATCCCGGGCGCGCTGAAGGAGCTATCGGCATGGCTGAGCTGAGCAAGGACTCGAGCGCATGCTGCGTGCCAGAGCAACAGGCCACGTGCTGTGAGCCGAGTGACAAGGCCAGCTGCTGTGGTCAGGGCGATAGCTGTGGCTGCGATATCGAGCTTGATCGGCACGACCCGCGGACGTGCGATCAGCACGACCCGCGGACGCTCTAGCAGGAAGATCAGAACGTTCCGGGACTTGCGTCCGGCGCCGCATCTGGCCGCGCGCCGGGCGGATGGGAAGAGTCCGAGAACTCACGGAACAGGCCTGTGACGACAAACGCGACCTGCTCGCCGATGTCGACCGCGTTGTCGCCGATCCGCTCCAGGGCACGGGCTACGAGGATCATGTGCATCGCCCACTCGCGCGTGTCGGCGTCTTCGCCAATGTCCAGCGCCATCCTGAAGATCTCGCGGTTCAGGCGATTTATCTCACGATCCTGGCGGACGAGGTCTTCGGCCAGCCCGACATCGCGCCCGGAGAAGGCGGCCTTGGATTGAGTGACCTCTGAGCGCGCGAGGGCGCCCATCTTCGCCAGCGCCTGCAGCACCTCCGGGCGCACCGGCGGCTCGTGCCCGGAGAGCGGGATCAGCTTGGCGATGTTCACGCACTGGTCGCCCATCCGCTCGATGTGCTTGATCATGTGCAGCAGCGCGGCGACCAGGCGCAGGTCGCCTGCCACCGGCGCCTGCAGGGCGAGCAGCGAGAGGATGCCCTGGTGAACCTCCAGATAGCGGCCATCGACGCGGTCGTCGTCGGCGATCACCATCTGGGCGAGCTCGACGTCCTGGTGGCGGAGCGCCTCCAGTACACGGTCGAGCTGCTCGATGATCAGGTCCAGACCTCCCAGCGCGTGGACTTCGAGCTCCTGCAGCTGCTGCTGGAAATGCGCTCGTCCCTGCTGGGCGCCGGTGCCAGCGGCGCTTGACTCTGAAGCGCCCGCGCCGCCGCCCGCGGGCGCTGTGGGCGAGCGTCCTTGCGAGGAGGAGTTAGCCGAACTTTCCTGTGACATATTCCTCGGTCCGCGGGTCGGTGGGGTTGGTGAAGATCTCCTGCGTGGGGCCCGTCTCGACGAGCTTGCCATCGAGCATGAACGCCGTGCGGTCGGCCACGCGCGCCGCCTGCTGCATGTTGTGCGTGACGATCACGATCGTCACGCTCTGCTTCAGCTGGTCGATCAGCTCCTCGATCTTCAGTGTCGCGATCGGGTCCAGCGCCGAGCAGGGCTCGTCCATCAGGATCACCTCTGGATCGACCGCCAGCGAGCGCGCGATGCACAGCCGTTGCTGCTGGCCTCCCGAGAGCCCGGCGCCGGGCTCTGACAGGCGGTCGGAGACCTCCTCCCACAGGCCGGCGCTGCGCAGTGCCGCCTGCACCTTGCTCGCCAGATCACCATGCCGGCGCGAGGACAGCCGCAAACCGGCCGCGACGTTGTCGAAGATCGACATCGTCGGAAATGGGTTCGGCTTCTGAAAGACCATGCCGATCGCGCGACGCACCGCCACCACGTCAACCGAGGTCCCGTAGACATCGAGGTCGTCGAGCATCACCCGGCCCTCGGCGCGAGCGCCCGGGATCTCCTCGTGCATGCGATTGATGCAGCGCACCATCGTCGACTTGCCACAGCCCGATGGGCCGATGATCGCGGTCACCTGGTTGGCGGCGAAGTCGAGATCGATGCCCTTGACCTGTTCGGCCTCGCCGTAAAACGCGCGCAGCTTCTCCAGGCGCACGCTCAGCCCCGGCTTGGCCGGCACTGGGGGCGCGGCCGGCGGGACGATGGTCTGTCCTCTTTCGGGCGGGGGCACGGGAGAGCGGGTCTCGCTGGGCTGCGCTAGCTCGTCGGGCTCCATTTCAGCGGTCCGAAGAGACGATCCGTCGGTGCTCATGCAAGGCGGCTCCTTCGAGCGATCAGGCGGGCGATGAGGTTTAGCAGCAGGATCATGACGACTAGGGCAAGCGCTGCTCCCCAGGCACGGTTTACCACGGCCGTGGTCGGAGATGTGACGTCGCTGTAGATTTGCACGGGCAGCGAGTTCATGAACCCGCTCAGGTTGTAGTTGGTGTTCTTTGTAGAGGCGGCGGTGAACAGCAGCGGCGCCGTCTCGCCGGCGGCGCGTGCCACCGCAAGCAGAACGCCCGTAACCATCCCGGGGATTGCGGTGGGGAGCACGATGGAGAAGATGACTCTGAAGCGCGGCGCCCCGAGCGCGAGTGCCGACTCGCGCAGTGCGCCGGGGACCAGCAGCAGGATCACCTCGGCAGAGCGGATCACCACCGGGAGCATCAGCAGCGCCAGCGCCAGCGAGCCCTTGTAGCCGGCGAACGAGCTCCCGGTGCCGACGATGAGGACGATGTAGATGAACAGGCCGAAGACGATCGAGGGGACGCCTGTGAGCACGTCTACGAAGAAGCGGACCGTATGGGCGAACCAGCTGTTCTTGCCGTACTCGACGAGCCACACCGCCACCGCGACACCGATCGGCACGGCGATCGCGGAGGCCAGGGCAACGATCTCGATCGTGCCAAGGATCGCGCTCTTGATGCCACCGATGCTGGAGTTTTTGAAGAACGTGTTGCCGGTCGGGTCGGTCGTGAAGAAGCTCGAGCTCCATGCTCCGAGGCCCTTTTTCAGCAGGTAGTAGACGATCAGCACGAGCGGGATCAGGGCGAGAATCGTGGCCGCGAGAATCGTGGCGCTTGCGATCCTGTCCTTGCGCCTGCGCGCCGGGCTGACGGCGAAGCGTGCGAGCAGATCCGGCGATTGCACGTGTGAGCTCATGCGCCGGCCGCCGTGTCCGCGACGGCCAGGGTGCCGGCGGTGGAGTTACGGCCGCCCGACTGCGAGGAGGGACGGGCGGATTTCACGACAAGCCAACGGGCGAGGCCGTTGACGAGCAGGGTGAGCACGAACAGGAGGAGACCTGCGGCGAACAGCGCGGAGCGATGGACGCCCTGCGCCTCGCCGAACTCGTTGGCGACCACGGCGGCGAGGCTGTAGCCCTGGCCAAACAGATGGCTGGCGAGTTTAGGCGCATCGCCAATCAGGATCGTCACGGCGATCGTCTCGCCGATCGCCCGCCCGAGGCCGAGCATTGCCCCCCCCACGATGCCGGAACGGCAGTAGGGCAGCACGGCTATGCGGATCATCTCCCAGCGGGTTGCCCCCAGGCCCAGCGCCGCTTCCTTGTGGTCGGAGGGCACCGTGGCCATCACCTCGCGGCTGATCGCTGAGACGATCGGCAGGATCATGATCGCGAGCACCAGCCCGGTGACGAAGTAGTTGGGGATCGTGACCGCGCCACCGCCGATGAACGGGACGAACGACAGGCGATCGGCTACCCACTGCTCGGCCGGCTGGAGCTTGGGGGCCAGGAAGAAGATGCCCCACAGACCGTAGACGACCGAGGGCACAGCGGCGAGGAGCTCGACGAGCACCGTCAGCGCAGTTCGCAGGCGCAGAGGGCACAGCTCAGTCGCATAGATCGCGGCGGCGACGGCGACCGGGACGCCGATGACCAGTGCCAGCGAGGCCGTTATCAACGTGCCGAGGACAAGCGGCAGGGCGCCGAAGTGTTCGGCACTCGGGTTCCAGTTGTTATCGAACGCGAAGCCGAACACGCCGGCCTTCGCGAACGCGGGTCGCGCTTCGCCCACAAGGCGGATGAAGAAGAAGACGATCAGCGCCAGGATCAGCGCCGCCAGCACCGACAGGCCGTACTTCAGGGCCCGGTCGGGAAGACGCGCCAGCGGCGACCGCGCAAGCAGTGCGCGGTCGCCGCTGGGTGCGGATGCTGCCTCCACGGAAGGTTGTCTACCTGATCCGGGGAGTTCGCGTCATGTGCTTAGCCGCCGATTGGCGCGCCGTTGCATGTAAGGCCCGCGACCGCTTTCTTTGACTTGGCCACGATCGCCGCCGGTAGGGCCGCGTAGTCGGCCTGCGAGAGGACTTTCTGCCCTTCGCCAAGGCCATATGTAAGGAACTTGACGACGCCCTTCGCGGCTTCTTCGCCACCGGGGGTGCCGGCCTTGCAGAGGTCCTTGTTGACGATCACGAACGTCTGCGAGGTGATCGGATAGCTGGCTGCCCCGGACGGGTTTGAGATCTTAATCCCGAGGTTCGCTGGCACCTTCACGCCCTGCGCGGCCGCGGTCGCCGAGGCCAGAGCCGGAGCCACAAATGCTCCTGCCTTGTTCTTCACCGAGGCGTAGGTGAAGTTGTGCTGCAGCGCGTAGGCCTGCTCGACGTAGCCGACCGCGCCAGTCGTCTGCTCGATCGCGCCCGCGACCCCGGCGTTGCCCTTTGCTCCGGTGCCGGTCGGCCACGGAACTTCCTTGCCTTCGCCGACCTTGGACTTGAATTCGGGATCAACCGCCGCGAGGAATCCGGTGAAGCCGGCCGTCGTGCCCGAGGAGTCCGAGCGGTGGATGATCGTGATCGCGGTGCTTGGCAACGTCACACCCGGGTTCAGTGCCTTGATCCCGGCGTCATCCCAGGTCTTGATCTTGCCCAGGAAGATGTCGCCGAGCGTCTTGCCGTCCAGCTTGAGACCGGTCTTGACGCCGGGCAGGTTGTAGGAGACGGTGATCGCGCCCAGGAACATCGGGATCTGAACCGCTGGGCTGCCGTTCTTGGCGATCGCTTTTTCGTCCGCGGGCTTCAGCGGCGGGTCTGAGGCGCCGAAGTCGACGATCTTTGACTCGAGCGCCGTGATCCCCGCGCCCGAGCCGACAGCCTGATAGTTGACCGTCAGGCCCGACTGCGCGGAGGCCCACTGTTCGTACACGGGGGCCGCGAACGTGGAACCCGCGCCCGAGATCGTGCCCGAAGCGGTGGGAGGGGCCGTCGCGGTCTTTGCGGCGCTGCTCGAGCTGGTGCCGGTGCTCGCGGAGCTACTGCTCGAACTGCTCGACGTTTTGGAGCTCGAGCCGCACGCGGCGAGGCCGAGCGCGAGCAGCACAACGCCTGCGAGCGCGCCAATCTTGTTCTTGATCACTACGTCTCCTCTGGCTGGATTGCTTGACGACAGGCCAGGGGCGTTTTGCGGCCCCTGCCGGTCTGGTGCTCAAGGCAAGTCTCTTTAATCCGCGGGCGAGCCGATGTGAACATCTCGTGAAAGCCCCGCTGCCCGCCCCTGCACGTCCTGCGGAGGGCCCGCAGCCGCTTGTGCGCCGTTCGGCGGTTGGGTGCTCTCAATCCCCGGCGCGGGCGTCAGGTTCCCCGAGGGCTGTGGCTGAAAGCGGTAGCCGAAGCCCGGATGTGTATGGATGAAGCGACGGTCGGGCATCGCCGCTTCCAGCTTGCCACGCAGCTTGCTCACGTACACATCGACCGAACGGTCGCCGTCGCGCAGCTCGCCACCCCACACAGCTCTGTACAGCTCGCTGCGCGTAACGACCGCTCCGGCCCGCCGGGCCATCGCCGCCAGCAGCTCGAACTCCCGCACCGACAGCGTCAGCGCGCGCCCGGTGGCCAGCACCAGGCCCTCACCGAGCCTGATCTCCAGTTCGCCCGCGTACAGGGTGTTCGCGTTATCCACCGAAGCCTCCACCGCGTGCAGGATCGCGCATAGCTGACCTAAGGGAGTTGCAAACTCGTGATCGATTAGTGAAGAAGTCGTGAAAAATGCCTAAGTGAGCAGGCGGCGCAATATCCTCTCCCGATGAGCTTCCTGAGCCGTGGCGCCGACAGCACGCTGATGGCCCTCGTCGAGGAGGCCGGGCGCAACATACAGCGCTCTGCGGAGCTGCTGCGCGACCTTGTGGTTGAGTTTCCCGAGCGGGCCGCGCTCGATCAGGACCTGAAGGCATGCGAGCTGGAGGGCGATCGCATCACGCACGACATCATCCACCGGCTGGCCGGCTCAGGGCGCGTGCGTGCGCCGTTCGATGCGGGCGACGGCTACGCGCTTGCGACGGCGCTCGACGACATCGTCGATCACTCCGAGCAGGTGGCGGCGCAGCTCGTGCTCTATGGCGTCGAGGCGCCGATGGAGCAGGCTGTTGAGTTCACAGAGGTGCTGGTGGGCGCCGGCGAGCAGATCGCAAAGGCGTTGCGCTGCCTGCGCACCGGGACCGAGCTCGGGCCGCACCTGGTGGAGATCCATCGCCTCGAGAACGAGGGGGACCGCCTGCAGCGCGACGGTGTCGCCTCCCTGTTTGTGGGGGGCATCGACCCGATGGTGGTGATCCGCTGGAAGGACATCTTCGAGTCGCTCGAGGCAGCCGTGGATGCCTGTGAGACGGTCGCACACGTGCTCGAGGGGATCACGCTCAAGCAGCGCAGGCGATGGCCAGGCTGAGAGCAGGATGCAGCCCAGCAGCGGGGACGGGGATTAAGAAACCGTCCGAAAATTCCCGGATTGCGCTACAGCACACCCTGAGGGAAATCTCGGAGTCCTCAGACGTTTCTAGGGCTACCCCAGCACCGTCGCTGGAGCGCTGGCCTGCAGCTGCGCGCCGCGCGGGTCGCCTATGAAGAACGCCTGAAATGGAACCGAGGAGCCCGCCGGCACTTCAGGGAGTACCGCCCGCCCGGCGGCGACGATCCTGCCCGCGCGCCGCGCGAGGACGAAGACCACGAGGCTGTGCTGGGCCACCTTCGAGCGGTTCTCGATCTTCCCCGCCGCGGCGACGCCGCTGCTGGCTTCTTCGGCCAGGTGCACGCCGCTGGCTTCGATCTTCGGCGGGCTGGCAGCCGCCGCCGGGGCAACGCCTGCCTGTGCGCTCACATTGACTGGCTGGCCCGCAGCTGGCACCTGGTCGTCCACCCACGTCACTTCGCTTCCTGCTGGCAAGGAAGCGACTGATGTGAACGCAGCTTCGAGGCCCGGGGCGTCATTGCGGAACAGGGTCTTCCCGCGCGCGTCCTTGACGGTGATCGCGAGCGGCACGTCGCGCAGCGTGTGCGGCGAGAGATTGCGCAGCGTGACGGCGGCGGCAGCCCCTTCGGAGTCGTGCAGCACGGTGGTGCTCACCACCTTCACCTCGGTGCTCGTGCGAGTGATCGACAATCCAGTCTGTGAGAGCGTTGTGTGCTTGGCGGCCTTTTCCAGCTTCGCGCTCTTTTCCGCTGTGGTCTCACAACCGGTGAGCGCGAGCGCAAGCGCGAGGCCGATGGGCACGACCGCCGCGCCGCACCTCACCCGAAGGCCCCGCTGACGTAGTCGCGCGTGCGCTGCTGGCGTGGGCGGTCGAACACCTCAGCGCTCGGCCCATACTCGACGAGCTCACCGAGGTGCATGAAGGCCACGTGGTCGGCCACGCGGAAAGCCTGCTGCAGGTTGTGCGTGACGATCACGATCGCCACGCTCTCGCGGAGGTTGACGATCAGCTCCTCGATCGTCGCGGTCGAGATCGGGTCAAGCGCCGAGCACGGCTCGTCCAGCAGCAGCACCTCCGGCTGGGCGGCCAGCGCGCGGGCGATGCACAGGCGCTGCTGCTGACCGCCCGACAGGCGCAGAGCCGAGCGATCGAGATCGCCGGCCACCTCGTCGTAGAGGCCTGCTCTGCGCAGCGCGTCCGCCGCGGCGCGCTCGAGCTCTGCGCTGCGCCTGCGCCGGCGGCGGCCGCCCGTGGGCCGTTGCTCGGCCAGCGCGTAGGCGACGTTGTCGAAGATGCTCATCGGGAAGGGGTTCGGCTGCTGGAAGACCATCGACACGCGCCGGCGCAGGTCGTTGACCTCGAGCTCGTGGATCTCCTGCCCGTCGAGCGTGATCTGTCCGCTGCGGCCCGCGCCGGCGGTGACCTCGGTCAGGCGGTTCAGCGAGCGCAAAAGTGTCGTCTTGCCCGAGCCCGAAGCGCCGATCAGCGCCAGCACCTCGCCTTGGCGCACGGGCAGGCTCACGTTTCGCACGACCCAGTTCTCGCCGTAGGCGAGCGACACCGAATCGATCAGCATCCGCTCGCGCACCTTCGCGCTGACGGGCGGCCTGGACGCCCGCGCCTTGGCAGCGATGGCGGGAGACATCGGCAGCTCGCCGTTGGAGCTAGCGCGCGGTGCTGCGACGTGCGGGTCGCGCCCGAGGGCGATCCGCCGCACCGGCGGTGGCATCAGCGGGTCCACGCGGGTCTCCTCCACAGCCGCGAGATCAGGCGCGCGCGGGGGCGATCGCCCGCGAGCTCGCTCCCACCCGTCAGGCGGGTGACGAGCGCGTTGAGTGCCAGCACGATCATCAGGAGCACGAACGCGGCGGCGTAGGCCTTCTGGTGAGCGTTGCCCTCGCCGGCGGGCGAGTTGGTGTAAACGTAGCTGGTCAGCGTCGAGCCCGTGCCGCGGAGCGTGCTGAAGACCGGCGTACTGCCGGCCGGTTCGTTTTTCAGCGTCACGCCCAGCAGGATCGTGATGATCGCGGTGTCGCCGATGATCCGGCCCATGCCGAGCACGACGCCGCTGGCGATGCTCGGGCGGATAGCCGGGAGCAGCACGCGCCGGATCGTCGTGGCGCGCGTCTTGCCGAGCGCATAGGAGGCCTCGCGCAGGCGGTCGGGGAGCTGGGCCAGCGCCTCGCGCGTGGAGGCCACGACCAGCGGCAGCGCGAGGATCGACATCACCACCCCCGCGTCGAGGAACGACTCGCCGAGGGCTCCCTGGGCCGTGCCCTGGGAGAGAAAGGCCAAGAACCCTTGGGAGAAGATGAGCAGCCCGAAGATCGCGAGCACGATGCTCGGGACTCCGGCCATCATCTCGACCGCCGACTCGACTGAGCGCGCGAGCCACGACGGGCGCCGGTACTCCGACAGCCAGGCGGCGATCGCCACCCCCAGGGGCCCCGCGATCAGGATCCCGATCGCGGTGACGATCAGCGTCCCCTCGATCGGGTCGCGAAAGCCGCCGCTCTGGTTCTGATGCAGGGACGGCGCCGGAGACTTCAAGAACAGGCTCGGGCGCAGGTAGGAGATGCCCTTTATGAACATGAACAGCACGATCGCCAGGGCGATCAGGCACAACCCGATCCCGGTCGCCCAGCAAAGCCAGTAGCCGATCCGGTCGGCCAGCGGCCATGAGGCCGTGCGCTCGCGCGATGGGCGGACGATCGCCGGGTTCTCGCCTGCCTGAGCGAGTCCGCCGGCGGCCGTCATGCGCGGATCCCGTAGCGCTTCAGCGGCTGCTTGGCGGCCCAGCCGGCGAAGGAGAGCATCGTCGCGGAGACGAGCAGCACCGCCCCCATCGCATAGATGGTGTGCACCAGCGGGCCGATCGTCAACCCCTCGGATTCCTGGAAGATGCTCGCGGCCAGGGGGCGCACGGGCTCGAACAGGAAGGTGATCCCGTCGAGCGGGTTGGCGGCGAAGCCGCGGCTGCCGGAGACCATCGCGAGCATCACCGCCTCGCCGAGCGCGCGGGCCGTGGCGAGCACCGTCGCGGCGGCGATCGCGGGGCGCGCCGTGCGCAGCGAGACCCGCCAGATCGTGCGCCAGCGGTTGACCCCCAGGGCGGCTGAGCCCTCACGCCAGGAGGCCGGTACGGCGGCGAGCGCACCCGAGCTGATCGCCACCATGATCGGCAGAATCATGACCGTGAGGATCAGCGTGGCGGTCATCAGGTCGGCGCCGTTGAGCTGGACCACATAGATGACCGACTGCTTGCGTGCATTTGAGATCAGGTGTGAGTTGAGCCACGGGGCGATCGCGAGGATCCCGATAAGCCCGTAGACGACTGAGGGCACGCCAGCCAGCAGCCTGACGACGGGCTCGAGCGTGCGCCGCACCGGCGCGGGGGCGAACTCGGTGAGGAAGATCGCGGCCAGGGTCGAGACCACGAGCGCGATTGCAACGGCCAGGATGGTGGTCAAAAGCGTTCCCCAGATCAGCGGCCACGCCCGGAAGTACAGCAGCGAATGACCGGGGAGAGGTGTGTTTTCCCGCATCACCCGCAACTGCGTGTCGACATCGCCGCCGGCCCCGAACCAGCTCAGCCCGTTGTAAGAGAAGGACGGCCACGCCTTGATCATCACCGTGACCACCATCAGCACG
>DASZFC010000002.1:0-1886 GCA_035940195.1 Solirubrobacteraceae bacterium
CACCGTCTGCGCGCGACACGCGTCCTTTTCGTCCATTGCGGGCACCTCGACAGTGAGCGGGTCGCGTCCCAGAGGTGCTGTAAATAGCCGAAGCCATCAAGGCAACGGCGTAGGTTCCCTCCAGTCCTGTCAAGACGAAGAAGGAGGCCTACGCCGTGAGACGTACCGTACCGCCGTCGGCGGAGATTGAGGAGCAGATCGACCAGCTGCTCGCCGTTGGAGTTGGTGAGAACCCGCGGGAATCGCTGTCAGGGCTCGCAAAGCTCGGCGCCAGATTGATCATTCAGCGGGCTGTGGAGGATGAGTTCGACGCCTGGCTCGGGCGCGCCAGGTATGACCGGCGACCCGACTATCAGCGGGGGCTGCGCAACTATCAGGGAGGATTGCGCAACGGCTTTCGCCCGCGCAGGCTGCAGACCGCCGAGGGCGAGCTCCACGTGGAGATCCCGCAGATCAGAGAGGCAGCCGAGCCGTTCGTCTCAAAGCTCTTCCCGAGGGGAGCCAAGCTGCTGCGCACAGAGCCGCTGAAGGCTTTGGTGATCGGCGCGTTCGTGCGCGGCCTGTCGATGCGCGACATCGAGTCGCTGTGCGAGAAGGCAGGCCTCGGGAAGCTCTCGAAGTCGACCGCATCGCGGATCTGCGAAGAGCTGCGTGAGCGCTTTGAGGCGTTCAAGCGCCGCGATCTCTACGAGGTGCACCTGGCGGCGCTGTTCCTCGATGCCGTCTTCCTGTCCGTCCGCCCCAATGGGCCCAAGGAGGGCGTGCTGGTCGCCTGGGGCTTTACCGAGGAGGGTGAGCGCGTGCTTTTGACCGTGATGCTCGGGATGCGCGAGTCCCACGAGGATTGGCTTGCGCTGGGGCGCGATCTGATCGCCCGTGGGCTGGGCGCGCCGCTCTTGATCGTCGCCGACGGCGCCCCGGGGCTGATCAAGGCGGTCGAGCAGTGCTGGCCGGCCTCGGACCGTCAGCACTGCGCTGTTCATCGCGTGCGCAACCTGCTCGCGAAGCTGCCCGAGCGAGAGCGCGAGCGCGTTCGAGGCGCCTACTGGCAGGCGCTGGATGAGGCCACCAGCGAACGCGACGGCAAGCAACGGCTGGGGGACCTGGTCGAGGAGCTCGATCAGGCCGGCTACACCGCCGCGGCCAAATGCCTCGCTGATGACCTTGACGCGCTCGTCGTGCACCTGCGCTACCCGACCAGACATCGCCGGCGCTGGCGCTCGACGAACCTGCTCGAGCGATCGCTTGGCGAGGTGAAGAGACGCACCAAGGTGATCGGCCGCTTCCCCGGCGAGACCAGCTGCCTGACGCTCGTCTGGGCGGTGCTCGACCTCTACATGACACACGCCACCAACGGCGTCAGGTTCACCCAACTCGAGCGCCAACGGCTCAAGCGGATCAGATACGAAGGCAACGAACCAACAACCCCCGAGGAGGTGAGCGCCGCATAGACTGACCACCACCGGGAACCTGAGCCGCCGGCGAATTTACAGCAGCTCTGGGACGCGACCGCTCGGACCAACGCGATCGCTCTGGACGAGCTGCGACAGTTCCACGCGGCTCCGGCTCGCCCAGGCATCCACGGACGCCCGGGCTCCGGCCGAGCTCACCGTGGCTCGGCGGTGCGACCGAGCATGCTCATCGCCAGTGCGCGACCGATCGTAAGCGGATGACTGAGGAGCGACGAGATCCTGCCAGCCAGCGAGCTGGGGTCATGCGCGACTCCGAGTTGGCGCAAGATGCTCGTCTGGTCGAAGTAGACCCGCTCGCAACAGATCCGATCGTCTTCGAAGCTCTGAGAGCGCTCGGGAGCAGTTCGGGAGCAGGTTGCTCCCGAACCGTGGGGCGTTGTGGCCGGGCGGTACCTTCCCAGGTGGATAGCGAGC
>DASZFC010000003.1:0-47424 GCA_035940195.1 Solirubrobacteraceae bacterium
CTCGGCTTCCTCACCTGGGCGCATCACATGTTCACGGCACCCCTGCCCGAGGCGATTCTCGTGTTCGTGATGCTCAGCTCGTTCCTGATCGCTGTGCCCACGGGCGTGAAGATGCTCAACTGGATCGCCACGATGTGGCGCGGCACGATCGAACTGCGCACGCCGCTTCTGTTCAGCGTGGGCTTCATCGCGCTGTTCATCATCGGCGGTATCTCCGGCGTCTTTCTGGCCGTGTTCCCGGTCGACTGGCAGCTGAACGAAACCTACTTCGTGGTCGCCCACATCCATTTCGTGCTGATGGGTGGCTCGGTGTTCACGATCTTCGCGGCGATCTACTACTGGTTCCCGAAGATCACCGGGCGGATGATGGGTGAGGGCTTGGGCAAGCTGAGCTTCTATTTGATGTTCTTTGGCTTCCTCGCCACCTTCCTGATCCAGCACGTGATGGGCCTAGACGGAATGCCCCGGCGAGTGTATGAGTACGACAACGTCGGTCACCTGGCTCTCTACAACCAGATCTCCACGGTGGGTTCGTTCATCCTCGCCGCTGGGGTGCTCGTGACGATTGTCAACGCCGCCCGCAGCCTCAAGGTGGGTGTCCTCGCAGGGCCCGACCCGTGGAAGGCAAACACGCTGGAGTGGTTCACGACCTCGCCTCCGCCAGTCAACAACTTCGACGCGATCCCGCTCGTGCGCTCGGTAGAACCGATGAAGGACATCCGCCGCGAGGTTCAGCGGCGGAGCTCCGGATCTGGAGCCCACCCAGAAACGATTTCTGGTGGAATCACCGTGCCCGCTGGAGCCACCCAAGTAGGCGTCTGATGAACACACCCCCTACAGGCACCGCCCAGGCGATCGAGGTACCACGGCTTGGACTGGCCCCGCGGACGCGCCAGCTACTGGGCGACTATGCCGAGTTGACCAAGCCGAAGGTCCAATCGCTTCTGCTGCTGAGCACGATCGCGACGATGTACGTCGCGGGCGACCCCTCGCCGCTGCTGGTGGCGCTCACCTGCCTCGGCGGCTACCTGTCCGCCGGCGGCGCAGGCGCGGTCAACCACTGGTACGACCGCGACATCGACGCGCAGATGGCGCGCACCGCCACGCGACCGGTTCCGTCCGGCCGCGTTTCGCCGCACGCAGCCCTGATCTTCGGCTGCGTACTCGCCGCGCTCTCGCTGCTCGAGCTCTCGCTGACAGTTAACCCGCTCGCAGCGGCGCTCTCGTTCTCGGGCTTCCTCGGCTACGTGCTCGTATACACGGTCTGGCTGAAGCGGCGCACGCCCCAGAACATCGTGATCGGCGGGGCCGCTGGCGCCGTTCCGCCGCTGGTTGGCTGGGCCGCTGTCACTGGCTCGCTCAGCGGCACGGCGGTGTTGCTGTTCTTCATCGTGTTCTTCTGGACTCCGCCCCACTTCTGGGCGCTCAGCCTGCTGATGAAGGACGAGTACGCGAAGGTGGGGGTGCCGATGCTTCCCGTCGTACGCGGTGAGGCCGAGACGCGCCGGCAGATCCTGCTCTACACGGTGCTGCTCTACGCCGTTACGCAGCTGCCATTCTGCGCCGGGGGCTTCGGGGGCATTTACCTGGTCTGTTCGATCGTGCTCGGCTTGGGCTTCATCGCTGGCGCAATCCGCCTCTACCGCCACGCGGACAGACGCTCCGCCCTGCAGCTCTACCTGTTTTCGCTCGCCTATCTGGCGCTGCTGTTCTGCGCAATGGTCGCCGACGCTCATCTATAGACTTCGCGACGCAATGATGACCCGTCGGCTTGCACGCAAGAACATCCGCACCGGCTGGATCGTGGCGGCGATCTGCATGTTCATGTTCGCCATCACGTTCTTCGTAGCCGCCGTATACGTGTCATGAGCCCGCTCGACCCCGAGGTCCCGCCGGCCGGCGAGGAGATCCACCTCCCCGGGCCGAGCATCCTGCCGGTGCTCACCGCGGTGGGCATCACGCTGCTGCTCGTCGGCATCACGACGTTCATCGAGCTGACGGTGATCGGCGTGGTGCTGACGATCTACTGCGTCGTGCGCTGGTTCAAAGATACGCGCCGCGAAATCGACGAGCTTCCGCTCGACTGATCCGGGGGCCCCTGGGCCCTCCCAATCAAGGTGTTGGAGTATTGGCACCCCGCAGGACGTTCAAACGGCCGCACTGGCCGGCACCGGACAGATCGCCCCGTCCTGCGTCCCTAAGAGGGTGGCGCAGCCGGCCGCAGGCTGGCGAGCCGGGCCCCTCGGCCCTCCCAATCAAGGTGTTGGTGTATTAGCACCCCGCAGGACGTTCAAACGGCCGCACTGGCCGGCACCGGACAGATCGCCCCGTCCTGCGTCCAACACCGCACGACGTCGCGAACGGAGAGAATGCCCACCGTCTCCCCCCTCTCGACGACGATCAGATGACGGAAGCCGCCGCGCACCATCGCGACTGCCGCCTCCTCCAGCGACCAGTCGGGCGCCGCGTAGACGACATCGCGCGTCAGGTGGTCGCCGACGAGCTCCGCGTCCGGGTCCTGGCCGGAGCCGAGCGAAGAGAGGATGTCGCGCTCGGTGATGATCCCCGGACCGTTGCTGCCGGGGTCCATCACGACGGCCGCGCCGACGTGCCGAGCGGACATCAGCTGGGCGACCGCCCGCAGAGTGTGAGCGGGTCCCACTGCGAGGATCGTCGGACTCATCCCTTCGCTGACCTGCATGGCCACTCCCTTCGCGCTCGATCTATCGCCGGAGGACTGCTTCAAGCACTTGCAACGATTGGCTCAATGTAGTCCGGTGGCAGCCACGCGTCAAGAGGTCGGGCGAAGGCAATAGGATCACGCATCGCGATGGAGAGGCTCGCCCCCGAAAACGTCCCAACCCGCACTGGAGCCACCGCCGCCGATGTCTAAGCAGCGCCCGCTCGTCCTAACGATCGTGGCGGCCTTGATCGCTACGGCCATCGGCATCGCGCTGGGGTACACGATTCATTGGTTCCCGGTCGGAGCCTCCACCCAGGCCACCAACACCGACAGGCTCTACCACGTTCTGATCGACGCCTCGGTGCCGATCTTCGTACTCGTCGTAACGGTCATCCTGTACTCCGCCTGGCAGTTCCGCATGAAGCCGGGCGAGGAGCTCAAGGACGGGCCTCCGATCCACGGCAACACGCGCCTGGAGGTGGTCTGGACCGCCATCCCGGCACTGATCCTGCTCGGACTCGTCTCCTACTCCTTTGTCGTACTGAACGACAATGAGAAGAAGCCGGCCGGGGTTCCGGAAATCCAGATTGGGGTGACCGGCCAGCAGTTCATCTGGTCCTATGAATACCCATCGTCGGTGACCGGCGGCAAGCCCCTGAACTCTGATCAGCTCTACATCCCGATGGGTGACACCGTCTACTTCAACATGCGCTCCAAGGACGTCATCCACGCCTTCTGGATCCCCGCCTTCCGCCTCCAGGATGACGTCGTCCCCGGCATCACGACCCACTACCGGGCGACACCGGACCGGCTCGGCACCTATCCGGTCGTCTGCAACCTGCTCTGCGGGCTCGGGCACTCAACGATGCGATCCGCTGTGCATGTGGTCCCGCCTGCCCAATTCCAGGCGTGGCTGAAGAGCCAGGCGAGCACCGCTGCGGGCAGCACCCCCGGCGCCAGCGCGAGTAGCGGGACTACGGGATAATGGGCCAGTCGATGACCGGTTCTGAGGACACACGCTGATGGCCGCTAAATTCCGCGCCCCGGGCTTCTACCGTGCCAGCTGGATGATGCCGCTCGGCGTGGCCTTCGCCACCGGGTTGACCTGGCTCGTGCGGTCCTCCACGGGCCACGCAACGTTCCACCACTACCTCTCTGGCGAAGCGATCTTGACGGTCTCGCTGATCGCCGTGCCACTGCTCTTCCTGGTCGGGATCGGGGGCTTTGACTACTGGTTTTACTGGGCCATTGGACGGCCCACGCGTCCCGAGGACCACTCGAGCCACGGGGCACACAGCTGGAGGGATTACTTCCGCGTCAACACCGACCACAAGGTCATCGGCGTGCAGTACACCGTCACCTCCTTCTTCTTCCTGCTCGTGGGCGGCCTGATCGGCCTGCTGATGCGAGCCGAGCTGGCACAGCCGGGTGCGCAGTTCGTGGATGCGAACACCTACAACGGCCTGTTCTCGGTCCACGCGTCGCTGTTGATCTTCCTGTTCGTGATCCCCGTCTTCGCGGGCCTGGCCAACTTCGTGCTGCCTTTGATGATCGGGGCGCCCGACATGGCCTTCCCCCGGCTCAATGCCCTCTCATACTGGCTGCTGCCAGTCGCCGGGGTGATGATGCTCTCGAGCTTCTTCGCACCGGGCGGCGCCTTTGCCGATGGCTGGACCGCATATGCCCCGCTGTCCGACAACGCACCGATCGGACAGACGTTCTTCTCGCTCGGCGTCCAGTTCGCGGGCGCCTCATCGATCATGACCGCGCTGAACTTCCTCGTGACCATCATCACCATGCGCGCCCCTGGGATGAGCTTCTTCCGGATGCCGCTACTGGTCTGGGCGAACTTTGCAACATCGCTGCTGGTCGTTATCGCCACGCCGTTCATCGCCGCCTCGCAGTTCTTCGTGCTGCTCGACCGCGCCCTCGGCTTCAACTTCTTCAACGCGAACCACGGCGGCGACGTGCTGATGTACCAGCACGTCTTCTGGTTCTATTCTCATCCGGCCGTGTACATCATGATGCTGCCCGGCTTCGGGATCGTCAGCGAGGTGATCGCTGTTAAGTCCCGTAAGCCGATCTTCGGCTACCGGATGATGGCCTTCTCACTGCTGGCAATCGTCGTGCTCGGCTTCACGGTATGGGCCCACCACATGTTCACCTCAGGGATGGCCGCCTGGATCCGTATTCCGATGGCGATCACCACGGCGATCATCGCGGTGCCGACGGGCATCAAGATCTTTTCGTGGCTGGCGACACTGTGGCGGGGAGTGCTGCATTTGGACACCCCGATGCTCTTCGCGCTCGGCTTTTTGACGACGTTCACCCTCGGCGGGATCAGCGGCGTGATGCTTGCCATGATCCCGTTCGACATCCATGTGAGCGCCACCTACTTCATCGTGGCCCACATCCACTACGTGCTGTTTGGCGGGTCGCTGATGACAATCTTCGCGGGCGTCTACTACTGGTTCCCGAAGATGACCGGGCGGATGTACGACGAGCGCCTGGGCAAGTGGCACTTCTGGACCACGTTTATCTTCTTCAACCTGACCTTCGGCCCGATGCACGTCCTCGGCCTGCAGGGAATGCCTCGTCGCGTCGCTGACTACGCTGCCAAGTTTGCCGACCTGAACCTGTTCATCTCGATCGCCAGCTTTGGCCTCGGCTTGAGCACGCTGGTGTTCGTGTACAACATGGTCACGAGCTGGCGCGGCGGAGCCCGCGCGCCCGGTAATCCGTGGCGAGGCCTGACACTCGAGTGGCAGGTATCCTCGCCCCCGCCGATCTTCAACTTCGACAGGATTCCAACAATCGTCGGCGGCCCATACGAGTACGGAGTGCCCGGGGCAGTGCACGGCATCCTCGCTCCAACCCCTACCACAGCTGGAGCCACTGCCACCGCCGGAGCCGGCACCGTCCCAGCCACCAGCGAATGAAAAGGACGCACGACCGATGAAGGAAATACTGGTGGTTGCCAACCGGACGCTCGGAGGCAAGAAGCTACTCGAGGAGGTCCGCGCGCGCGCTGCCAGCGGCGATGTGCGCTTCCGCTTGGTCGTTCCTCAGAGCAAGCCTTCAGCCGGTTTGGTCATCTATGACGAGGCCGTGCGCGAATCGGCCCAGGTGCGGGTCGACCTGGCGATCTCGCTAGTGGCCGGTGAGGGGATCGAGGCCACCGGCGAAGTTGGCGATCCAGACCCCTTCTCGGCCACTATGGACGCAATCGCCGAGCGTCGGCCTACAGAGATCATCCTCTCCACCCATCCGGCCACGCAGTCAGGATGGCTGCGCAGGGATTTGATCGAGCGCATTCACAACGCCTCGGGGCTGCCGGTGGAGCACGTCGTGACTGACCTCGAGCAGGAGGGCCTGCCCTTCGGCGTCACGCTCGTCGTGGCCAGCAAAACGGCGAGTGGCGAGGAGCTGATCGAGCACCTCGCAAAGAAGGCCGCAAACGAGGGCACACAACCCGAAGGACCGGGGCGGCATGTCTTCATCGCTGTAATCCCGCTGCAGGACGGCGGTGGCTCAGCGCCTGCTGAGGCGCGCGCGCGCCTTCAGGCGATGCTCGCGCGGCTGAAAGCAGCCGGGCTGATCGGCTCGGGCATGATCGGTGATCCCGACCCCTACACCGCTGCCATCAACGCTTTGGAGCTGTTCAGGGTCGACGACGTTGTGATTTCAACGCTTCCCGGCGAACGCTCTGGCTGGATGCGCTCTAACCTGATCGAGCGCGTGCGCCACGCCACTTCGGCAAGGGTCGAGCACGTCGTTGTCGATCTCAAGGCCAGCACGACCGCGGCCCCGGCCGGGGTGAGGTGAGCAGAGGAGATGGAGGCAGCCAGTATCGCTCACGCGGCCGTTCACGGCGAGGACCACGGCCCTCCGGCTGCGCACAACAGCTCGCGCGTCGAGCCACAGCTGCTGGGGATGCTGCTTTTCATCATCTCCGAGGTGATGGTGTTCGGTGCGTTCTTCACGGCTTACTTCTTCATCCGCATCGCCCAAGGTCAGCCGTGGCCGGCCCCGGGAACCACCCTGCCGGTAGAGGTCGCGGGCGTCAACACAGCGATACTTATGTCCTCCTCGTTTACGCTTCACTGGGCCCAGACAGCGATCAAGCAAGGTAATCGCTTCGGGCTGAAGGCGGGTATCCTCACCACCTTCCTGCTCGGCTGCACATTCCTGTTCATCCAGATCAACGAGTACGCGAACATCGGCTTCGCCCCTCAGGATCACGCCCAGCAGACGATCTTCTACTCGCTCACCGGCCTGCATGGCGCCCACGTGTTCATCGGCTTGGTGCTGCTGCTGATCGTGACCATCCGTGCCTTCCGCGGGCATTACACGCCCGAGGAGCACCGCGGGGTCGAGGTGCCGGGGATCTACTGGCACTTCGTCGACATCATGTGGCTCGTCGTATACACCACGGTCTACATCCTCTGACCATCGTGGGCACGGCGCGGATGCTGCGTCCTCGATCGCTCATGTGCAAAGCACACTTCGCTCACTGCGTCCTTGCCCCGCTTGACCCACGACCGTCAGACAGCTCACTGCCAAGACCGTGCTGAATCCCCTGCGCTCCGAGGATGAGGCCTTCCGCTTCCTGCTCTACGCGTTCGCGGTAATCGTCGTCATCGTCGCGCTGGTTCTGATTCTGCGCGCGCTTATTTGACCGTCAGCGTTCCGTACATGCCCGCTGCGCGGTGGCCGGGGGCCTGGCAGAAGAATGTGTAGACCCCCGGCTTCAGGCTGACTTTCACTGTGGTGCTGCCTTTAGTGATGAACGAGCTCGCGCCGAGTACCGCTCCGCCGGGGCTCGCGCCGTGCGCACCTTCTTCGATCGCGATGTTGTGCGAGACGCCCGAGGAGTTCGGCATTTCGATGGTGACCGGTCCGGGTTTTGCGATCGCCTTGCCGGTCGCGTAGGCGAGTTGCCCGCTGGGGCTTGCGGGTATCTGGAGCTTAGCCGCCTGCTCGATGGCCGGCTTGCCAGCTCCGGGGGCTTCCACCGCGCTGGCCAGCAGGCCGGTGTCCTGGCCAGGACGGTCGGCCGATTGCGCCACGTAGGCGGCGATGTCGCTCAGCGTCGTCCCGCCTGCCAGCCCTTTTGGCATTACGCCTTCGCGATTGGGGTTGAGCACTTGGCCGCTCACGACACCTTCGATCGTGCTGCGCTTGAGACCTTCGGCGAGGCTCTGGCGGAAGGCTTCGTCGAGGTTTGGCCCCACAATGCCTTTGGTGCCTGCTCGCGCGAGCGTGTGGCAGGAGCCGCACTTGGCGACGAACTGCTGCTTGCCGGTGATCAGGTTGGCATTGTCCTCGCGCTTGACCGCGCAGCCGCTCGCGCCAAACAACAGGGCACCCGCTCCGGCGAGAAGGCCGAGATTACGCAGGCTTCTGGAGGTGGGAAAAGAGGGCATCGGCGGCGGAACTCTATCCAAAGGGCAGGCGGCTGCACGGGTGGGCGTCTCCGCCAGGCGCTTCGCTAGAGTTCGCGCCGTGAGCATGAGTCAGCGCTATCGGCTGCGTAACCCCTCCAGCGGCCGGGAGGTTGTGATGGAGGCCGACCGATCGGAGATCGGCCAGCAGGAGATCTACCTCGATCGTGAGACGGGCGAGCCGCTGGAAATAGTGGGCATGTTGCTGCCGCTCGCCCCCTCCGCCTCGCGGCTACCATGGGCCGTGGAGAACATGCGCTTCTGCTCTTGGTGTGACCAGCTCGCCCAAAAGGATCTGAACGATTGCCCCACCTGCGGCCGTCGCATGGAGCCGCTCACATCGAGGACGGCTGGTTGAGGGCCACCGGCGCCGAGGAGCACCGCGCTTGATTAGGATCTCACCCATCCTCCCAGCGCAGCCCTCGCCAGCCCGCGTGGCACTCGCAGTGAGCTTAGTGCTGCTGTGCGCCATCAGCCTGGGCGCCTGCGGCGGCGGGAGCAGCGTAAGCGATGTAGTGCCAAAGAGCACACCCGATATCACCCCCCCAAGCGACACGAGCGCCGAAAAGGCCTCCGTGCAGAGCACTTCGACATCGACCACATCGACAACCCCGGCCGGCAAATCGAGCGAAGGCTCATCGGGCGAAGAAACAAAAGAAGGCGGAGAAGCGTCCTCGGGCGCCAGCAGCCCCAGTGGTGAAAGCGAAAGCAGTAAAAGCGAAGCAGGCGGCACCTCAGCGGGCGGCAGCAGCAAAGAAGAAAGCGCTACCAAAGGTGAAGCCAAAGCAAGCCCGACTGGCGGCGCTGGCGCGCCTTAGAAAGCTCGCCGGGCAAGCAGGCCAAGGATCGGACGGCACCCTACCCGCGAAGTGTGCTGGCCGGTCAGCCAATCCCGTCCAGTCAACAACCTGTCCATGAGCGACCGGGACGCAGGCCCGTCTGTGCAGACCAGTGATGCTCTAGGGCGTAGAGATCAGCGTTGCGCTGTAGGTCAGACGCGCGGTGAGATACAGGCAGAAGTACTGGACCGCGCTGCCGATCGAGGTGTGGTCGGTCTGGGCGCTGGTGCTCGTGCACTGCTTCTTAGGACGGCTTGCCCGCCACGAGGTGTCGTTGCCAAAGCCCAGTGCCAGCGCCGGGGCCCAGGAGGGAACTGTCAGGGCAATGATGTCGCCCTTCTTCACCGGAATCGTTGTTTCCAGCGGAAACTGAGCGGTTTTCCCGAAGTACGGTTCGAGCTTGACGAGGGGACTCTGCGCGATCAGCTTGTAGGTTAGGTTCGGTTTCTTCTGGGCACGGAGAATCGCGATCCCGGCTTCAGAGACGCCGCCCTCGTTGGCGTTGAAGAACTTAATCTGGGTCGCGTTCGGCTTGCCCAGCATGATCGACCAGGCCACCACCGTGCCGGCGCGTGGCGTGCTCAGGGGGTTGTGAGCCGTGGCCACCTTCACCTGGAAGCCCGTCGTGCGGCTGACGGCCAGGCAAGGGCTGCCTGGGCAGCTCGGCACCGTTTCGGGTTTGACGGTAGGTGCAATCACACCGACTTCGGCGAGCGTCGCCTGCGAGCCAGCGGGCAGCACTAGCACGAGCGCGAGGCTCATCAGGACAGCAGCTGTTGATGCACGGATCATGTGGTCATTCAACACAACGACGGGAACGATGTAGCGGTCTGTTCGCTATTTCCGCGTGAGTTCCTGCGCCGCGGCCGCGATCTCCCCCGGGTCTCCAGGCGCGGGAACCCAGGGTAGCCGCAGCGGATCGTCTGCGTAGCGCGGGATCACATGCATATGGAAATGGAAGACCGTCTGCCAGGCGACGGCGCCACAGGAGTTGACCAGATTGACCCCTTCGGCCCCCAGCCGCTCCTTCGCGATGACTGCCTGGCGTTGCGAGGCCAGCGCGACCGCTTGTAGGTCCTCCGGATCCACGCTCAACAGATCCTCGGCGTGCGCGCGGGGAATCACAAGCATGTGACCGCGCGTGGCGGGGTTGATGTCCATGAAGGTCACAGTGCGCTCGTCTTCACCGACGATCGTGGCGGGAATCTCGCCCGTGAGGATCTTGCAGAAAATGCAATCGGTATCGGTCATCAGCAGCAGAGAGCCTAACCACTTGCTTGGCGTGTGCGTAGGAACGTGAGTGCCTGCTCGCGAGTGGTGAGCTCTCCCGCGTATTGCGCCTCGGTGAGCTCCTCGAGCAGCTCCCCCACCCGCGGCCCCTCATCGATGCCCAGAGCTCGGGCCAGCTCATCTCCGCGCCACAGCTGCGCAGGCGGACCCTCCGCCCGCCAGCGCAGGGCGTCCTCGAGCATGCTTTGCGCCACGAGCATGTGCGCATCGATCGACTTCTGTGCGCTGTCCCCGCGCGTGGCAAGGCGGTCTGCCATCGATAGCAGCGTTACGTCGACCTCCACCGGGGAGCAGGCACGCAGATAGGAGAACACAATGCGACGCGACAGGGGCTGGGGCTCGTGGACGAGAAAGCCGAGACGCAGGTGGTTACGCACAAGCGCGGCGACATGGGCACGCAGCCGCTCGCTGGTGCGCAGCCTGCTGAGCACCTCGCGCGCGAGCGCGGCTCCGCGCTCGTCGTGACCGATGAACGTCACACGTCCGTCCCCTGGACGCACCTCCCTGGTCAGGGGCTTGGCGGCATCGTGCAACAGCGCGCCCCAGCGCAATGCCTCTCCGCGTGTCATCTCATCGGCCAGCGGCTCGGCCAGCAGCGCGGAAACCTCGCCGCCGTAGGGGCTAATGCAGGCATCCAGCTCGGCCATGCCCGGGCCAGCGCCAGTCGTCAACTCGATCGTGCGGTCAAGCACCTCGAGCGTATGGCCATAGACGTCGAGGTGGTGGAAGCGATTCTGCTCCACTCCGTGGAGCGCCTGCAGCTCGGGTAGCACCTCAGCGCTCGCCCCCAGTTCACCCATCAGTTCAATGCCGCGCCGTGCACGCTGCGTGGCGAGGACCCGGCGCAGCTCCGTGAATACCCGCTCGGCCGATACGTGCCGTAGCTTGCCTGCGTGCGCGCTCGCCTCTAGGCTGGTCTGCGCCTCGGGTTCTAACTCCAGCTCGACCGCCATCCGCACCAGGCGCAGCACCCTCAGGGGATCATCGGCAAAGGCGCCTGGCCCAGCCATGCGCAAGCGACCCGCCCTCAAGTCCTCGAGCCCACCGAGAGGATCGATCGGCGCACCCCCTTCGATCGGTTCGGCGATCGCGTTCACGGTGAAGTCGCGCAGCTCGAGGTCTGCCTGCAATGAGCCGCCGCGCAGGCGATCAACGTCTGCCTGCCAGGCGTGATCGCGCGCCACCACACGCCAGGCACCGAAATCCTCAGACAGCGCGAAGCACGCTGCTCTTCCTGCCGTGCGGGCGAGGGCGCGCGCGGCCTGCTCGGGGTCGCCATCCACAACGAGATCGAAATCCTTCAGCGACCGGCCCAGTACACGGTCGCGCACCGCGCCCCCCACCAGCCAAGCAGGGCGGCCCTCGAGCGCTGCCCGGGCTACATTCAGACCATCACTCATACCGCCTCGCCGTCGCGATGGTAGGACCGTGGCACGCGCGGCGTAAGCGCGCAGGTAACCTCGTAGTTGATCGTTGCCAGGCGAGCTGCCATCTCCTCGGCGGTGATGCGCTCTGAGTCTTGGACGCCGATCAGGATCGCCTGCACCCCGCGCAGTTCCTCGGCTGCCGGATCGGGGCCGAGGTCGATCGTGATGTTGTCCATGCTCACCGTCCCCACCAGCGGGTAGCGCCGGCCATCGATCAGCACCTCCGCGTTGTTGGAAAGCCCGCGCCTAAAGCCGTCGCCATAGCCAACCGGAAGCACCGCAAGCCATGTATCGCGCTCAGCTACGAACCGCCGCCCATACCCTGCGCTCTCGCCCGCGGCGAATCCCTTGACCTCGGCCACGTAGGAGCTCAGCTCGAGCGCGGGCTCCAGCTCACGCCGGTAGGGGTCCTCGCCGAAGGGATCCATGCCGTAAGCGGCGATCCCGCAGCGCGCCATATCGAAATGCGCGCGCTCCTCGCGCAGCACAGCGGCGCTGTTCGCCGCGTGCACGAGGATCTCCGGATGTTCGAGCTTGATCTCGCGCGCCCAGTCCGCGAAGACCGCGAGCTGGCGGACGAAGAACCCGTCGTCGTCGGGATCGTCGGCGGTGGCGAAGTGCGTCATCAGTCCCGCGAGCTCGACGCCCGCTGTGTAGCGCACGAACGCCACCACGCGGGCGGCCTCGGCTGCGTCGCGCGTACCGAGCCGGCCCATGCCGGAGTCGAGCTTCACGTGCACGCGCCCGCCCCCGGCGGCGGCGACCGCTTCGACGTCCCGCTCATGCCACACGACCACATCCGCGTCTGCTGCGAGCGCTTCCTTTAGCTCCGCCGGGCTGAGGGCGCCCATCACCAGCACGCGCACCCCGCGCACTCCGGCGTCGCGCAGTTCGCGCGCCTCCCGGGCGCAGGCGACGGCCAGCCAGCTCGCGCCACCCGCAAGCGCCGCTCGCGCGCTCTGCACCGCGCCGTGGCCGTATCCGTCAGCCTTCACCACCACGCACAACTCCGTGCCGCCGCGCAGCTTGCCGCGCAACCGAGCGCAGTTGCGCTCGATCGCGGCCACGTTCACGCGCGCGAGCGCGCGGTGCACGGTCATCTTCCACCTCCTCGCACGGCCGGCAACGCCGCGATCACATCAGAGGCAACGACGCCCTCATTCGCTCCCTGCCTGCGCGCAGCCTCACGGCCGGCCTCAGCATGCAGCCACACGCCTGCAGTCGCGGCGGTGAAGGACTCGAGGCCGACAGCGAGCAGTGCGGCGATCACCCCTGTCAGCACATCCCCGGTTCCCGCCGTGGCCAGTGCGGGAGTGCCCCCCGGGCTGACGGCCACCCGTCCGGAAGGTTCAGCAATCAGTGTGTCGTCGCCCTTCAGTACAACCACCGCCTGTGCCCGCTCGGCCGCCATGCGCACGTGACGCAAGCGCTCGCGCTCGACCTCGTCGCTGCTCACCTCCAACAGCCGCCCCAGCTCACCCGCGTGCGGAGTAAGCACGGTCTGGGCCTGCCTGGAAGCGAGATCTCCCAGACATCCGGCGTGGGCGTTTAGGCCGTCTGCGTCTAATACCATCGCCACCTGGGCCCGTCTGGCCAGCTCACGGGCGAACTCAAACGCCCCTGGACTACGACCCAGGCCTGGCCCCAGTGCCAGCGCCCCTCCCCGCTCAGTCCCGGTGAGCGCATCATCGACCCCTTGCGCGATGAGTCCGCCATCCTCGTCTGCCAGCCCGTGGGTCATCAGCTCCGCCGGCCCAGCGCTGGCGAACATCGCCTGAAGCGATGCGGGCAGGTATGCCGTCACATACCCGGCCCCCGAGCGCATCGCCGCCTGCGCAGTCATCCGCGGCGCACCGGTGAGCCCGCGCGAGCCACCCACCACCACCACGTGTCCGCTCGAGAACTTCGTCGAGGACGCTGTGCGCTTTGGCAGCTGGGCGCTGATCGAGTCCTTGATGAGGCCCACCTCTGCCTCCACGGGCGCGCCCCGGGGTACGCCTATGCCGGTCATCTCGAGAACGCCCGCATAAGCCTTGCCCGGATAGATCCACAAACCCGGCTTTCCCGCGTGGAAGGTCACAGTAACCGCTGCTCGCACCGCGGCAGCCGCTACGACACCCGTGGAGGCATCCACGCCACTTGGGACATCGACGCTCACTACCGTCGCTTTAGCAGCGTTCACAGCCTCGATGGCCTCCCCGGCCGCGCCGCGAGGTTCACCCTGAAAGCCAGTGCCCAGCAACGCGTCCACCACCACCGTCGCCCTCGTGAGTGCCTGCACCGCTCTTTGCCTATCTTCAGCCAGGTCCAGCGGCGCCTCGCCTCCAAGCCGCGCCAGATTCGCGCGCGCGTCCCCAGTGAAGTCCTCCGGCGGGGCTATGCACACCACCGTCACCTGCCGGTCCGCCTCGCGCAGCAGGCGCGCTACCACGAGGCCATCACTGCCGTTGTTCCCCTTCCCGCACACCACCGCCACGGAGCCCTCCGGAGCCACTCGCTCGACCACCCGCGCCACCCCCGCCCCGGCACGCTCCATCAGGTCAAGCGAGGGCACGCTGCGCTCCTCGATCGCCCAGCGATCCACCGCGCGCATCTGCCCGGCGCCGGGCAGGGGAGTCAGCCAGTCTGGGATGCAGTCCACGACCGCGATGCTAATCGGTCCCGTCGCTATGCCGCTCACGCCACGGAGCGGCGCTCGCGGCGCGAGGTCAGCCGCTACTCCACCGTGACTGTCTTCGCCAGATTGCGCGGTTGGTCGACGTTCAACCCCCGCTTGCGGGCGATCTCATAGGCGAGTAGTTGCAGCGGGATGACCGCGAGGATCGGCTGCAGCATCCAGTCCACGCCCGGCACGGTTATCACGGAGTCGGCGTGCTTGGTGATCTGCTCGTTGCCTGCCGTCGTGACCGCGACCACGTGTGCGCCCCGTGCGCGCACCTCCTGCATGTTCGATGCCATCTTCTCGAGCACAGGCGAATCGGTTGCTACGCATACCACCGGAGTGGACTCATCCAGAAGCGCGATCGGGCCGTGCTTCATCTCTCCTGCGGGGTAGGCGTCGGTAGCGATGTAGGAGATCTCCTTCAGCTTCAGCGCCCCCTCCAGAGCGACCGGCAGCCCAACGTGGCGGCCGATATACAGGAAGAACTCGCTCCGCCAGTACGCGTCGGCGACGCGCGAGACCTGCTCGCCCATGCCTGCCAATACCTGCTCGATGTGGTGCGGAAGGCGCTTGACCTCGCCCACGAGCTCCTGCAGCCGCGCGGGCTCGAGCGTGCCCCGAAGCTCGGCCAGGCGCAGGGCCAGCAGGTAAACGACGGCGACCTGGCAGAGGAACGTCTTCGTCGCCGCCACCCCGATCTCCAGGCCTGCGCGGGTGAACAGCACGCCGTCGGCGTCGCGGGTCACCTGCGAGCCCATCACGTTCGTGATCGCCAGCACCGCGGCGCCGCGCTCCTTCGCCTTGCGCATCGCCGCAAGCGTGTCGGCGGTCTCGCCCGATTGGGAGATCCCGACCACGAGATCTCCGGGTCCGACGACCGGGTTGCGATAGCGATACTCCGAGGCGACGTCCACCTCGACCGGCACGCGCGCCCACTCCTCGATCGCGTAGCGCCCGATCAGGCCCGCGTGGTAGGAGGTGCCGCAAGCCACCACCACGATGCGCTTCACGTTCTTCAGGAGCGCCTCGTCGAGGACGCCGAGCTCTGCCAGATCGACGCCGCTACCGCGCGCGGTGCGGTCGGCGATCGTCTCGGCCACCGCGTCCGCCTGTTCGTGGATCTCCTTCAGCATGAACGTCTCATAACCGCCCTTCTCGGCGGTGTCCTCATCCCAATCGACGGTCTCCACCGCGCGCTCCACGTCCTCGCCCCCCGGCGTCGTGATCGTCACACCCGCGGGGGTCAACACGACGATCTCGCCGTTGTCCACGTACTGCACCCTGCGCGTCTGCGCCAGGAATGCAGGCACCGCGGAGGCCACGAACTGCTCGCCCTCTCCCCTGCCGACGATCAGCGGACACTCGCGCCGCGCTCCCACCAGCGTCTCGGGCTCCTCCAGGCACATCGCGACGAACGCGTAGTGACCCTCGAGCTCCGCGTACGCCGCACGCACCGCGCCGGCCAGGTCGCCCATGTAGTGCTCGGCAATCAGATGCGCGATCACCTCCGCATCGGTCTCCGATGTGAACACGCTCCCGGCTGCGAGCAAACGCTCCTTCAGCATCATGTAGTTCTCGACGATCCCGTTCACCACCACGTGGAAACGGTCTGCGGAGTCGTAGTGCGGGTGGGCGTTCTCCTCGGTCACCCGCCCGTGCGTGGCCCAGCGGGTGTGGCCGATGCCAGTGGTGGGCTCGCGAACGGCCACTGCTACGGCCCCCTCGGTCTCCTCCACCTCGCCCTGAGCGGCCTGGACCTGACCGTCGAGCTTCGCCTGCAACGCGTCGAGATTGCCCACGGCCCGCACCGTATCGATCCGGTCCTCGCCGATCACCGAGATGCCCGCGGAGTCATACCCGCGGTACTCGAGCTTCTTCAGCCCATCGAGCAGCAGCTTTTGGGCCGGTTGCCCACCCTCCCGCTTGCCGACGTAGCCCACGATGCCGCACACCGCATCGAAGATACCAGCGAGGTTCAGCCCAGCTCGGACTGCACCAGAGCGACCAGCCGCGCGCAAACCTCATCGGCCTCAGCATCGGTGGGTGCCTCGACCATTACCCTCACCAGTGGCTCGGTGCCGCTCGGGCGTACGAGCACGCGCCCGCGCCCCTCCAGCGCCTCTCCCGCGGCATTCACGGCTTCGCTGACGCCCTGTGCCGTGTCCAAGGCCCCGCGCTCGCGCACGTGCACGTTGACCAGCCGCTGAGGCAGCTTCTCCATCGCGTCGCGCTCTGACAGGTCACGACCGGCCAGTGCCTCCAAAGTGAGCAGCGCACCAGCGATCCCGTCCCCTGTGCGGTTGAAGCCCATGTCGATGATGTGCCCGGACTGCTCGCCCCCCAGCGTCCAGCCACGGGCGCGCAGCTCCTCGAGCACGTAGCGATCGCCGACCTGCGTAATCGCCACAGCCACGCCCGCACGCTTCATGGCGGCGTGGAAGCCATAGTTGGTCATCACCGTCACCGCTACCCCGCCGCCGTTCAGACGCTCCTGCTGGCGCAGGTGCAACGCCGCCAGTGCCATCAGCTCATCGCCGTCCACGACCGTTCCCATCCGGTCCACTGCCAGTACACGGTCCCCGTCGCCGTCGAACGCAAATCCCACCGTATGCCCTCCCGCGCGGACATGCTCGCCCAGCTGCTCGATGTGCGTCGAGCCGCAGCTGGCGTTGATATTGCGCCCGTCCGGCTCATCCGCGATCACGCTCACCTTCGCGCCCAGCCTCCGGAAGATCTCCGGTGCCACGCGATAGGTGGCGCCGTGCGCACAGTCCAGCAATACATCCAGCCCGCCCAGATCGAGTGCTGCGAAGCGCACGTGCAACTCACGCAGGTAGTCCTCACCCGCGCCCCTCAGCTCGCGGACGTGCCCGATAGTGGGCGGAGACTGCGGCCGGGCAGCGCCCGCGCCTGCGAGATCAGGGCCTGTGCGTTCCAGCTCCCGCTCGATCTGAAGCTCACTCTCATCTGAGAGCTTGTACCCGTCCCCAGCAAAGAACTTGATCCCGTTGTCCTGGAAGAGGTTGTGCGATGCCGATAGCACCACCGCCAGGTCGAGGCCATAGCGACCGATCAAGAGCGGCGCGGCCGGCGTCGGCAACACGCCGCCCAGCAGCGCATCCCCCCCAGCGGCGCTAACGCCGGCCGCAACGGCCGCCTGCAGCATCTCGCCCGACTCGCGCGTATCGCGCACGATCAGCACCTGGGGACGCTCCGCGCCCGTCTTTGCAGTCGCAGCCCGCGCCAGCCCGAGCGCCAGCTCAGCCGTGAGCAGCTCGCCGGCGACTCCCCTCACACCATCGGTCCCGAACAGCTTGCGGGTCATTTGGGTGGGTAGGTCACCTATCGCTCCGCTGCTAGCGCTTGGAGAACTGCGGACGCTTACGCGCCTTCTTCAACCCGGCCTTCTTGCGCTCCTTCGCGCGCGAGTCGCGCGTGAGAAAGCCCCTGCGCTTGAGCTCACCGCGCAGGTTCGGGTCGGCCTCCAGCAGCGCGCGCGAGACCCCGTGGCGAAGCGCTCCAGCCTGAGCGGAAACACCGCTGCCATGCAGCCTGGCAACCACGTCCATCCGCTCCTGATACCCCACCGTCTCCAGTGGCTGGCGGATGTTTCGCTGTTGGGTCACACGTGGGAAATACTCCTCCAGCGTGCGCCCGTTCACGAGATAGGAGCCGCTCCCCGGTCGCAGCGTTACCCGCGCGACTGCCGTCTTGCGCTTGCCCGTCGCCCGGTAGCGCGCACCCGAGGCCAAATCGATTGCGGCCGTGGCGATCGGCTTGCTCAGGATCTCCTCCGGCTCCTCCTGTACATCCTCCGCCTGCTCAGACTCCTCGGTCTCGATCGCATACGGGTCCTCATAAGCCTCGCTGCGCCCCAATGGATCGACGCCCTCAGGGACGATGTCCACCTCGAGGTGCGCTCCCGGCACAGCCGGCTTCACCCGCGGGGCGGGCTCATCTTCCTCATCCTCGGCCGCATCATGCTCGGCGCTTTGCTCCTGGGCCTCCTGAAGCGCCTCCAGTGGCACATCCTCGGCGGCACCTGCGATCTCCATCGCCTCCTCGCTGGGCACCGCATGGCCCTCGCCGGCTGCCTCAGTGTCCGGCGGCTCCGGTGCGATCGCGCCGCCCGGCTTCTCCGCGGCCTCCTCGAAGGCCTCCAGGGCGGCGTCCTCGGCGGAGCCAGCAATCTCCGTGGCCTGCTCGCTCGGCACCGCATGACCCTCGGCCTGCTGGCCGGTATCCGATCGGTCGCCGTCCTGCTCTTCAGGGGTCTGCGGGATCTCCTCGTCGGCCATCAAGCCTCGATCTCCAAAGTTTGCGGTTTCTGGGCGATGTGCGGATGCTCTGGGCCAGCGTAGATCTTGAGCTTCGTGATCTGCTTACGCGCCAGGCGATTACGAGGCATCATCCCTTTCACGGCCAGCCTGATGATCTCCTCTGGCCTGCGGGCCAGCATTTCCTCAAAGGTCCTCGAACGCAGCCCGCCGGGGTAGCCGGAGTGGCGGTAGTAGCGCTTGTCTTTGCGCTTGTTCCCGCTCACGGCGATCTTCTCCGCGTTGATTACTACGACGAAATCGCCGGTATCGATGTGTGGGGTGTACTCGGGCTTGCGCTTACCCCGCAGCACGTCGGCGATCTGGGTCGCTAGGCGTCCAAGCGTCTTGCCGTTGGCATCGACGACGAGCCAGTTGCGCTCGCGGTCGGTTGGCTTGGCTACGTAGGTCTTAGCCGAGGGTGTTGAAGTGGACGGTGTCATCACGTAAAAAAGGCCACGCTGGCCGATCTGCGATCGGTGCGCGGCGCAGCGGATCATCATAGGCGAAATAGCGCCCGCTCGCGGCTCGGGTTACTCCCACTCGATGGTGCCGGGAGGCTTGCTTGTGATGTCAAGCACCACCCGGTTGACCTCGCGCAACTCGTTGATCATTCTCGACGCGATCGTCTCCAGCAAGTCGTACGGCAGCCTCGCCCAGTCGGCCGTCATCGCATCATCGCTCGTCACCGCGCGCAAGACCACCACATAGCCATACGTGCGCTCGTCTCCCTGCACACCCACAGTGCGCACATCGGGCAGTACGCAGAACGACTGCCACAGCTCTCGGTACAGCCCAGCCTTGCGGATCTCCTCTTGCAGGATGTGATCGGCCTCCCGCAGCACGTCCAACCGCTCCTTCGTCGCCTCGCCGCCGACGATCCTGATCGCCAGGCCGGGCCCGGGAAAGGGCTGGCGCCAGACCAGTCGTTCCGGCAGTCCCAGCTCGGCGCCCACGGCGCGCACCTCGTCCTTGAACAGCGCCCTCAGGGGCTCCACCAGCTCGAACTGCAGGTCGTCCGGCAGCCCACCAACGTTGTGGTGGGACTTGATCGTCGCCGCCCCCGTGCCCCCGCCCGACTCGATCACGTCTGAGTAGAGCGTTCCCTGGACCAGGTAATGCGCGCCATCGAGCTTCGCCGCCTCCTCCTCGAATACCCTGATGAACTCCGCGCCGATCGCTTTTCGCTTCGCCTCTGGCTCGCTCACGCCTTTCAATTTCTCCAAAAATCTTTCCTCCGCGTCAACGGCCACGAGCGGCACCTTGAACGTGTCCCTGAAGGCGCTCACCACCTGCTCGCCCTCGTCCTTTCTCATCAGCCCGTGGTCCACGAACACACATGTCAGCTGGTCCCCCACCGCGCGGTGCACCAACAGCGCCGCCACCGACGAGTCCACCCCACCTGAGAGCCCGCAGATCACCCTCCCGTCACCCACCTGCCAGCGGATCCGCTCGATCTGATCCTCCACGATCCCCGCCGCCGACCACGTCAGCTCACAGCCGCATACCTCCGTCAAGAACCTCGTCAGGATCTCCTGTCCGTACGGCGTGTGCACGACCTCGGGGTGAAATTGAATCCCGTAGATACCGCGCTCGGCGTCCTCCACCGCGGCCACCGGCGACACGCTCGACGACGCCAGTGCGGTGAATCCCGGGGGCGGCTCGATCACCGTGTCCCGGTGACTCATCCAGCACGTCTGCTCGCGCGGCATCCCTTTCAGCAAGACCCCAGGCTCGATCACCCTCAGATCAGAGCGGCCGAACTCCCCCACCTCGGCCTCCTCCACCCTCCCGCCGAGCTCGTGCACGAGCAGTTGCATCCCGTAGCAGATGCCCATCACCGGCACCCCCAGCTCCAGCAGCCCGCGCTCCAGTCGCGGGGCGCCCTCTGCATACACCGAGGCGGGGCCCCCCGACAAAATGATCCCCCGTGGCTTTCGCTTCTCGATCTCCTGGAGCGGCGTGTGGCTCGGGAGCAGCTCGGAGAACACCCCGCAATCGCGCACCCTTCTCGCGATCAACTGACTGTATTGCCCTCCATAGTCGAGAACAATCACCTCTTCGCTGGCCATTACGGGCGCGCCCCGCTGCTCTGCGGCGGGCGCCATGGCTGCCTGTTCAGTCATTGACCAGGACGGCGGCAGCCTTCCCGTTGGTGGCGCCCATGCCCACCCCCTGATCGCGTTGCAATGCCTTACCCTCGGTTTGCAGCGCTGGTGCGATCACGACCTCGGCGCGGTTGAACTCGGCCAGATCCTTGTGCCCACAGGTCGCCATCGAGGTACGCAGCCCCCCGAACAGGTTGAACGTGCCGTCGTTCTCGCGCGCGGGGCCTACGAGGATCTCCTCGAGCGTGCCGTTCTGCGATGTGGCCACTCGCGCCCCACGCGGCAACGTTGGGTGAAACGTAGCCATCCCCCAGTGAAAGCCGCGCCCTGGCGCCTCGTAAGCGCGCGCCAAGGGCGAGCCGATCATCACGGCGTCGGCACCAAGCGCAATCGCCTTCGACACGTCGCCGCCATTGCGCATCCCGCCGTCAGCGATCACCTGGCAGTACTCCCCGGTCTCCAGCATGTGCGTAGAGCGGGCGTGTGCGACATCCGCGATCGCTGTCGCCTGGGGTACGCCGATGCCGAGCACGCCGCGCGTCGTACATGCCGCCCCGGGCCCCACGCCGACAAGCACCCCGGCGGCGCCGGTCCGCATCAGGTGCAATCCCGTGTGGTAGGAGGCACAGCCACCGACGACCACCGGCACCTCGAGCGTCGGTATGAACTCCTTCAGGTTCAGCGGCTCAGACACTGTCGAGACGTGCTCTCCCGAGACGACCGTTCCCTGGATCACGAGCACGTCCAAGCCAGCCTCGAGCGCAAGCTCGTGATACTTCAAAACTCGCTGCGGGGTCAACGACGCGGCGACGACGACCTTCTGGTCCTTGATCTCCCTTATCCGCTGAGCGATCAGCTCAGGCTTGACTGGCTCTGAGTAGATCTCCTGCATCTCGCGGGTAGCCTGCTCCTTCGGCAGGCTGGCGATCCGCTCGAGTTGCTCCTCGGCATCCTCATAGCGAGTGAAGATGCCCTCCAGGTTGAGCACCGCCAGGCCGCCCAGGCCGCCGATGATCCCAGCCGTCCGCGGTGAAACCACGCCGTCCATCGCCGCCGCCATCAACGGCAGCTCGAATTGGTAGGGCCCGAGCTTCCAGGACAGGTCGATGTCGTCAGGGTCGCGCGTGCGGCGGGAGGGGACGATCGCGATGTCGTCGAATCCATACGCCTGGCGTGCCTTCTTCCCGCGTCCGATCTCTACTTCCATCACGTAATCCTTACAGTCGGGGCGGACGCAAAGACCCCGCGCAGGGCGGGGCCAAGAGAGACCTGCAAGAGGCCAAAAAGAGCTTGTTGCAGACTGAGGCCAAGTGAGTTTGAGCATAGCAACGGCCCGTCTCAGAAGACGATCCGCGAGTGCGATGACCGAAGATGAGCGAGGTCTCGCTGCTTATGCCCTTGGATATGCTCGATTGAGATGAACGAGCAGACCTCCAAGCGCTATGACCCGCAGGCGATCGAGGCTCGCCGGCAGGCTGCCTGGCGCGCGCGGGACGCCTGGCGCACGCCGCCCGTGGGCGACGATCGCCAGCACCTATACATCAAGCCCTCGGCACCGTTCACGTCAGGCAACGTGCACATCGGCCACGTGCGCAGCTACTCGATCGGAGACGCCTACGCGCGCTTCCAGCGTGCGCGCGGGAACAAGGTGCTGTTCGCGTTCGGATTCGACGCGTTCGGCCTGCCGGCCGAGCTCGGCGCGATCGACCGCGGCATCCCGCCGAGTGAGTGGGTCGCGAGCTGCGCCGGGCACATGACCGGGCAGTTGCAGCGGCTCGGTTTCTCATTCGACTGGGAGCGGACGTTCATGAGCTCCGACCCCATCATGTACCGCTGGTCGCAATGGCTGTTCTTGGAGCTGCTGCAGGCCGGACTTGTGTACCGCGGTACAGGCGGCGTCGACTGGTGCGAGGAGTGCCAGACGACGCTCGCCACGATCCAGGTCGAGGACGGCCGCTGCTGGCGCTGCCACAACCCCGTACGCCTGATCGAGCGCCCCACGTGGTACCTGCGGATCAGCGAGTACGTGCCGGAGAACGACCGCCGCCTCGACGAGCTCGCGGCGACCGGTCAGAGACCGGCTGGCAAATGGGATGAGGTCGCGCTCGCCAGCCAGCGTTTCGTGCTTGGCCGCACCGACGGCGTCGAGGTCGAGCTGCGCGGCGCCGGCGGCGAGCAGCTCACGGTGTTCACACCGCACGCAGGCGCGCTCGCCCAGGCGCGCTTCGTGCTGATCTCGCCCAAGCACCCCGAGATCGACGCCTGGACATCTGACCCGGCGGTGCGCGAGCAGCTCGAGGACCTGCGCTCCAGTGGCCTGCAGCGCAGCTCGCGCGACGCCGGCGCGATCGGGCTGATAGACACTCACCGCTCGTTGTCCTCGCCGGCTGGCGACGGGTCCCTACCAGTGCTGATCTCACCGGGCGTCGACGGCCGCTTCGGCGCGACGGCCGTGTTCGGAATTCCCGAGCAGGACCACACCGACGAGATCCTTGCCGAGCGCATCGGCGACAGGCTCGGCGGTTCGCTCGGCAACGGCGCAGGTGCCGCCGGCGAGACCTCCCCACCCCGCGAGGCCGTTCGTTACAAGGCTGAGGACTTCTCGATTTCACGCCAGCGCTCGTGGGGCACACCGATCCCGATTGTCTACTGCGAGACGCACGGCGCGGTTCCTGTGCCCAAGGAGCAGCTGCCGGTGTTGCTGCCGCTGGACATCACGCCCACGGGAACCGGAAATCCGCTGGCCGAGATCGACGATTTCGTGAAGACGACATGCCCGGTCTGCGGCGGTCCGGCCGAGCGGGAGACGGACACACTCGACTGCCACTTCGACGCGCTATGGCTGTGGGTTCCCGTCTGCGTGCCGCCCGAGTCGCGCGGCGAGACGCTCGAGGACATCCTCGCGCTTGCGGATCTGCGCCATTGGCTGCCCTCCGAGCGCGTCGTGGCGGGCTCGGACAGTGGCAACTTCGTATTCGACCAGCGGATCGTCACCAAGGCGTTGCGCGACATCGGCCCGCTCGCGTTCCTCAGCGACGGAGAGCCTTTCGCGGGCTGCCTCTTTCACGAGATGGTCATAAGCGAGGGGCGCAAGATGTCAAAGCACCTCGGCAATGTCGTGGATCCAGACGCGCTCGTCGAGCGCTACGGCGCGGACACTGTGAGGCTCGCGGTCCTGTATGCCGCACGTCCGCAGAAGACGCTCAACTGGAGCGACTCGGCGGTGCTGCGCGCGCACAGGTTCCTGACGCAGGTATGGGAGTACTCACAGGCCCAGCTCGCCAGCGCCGAGGCGCTGGCGCAAGGAGCTGACGGTGAGACGATCAAGGACACAACCGAGCATCTCAGGCTGAAACTCTCGACGTGGTGCGAGACCGCCGCCGGGAAGATCACCGGGGAGATGGAGCAGCTCGAGATGCACAGCGCAGTGCGCAACGTTATGCGCCTGTTCGACCGCATCAAGGACTTTGAGAAGCGCGTCATAGCGCGCCAGGGAGAGCTGAGCCGGGCCGACAGAGACGCGCTGGCCAGCGCGCTCTCGCTGCTCGTGCAGCTGCTCAGCCCCTTCGCCCCGCATCTCTCCGAGGAGCTTTGGATTGCCTTCGGTCACGAGGGCGACACACAAGTGCCGTGGCCGGGCGTATCGTCTCTCCTACCAGCATGAGCCCAAGCCCCCCATCGAGTCCTCTTGGAGGTTCTCGCAAGCGGACACGCTCGTGCGCCACGGGTCTCGTCTGCCACCGCTGCGAGAACAGCTACCCGCTCGAGTCGACCGTGTTCGCCTGTCCGGACTGCGGCAAGGGCCTCGACGTCGTCTACGACTACGAGCTGGCCGCGCGCCACTTCAAGGAGACCGGAAACTCCGAGCGTCCTCAGAACATCTGGCACTTCGAGGAGCTCCTGCCGATCGTCGACGCCTCAGCGCAAGCGCGCGTCGGGCGCTATGCGGGCTACACCCCCCTGATCCACGCCGACCGGCTGGGGGCCGAGCTGGGCCTCTCAAACCTCTACCTCAAGGACGACTCCACCTCGCGGCCGAGCCTCTCCTACAAGGACCGCGTCGTATCGATGTCCGTCGCGCGGCTGCTGGAGCGCGGCAAGACCGAGATCGGCTGCGTCTCAACGGGCAACGTCGGCACGGCCGTGGCCTCGCTCGCCGCCAAGGCGGGCGTGGACGCCTACGTCTTCTACCCGAACCGCCTCGAGGACACCAAGGCCCGCGCCTGTATGGCGCTCGGCGCGAAGGTCTGCCAGGTCGAGGGCAACTACGACGAAGCCAACCGCCGCTGCCGCGAAGTCGCCGAGAGCACCGGCATGGACTTTGCCAACATCACCTTGCGCCCGTTCTACGCCGAGGGCGCAAAGACAGCGGCATTCGAGATCGTCGAGCAGCTCGACTGGGAGGCCCCCGACCATATCGTCACGGCGGCCGCCGGCGGAACGCTCTCATCGCGCCTGCACAAGGGCCTGAACGAGCTGGAGCTGCTCGGGCTCTCCGAGACCGAGGGCACCCGCATCCACATCGCGCAGCCAAGCGGCTGCAACCCAATCGCGAGCGCGATCATCGCCGAGGAAGCCGAGGTCCACCCGGTGACGCCCGAGACGGCGGCGCACTCGCTCGCGATCGGCGCGCCCGGCGACGGCTACCTGGTGATCGACGCGGTGCTCAAACGCGGCGGCACCGGCGGCTTTGCCTCAGACCCCGAGATCTTCGCCGGGATCGACCTGCTCGCGGCCACCGAGGGGATCCTGACCGAGCCGGCCGGCGGCACGACGATCGCCGTCCTGGAGAAGCTCGCCGCCGCGGGACGCTTCGCTCCCGACGACACCGTCGTGGCGATCGTCACCGGAAACGGCCTGAAGACGCTCGACGACCATCCGCAGAAGCCGTGGCCCGCGAAGGTCGACTGCGAGCTCGACGCGATGCTCGCGGCGCTCGATGCGCTCAAGCGAGATGGGGCGCCGGTGGGCAGCGCCCGCGAGCAGTTGCACGCGTAGTACCGTTTCGGCATGGATGATCCGAGGTCTTTCGATCCCATCCACGTTCTCGCGGCGCGTCGCCATGAAGCGCGCCGTGCTGTGGATGAGGCAGGAGGAGGCGAGTCTGAGGGCTTCGAGCTCGCCGAGCAGGAACTAATCGAGCACACTTCCCACGGAGACGGACACTCGCCCTCGCGCATCATGCGCGACGCCGGCCCGGAGGAGGAGGCATCCGACTCCGTCTATGGGGAGGCCGACGAAGAGCACCCGGTCGACTGAGCAGGGGCATCGAGCGTCACCCCGCCAGCGCCGGTGAAGGTGGTAGTTGCGCATGCCTGGTGTACTAGAAAAACCCCGCGTTAGCGGGGCTTTTCCTTAGCAGATCGATAAGCCGGATCCTGTCGTTGAGCAGCCATCCATCTGAGCGGCCTACCTGGACCTCGGCGGGCTACCTGCAAACGGTCCTGTTTGGCCTTGCATCGGGTGGGGTTTGCCCAGCCGCCGCGTCGCCGCGACGCTGGTGCGCTCTTACCGCACCATTTCACCCTTGCCTGTGAGCCGTTCACGTGGGACGGCCCCATCGGCGGTTTGTTTCTGTGGCACTTTCCCGCGGGTTTCCCCGGGGCGATATCTCGACCACCTTGCCCTGTGTTGTCCGGACTTTCCTCGAAGGCTCTCGCCTCCGCGGCTGCCTGATCTGCACAGTCAACTTACCGCGCTATCAGCCCTATGTGAAGAGCTGGGCCGCGATGCTCATAAGCGCTTCTGTGGCTCCCAGAGCGCGGTCAGACGCTCCTGAGCAGCCCCACCACCCGCCCGAGCACCTTGACCTCTTTGCTGCGGATCGGCTCCATCGTCTCGTTCTCCGGCTGCAGGCGGATGTGATCGGACTCGCGGAAGAAGCGCTTTACGGTCGCCTCCTCACCCAACAGGGCCACCACGATGTCGCCGTCCAGGGCCGTGTCCTGGGAGCGCACCACGACGTAGTCACCTTCGAGAATGCCCGCGTCCTTCATCGAGTCGCCACGGATCCGCAGCAGGTACTGACCGTCGCCGCCGCCCGCAACCTCAGGCACTGACACGTAGTCCTCGATGTTCTCCTCAGCGAGCATCGGCGCTCCCGCGGCGACCGACCCGAGCAGCGGCAGGCTGTTGGGGCTCACGATCCCCTTGACCGTCTCCACGGCGCTGCCCAGCGCGCGGTCGAACAACTCGATCGCCCGCGGCTTGGAGGGGTCGCGGCGCAAAAGGCCGAGCTTCTCGAGATTGGCCAGGTGCGCGTGCACGGTCGACGAGGAAGCCAGGCCCACGGCTTTGCCGATGTCGCGCACCGTCGGTGGGTAGCCGTACTTGGCCGAGTACTTGCGGATGAAGTCGAATATCTCTTGCTGGCGCTTGGTCAGATCCATGTCTACTGAGCTCCCCGTTCGGGTTGACGATGATCTGGAACGAACATGTGTTCGCAGACTAACGCCAGCCGTGGACGGATGCAAGCGCCGCCGGTCCCCGAGCACCATCCGGGAGACATAACCAGGGCTATACTCGCCCACTCTGCGCTCGTGGCGGAATTGGTAGACGCGCAAGGTTGAGGGCCTTGTGGGGAGTTTTCCCCGTGGTGGTTCGAGTCCACTCGGGCGCATTTGAGAGATCTGAAATGCAGGCTTTGTTGGGCGCGCCGTGATGCATGCGATGCCGACCGTCTTGAAGGCCAAAAACGGAGCGGTACAGGCCCACGGGCAACGTAGCCCGAACATGCCGAGGCCGAGCTAGCCGTAGTTGGTGGGACGAAACTGGATCGTGGCTAGGGTGAGCGAGATCCCCCTGAGGCCACACATAGGATCGACGGCCGCATAAGATCGCACCAAGGAAGCCGACGGTAGACGTAGTCCGATCTGAACGTGATACTGCAGCTATGGAAGCGCGAGGCGCATACACCGCGGAGCGTGCGGCGGCTCTGTCCGGCGTGCCGAAGTCGACCGTGCATTACTGGTCGAACAACGACATTCTCGTCCCAAGCGTCTCACAGCAGCGCATAAAGCTCTGGTCCTATGGCGATTTGATGGCGCTGCGGACTATCTATTGGTTGAGACAGACCAAGCAGGACCCGGACGGTCGCGAGATACCCAGGACCGCGATGAAAGCGGTGCGTCGCGCGCTGCGCGAAATTGCGGCGCTCGAGCTCGACCTCTGGGGCGAGGATGGCGCTCCCCGCGTCGCGGTCGACCGCTCGGGGAGCATCGTGATCGAGCACGGTGGCCGAGCACAGCGCCCGGGAGGTCAGAGCATCCTCGACGCCGACATGCTGGACCTGCTTGCGCCGTTCGCCTCACACGAGGGACTGCACGGACCCGACCTGAGCGCTCCCCGGCCGCGACTGCGAATCGTACCCGGAAAGCTCGGCGGCTCCCCCCACGTCGTCCATACCCGCCTGGAGTCACAGGCGCTCGGCGCGCTGGCTGACAGCGGGCTCGGGCAAGCGAAGATCTATCGGCTGTACCCGGATGTCGAGCCGGCCGCGATCGAGGATGCCCTCGACCTGGAGCGGCAACTTGCACAGAACCTGCGCACCGCCATCGCAGCATGAGAGGGCGCGTACATGCCGCGCCTCTTTGCTCTCGATAGGAACTTTCCACAGCCGATCGTTGACGTCCTGTCCGACTTCCAGGCTGACGCGACACTCGTCTCCCTCGACCGGATCGACAAGCGCATGTCGACGCTCGATGACTGGTTATAGAGCTGTTCTCCCGAGAGCATGGAAAGATCTGAAATGCAGGCTTTTGGGCGTGCTGTGATGTATTCGATGCCGACCGTCTTGAAAGCCAAAAACGGAGCGGTACAGGCCCACGGGCAGGATCTGACCGCAAACTAAGGACTTCAGGTCCAGGCGGCCACTGCCTCTCCGCTGTCAACGCTACGCCCACACGAACAATGCCCCACCCGCGCTTCCGCTTGACATCCCACTCGGTATGTGATGGGATACTGCTCGGTATGCGAACCGCAGACAAAGGAAGCCTGGGACCTATGAGAACCGCGTCCATCACCCACACATCCGCCGGCCTGCCTCCCGGACCGAGGATGCCGCGCGCCGTGCAGAGCGTGATCTGGTACCGCAGTGCGCAGTGGCTGATGGACCAGTGCCAGGCGCGCTTCGGCGACATGTTCACGCTGAAGATCGCCAACGAAGGCACGTGGGTGCTGACCTCGGACCCGGACACGATCAAGCAGGTGTTCACCGGCGACCCGCGGTTGTTGCACGCGGGAGAGGCGAACCGGATCCTGCTGCCGGTGCTCGGGCCCGATTCGGTGTTGCTGCTCGACGACTCGCAGCACCTGCGCCAGCGCAAGCTGATGCTGCCGGCGTTCCACGGCGAGCGGATGCAGCGCTACGGCGAGCTGATGGCCGGCGTCGCCGCGCAGGAGATCGAGCGCTGGCCGCTGGGCGAGCCCTACCCGTTGCGCCCGCGCATGCAGGCGATGACGATGGAGATCGTCCTGCGCGCGGTGTTCGGCGTATCCGAGGGCCCGCGCATGGATGAGCTGCGGCGCGAGCTACGTAGGCTGTTGGACACCGTCACCGATCCATTCAAGGGCATCGCGATGCTGGTGTTGGGAGCCGACCGGATCACGCGGATCCCGGCCTTCCGCCGCGAACTGGAGCGCATCAACGCGCCAATCTATGCGGAGATCGCCGACCGCCGCACCGCCACCGACCTCGCGGAGCGCGACGACATCATGTCGCTGCTGCTGCAGGCCACACACGAGGACGGCTCGCCGATGAGCGACTCGGAGCTCCGCGACGAGCTCCTGACACTGCTCGTCGCCGGCCACGAGACGACCGCCAACGCCCTGTCCTGGGCGGTCGAGCGGTTGTGCCGCCATCCCGAGCGGATGGCGCGCCTGAGCGAGGAGGTGCGCGCCGGTGAGGAGATCTACCTGCAAGCGACGATCCAGGAGACGTTGCGCCTGCGTCCGGTGATCTCGATCGTGCTGCGCAAACTGCAGGAGCCGATGGAGCTGGGCGGCCGCCTGCTGCCCGCGGGCGCCTCGATCGTGCCTTCGATCCACCTCGTCCACCGCCGGGCGGACATCTACCCGGAACCGCACGCGTTCCGCCCCGAGCGCTTCATCGAGGCCGAGGGCGGTCGGGCGCCGAGTACGTACACGTGGATCCCGTTCGGCGGCGGCATCCGCCGCTGCCTCGGCGCCGCGTTCGCGCAGTTCGAGATGGAGGTCGTCCTGAAGGAGCTCGTCCTGCGGCGCACGCTCGCGCCGTCGCGGCCCGGGTCCGAGCGTAACTACCGCCGCGCGATCACCGAGACCCCGCGCCACAACGCCGAGGTTCTGATCGGGCGCGCTCCCACACCCCCCGCCTGCCCGGTGGCCCACCCGCCTGAGTCTAAGCCTCAGGCTAAGATCGAGATTCAGACCAAGATCGAGGCCGAGGTGGTGCCGGTTTGAGCGCCACCGCAGCCCGCGCCGGCCGGCGTGGCGCCACTGGCCCGACCCGCACGGAACGCAGCGAGGAGACTCGCGCGGCGCTGCTGCGCTCGGCCTCACGCACGATGTGTGAGCTCGGCATGCACGGTGCCTCGATCGACCGTATCGCCGCCGCCGCCGGCTATACGAAGGGTGCCTTCTATGCGCACTTCGCCTCGAAGGAGGATCTGTTCCTGACGATGCTCGACGAGCATTTCGCGATCGAGCTGGCGCGGCTCGACGCCGTCCTGTCCGGCACCGGCGATCCAGCTGAGGAGGCCCGCAGCGCGGCCGAGGACTTCCTCGAGCACATCGACGCAGACCCCGAGTGGCGCCGTCTCTACCAGGAGTTTGCCACCCACGCAGCCCGCAACGAGGCGTTCCGGGCAGAGTTCGCCGCCCGTCAGCGCAACCTGCGCGAGCGTATGGCGGCCGTGTTCACGCGTTGGGCAGCGGACTTCGGCGTCACCCCGCCCGTACCTCCGCAGGACGTCGCCGCGATGACGTTCTTCATGGCCGACGGCTTCCTGCTCGACCAACTGATCGACCCCGAGCTCGACCCGGCGCTGTACGGGCGAATGTTCGAGGTCTTCATGCTTGGGTTGATGGCGATGGCGGAGGGCGAGAACTCTCCAGCGCGGATGCCCTCGCGCGGTGACTTACCCGGGATCGACACGGTCGCTACGCGTGCGTAGGCAGGATTGGAGCCAGGTCATCTCGGCGATGGCCTTGCTTGCCGCGCTCGCGTCGCTCCTGCGAGGCCTGCCCCGGAGAGCGTTTGGCCTCATGGTGGCCGCGGCCGCTGGCGATACCGTCGCGCGGCGCTGGAGTCGCGGCGATCCGGCCCCGTTGCCGTATTTCCTGCGCTGGGAGCTCGCGATCCCACGGCCGGCTGGCCCATTCAGACGAGCCCTGATGGCACAAACGGGCGAGCGGATCCTCGAGGTGGGCTCCGGGCTCGGCCAGCAAGCCGTAGAGGTCGCGACATACGTAGGTCCTCAGGGACGTGTCGACGTCCTCGATGTCCAGCAGGAGATGCTCGACGCCACCGTCGCACGCGCCGAGAGCCGGGGGCTGCGCAACGTGATCGCCTCCCTTGCCACCCCATCGGGGCGGCTGCCATACGAGGACGCCACCTTCGACGCTGTCTACGCCGTGACGGTGCTAGGGGAGATCCCAGACGGCCAACAGGCGCTGGTGGAATTGCGCCGTGTGCTCAAGCCCGGCGGGCGACTGATCGTCGGGGAGATAGTTGTAGACCCCGACTTCGTTCCCGCGCGAAAGCTACGTCCGATGGCCGAGGCAGCCGGTTTTCGCCTCATGCACCGCTTCGGTCCCCCCTTCGCCTACCACGCACAATTCGCCGTTGCCTGATTCGGGTCTTGGCCGGCCTGCCTCTCTGGTAGCTCGGGTCCACTCGGGCGCATGAAGACCGGCGAATCGGATAGGACAATCGCGGGTAACCTCGAGGTATGAGCTCACGCATGAGTGCTCTTGTCTGCATCGCAGCCCCGCTGGCCATGGCGCTCACCGCATGTGGCGCCTCGGCTCATGGCACGAGCGCCACAACCGCGCGATCACCGGGGCCGGCCCACACAACGCTCGCCGCTCCGCACGCTCCGGCTGTCGCGGTTACACCATGCGGACCGGCAGCGGCGGAGGTGCTCGCCAGGACGGCTGGCTCCGTTGCGCAGCTGATCTATGCAGGCGAGAGCACCGGCTCGGAGACACTCAGCGACAAGCGTCAGATCGAGAGCTATCGGCCGCTGCTGTCGGCCCTCGAACGTGGCGAAAGGGCGGCCGTGAAGGCGGCCGTGACGACGCTCGTCTTCTCGCATACGCACGTCGTGCGCCTGCGCGTCAGCCGCGGCTCGCAGCTGCTCGCGGACGTCGGCGGCCCCTACATCCTCGCGCCGGTTAGCGGCACGCTGCGATCCCATGGACGCCCGGTCGGGCACTACTCCTTCTCTGTCCAGGACGACCTCGGCTATGTCAAGCTCGTGACGCGCTTCATCGGCGTGCCGCTCGTCTTGCGCACGGCCTCCGGCCAGGTGCCGGTCGAAGGCCAGCTCAGCCCCGGGCCCGCGAGCATCCCCAGCCACGGGCCGGTCGTCTACCGCCACAGCACCTACGAGGCGTTCTCGTTCAACGCAAGCGCCTACCCGAGCGGTCGCCTGCGCGTGTCGCTATTGGTGCCCGTGCCTCCCTCGCTGTTCGCCAAGAGCTGCGCTGCGATCAAGACCGCCGAGCTGGGTCTCATCGCGCAACGCATATCCCGCCGCTTTGCCCTCTCGCCGGCCAGCTTCTCGCCCTACATCAAACTGGTCCGCACCCTCACCAACGGGCTCGTCTACATCCGCTCGGGCTCGCACACGCTCGCCGGCAGCACGCATCCCGGCCCCGTCCGCCTGCCAAGCTCCGGTGCCCTTCGCTACCACGGCCGTAACTATGAAGTGTCCTCGTTCACCGCTCGCGCGTCAGTGGGACAGGTGCGGGTCTATGTACTCGTAGGCCTGTAGCGATGGTCGTCCGTTTTGGGCTTTGAATAAGTTGGGCATCGTATCGTCAGATTCATCGTGGCAGCTTCACCTCCGTCCCTGGCCGAAGCTCATGACCGCTGGCGCCGCGGCGTTGAAATCCCTGGCTCCAGTTGCGGGCTCAGGGGATGCCGGGCGCAGCGGCTGGACTCTGGCGGTCTGGCCCGTGTCGGGTGCTAACCGTTCGATGCTGGTTGCGAGCAGGTTCACAGCGCCGCCTGCGCCTGCGTGGCGCTCCAGTCTTCCGGTGACGAGGATCAGTGGCTCGGTGCGGATCTCCAGGCGACGCTGCTCGTAGAGCGCTGACGGGACGATCACGTTCAGCGTGCCGTGCTCGTCCTCGAGCAGCAGGAAGATGATGCCGTTGGCGGTGCCGGGGCGCTGCCTGGCGATCACGAGCCCGCCTATACAGACGCTTGTGCCGTGGAGAGTGCTGGCAAGCCCGGCGGTTGAGATTGCCCGGAGCTCAGTGAGCCTCGCGCGGAGCAACTGGAGGGGATGCTGCTCCACCGAGATCCCAGTGGCGGTGTAGTCAGCGATCATCTTCTCCCAGTCGCCGAGCGCCGGCAGCCTGGGAGCCTGCACGAGGGGAAGGTCGAGCGCGAGCTGCTCACCGGCCGGTGTGACATGAGCCGGGGTGGCTAGGCCGAGCTGCCAGAGCGCCGTGCGGCGGGCGTGCGAGCCGCCGCCAGCGAGGGCATCGCAGGCTCCCGACCAGGCCAGCCGCTCGAGTGTGGCAGTGCCGATCCCGGCGCGAGCGGCGAAGTCGCCGAGGTCCCGGAAGGCGCCCGTTTGCACGCGTGAGGAGATGAGCCGCGAGATGTCCTCTTTGTGGACGCCCTTTATGTAGGAGAGGCCAACGCGGATCGCGCCGTGGGCTGTAACCGTGCACTCTGCGTCACTGTCGTTAACGCCGGGGGCGAGGATTTCGATGCCCCGCCGCTGTGCCTCGTGGATCAGGCTGTCCGGTGGGTAGAAGCCCATCGGTTGCTCGTTGAGCAGCGAACACAGGAACTCCGCTGGGTAATGCACCCGCAGCCAAGTCGACTGGTAGGCCAGCAGGCCGAAGGCGGCGCCGTGGGACTTGGGGAACCCGAACCCGGCGAACCCGGCGACCATCTGCCATACCTGCCCGGCGAGGTGCTCCACCACATCGGGGTGGGTTCGCCGCGCGCCTTCGATGAACTGCTGGCGGTGATCGTCCATCGCCTCCGCTGAGCGCTTGCGGCTCATCGCGCGGCGCAGGCTCTCGGCCTCCCCGGCGGTGAACCCGGCGAACGCGCGGGCGACATCGATCACCTGGTCTTGGAAGATGATCGTCCCGAGCGTCTCGGCGAGAGGCTCCTCGAGTGACTGATGCAGGTAAGAAACCTGGAAGGTGGGGTCGCGCAGCAGCGCTTGGCGGCGTTCGATGTAGGGGTTCACAGCGCCGCCGACGATCGGCCCGGGGCGCACGAGCGCGACCTGGACGGTGAGGTCTTGCAGGTTCGCGGGGCGGGTGCGGCGCAGCGAACCCATCTGCGCGCGGGACTCGATCTGAAAGACACCGGTCGTGTCCGCCCGCTGAATCATCTCGAATGTCTCGTGGTCATCGAAGGGGATGCGCGACAGGTCGATCCGCTCCTGCCGGGTCTGGGCGATCAGCTCGACACACCGCTCGAGCGCCGAGAGCATGCCGAGGCCGAGAACGTCGATCTTCAAGAACCCGGCGTCTGCGCAGGAGTCCTTGTCCCACTGCACCATCTGGCGTTCGGCCATCCGCGCTGGCACCACCGGGCAACAGTCGATCAAAGGACGGGTGGCGATCACCATGCCCCCGGGGTGCTGTGAGAGGTGCCGTGGCAAGCCATGAGCCTCCCCGGCGAGCCGCGCAAGCCAGGCCCAGCGCCCGTTCTCGAGGCGCTCCTTACCAAGCGCGGCCTTGATGTCTTCGGCCACAGTCCCGTGGCCGCCCCAGCCCTCCGAGCCTCGCGCGACGCGCTCGATCTCCCCGGTGGGCAGGCCGAGTGCCGCTCCGAGCTCGCGGATCGCTCCCCTGGAGCGGTAGGTGGGGAACGCAGCGACCAGCGCGGCGCGGTCGCTGCCGTAGTGCCCGGTGATGCGAGGGATCAGCCTCTCGCGAATATCGCGGGGAAAGTCGATGTCGATGTCGGGGAGCCCGGTGATGTCCTCGTGCAGGAACCGGCCAATCGCCAGGTCGTTCGCTATCGGGTCGATGTGAGAGAGGCCCGTGAGGTAGCAGACGACCGAGGACACCGAGGAACCCCTGCCCCGGCCCGGCGGGAGCAGCGCACGCACGCTGTCCGGCCCGCGGACCTCGGCGGCGACCTTTCGGGCGAGCTCGAAGATCTCGTGGTGCAACAGGAAGAACCCGGACAGGCCGAGCCGGTCGATCATTGCAAGCTCGTCTGCCAGGCGCGCGGCCGCGCCGGAGGTGTTTGGGCCGCCGGGTGGGTAACGGCTCGCGAACTCCGCATGGCAGACCCCAGCCAGCTCGCGTGTTGTGTGTGTCGAGTCTGACCCCGGGTAGCGGTAGCCGAGGTCACCGGCAAGATCGAACGTCAGGGCCTCAGCGAGGCGCACTGTCTCCGCGACAGCCTCGGGGTAGGCCTGCAATCGCGCAGCCATCGCCTGCGGTGAGGCCATAACGTGGGTGTGGTTGGGCCTGCGCTGTACCTCGCTTGCGTCGAGCGTCGTGCCGTGCCGTGCCGCGACGAACGCGTCCTGCAGCAGCGCCCGCATCTGTGTGTGGGCGTGGACGTTGCCCGTCGTGACCGCCGGCACGCCGAGCCGCCGGGCGAGCCCCTCCAGCATCCGGTTCCTTCTCTCATCACCCCTTGCATAGGGGCGCTGCAGCTCGACCCGCAGGCTCTCTGGGCCAAACGCGTCGAGTAACCGCCGTGCGGTCAGCTCGTCATGCACGCCGCGCTGCGCGCAGCCAGTCAGGCACACGAGGCCCTCGGCGTGCTCGGAGAGCTGCTCGACCGTCACGCTTGGCTGACCCGCGTGACGGTCGCTGCCCTCGCGCGTGTGCGCGTGCGCGCGAGTAACCAGCCTGCAGAGGTTGCGCCAGCCGCGCCCGTTTCCGGCCAGCAAAGTCAAATGACAAACCCGGCGCTGATCGCGGTCGAGGCCCGGCATTTGAATTGTGATCTCGGCTCCGTGGACCGGCCTTACGGGTGTGTCCATGGCGGTCATGGAGAACTCCATTGCACCGGCCAGTGAGTCGTGGTCGGTCAGCGCGAGCGCGGTGTAGCCGAGCTCCGCTGCCCGGTGAATCAGCTCGCCGGGCAGCGAGGAGCCATCCAAGAAGGAAAAGGCCGAATGGCAGTGCAGCTCGACATATGGTGGCGTGCCTCCCATCTCGCTCAGGCCGACTGGGTGTACCACCCGTCGTCTTGAAGGTCGTGAAAGACGACGAGGTTGCGTCCCCGCACGGTCACGAGCTCCCAGTAGCGCCGGCGTATCGGCTGCCCGGTCCACCAGCGGTCCTCGAGGAGCCAGGACTCCAGCACCGCCTGCACCCGCTGGCCATCGACAGCGACCGGCACGCCCTGCTGAGAGCGAGCGCGCACGCGGCGCGGGGCATTGGGTGTGTGGGCTGCCCTGCTGCTCATGCTGAGAAAGGTGTGAACACGTACCGCCGCTCCGGGACACGCGACTCGGGGTCAACGGCCAGGACACGCAGCGCGCCGTCTACGCCGGCGAGTGCCCGGACCTGGGCGAGCGCGCCTGCCAGCCGGTCCAGACGCGCTGTGCGCTCGCCGTCTAGCAGGGTGCCCTGGTCGCCGGTGGCTGGGCCGAACTGCTCCACCGCCAGGCCCAGCGTCTCGGCGGGCGCAGGCAGCAGCGCCAAGCGCAGCGACAGCGCGAGCGCCATCCGCCGCCGGTTGGCCAGTGCCTGGCGGAATACCACCCGTTCACTCCACGTCCCACGCTCGATCAGGCGGGCGGAGAGCATCACCGCTCCGATCGTGCGGCCCCGCCGCTCTGGCCTTGCAAGCAGCCGGCCGGTGAGCACCTCGAGCGTGCGGGCAAGCGCCTCTTCTGAGGTTGCCCCCCCGAGCCCCATCGACTCCTGTAGCCGGTCCTCTACCCGCCGGACCCGCAGCGGCTCGTCTTCTCCCAGCGCGAGAGCCCGCGCGAGTGTCCCGGCAGCACCGAAACGGTCAGCGACCTTGGCGCCACCCAGCGCCACCAGCCTCCCGAGGGTGTCGATCCCAAGCTGCTGCAGCACTGAAACGAGCGGCGCAGTCTGCTCCCGGTAGGCCAAAAGGCTGACCGGCGCCGCGGCGAGATACCGACGGACCTCACGCTCATCGACTATCCGTACACGACGGGAGCGTGCCTGTAGCGTTGCCGCGAGCGAGCAGAACCTTGCTGGCCCGGCACCGATCCTGCAGGGACGGCCGATCGCATCGCGAGCCGCCGCGATCACACCGAGCGTGTCGCGGTGGACCCCCCGTAAGCCATCGGCGCGGAAGTAAGCAAGGCCCGGCCGGGCTAGCTCGACCTCCGCACCGATACTTTCCAGTGCGCGGGCAGTCTTCTCCCACACCCGGGCGACCCCCACAGGATCCTCCGGCACCAAAACCAGCTGCGGGCAGCGTGCCAGCGCCTCTCCCAGTCCCATACCAGCGGCCACGCCCTTCGCCTGTGCGGTCCCCGACACTTCCCCCACTCGCTGCGCTCCGCCACCGGTGGGCGCGATCGCCAGCGGCTGCCCTGCCAGCTCTCCGGGCCCCCCGGCCGCGACCGCTAGCTCGAAGCGGGGCAGGTGGACACACACGATCACCGGTCGAGTCCCCGCACGGTACACAACGCCTTGAGCTGCCCAATCGCAAGCTCCGGCTCAACCTTCAGCAAGTCAAACGCCCGCAAGATCACGAGGTAGTCACTGCGGCGCTGGTCTTTTGCCTCTGCCGCGTATCGCTTGATCCACCCAGCTGAGGCCTCCTCCAGCTGGCCGGGTTCCTGAGCTGCGATCAGCCGGCACACCTCCGCTTCATCAGCCAAGCTCAGCGTGAGTTGCCCAGCGTGACGCCGGATGAACGCGAGCTGGCCAGCCCGCAGTGCCGCCTGGAAACGGGCGTATGGAATATGGGGCGATCCGCATACAACTGTCATCGAACATATGTTCGCACCTTAGTCAAGGCCGCGCGAGCGTTGCGTCTCAAGCGCGGCCTACCTTGCGAGGAATGTGCGGCAGGTTCACGAACACCATGGGCCCAGCTGAGGTGGGCAAACGCTTTGGCGTGCCCATCACCAGCGACACCGGGACACGCCGCTACAACATCGCTCCCCTCGATCCGGTGCTGACGCTCGTCTCTGAGGATGGGACACCTGCGCCGCGGATAATGCGCTGGGGGCTGCTGCCAGCCTGGGCGATACGCAAGAACCTCTCCTACGACTTCATCAACGCCCGGCTGGAGGGTCTGCGTGACACTGGTAAGTACGCGGGGATCGCCCCAGAGATCGAGCACCGCGCCCTGATGCCCGCCACCGGGTATTTCGAGTGGAAACACTTCGAGGACCCCCAAACACGTCCTCTGCCCTACTACTACCACCTGGAGCGCGAAGAGCCCTTCGCGTTCCCCGCCATCCGCACTGAAGTCACCGTGAATGGCGTGCGGATTCAAAGCTGCAGTCTGCTCACCTGCAGCGCCCAGGACAACAAGACCGCCTCTGCGGTCCATCACCGGATGCCCGTCCTGCTCACCCACAAGCAAGCCCAACAGGCCTGGCTGGACCCCACCATCAGCGGGCGGGAAGCCCTCGCGGTCTGTGAGCCGCTGCCAGACGGGCGCCTTCGTGTCCAAGCCGCGAATCCCGCCGTCAACAAGCCCGGAGCCGCCGCCGAGAGACCCGAGCTGCTCACCGCCCGCTAACCAGGTTTGCGCCAGCGCGATATAATGCTTGCCAGCAAGCAACTATAGGGGGGAGAAACAGATCTCCGATGGCGGCCCTACAGGCCAAGGCAGTCCCAAAGCCCGATCCAGGCGAGCTTGCAGAGGTTGAGTCCGCCGCGCGGTTGCGCGCCGTGATCGGCAAGCTCTCACGGCGCCTTCGCCCCACGGTGGCCGGAGCGGGCCTCACCCCCTCCCAGGCTTCGGTGCTGTTCACGGTCGTTCGCTTCGGCCCGCTGGGCCTCTCCGAGGTGGCCGGGATCGAGAGCCTCAACCCCACGATGCTCTCGAGGATCGCCGCCCTGCTTTGCGACGCGGGCCTGATCCGCCGCATGGCCGATCCCGGGGACCGCCGCGCGGCAATCGTTCAGGCCACCGCCGCTGGCCGGCGGATGCGCGAGCGGATCCACCGCGAGCGCACCCAGGCGCTCAGTGCACACGTGAGCGAGCTCGGCGAGCACGAGCGCCAGGAACTGTGGGCCTCCCTGCCGGTGCTCGAGACGCTCGCCGAGCGGCTCCCAGCCCGGCGCCCATGACGCGCCTGATCGGCGTCGGGCGGATCACCTTCGCGGCGCTCGCGATCCCAAATTTCCGGCGCTATTTCGCGGGCCAGACCATCTCGCTCACGGGCACCTGGATGCAGATGGCCGCCCAGTCCTGGCTGGTGCTCACCCTCACCCACTCCGCCACCACGCTCGGGCTGATAGTCGCGCTGCAGACGCTGCCGGTACTGCTGCTGGGGCCCTATGGAGGCGTGATCGCCGACCGTGTCGACAAGCGCCGGCTGATGGTCATCCTGCAGGTCGCGATGGGCCTGCAGGCGCTCGTTCTCGGCCTCCTGACCGTCACCGGCGCGGTGCGCCTATGGGAGATCGGCGCGCTCGCGCTGCTGCTGGGGCTCAACAACGCGTTCGAGAACCCGGCGCGCCAGTCGTTCATGCTGGAGATGGTCGGCGCAGAGGACCTACGGAACGCCGTCAGCCTCAACTCCGTGCTCGTCAACGTCGCACGCGTCATCGGGCCGGCGGCGGCCGGCATTTTGATTGCGACCGCTGGCGAGGGCGTCTGCTTCCTCGTCAATGCCGCCAGTTTTGCCGCGGTGGTCGCCTCGCTAGCGACGCTCGATCGCAGCGCGCTCGCCCCCAGCCCGCCCAGCGGGCGGGAGCCGGGACAACTGCGGGAGGGCCTGAGATACGTGAGGCGCACCCCGGAGCTCGGGGTGCCGCTGCTGATGATGGCCCTCGCGGGCTGCTTGGCCTATGAGTTCCAGGTCACGCTGCCCGTGATGGCCCGCCAGGGACTGCACGTGGGGGCAGCCGGCTTCGGCTTTATGACCGCTGCGATGGGAGCCGGCGCGGTCGCCGGAGGCCTGTTCGTCGCAACCAGGGGACGCACCGGCTTACCTACGCTGGTGATGGCCGCGACGGCATTTGGCGTGGTGCTGCTGTTTGCCTGTGTCGCGCCGAACCTCCCCATCGAGCTCCTCGCGCTCGCGTTAGCGGGCGGGGCGAGCATCTCGTTCATGTCCACTGGCAACTCCACCCTGCAGCTGGGCGCCGCGCCGGCGATGCGCGGTCGTGTGATGTCGCTGTGGTTCGTCGCCTTTCAGGGCTCAACGCCAATCGGTGGCCCGGTCATCGGCTGGGTGATGACCCAAGCGGGCGCCCGTGCGGGCCTCGGCCTCGGGGGAATCACGTGTCTGGTGGCAGCGCTGCTCGGACTACTCGCGCTGCGGCGCAGACCACAACACGACCTCGCCGGGAACCAGTCCCATCAGCGCCTGCCCGCACAGCGCACCACGGCCTGAAGCCGCGACTCTCCCATCACCCGGCCCCGGATATCCGCTTGCGTAGCTTTTGCTTCGCCGGCGCCGCGCCCGTACGTTGCTGCGACGTGGCGCAGGCGGCCGAGCACGTCGGTGGTGGGAGCGACCTTGGCGTTCTCGTAATCGGAGAGCCGGGACGCGGAGGTGCCGGCGATCCGGGCGAACTGGCGTAGCGTCATCCCGGTCTGCTCGCGCCAGGAGCGAATCTGCGCAGCGTACTCAGCCCGTCCTGTAATTGCGATCTCTTCGCGCGCACTGCGAATCACGCTGGATATGAGGGCATCGATGCCGTAGTGCTCGCCCCACGCAGCCAAGGTCTCAGCCGTGCGCGCCGCAGGACCCCAAGGGTCACGCCGGATCGCCTGCGCGAGAGCACGCCAATCCGACAGTGAGCCACGATCCATGACCGTCTCGATCGCCTCGGCCGGCCACTGGTTCACCGGTGCAGCCCGATCAAAGTCGAGGTTGCGAAATTGCAGCGTCGTCATCGCAGCATTCGCTCCGCGAGGTCCGCGAGCACCGCCTTGACCGCCGGCCAATCATGCCAGCGAGGATCCAGCGCCTTATAGCTGGCCAGCTGCGTGGTTACCTCGGCGTCTCGCGGCCGGGGATCCGCCAACTGCCGGACCAGTTGCGTCGCCACGGCCTCCGGCCGGCGATTGATGTCAGCGTAATACTCGTCGATGCCCGCAAGCACGGCGGCTGCATCGTCGAGTCCGATCCGATCCGCGAGAGCCGCGATGTCGAGGTAGTCCCGGGTCTGATTGCGGCTCAGGGCAAGCCACGCCTTGGTCCTTAGCATCTCCGCCGCGGTTGGCAGGACGAGTTGCTTGCCCCGCACCTCGATCTCAGTGGTCTCCAATGGCCGGCTGCGAAGCAGCTGACGCACCCCTGTCTCGATCCCCCCGAGCTCACCCAGAATGATCTTTCCGGGCTGGACCCTGGCCGTCGACCAATCCCCCAGTGCTTCCAGGTTCTCCAGAATCGAGTCAAAGCGCTCCGCGAGATCCGCGACGACATGATCGTGATCGTGCGACTCCCGATGATGAGCATGCAACGCCGCCGCGGAACCCCCAACCAAAACAGCGCCAGGAACCAACGCCTGCAAACGCGCAGCCTTCTCCAAAACATCCTCGAATGACGGCTCCATATGACCTGTATGTTATCAGATCAGATAACAACTGTCTCTAGTCTGACCCTCTGAGCAAACACCAGGCCGGAGCAGACTGGGTCGTGCAAATCTGTAGCGGAGGTTTATAACTGCACGGATGATTGAGAGACGAGTAGCTGCTGAAGTTGTGGCGCTGCTGGACCAGGTGCCGGCCGTCGCCCTCCTCGGAGGCAGTGACGAACCTCCCGTTCTGACTGTGAGGAGATGGGTCTTTTCATGCCGACCCTGTTGAAGGCAAAAACGGCTTGGAAAACCACCAGAACAAGAAGCACGACGCTCCTTCCGTTATCCAGCTCGTAGCCGGTAACCCACGCCGCGCACGGTTTCGAGCCTGTGGGCTTCTCCTCCGAGCTTGCGGCGCAGCGAGCCGACGGCGGCCTCGATGATGTTGCTGCCTTCATGGTCGGTCTGCCAGACGGTGCGGAGGATCTCCTGGCGGCTTACCACTGCGCCAGCGCGGGCGAGCAGAAGCTCTGCCAGCGCGAGCTCGTGGCAACGATGTGATCTGTCCGTTTCTGGTTATCTCGTCGAAGAACGGGCTGGATCTACCGTTCTGACTTTGAGGAGATGGGCGTTTCTTATGCCGCGCGTTTGACGTAGGTAGGACTCAACGGATTCTGAGCGCCGGGGTCCGGAGGAGCGCGGCGACATTCACCCGAGCATACGCTGCTACGAGCGTTTGGTTGAGGTGAGAGACAGGTTACGCGCCGAGCGGCCGCGTGTCACTGAATTCGAGGTAGAGGTTGCGCTCCGCGAACAGCCATGCGCCGGACTGCTTCACGTAGGTGTCGATGTAGCGCAGGTAGGCGAGCATAATGTGGCGTGCGCCGTCGGTGGAGGACACATGGTGTGCGATGCAGTAGACCTCGCCGGTGGCTCGCTCACCGTCGAGTCTCACGGTGCTCTCTCCGTTGAAGTGCATCGTGACTTCGTATTGTTTGAGTGCCTCGAACACCGGTGTCAGCGCCTCCCTGCCCTGGAGGTCTTCGGTGGGATCGGTGCCAAAGCCATTCATGTAGACCAGGAAATGCGTGCCCTCGGTGAAGAGGGCCTTCTGCTCCTCGGCTTCGCGACGGACGGCGCAGTGCGCATATGCGTCGATCAGCTCACGGATTGCGAGCCGGTCGGCGGCCTCCTCGGGTGAGATCGACGTGTGCTCCATGGTGTCCTTTCCTGCGTGCAGTGGACGGTTGTGTTATCAGTCAGGACTTCCGGGCCAGGCGCTGTAGCGCACGTCGGCGCGCCGGGTCGAGGCTAGCGACCTGCCGGGCGAAGTGGCTGAGTGCCACCTCGCCGTATTGAGCAACAAGTCCTTCAACCTCCGCGCCGGCGCGCAACGCCATGAACTCGTCTCGGTCGAGCGTCGGCGCATAGAGATCGGTCTTGCCCTCGCGGCGCCGGTCGAGCACACCCTTTTTGTGCAGCCGCGCCATGATCGTCATGTACGTCGTGTAGGCACGCGGTTTGCTTGTGCGCTTATTCAGTGCGTCCATCACCGTTCGTACCGTTGCCTCTTGCTGGGACCAGAGCTCCTCCATCACCTCGGCCTCGAGCTCGTGCAGGGGCGGCAATGCTGGCGGGCTGGGTGAGTTGCTCTTCTTCCGAGAGGCCATCTACGACGGAGTGTAGCAATGAAGCTTGGCAGTACGACTACGACGTGATGTAGTAGTATTGTTTTCTGAAGATGTCTACTACCACTTCCATCCCGGCGTTCGACATCCAGTACAGGCTGGCCGTGCCGCTTGGACAAGACTGGCAGGGCGCACTGGACTGGCTGCGTCAATCGCGGCCCTGGCCAGAGGGTCGGGTGATGACCGGGTGCTTTGGCAGGCTCACCGCCAAGGATGAGATGGTCGCCAAGGGTCTTGCGGCCAGCTTGGCGTGTTCAACCGAGCGAGGGCAGAATCGATGGTGAGGCCGCGCCATCCCGGGGGCTCTGGGTCTACAGGTTTGCCTGTGCGATCGCGTGCAACGTTCCAGCGGAGCAGAGGAGCCCACTCGTCTACGCTTTCCAAGGAGATGACGACTCCTGTGCCACCTGCACGGTCCGCTCGCCGGGCCAGGGTTGTGATCAAGCCGAGCGCGGCCACAGCCTCGTTGGGACCGCAACAGCCAGCAGCGGTCGCGAGCGGTCGCGTGTTTGGCGCCAGCGTGTTGCTCGGGCTGCTCGGGTTGGCCTCGGCGGTCTTTGTGGTCACGCGGCTGTTCGAGTCGTGGCGGGTGACGTCGGAGCCTGCCTCGCACGTGGTCTCGATCTTCGGAGCGCGGCTCACCTATCCGGCGGCCAACACCGGCGCGATCATCGTGACGGCGCTTGCTGGGCTCGGCCTGCTGATGGCTGGGGCGGCCGCATGGCGTCTCGCGCGTGAGCTACTCGCCGACCGAAGCTTCAGACGGGCACTCGCGGCCAGCCCGCCGGCGCCGCTTGACAGAGCCTGGGTCATCACCGACGACCGGCCGCAAGCCTTCTGTGCTGGTCTGTTGCGCCCACGCGTGTACTTCTCTACGGGCGCGCTGGAGCTGCTGGACGCGCCAGCGCTCGCTGCCGTGCTCGCCCACGAGCACCACCACGCGATACGTCATGATCCGCTGCGCCTCGCGTGCGCGCGAGTCCTTGCGGCAGGCCTGTTCTTCATCCCTGCCATGCGTCGCTTGGTTCAGCGCCAGGATGCGCTCGCTGAGATCAGTGCCGACGAGGCTGCCGTACTCACCGCGGGCGTGGAGCGCTCAGGACTCGCGAGCGCCATGCTCAGTTTCTCGCAGGCAAGCGGCGCGGATGCGCTCGGAATTGATCCCGAGCGAGTCGACTACCTGATCGGCGAGCGCCCTCAGTGGCGGTTCCCCGTCGCTCTCTGTCTCGGCATCGCGGCGGCACTGTCATTGCTGATTGCCGTTGCAGTGCTCGCGGCTCATGCGGCGGCCGGGTCGGCGACCCTGGCGCCGCCATTTCTCTCGAGCCAGCCTTGCGTCGCGGTATTGGCGATGATTCCCGCGGCCGCCGGCTTGGCGGGTCTCGTTTACGTCCGGACGCGGCAAACGCCGCAGACGGTCGAGCCCGCCCAGCAATAGCCCTCACCGCACGCGGCCGGCGGCCGGCGGGCTCATTGCGGGAGCGCTCTCGCCGGCAGCCACTTGCTATCTCCTACACACTGTAGTAGATTGTGTTCGATGCCAATAACGTCAGACCGTCCGATCATGATTACCGGCGCGTCGGGCTACGTCGGCGGCCGGCTGCTGCGTCGACTGGAGACTACGAGCAGACCATTGCGCTGCCTGACGCGCCGGCCGGACGTGCTCCGTGATCGAGTCGGGCCGCACACGGAGGTCGTAGAGGGCGATGTCCTCGATCGTGGCTCGCTCGATGCCGCCTTCCAGGGAATCCATACGGCTTATTACCTCGTCCATTCGATGGGCGGTGGCGGTGACTTCGAGGAGCTCGACCGGCGCGCCGCGCTCAACTTCGCTGGGGCGGCAAGAGCCGCCGGGGTTGCGCAGATTGTGTACCTCGGTGGTCTCGGAGACGACGAGGATCTCTCGCCGCATCTCGCCAGTCGCCACGAGGTAGGGCGACTGCTGCGAGGCGGTGGTGTGCCGACGGTCGAGCTGCGTGCTTCGATCGTGATCGGCTCCGGCAGCGCGTCGTTTGAGACCGTACGAGCACTCGTCGAGCACCTACCGGTCATCGTCGCGCCACCGTGGGTCGAGACGCTCGCTCAGCCGATCGCGGTCGAGGATGTCATCGATTATCTGCTTGGCGCAATCGAACTCGAGCGCCCCCTCGACGCGGTCTTTGAGATCGGCGGCACCGATCAGGTCACCTACGCAGATGTGATGCGCGAGTATGCGCGCCAGCGCGGGTTGCACCGCCGCGTGCTGCGCACTGCGCTGATCACGCCGCGAGCCTCGCGCGTGCTGCTCGGGCTGCTGACACCGGTGTACGGCCGCGTGGCGGGGGCGATGGTGGACAGTCTTCGCAACGAGACGATCGTGACCAGCCAGGCAGCGGACGCGATATTTACCGTCAACCGACGTGGCCTACCGGCAGCGATCGAGCGAGCACTTCTCAACGAGGACCAAGAGTTCGCCCAGACGCGCTGGTCGGACGCGCTTCCACCGCAGCCGCCGCCGCGCTGGGGCGGTTCGCCGGTCGGCCGTCGCCTGGTCGCGTCGCGCGTCGTGCACGTGGAGCGCAGACCCGAGGAGGCATTCGCCCCGATCCAGCACATCGGCGGAACCACCGGCTGGTATGCCGCCAACTGGTTCTGGCGGCTGCGCGGCTTCATCGACACACTTCGCGGTGGGGTGGGGTTGCGCCGCGGGCGCCGCGATCCCCACGACCTGCGCGTCGGCGACACCGTCGATTTCTGGCGCGTCGAGCGCCTGGAGGCCGGCCACGTGCTGCGCATGGCGGCCGAGATGAAGATCCCGGGACGGCTGTGGCTGCAATTCGAGGTCGAGCCCACCGGGCAAGACTCAGTCGTTCGTCAAACGACCGTCTTCGATCCCGCCGGCTACATCGGGCTCGCCTACTGGTATCTGCTCTATCCCATCCATCACCGCGTCTTCAGCCGAATGCTGCACGGCATCCAACGGGCAACGCCGAGTAGGCCGGCGTGACGCCAACCAGGGACCTGACGCGCAAGCAGCGCCGCAATCACGCGCGGGCGCGGCGCAAGGCGTTGCACGAAGCACAGGCCGCGCGCGCCGCGAGGAGGAAGAGGCTGACGATGCTCGGGATCGTCGTGGCGGTAGTCATGGCGGGGATCGTCGTGGTCCTCCTCGCCACCGGCGGCAGCGCCAAACACGGCATCCCAGCCTCCAAGACCGAACAGAGCTCAATCGTCCACGAAATCAGCAACCTGGTCGGTGGCATTCCTCAGAGGGCCAACGTGCTCGGAGCGCCGGCTGCCCCCGTGACGCTGCAGTACTTCGGCGACCTGGAGTGCCCGGTCTGCAGGGCGTTCACGCTATCGGCGCTGCCTTCGATCATCGGAAGGTGGGTGCGCGGCGGTGAGCTGAAGATCGAATATCGCTCACTGGAGACGGCGACGCGCGAACCCGAAGTGTTCAAAGCCCAGCAACTCGCGGCGCTGGCGGCGGGCAAGCAGGACAGAATGTGGAACTTCATCGAGACCTTCTACCACGAGCAGGGCGAAGAGGACTCGGGCTACGCGACGGAAAGCTACATCCAGGGCATCGCCAGCCAGGTCCCGGGGCTTGACCTTATGCGCTGGACGAGCGACCGCGGCGACGCGGCTCTGTCCAGCCAACTCCTAGGCGACGGGCAGGCCGCCGTCGCCGCGAACCTCAACGGTACCCCCGCGTTCCTGATCGGGCGTTCGGGTGGCACGACGAGCAAGCTCGAACCGAGCTCGTTCACCGAACCGGGCTCGTTCGACGAAGCGATCGCAAAGCTAGCCAAGAGCTAGGACTACCACGGGAGGATCACGATGAGTGCACGAAGCCTCAGGATCACGTTGACCGTACTGACGGTGGCGGGTCTCGGCATCGCGGGCTACCTGACATATGTCCACTACGCCGAAATTCAGCCCGTGTGCACCGCCGGTGACAGCTGCATCAAGGTGCAGAGCTCCGTGTACTCGGAGCTCGCGGGCGTGCCCGTCGCCTTGATCGGCCTGCTCGGCTACGTCTCGATCCTCGGCCTGCTGCTGGCCCGCGAAAACGAGAACACCCGCTTTGCGATGATGGCGCTCACGCTCGTCGGCTTCGCGTTCAGCGGCTACCTGACCTACCGCGAGC
>DASZFC010000004.1:0-12137 GCA_035940195.1 Solirubrobacteraceae bacterium
AGGCAGGTAACCCACGTGTTACTCACCCGTTCGCGGCTCTGCCCCAGGGCAAGCCCTGGTTCGTCGCTCCACTTGCATGTGTTAAGCACGCCGCCAGCGTTCGTCCTGAGCCAGGATCAAACTCTCCGTGAAGAACTTCACGAAAAGCCTGTCATTGGTTTGCTTTCGCCAACCGTACGCAAGCGCACAATTGGCTACGGCACACGAAACCCATACACCGTGGTTTCGCACCATGACGGGGTACTACCAATCTACTTGACTCTTTGTACCGCCATCGTGAGCAATGAAGCCGCTCCCGCTGGCGGGTCGAACCTGGACGCACACCACGATCACGAAATAGATCGCAGATGCGCATGCTGTTGAGTTTTCAAAGACCGCCAAGCCTCACCGAAAGGGGTTCCTTCTGGAGGAGACCGATCCGGCCCAGCGCCCAAGGGCGCCCGCGGGCCGACCAGCGAGTATAGCGCTCGGCACAAGCCTGGGCAAGCGGATCGCTTGCCCATTTCCTTGCCGGGCACAGGACTACTGCGGTGCAGCATAGAACATGCCGCGGACGGCAGCCGCCCGGACCTGCGCTAGCCAGTCCGCAACCGGCGAAAGCGGCGCTTGCCGACTTTCAATACCTGGCCCTCGGCGCGCTCGGCCGGGACGTCGTGCTCTCCCACGGCCAGCTGCTCCTCGCCCAGCGTAGCCCCGCCCTGGTCGATCAATCGCCGGGCCTCCGAGCGAGAGACCCCGAACTCCTCAGCTATCAGCCCAGGCAGGTGCAGCATGCCGCCATCGCTCTCAAAGGTGGCCTCCTGGATCTCCTCGGGGGCCTGGCGCTCGACGAACACCCGGTCGAAGTTCCGCTCGGCTGCCTGCGCATCGGCCTCTGAATGCAGCCACGCGACGATCTCACGCGCCAGCGCGCGCTTAGCTTCCCTGGGTGGCAGTTCGCCGGATTGAAGGCCAGTTGACGCCCCCCCATCCAACAGCAGCCGGTAGTACTCGCCCATCGCCTCGTCCGGGATCTTCATCGTCTTGCCGTACATCTCCTGCGGCTCGTCTGTCAACCCGATCTGGTTACCAAGCGACTTCGACATCTTCTTGGCGCCATCCGTGCCGACGAGGATCGGCATCGTGAGGATCGCCTGCTCGGGCTGTCCGTAGGCGCGCTGGATGTCACGCCCCATCAGCAGGTTGAACTTCTGATCGGTGCCCCCCAGCTCCACGTCTGCCCGCACCGCCACCGAGTCATAGCCCTGCAGCAGCGGATACAGCAGCTCGAGCATCGACACTGGCTGCGACGCGCTCAGGCGTTTTGCGAAGTCATCGCGCTCGATCATCTGCGCGACGGTCGTCGTCCGCGCGAGCGTCAGCAGCTCCGCCGTCCCCATCTCCAGCCACTCGCTGTTGCGCCGCACCTCCAGCCGCTGCGGCTCTGAGTCGAGGATCTTCGCCGCCTGCTCCTGAAATCTCTGAGCGTTCTCCTCGATCTCCTGCCCGGTGAGCATCGGGCGAAGCTCCGAGCGCCCTGAGGGATCCCCTACTCGCGCGGTGTAGTCGCCAATGATCAGCACGACCTTGTGGCCGGCGTCCTGGAACTCGCGCAGCTTGCGCAACACGACCGCATGGCCGAGGTGGATATCGGGCGCTGTCGGATCGATCCCGAGCTTCACCCGCAGCTGCCGTCCGTCGGCCTGCGCGCGCCCCAGCCGCTCGGCGAGGGCACCCTCGGGCAGGCTGTCGACGGCATTTCGCTGCAGGAGCGCGGCTTCCTCCGCGGCCGCTTCGGGTGTCTTTCCCATCGAAGGCCAATGCTAGACTCTCCCACTCTGTGGAGTCCGCCGCATTGCCTGCCCGCGGCCGGCCGCGACTGAAGAGACTGCGCTTTCTGGCGATCCTCTTTGCCGTCCTGCTGCTTGGCCTCGTCTCGTTCTTGTTCGGGATCTTCATCTCCGTCGCGTCCGACCTCCCGTCGCTGACCCGCTTCTCTCAGCTGAAGGACGCGCAGAGCTCCGTGCTGCTCGACGATCTCGGCCACCCGATTGGGATAGTCAGCCAACAGAACCGCGTGATCGTCACCCCTGCGCAAATCCCGCAGATCGTCAAGGAGGCCGTGATCTCGATCGAGGACAAGCGCTTTCGGACCAACGGTGGCGTCGACGTGCGCGGCATCGCGCGAGCCTTCACCCAGGACATCCTGCACAAAGGGACCGTGCAGGGCGCCTCCACAATCGAGCAGCAGTTCATCAAGAACGCCCTGCAGGCCCAGTCCCATCGCACGATCTTCGAGAAGCTCCGCGAGGTGGCCCTCGCCTATCAGCTGTCGCACAAGTGGTCCAAGGAAAAGATCCTCACGGCCTACCTCAACACGATCTACTTCGGCAACGGGGCCTACGGGATCGAGTCGGCGGCGCAAACCTATTTCGGGCACGAAGTCAACCACCTCGCCTGCGGAACCCCCACCCACCCGCTGTGCGTAGAACAGCTGAAACCCTGGGAGGCGGCGCTGCTCGCCGGCGTCATCCAGAACCCCTCTGGCTATGACCCGGCCAACCACCCCGTCGCGGCGCGCGCGCGCCGCGACCTCGTGCTGGGACAGATGCTCGCCCAGGGCTACATCGAACGGCCGGTGTATGAAGAAAGCATCAAGCAGGCGCTGCCCGCGGCCAAGGACATCCAGGCGCCGCGGGAGCAGACGATCGAAGGCGTCGATTCTGGCTACTTCACGAGCTGGGTGCAGCAGCAGGTGATCGAACGCTACGGCGCCCCGCGCGCGTTCGACGGCGGCCTGCGGATCACAACGACGCTCGACCTCGAATTGCAGCGGGCGGCCGAACACGCGGTCAACTCCTACCTGGAAAACCCGAGCGGGCCGACCGCCTCGCTGGTCGCGATCGAAAACTCGACAGGCGAGGTGCGCGCGATGGTCGGCGGGCGAGACTACTCCACGACCCCCTTCAACCTCGCCACCAACGGCGAGCGCCAGCCCGGTTCCTCCTTCAAGGCGTTCGACCTCGCCGCCGCGCTAAAAGACGGCATCTCGCCCGAATCCACCTGGACCTCAAAGCAGAAGATATTCATCGTGCCGCACACCGGCGGTAAGGAAAAGTTCGTCGTACACAACGACGAAGGCGCCTACACCGGCTCCAACACCCTGACCGGGGCGACCGCCTACTCAGACAACTCGATCTACGCCGAAGTCGGTCTCAAAGTCGGGACCGAAAGGATCGCCAAGCTGGCGCACCGGATGGGCATCACCACGCCGCTCTCGACCAACCCCGCGATGACGATCGGCGGGCTCACCGTGGGTGTGACCCCGCTCGACATGGCCCATTCGTATGAGACGATTGCCCACGGCGGACGGCGCGTCTCGGGGACGCTGGCCGGTGAAGGCGAGCCCGTGGCCATCCAGGAAGTCGACGCCGGCACGCACACCCTGCCCGACGGCGCGCACCGCGATGTCAACCAGGTCAAGACGAAGCCGGTACTGCCCCCTCCCGTCGCCGCCACCGAGACCTCGATGCTCCAGACGGTGCTTCAGTACGGCACCGGCAAGGCAGCCGCCATCGGCCAGTTCGCGGCTGGCAAGACCGGCACGACCTCCAACTACGGCGATGCCTGGTTCATCGGCTGGGACAGCCGCTATACGGTCGCCGTGTGGGTCGGCTACCCCAACGGCCTCGTCCCAATGACCACGCAGTTCAACGGCAACCCCGTGCTCGGCGGCACCTTCCCCGCGCTGATCTGGCACAGCTTCATCGTGAGCGCGATGGCGATCGACAAGGCCCGCGCCGAAAACGCCGCCAAGCCCAAGGGCGCCAAGGCTAGCGGCGAAGGCGGCACCTCGAGCACGGGCGAAGCGGAAGCGAGCGCCCCCACCACCTCCTCGAGCACGGCGACACCCGCCCCGAGCAGCACGCCGGGCACATCCGGCAAGGGCGCCGAAAAGCCCGCCGCTCCAAGCGGCTCGGGCGCGGGAGCGGAAGCCGGCTCGGGCGCGGCCACGCCCGAAAAGGCGCCCGCGCCGTCGACGCCGTCGCCGGCTCAGGAAACGCCGGCTCCGGCACCCTCGAAATCCGAAGCTCCAGCCACTTCCACGCCCTCACCGACTGGTGGGGTCGGCCCCGGGGGCTAGGCCGGCCGGGGTCGCGAGACGTGAACGTTGCCCGCCACGCAGAAGCGCCAGCTGAGCTCGACCGCCTTGCTGATCCCGATGCGCCTGCCCACCACTATCCGGTGCCCGCCCGCCCGCCATATTTGCGCGCGCGCACGGATACGGACCGGACCGCTGTAAAGATCACTCCCGTTCTCGGCCAGCTCGATGCCGAGCGCCTGCGTGAGCTTCCCCGGCCCTGAACATAGCTCGCGATCGTCGCTGACGCGGCGACGGGCGCGCATCAGCTCGATCCCTTCCACGGGCTCGAGGGCCCGGATCAGCACCGCGGCGCCGACACCCTCTGACTCGCAGACGGCGTTGAGCAGTGCGTGGATACCGTAGGACTGGTACACGTAGGCCCTGCCGGGCTCGCCGAACAGCGTGCTCGTGCGCGAGGTCAGGCCGATGTAGGCGTGGCAGGCGGGCTCTGATTCGTGGTAGGCCTCCGTCTCGACGATCACACCGGCGGTGTCTCCGTGCTCAACGATGCAGCCGATCAGATCGGCTGCGACCTCCACGACGGGGCGGTCGTAGAACTCAGCCTGCAGCGCCGTCATCGAGCACCGCATGCGCCTTGCCGGCTTGCTCCTTCACGCGCGCCAGTGAGGTCCCGCCCTCGGACACCTTGGACTCGAGCCACGAGCTCTGTACGAGCACTTCATCGAACTGCTCGCGGTGCTCGGCAAGCGTCGCACTGACGCCGGCCAGCTCCTCGCTCGTGAGCTCTGAGAGGCTCTTGCCGCCGTCAACAGCGGTGCGCACGAGCCGGGCGACCACGCCGTGCGCCTCGCGGAAAGGCACGCCGAGGCGCACGAGCAAATCGGCAATATCAGTCGCCGCGATCAGCTCGTCGCCCGCGGCCGCTGCCATGCGCTCGCGGTTGAACTTCACTCCGGCGATCATCCCGGTGGCGGCCGCAAGCGCCAGCTCGATCGTGTCGACCGCGTCGAACAAATGCTCCTTGTCCTCCTGCAGATCCTTGTTGTATGTAAGCGGCAATCCGTGCATCACGCCGTGCAGCGCCGCGAGGTGCCCGACCACGCGCGGCGCCTTGCCCCTCAGCAGCTCCGCCGCGTCGGGATTCTTCTTCTGGGGCATGATCGAGCTCCCCGAGCTCCACGCGTCCGGCAGCTCGCAGAAGCCGAACTCGCTGCTGGACCACAGCACGAGCTCCGCCCCGAGACGGGACAGGTGCGTGGCACAGGTTGCCGCCGCGTTCAGGTAGTCCAGCACGAAGTCGCGTCCCGACACGGCATCGATCGAATTCGCCACCACATCTCCGAAGCCGAGCTCCTCGGCGACCATCCGGCGGTCGATGTCGAAGTTCACGCCCGCCAGCGCGCCCGCGCCGAGCGGCAGGCGCCCAGCCTCGCGCTCGGCGAACGCGAAGCGCTCACGGTCGCGCGCGAGCATCCAGAAGTACGCGAGCAGATGATGCCCCAGGTACACGGGCTGGGCGCGCTGCAGATGCGTGTAGCCCGGCATCCGCCAGTCCACGTGCGCCTCCGCACTCGCCAGCACCGCGGCCATCAGGCCCGTCACCGCGGCCCGCGCCTCGCGCGCGCGCTCGCGCGTGTACACAACCAGGTCGGTCACTACCTGGTCGTTGCGCGAGCGCGCCGTATGCAGCTTTCCCCCGACCGGCCCCGCCAGCTCGGTCAGGCGCCGCTCGATCGCCATGTGAATATCCTCGTCGTCCTCTCTGAAGGGAAAGCGCTCCTCGGCCAGCTCGCGCTCGACCGCCTCGAGGCCGATGAGGATCGCGTCGCGGTCCTCATCGGTGATGATCCTCCGCGCGGCGAGCATCCTCGCGTGCGCGCGCGACTGCGCCACGTCCTGCGGCCACAGCCGCCGGTCGAAACCGAGCGAGCTGTTCATCCGCTCGAAGTCCTTGTGCTGGGGTTCACGGAAGCGAGACACGGGCGGTCAGTGTATGACCGCGCGCAGCGCCTGCGCCACACGTCCCACCTGGCCCTCGGTCATCTCTGGAAAGAACGGCAGCGCGAGCGATCGCGCGGCGACATCCTCGCACACCGGGAACTCTCCCTCGCGATGGCCATACCGCTCGCGGTAGAAGCTCATCAGGTGGATCGCCGGCAGATAGGGCTTGCTCTGGATTCCCTTCCCGGCGAGCGCGTGGACGGTCTCATCGCGGTCGATCCCGGCGGGGAGCTGGACCACGAACACGAACCAGCCGCGCACACTGCCGCCGTGATCGGGACAGGGAAGCTCGAGGCCCGCGGCTCCCGCCAGCGCCTCGCGGTAGAGACCGGCTACCCGTGCGCGTGCGGCGAGCATCTCATCCAGCCGCTCCAGCTGGGCGATTCCGAGCGCGCAGGCGATGTCCGACAGGCGATAGTTGAAACCAAGCCGGTCGTGGTCGAGCCACCCCATGTCCGGCGCACGTCCCTGATTGCGCTCGGAGTCGATGCTTTCCTTCATCGCGGGATCCGCAAGCGTGATCATGCCCCCCTCGCCAGTCGTGAGCTGCTTGTTCGCATAAAACCCGAACACCGCAGGATGCCCCCTGCCGCCCACCGGCACGCCATCGCCGTGGCAAGCGCCGAGCGCCTCGCAGGCGTCCTCGACGATCGCCAGGCCGTGCTTGTCTGCGCTCCGCTCGAAGGCCGGCATATCGGCGGGATAACCGAATATGTGCACCGGCAGGATCGCCTTCGTGCGCTCGGTGATCGCCGCCTCGGCTGCCCGCGGGTCGAGGTTCAACGTCACGGGATCGATGTCCGCGAACACCGGCCGCGCCCCCTCGTACAACACGGCATTCGCGGACGCCACAAACGAGAACGGGCTCGTGATCACCTCGTCACCCGCTTCGACACCGATGGCACGCAATGCCAGGTGCAGGCCGGCCGTGCCACTCGAAACGGCACTCGCGTGGGGCGTACTGAGGCGCTCGGCGAACAGGCGCTCGAACTCCCCCAGCCGCGGGCCGAGGGACAGCTGGCCCGAGCGCAGCACCTCGATGACCGCTCGCTCCTCCGCCTCGCCCAGCACCGGCTGGGCGAGCGGGATCGGTTCAGTGCTCACGTACTGTTTGCTCGCTCGGCGCCGCCGCCTTACCTGGCTGCATGCCGTACTCCAGAGAGTCGACCAAGGCATCCCAAGAGGCCGCGATCACGTTCTCGGAGACGCCGATCGTCCCCCACACGTCGTGTCCGTCCGAGGCGTCGATCAGCACGCGCGTGATCGCGCCCGTGCCCTTCGTCTCGTCGAGGATGCGCACCTTGAAGTTGACCAATTCGATATCCCTCAGGTGCGGATGCAGCTCGCCGATCGCGTCGCGCAGCGCAGCGTCGAGGGCGTGCACCGGGCCGTTGCCCTCCGCCGTGCGCACGAAGCGCTCGCCGCCGAGCCACACCTTGATCGTCGCCTCAGTCACAACCTTGCCGTCCGCGCGCTTCTCGACGAGCACGCGCCACGACTCCAGGCGGAACAGCGGCTCGTACGTGCCCGCCTCCTTGCGCATCAACAGCTCGAATGAGCCGTCGGCGGCCTCGAACTGGAAGCCCTCGTGCTCGAGCTCCTTGACGCGCTCGACGACGCGCTGGGCGAACGCGTCGCCGGCCTCGCCCTCGGGCACACGCAAGTCGGCTTCGGCGGCCTTCTCAACAACCGTTCCCTTGCCCGACAGCTCGGAGATCAGCACGTCTCGGCTGTTGCCGACGACCGCTGGATCGACGTGCTCGAAGGTCTGCGAATCGGCGCGCACGCCCGCGGCATGCATGCCGGCCTTGTGGGCAAACGCATGCTTACCCACATAAGGTTGCGCGGGGTCTGGCGTGCGGTTGAGCAACTCGTCCACCAGGTGCGCCGTCTCGGTCAACCGGGCGAGGCGCTCCGGCGAGAGAAGATCCACGCCCATCTTCAGCTGCAGGTCAGCGATGATCGTGATCAGGTTCGCGTTACCCGTTCTCTCGCCGATCCCGTTGACCGTCCCCTGCACCTGCGTGGCGCCGGCTTCGACCGCGGTCAGAGTGTTCGCCACCGCGCAGCCGGAGTCGTCGTGACAGTGGATACCCAACGCTACACCGGGCAGCGCTTCGGTGACGACGGCCAGCGCGACGCGAACCTGCGGCGGCAGGGAGCCACCGTTGGTATCGCACAGCACCACCCGCTCGGCCCCCGCGCCGGCGGCGGCGCGCGCGCAGTCCAGGGCATAGCCGGGATCTTCGGCGAAGCCGTCGAAGAAATGCTCAGCGTCGAGCAGCACGCGCTTGCCCTCGCCGACGAGGAACGCGACCGACTCGCCGATCATCTTCAGGTTCTCCTCGCGCGAGACGCGCACGACCTTCTCGACGTGCAAGATCGAGGACTTGCCGACGAGCGTGCACACAGGCGCAAAGGACTGCGCCAGGATCCGCAACCCCTCGTCTGCATCAGCGGCCACCTCGCGGCGGCGTGTCATCCCGAACGCGACAATCTCGGCGTTATCGAAATGCTCGCCGGCGAGCAGCCCGAACAGCTGCTCCTCCTTCGGATTCGACGATGGAAAGCCGGCCTCGATCATGTGCATGCCTAATTCGTCGAGCGCGTGGACGACGCGCAGCTTCTCTTCAGCGGTGAGTGTGAGGCCGCCGCCGCCCATCCCGTCGCGCAAGGTGGCGTCGTATAGCTGTATGCCGGCCATCAGGACCTACCCGGTGACAGTCGGCGCACGGGAGGCAGCAGCCTCGCCCGTGGGGGTCTGAAGCGCCGAGGAGGGCACCACGTCGAGCCACTCGCGGTAGCGCTCGGAGCGCCCGTGGATCGCGTCGTCGAAGGCGGCCTGCAGCACGCGCGTGACCTCGCCGGGCTCGCCTGTCCCGATGGGATGGTCGTCGATCTCGCGCACCGGCACGATCTCGGCGGCGGTCCCGGACATGAACACCTCCTCGGCGAGGAACAGCTCCGCGCGAGCGACGTTCCGCTCGACGATCTCATAGCCGAGGTCACCTGCGATCTGGATGATCGAGCGGCGGGTGATGCCGTCGAGAATCGAGTTGTGCTGTCCCGGCGTCGCGATCTCACCGTCGCGCACGACGTACAGGTTCTCGCCGGTGCCCTCGCACACGTGGCCGTGCTCGTCGAGCAGGATCGCCTCTTCATAGCCGGCCTTCAGCGACTCAACCTTGGCGAGCACGCTGTTGAGGTACTGGCCCGAGGCCTTCGCGTGCGGGATCAGCGAACGCGGGCTGATCCGCTCCCACGAGGACACCTTCGCGCGAATGCCCTTGCGCTTGCCCTCCTCGCCGAGATACGCGCCCCACTCCCAGCACGCGATCGTCACGTCGACGGGCGCCTCCAGCGGGTTCAAACCCATCTGGCCGTAGCCGCGGTAGACGATCGGACGGATGTAGCACGAGCTCATCCCGTTTCTGGCGACGAGCTCGAGCGTCGCGGCCCGCAGCTCCTCGGCCGAGTAGGGCACGGGCATGTAGTACAGCTCCGCGGACTTCAGCAGCCGCTGCACGTGCTCTTGGTTGCGGAACACCGCCGGGCCGAGCTCGGTGTCGTAGCAGCGCACGCCCTCGAACACGCCCGTCCCGTAGTGCAGCCCGTGGGTCAGAACGTGGATCTTGGCGTCCTCCCATCCGACGAATTCTCCGTTCATCCAGATGAGGTCGGTGGGGTCCACGTTCATTGCACTCCTATTCGATATTCGCGAGCACTGCCTCGGTAGCCTGCCTGGTACCCGCCGAACCTCCGAGATCGGCGGTACGCAACCCCGCATCGAGCGCCGCTTCAACGGCCGATTCTACAGCCGCCGCCTCGCTTTCCAAGCCCAGGCCGTGTTGCAGGAGCATGGCGGCGGAGAGGAACATCGCCAGCGGGTTGGCCGTACCGGTGCCCGCGATGTCCGGGGCGGAGCCGTGCACGGGCTCGAATAGGCCGGGGGTCGAGCGCTCTGGATCTCCGAGTGAAGCGCTTGGGAGCATGCCGATGGAGCCGGTGATCATCGCCGCCTCGTCACTGAGGATGTCGCCGAACATGTTCTCGGTGAGGATCACGTCGAACCGCTGCGGCGTGGCTACCAGTTGCATCGCGGCGTTGTCCACGAGCACGTGCTCGAGCTCGATGCTGGGGAACTCCTGCGCGTGCACGCGAATGACCGTCTCTCGCCACAGGCGGCTCGTCTCCAGCACGTTGGCCTTGTCGACGCTCGTCACCTTCCTCCGGGCAGCCTGAAATGCAGTCCGGGAGATACGTTCGATCTCCGCGGCCGTATACGAGCACACATCCGAAGCCGTATCGGATGTACGAGTCTTCTCTCCGAAATAGATCCCCCCTGTGAGCTCCCTTACCACGAGCAGATCTGTCCCTTCGATTCGCTCGCACCGCAGCGGCGAGGCGTCATACAGCGCGGGCAGCGGCTTGACCGGGCGCAGGTTCGCATACAGCCCGAGGCCCTTTCTCAGGCCAAGCAGCCCCTGCTCGGGCCTGGGTGCCTCTGGGTCCGTGGTGTCCCACTTCGGCCCGCCCACCGCCGCCAAGAGGACGGCGTCAGCGGCTCTACAGGCCGCGAGTACCTCATCAGTGAGCGCCACCCCGTCCACGTCGATCGAAGCGCCGCCGAAGGAGTGCTCCTCGAACTCAAACTCGCCGAGCCGACCGAGCAGGTCGAGCGCCGGCGCCATGATCTCCGGCCCGATGCCGTCGCCGGGGAGGGTGACTATGTGGTGAGCCATCTACAGCGCCGTCGTCGCGACGCGCGCGAAGCCGGCGCCCTCGTGCTCGGACTCGTATCCGTCGATCGCGGCCCCCTGCTGCAGCGTCATGGCGATGTCGTCCAGACCGCCGAGCAGCCGGTGGCGGATCTCGTGGTCGATCGCAAAAGGCACCTGCTCGCCGGCGAAGCGCACCTCCTGGGCCTGCAGGTCGATTTCGCCTTCCCCGGCGCGCGCCAGGCTGTGGCAGTCCTCGGCGCTCATCACGACCGGCAGCAGCCCGATCTTCGTGCAGTTGGAGTAAAAGATGTCGGCGAAGCTCGGTGCGACGATCGCCCGGAAGCCGTAGTCCTGCAATCCCCACGGCGCGTGCTCGCGCGAGCTCCCGCAGCCGAAGTTCTCGCCCGCCACGAGGATCGGGTTCGCGGGCAACTCCCAGCCGGGCTCCTTGGCCCAGTCAAAAAACAGGAACTGTCCGAAGCCGGTGCGCTCGACGCGCTTCAAAAACTGCTTGGGCATGATCTGGTCGGTGTCGACGTCGGCGCGGTCCAAATGGCTAACGGCACCGGAAATGACGCTTATCGGGTCCATGGTCAGCTCCAATTCCTGATGTCGACGAAGTGCCCCTCGATCGCCGCTGCAGCGGCCATCTGCGGGGAGACGAGATGCGTCCTGCCCCCCCGCCCCTGGCGGCCCTCGAAGTTGCGGTTAGACGTCGACGCGCAGCGCTCGCCCGGCTGCAATATGTCGGGGTTCATTCCCAGGCACATCGAGCAGCCGGCCACTCTCCAGTCGAAGCCAGCCTCGCGGAACACCTCGTCGAGACCCTCTTCCTCGGCCTGTTTCTTGACCTGCTGAGAGCCGGGCACGACCATGGCATCAACGCTCGCAGCAACCTTGCGGCCTTCCACGACCTCGGCCGCGGCGCGCAGGTCGCCGATCCGCGAATTCGTGCACGAGCCGATGAACACGCGGTCGATTTGGATCTGCTCGATCGGCGTACCGGGCTGCAGGTCCATGTACTGCAGCGCGCGCTCGGTCGCCTCACGGTCGGCCGCGCTGCCGCACTCCTCAGGCGCCGGCACGCTCCCGGTCACCGCGCGCACCATCCCCGGGTTCGTCCCCCACGTCACCTGCGGCGAGATCGCACTGGCGTCGATGGTCACCTCCTTGTCGAAGGAAGCTCCCTCGTCGGTACGCAGCTCCCGCCAGCCCTCGATCGCGGCGTCCAGGCTGGCCCCCTTGGGCGCCCCCGGGCGATCGGCCTCGGCGAACCACGCGAACGTCGTCTCATCAGGCGCGATCATGCCGGCCCTGCCGCCGCCCTCGAT
>DASZFC010000005.1:0-39777 GCA_035940195.1 Solirubrobacteraceae bacterium
CAGCGCGTGGGGGCGCAGCCGTCGCCCGAGCCCGCTGCGCCCCGCGCGCACACTTTCGGTATGAGCCCGTCGGTCCCGGGCCGGCGCTGTTGAGGACCCTCCACTTGGAGGTTGCTCGACGCTAATCCGTTGCCCATCCAGGCGGGTGTGTACGTTTCGGGCATGAGCGACGGGACGCTCGCACGGAGCTACGGCAAGGTCTTCAACGAGGTCGCGGCCGAGTACGACCGCAACCGCCCGGCCTACCCCGACGCGCTCGTCGATCAAGCATGCAAGGTGGCAGGCATCGCCGATGGCGACCGGGTCCTCGAGATCGGGTGCGGGACCGGTCAGCTGACCCGCAGCCTTCTCGCGCGAGGACTGCGCGTGACCGCGCTCGAGCCGGGAGACCAGCTGATTCGTCTCGCCGAGGAGAACCTGAAAGATGCGGGCGATGTGGAGTTCGTCCACGCGCGGCTCGAGGACACGCATCGGCCTTGCGAGAGCTACGAGGCAGTGTTCTCCGCGTCCGCAATCCACTGGGTTGATCCCGATCTGAGCTGGCGGAAGATCGCCGGCGCGCTCGCTCCGAACGGGACGCTCGCCCTGATCCAGTACTTCGGCATTCAGGGGCAGCGCGGCGCCGATGATCAGGAGGCACTGCTGGCGGCCCTGCACACGCACGCGCCGGAGGTCGCCGCGACCTGGCCCACTTATCGCGACTTCGATAGCACGATTGCGGGCGTGCAGGAGCGCCGTCAGAACGTCGCGGACGCCTGGGGCTGGCTGGGGAGCTACGACGTAGGACGTGATTACGCAGCCGGTCTGTTCGAGGATCTGCAGCTCGCAACCGTGCCAACCATGACCGAGCACACCGCCGGTGACCTCAACGCCCTGCTCGCCACGATGTCATTCTGGGCACAATTGTCACCCGGCCAGCGTGACGCCCTCTCAAACGAGAGTCACGCCCTCCACGAGCGCCTGGGGCGGCCAATCCGGGTGAGCACCCTCGCCGTGCTGCTCACGGCACGACGCAAAAACCCCGCTATTAACAGGGCTTCTTTGTGATGGGCGATACTGGGCTCGAACCAGTGACCTCCGCCTTGTCGAGGCGGCGCTCTCCCAGCTGAGCTAATCGCCCTGGGAATCTGCCAAGCCTATCAACGGCCTGGCCGGCGAAGACCGCTGTAGCGCGGTGTGCCCGATACCCTGGGAAACCCAGACATGGCGTCGTGGCGGAGTGGCTACGCAGCGGCCTGCAAAGCCGTTTACACCGGTTCGATTCCGGTCGACGCCTCTACAAGCAGAGCTTGAGTGACCTGCTCGGGCGCTTCCAGCTGCGGCCAGTGTGCGACGTCCTCCAACGCGAGCAACGGTGCGCTGGGCAAACGCTCTCGGATCCGCTGCGCCATGTGCGCGCCGGAGATCGGGTCGAGCATCCCCCAGACGAATGACAGCGGGACGCCGGTGGTCTCGAGCGCGTTTACCCAGCGCTCGGCGTGCGTGCTGCGATCGTTCATATATTGGATCAGGCGGTGGGTGATCAGATGACCGTCCTCGCGGCTCATCGAACTCCAGATGCCGGCGAGATCGGCGCTGGCCTCGAAGTTCTCGGCGAACGTGGGCCTGAGCGCCATGCTCCACAGCTCCTCGTTGATGTTGGCGCTGATCTGAGGTCCCTGCACGGGGTCGAGCAGCGCAAGCTGACCAGGCTGTGGGCGATACACGTCCGGGTAGAGCCCGCCATTGAGCAGGTGTACGCCAACCAGATCGACCTGCAGGGCACCTTCAGCACGACGCGCCAGCAGCTCCTGGGTGACCGACACCGCGTAGTCGTGTGCGACGAGGGTCGTCGAGGTGATTCCCTCAAGCTCCCACAGCGCCTCTGTCAGATCAGCCTGCTCGTGGATCGAGTAGTCATGCTCGGCCGGCTTCTCCGAGCCGCCGAAGCCGAGGAAGTCAAACAGCAGCAGGGCATGACGCTCGGCGAGCGCCGGCGCGACCTTCGCCCAGTCATAGGAAGAGCTCGGAAAGCCGTGCAAGAGCGTCATCGACGGACCGCTGCCGAGACTCCGCACGAAGATCTCACGCTCGACCCCGCTCAGCGCCACAGACACGCGCTCACCCTCGGACCACCACTGCTCGATCCCGCTCACGCTGCCATTATCGCGCCAGCCACCGATACGATGGGGATCGTGCCTGATCGTCTCTACTTCACCGACTCTGAGGAGGCCAACGCGCTGATCGCCTCCGATCCGATGGCGCTGCTCGTCGGCTTCGCGCTCGACCAGCAGATCACCGTGCAGCAGGCATTCACTGGGCCACTGCTGCTGAAAGAGCGCCTCGGCGCGATCGACGCGGACACGCTCGCCTCAGCCGACCTCGAGCCCGTGTTTCGCGAGAAGCCCGCGATCCATCGCTACCCCGGCGCGATGGCCAAGCGCGTCCACGATCTGGCGGTGCATGTGCTCGACCAATACGGAGGCGAAGCCGAGCGCGTGTGGACCGGCGCAGCCGACGCCAAGGAGCTGCGCGCCAACATCGCCGCCCTTCCCGGCTTCGGCGAGATGAAGGTCAAGTCGCTGGGAGCAGTGCTCGCCAAGCGCTACAAGCTGAAGGCCGCGAAGGAGCTGGTCCCCGCCCATCCGACGCTCGGCGACGTCGACTCGCCGCAGGCGCTCATCGACTACCAGGCGGCCAAGCGCGCCCACAAGGCGGAGTGGTCGAAGACGAAGGGCCGCTAAGCCGCGAAGCGTTCGGCCGAGCGCGCTCGCCGCTTGGCCGCCTCGACCTCACGATCCTTGGGCGGCGCCGAGGTCACGAGCCCGTCGAGCAACCGCTGGGTCGCCGCGGCCACCTCCTCCACCGCACGCGCGAACACCTCTTCGTTCGCGTGCGAGGGCTTGGTGGACCCGCTGATCTTGCGAACGTACTGCAGCGCGGCATCGCGTATCTCGCTATCGGTCACTGGCGGGTCGAAATTGTGGAGTGTTCTGATGTTTCGGCACATGTCAAAAGCGTAATACACACGACCCCTGCTCGTACACACCACCCCGCTCGTGCCGCCGCGCAAGAATGAATGGATGCCCAACACCGGAGAAGAGATCGCCCGCCGCCTGTTTGACGCCTTCAACCGCCGTGACATCGAGACTGCGCTGGGGCTGCTGCACCCGGATGTTGTCTTTGAGCCCGTCTCTGGAGCGATCCTGAATGACGGGCAGCCCTACCGCGGGCACGAGGGCATGCGCCGTTACTTCGCAGACGTTCAGGAGCACTGGCACGAGCTATACGTGACTCCGGTGCACATCCGCGCGGCAGGTGATGCCGTGGTCGCGCTCGGCCAGACCAGCGGCAGGGGCCCAGCAGGCCCCCTGGACGGCGCGCCAACCACCTGGGTCTTCAAGTTCAAAGATGACCTGGCGGCTCACATACAGGTCTTCTCCGACGAACGCCTGGCCCGCAAAGCGCTCGCCGTGGAGGAGCCATCCCAAAGCTCAGACAGCGCTGAAACCGCCTAAACCGCTGGCGAAGTGTCGCTGCGGCCGCGACGAACCGTCCAGGTTCTGCGTCGCTCCATTTTGGGCTTTCAACAAGGTTGGCATCTTTATTAAAACCTCATCCGCACATATATCGCTGCACCGCGGCCGTCGGCAAGAAACGTTGCAGACCTCCTCATGCGACACATCTTGCGGTCCGGCGTGCTACGTTGCTCCGCGTTCGTGCCGAGTCCTTGCCCCCACGGGGCCAGGGAGCGGGGGACCCAAAGCAGCCAAGTTGAAGGCTGCGGGGGCGAATCGCCACAACTGTGGCGTAGCGTAATTCACGCGAGCCCGACAGCTAACCCCGTAGGCGCCAAGCGATATCGAAAGGACGCTCTATGTCGGGATTCCCGCGTGATCTTGCTGTTCTCGAGCCCTGGGAGCTCTCGCTTCATCGTTCCCGTGAGCGCCGCCAGCGGGCGGGCCGGCGCAGCAGTATCGCGCCCAAGTATTCCTCTTCCCTGTCGCTGTCCGCGCTCACCGGTGCGCGCAACCGCAAGGCCATACGCGACCTGGCCGAGGAGCAGCCGTGGGACCTGTCGCTGGGTCGCTCCCGCGCACGCCGCCGCGCCGCCGAGTTGCGCTTCGTGCCAGCCAGCTCGCGGGCGAAGCGCATCTCCCTGGGCGCTCTCGCGGCGCTCACCGCCGGCCCCGCCGCCGGCCTGGCGGACGGCAGTGCAGCCGCCAGCCCAGGCGTGCCCAACCCCGAACCGGCCACCACTACCGAACACAGCATCTCACTGAGCTCCGAAAGCAAGGGCCGGCAGGTGGAACTGCTGCAGCAGGCCCTCGGCATCAGCGTGGACGGGATCTACGGGCCGGAAACCGAAGAAGCGGTGCGCTCCTTCCAGGCCAGCAGGGGGCTGACGGTTGACGGGATCGCTGGTCCGGAAACGAGTGCCGCCCTGCGCTCACATGCCGGCGCCAAGGCATCGGCCGCGGGCGTCCGCCGCGACGCTGTCAACTTCACGCCCTCAGAAGCTGGCGCACCGGGCAGCGCCAACGCGGTGGCGCGGCTACAGCACGCGCTGCACATGCAGGCCGACGGCAGCTTCGGCCCTGAAACCGAGGCGGCAATCCGCCGGCTTCAGGCCCGCCACGGGCTGACCACCGACGGTGTCGCCGGCCCAGCGACGTGGAGCCTGCTGGGCATACATGGCGAGGAAACCCTCTCTCCGCCCTCCTCGGCTCTCTCCCACTCCTCCCACCACCACGCAAGCAACGTGAGCAGCACGTCCAGCGCTGAAGCGCAGGGCAGCGGCAATGCGGTGGCGCGGCTACAGCACGCGCTGCACATGCAGGCCGACGGCAGCTTCGGCCCTGAAACCGAGGCGGCAATCCGTCGGCTTCAGGCCCGCCACGGGCTCACCGTCGACGGTGTCGCCGGCCCAGCGACGTGGGCCCTTCTCGGCATCAGCAGCGAGCCCGAACTGAAGCCACCCGCCTCCGCGATGACACATGAAGGATCCAAAAGCGGCTCTACCAGCAGCGCCGGTGGCGGCGGTGAATCCTCGGGCGTCGTGGCGCGTGTGATCGCGGCAGGCGATGAAATCGCGACCAGACCGTATGTGTTCGGTGGCGGGCACGGCTCGTTCCAGTCGACCGGGTACGACTGCTCGGGCTCGGTCTCCTATGCGCTCCATGGTGGCGGCCTGCTCAGCTCGCCCGAGGACTCCTCCGCGCTCGAGTCCTACGGCGAAGCCGGACCGGGGCAGCACATCACGATCTACGCGAACGCCGAACATGCCTTCATGGTTATCGACGGCAAACGCTTCGACACCGTCGCCCAGCAGGAGACCGGAACGCGCTGGTCTGACTCGATGACCTCGACCGCCGGTTACGTGGTGCGTCACCCCGCCGGACTCTAGGAAACCGTCCGAAAACTCCGCAGCTCGCGTTAGCGCCCGCTGAGGAAGCTCGGAGTTTTCGGAGGTTTCCCAAGACCACCGGTCTGCTGGACGCAGGCCTTCCGGGGAGCACACCAGAAACAGACCGGACCACCCCGATCGAGTATCCCGTCCCAAGCCAGGCCTAGCTTGCTTGTCTCCGTCCAGAAACGGCGACAGGAAAGTAGATGCTTGCACGAGCACACACGTTCACGATCGAGGGACTACAGACGCGGCATGTGATCGTCGAGGTGGACATTCGCCCCGGGCTGCCCGGATTCGCGATCGTCGGGCTCGCGGACGCAGCCGTGCGCGAGGCGCGCGAGCGGGTTCAGGCGGCGATCCGCAACTCGGGTTATGAGTTTCCCGCCAAGCGGATCACTGCGAACCTCGCTCCGGGCGACGTGCCCAAGATCGGTCCCGGACTGGACCTCGCACTGGCGTGCGCGCTGCTCGCCGCCAGCGGGCAGATCCCGGCTGAGAGGCTGGAGAGCTACGTGCTGTTCGGGGAGCTCGCGCTCGACGGTACCGTGAGGGCTTGCCAGCAGGGCACGCTGGCGGTTGCACAGGCGACCCACGAGGCCGGGATGCCGACGCTGGTGCTCGCGCCCGAGCGGGCACGCGAGGCGGCTCTGATCGAAGACCTAGAGGTGGCCGTCGTCGAGCGTCTGGCGAGCGCCGTGCGCGTCCTCGGTGGCGGATTTCCCGACCCGTTGCCCACGCCTGATGGCGAGGGCAACGCCATTAAGAGCATTACAGGCCCAGACCTGATCGACGTGCGTGGTCAGTACCACGCCGTGAAGGCGCTGATCGTGGCTGCCGCAGGCGCCCACAACAGCCTGCTGACCGGACCGCCGGGTACCGGCAAGACGATGCTCGCCCAACGGATCCCTTCCATCCTGCCGTCACTGAACCGTCAGGAGGCGATCGAGGTGACACGGATCCACAGCATCGCGGGCGATGTGGAGAACAGCCTGGCCACCAGCCGGCCGTTCCGTGCGCCACATCACTCGATCACGGCGGCGGGCCTGCTCGGCGGCGCCCAGCGCGGGTGGATCGGAGAGGTCGTGCTGGCGCACAACGGGGTGTTGTTCTTGGATGAGCTCTCAGAGTTCGCGCGCCCGACGCTCGAGGCACTGCGCCAGCCGCTGGAGGACGGGCGGGTGGCGATTGTCAGAGCACAGCACTCCACCGTATACCCGGCACGCTTCATGCTGGTGGCGGCCACCAACCCATGCCCGTGTGGTTACGCGGGGGCCTCGGAAAAATGCAGGTGCACCGAAGCGGACCTGGCGCGACATCGCCGCCGGCTGAGCGGCCCGCTGCTCGACCGCATCGACCTCCTCGTGAGGCTGGAGAGCGAGGGGACGCCCGGCCTGAGCGCGCCGCCGCTGGCGAGCTCGGAGAAGGCGCGCGAACAGGTAACCGTGGCACGCGAACGCCAAGCGGCGCGCTTGACCGACGAGGGAGGGGTGACGGTGAATGCGCACATGGACGTGCGCATGCTGGCGCGCTACGCGCGGTTGGACCCGCGGGCTGAAGAGCTGCTGAACAAGCACCAGGAGCAGGGCCTGCTGAGCGCGCGCGGGCAGCACCGGGTGCTGCGCGTGGCGCGCACGATCGCCGACTTGAACGGCAGTGAGCAGATACGGCCGCGGGACGTTGGCTCGGCGCTGGCGCTGCGCTCCGAAGCTCAGTATGCGGGCAGCCGCGCGGCATGAGCGATGCATGTGAAGACTGCCTGCGCAGAAGCTGGCTGCTCGGGGAGCTGAGCCACCTCTTGGAGTACCAGGCACGCGACCGCCAGCGACTGCTCGCGATGCTCGGGCTGAGCGACGGGGAGCTGATTCAGGCGATCGCTGGCAGGCGCCGCGAGGAGATCTACGAGCGCCACCAGCAGTTCACGCTAAAGGACATCGGCGCGGGCGACGGCGTGGAGACGATTTGCAGGCACCATCACGGCTACCCGCACGCGCTCCAGGACGACGGGGCGCCACGGATGCTCTATGTGGCGGGGCCGGTGCAGCGGCTGCAGGAACTGGGGACGCAGCCCGCGGTGGCGGTCGTGGGGAGCCGCAGGGCGACCGACTACGGCATGGAGATGGCGCGGAGCCTGGCGCATGGGCTGGCCGCGAGCGGCGTGACGGTTACGTTAGGGCTGTCGGATGGGATCGCGGTGGCCGCACAGACGGGCGCGCTCGAGGCGAAGGGTAAAGCGCTGACGGTGATGGACCGTGGACTGGACGTGGCGTGCCCGTCGCGCAGGCGAGCACTGTACGAGCGCGTGCGGAACACGGGCTGCGCCGTGGTGGAGCTCCCCTTCGGCGCTCGTCCCAGGCGCTGGTGCTACATCGCGCGCGAACGGATCGTGGTCGGCATGGCGCAGCTGACAATCGTCGTGGAGGCCGATGAGGAGCCCAGCGAGTTACTGGGCGCGCGTGTCGCCAAGGCGCTGGGACGGACCGTCGCGGCTGTCCCCGGACGTGTGACCTCACCGGTGTCGAGAGGAACCCACGCGCTGCTGAGGGAAGGCGCCGCGCTCGTGAGAGGACCAGAGGACGCGCTGGAGCTGCTCGACAAAAGAGACACCGCTCAGAGGATGTCCGGAACGCCGAAGGCAAATCAGCTGGAGCCGAGGCTGAAGGCGACACTGGAGCAGGTGGGCGCGGGGCGAGACACCCCTGCCAAGCTGACGGCCGGAAGCGCAGACGCTGGAGAGGTACTGCTCACCCTGAGCGAGCTGGAGCTGATGGGACTGCTGACACGAGGGGACGGCGGCCGGTATGTGCCGAGAGTGAGCCTCGCGGATGGTGCGCCTCTATAATCGGCGCTCATGCGGATGTAGCTCAGCTGGCTAGAGCGTCGCCTTGCCATGGCGAAGGTCGAGGGTTCGAATCCCTTCATCCGCTTCCTGTGATGTGCCGGGACACCGGAGACTGATGTGTCGGGAGACCGTGGACAGTTTAGGGTCGTGTGAGGGGCTGGTAGTTGCGGGTGGGGTCGAGTGTGAGCTCTCGGATGAGCTGGCCTTGGAGGTCGATGACACGGGGCCCGCGCCGGCGAGCAACAGGACGTGCACGGCCGGGTTCAGGTCGGCCTGTCGGACGCATTCGCTCAACTCCGCGATCAGCGCCCGCGTGATCGCGTTGCCGCGCTCCGGGGCGATTCAGCGTGATCAGCGCGACCCGATTGGCGACCTCGTAGAGCACCGTGGGCTACTCGCTCATGCCCGCGATCCTTTGGGTGCCGAACCGGTCCCCGCAGCGCGCGGACGGCGTGGCGCACCGGTGGCATACTCCTGGACGTGCTCAGCAACCGTGCCAACACGCGTGTGTCGATGGCGATGCCAGACAGACTGCTGACGGCGATGGGCAAGCTGAACGTCCCGCTCTATCGGCTGAGCCGTGGGCGATTGATGGGCAAGGTCGGCACCGCGCCGGTGCTACTACTCACCTCCACCGGCCGGCGTTCCGGCCAGCAACGCACCGCCCCGGTGCTCTACCTCGTGGATAAGCAGCGCCTGGTCGTCGTTGGCTCAAACGCCGGCAACGAACGCGCACCCGCGTGGTCGTTAAACCTGAAGGCCAACCCCGACGCGGAGGTCGAGATCCGCGGCGCGCGGCGGTCGGTGCGTGCACGAGTGGCCGAGGGCGAGGAGCGTGCGGAGCTGTGGAAGAAGGTCAACGAGCTCTACGAGGGGTTTGACTCCTACGACGCACGAACCTCGCGCGACATCGCCGTGTTCGTACTCGAGACGCGCTGAGCCGACGCGTTAGCGCCGCGGCTGCTGTCACGCGACGCAGCGGACTACCATCGCTGGAGAGCCGCCGGCGGCGCGACGCACAGCCGGCGGCGCGGATCCGCCAACGCCTATCCGGGAGTAACGCGAATGACCCCTTCCAGCACCGCGACTGAGCAGCTCATCAGCGGCGTGGATTTCGTCGCCCTGCCTACGCACGACGTTCGTGCCGCCGCCGAGTTCTACGGTGAGACGCTCGGCCTGCGCCGCTCGGTGTTCATGCCCGAGCGGAACTTCGCCGAGTTCGAGACGGGCAACCTGACGCTCAGCATCATCGACGCCGAGGCTATGGGCCTCGAGCATCACACGATGCGCCACGAGGTGGCACTGCACGTCGACGACGTTGAAGCGGCACGCAAGACGCTCGAGGAGCGCGGCGTGAGCTTCCGTGGCGAGACCCTCGACACGAGCGTCTGCCACATGGCGTTCTTCTCCGACCCCGACGGCAACGCGCTGATGCTGCATAACCGCTACGCCCCGCGCGTGGCCGAGTCCTAGGACGACCACTCTGCCTGAACCTGCTTGAAGCGATCCTCGACCGGCTAGCCTGGAGGCCTCATGTTCTTCACGAAAAAACACACGAGCATGGTCGACGCGTACTCGGCGCTGCCGGGGCGCGAGACCGAGATGCCAGTGCCGGCCCGGCACGAGGTGCTCGGCACGCCGCTGCAGGGGCCGTTCCCCAGCGGCGTCGAGACGGCGGTGTTCGGCATGGGCTGCTTCTGGGGCGCTGAGCGAATCTTCTGGCAGGCACCCGGCATCTATACGACGGCCGCCGGCTACGCGGGCGGCTTCACGCCGAACCCCACGTATGAGGAGGTGTGCAGCGGGCGCACTGGTCACACCGAGGCCGTACTCGTCGCCTTCGACACTGCCGCCACCAGCTACGAGGAGCTGCTGAAGCTGTTCTGGGAGGGCCACGACCCAACGCAGGGCATGCGCCAGGGCAACGACACCGGCAGTCAGTACCGCTCGGCGATCTACTGGCAGAACGAGTCTCAGCGGACCGCCGCAGAATCCTCGCGCGAGGCCTACCAGGCGATGCTCACGCAGGCCAGCCACGGCGAGATCACGACGGAGCTGGCACAAGCCGGCCCGTTCTACTATGCCGAGGACTACCACCAGCAGTACCTGGCGAAGAATCCCAGTGGCTACTGCGGCCTCGGCGGTACCGGCGTGAGCTGCCCAATCGGCCTGACACACCAGTCTTAACGGCAGCGGCCCCGCCGGAGCGGGGCCGCTGACCTTGGGGTGGGACCCGGGGACATCCATGCCCCCGGCGTGCGGCACGGGCTAGCCCGCCGGGCTTGCCTGCCACGACGGAGCATGCGGGCCACCGAGCGTAGGCACATCCGAGGGATAGACCTCGTTGCCATGGATCGCGTGATCGCCGATCTCGAGCTCCTCGTCGGTGAGGCGCAGCGGAACGAAGATCCCGACGATCTTCAGCAGGATGAACGTCATGATCCCGCTGAACCCGATCACCCACAGAGCGGCCAGCGCTTGCCACTTCAGCAGCGTGAAGCTACCACCGTTGAAGACGCTTTCTTTGCCCGGCAGGTTGGAGGCACCATGCACGCCGATGTACTCGATCAGATGCGGGTCAGCGAAGAGGCCCACCATCAGGCCACCGCATAGACCTGCAATGCCGTGCGTATAGATCACCCCCAGCGTATCGTCGACGTGTCTGAACACCGGCGCTCGACTCAGGAACCTGATCGCCATCCAGACGATCGTCGAGGCGATCACGCCGACCGCTATAGCGCCGTAGCCGTTCACAAAACCGGCACTCGGGGTGATCGCAACGAGCCCGGTGATCATCCCGTTGACCGAGCCGATCAGCGACGGCTTGTCGCGGAAGATGTAGTCCCAAGCTATCCACACGAGCATCGCCACGGCGGTACAGAGGTTCGTGTTGAGTACCGCCGCCGAGGCGTTTGCGCCCGCGTAGTAGGAGTCCCCGCCGTTGAAGCCGTTCCAGCCCAGCCACAGCAGACCCGCACCAGCGGCGACCATCAGCAAGTTGTTCGGCGCGTCGACCTCGCGATCTCGCTGCAGCCTAGGTCCGATCACCGCCGCCGCGACGAAGCCCGATATGCCTGCCGCCAGATGGATGACATACCCACCGGAGTAATCCAGTGCACCCTTGGCTGCGAAGTAGCCGCCGCCCCAAATTAGGAACGCGTTGACGGTGTAGACGAACGTGATCCACACGAGCACGAACGGAATCCACGCCTTGAAGCTGATTCGCCCCAGGACGGATCCGAGCATCAGGATCGGCGTGATCGCGGCGAACACGAACTGGAAGTAGACGAGGGATGCCTCCGGGAAGTGGAATGGCGGACCTTCGGTGACCGACGGGATGATCGCCTGGCCCTCCTCCGCCCCGGTCGAGAGGACGGTGCCCGAGCTGCCCCACATCGTGCCGATGAATCCTTTGGTGCCAAAGATTCCTCCCCCACTCTTGGCGATTGGCGTGCCGAAGCCCATCTTGAAGGCCCACAGGCACCAGGCCACCATCACCAGGCAGAACGCCACGAACGTGAGCATCATGCTGTTGACCGACCAGCGCTTTTGCATCACACCGCCGTAAAGAACTGCGAGACCCGGAAGGCTCATCAGCCCGACGAACGTCGCCGCGGTCATCTGCCACGCGTTGTCTCCGGCGTTGAGCCAACTTGGGTATGCGTTCCAGGACATGTGCCTCCGTTTCCCTACCGTTGTTGTGGATCTGGTGACGCACCGACAGCGCATGCGCCGACGACGCACCAGTTGCAGTCCCGGTATGAAATCCGGCATACCTGGACGGGGGTAGGGCCATCCTGGCCAACACTTGCGCCAGGGCTTTCGACATTTGTCTAGACAGTTGCGAGAGGTCTCAGCCGCCGCCGAACGGGAACCCAGCGCGCCTGCACGCCACGCGCAGCTGGGAGGCAATGCTGCGATGGGCGCTCGAGGCACAGACCAGCCTCGCGTTCTGCCCGCAGGCATGGATTTCAGCGCCACCGAGAGTGCTCGCGAACGACGCCGACACACAATCTTTGCGCATCGGGCCCCCGCCGCTCAGAGCCAGCGCGCTCAGGCCGGCCACACCCAGCACGACGCAGCTGAGCAGCACCGCGATCACCGTCTTCTCGCGCCGACCCCAGCGCAGCGGCTCGGACAGCCGCTTGGACTGGTCCATCATGATCATGGTGGGGTAAGTCTAGGTCTTGGGCTCGGGCGTGAACGCGAGCGCCGCCGAGTTGATGCAGTAGCGCTGTCCGGCCGGGCCGGGACCATCGTCGAAGACGTGCCCCAAGTGGCCACCGCAGGTACGGCAGATTACCTCGGTGCGGCGCGTGAACAAGCTGTTGTCCGGGCGCAGCTCCACAGCCTCGGCCACCGCCGGCTCGGTGAAGCTGGGCCATCCCGTCCCGGAATCGAACTTGGTGCCGGAGCCAAACAGCACGGCGTCGCAGGCCGCGCAGCGATAGGAGCCGTCGTCCTTGTTGTGGACGTACTCCCCCGTGAACGGCGCCTCGGTACCCGCCTTGCGCAGAACGTCGTACTGAGCCGGCGTCAGCTGCTCACGCCACTCCTGATCGGTCTTCTGCACTTTGCTCTCACCCATCCGACTAGTTCTAGCACCGCCACCCCCTGCTATTGTGATGTTTACGTTCACGTCAACTTCCTCAGAATCACGCTTCGGCGTCTCGGCCGGCCACGAGCACTACAAGTGGTGGGCGCTGTCATGTACGAGCCTCGGCATGTTGCTCGCAGCGACCAACTCGGGCACATTGATAATCGCGCTGCCCGATCTCGAGCGCTCGCTGCATACGAGCCTGCTGGCACTCGTATGGGTGATCCTGGCTTACCTGATCGCCGCCACCGTGCTGGTGCTGACCGCAGGGCGCCTGAGCGACCTGTTCGGGCGCAAGCGCGCCTACGTGGGCGGTTTCCTCGTGTTCGCACTGGCTTCGCTTGGAGCGGGCTTCTCCCCGAACGTCACCGTGCTGATCATCTGGCGCATCCTGCAGGGCATCGGCTCGGCATTTCTGTTCGCCAACGCCGCCGCACTGGTAACGGATGCCTTTCCGAAGGAGGAACTCGGGCTGGCGATGGGCGCCAACACGATGGTCGCCGCCGTCGGCTTGGTGCTTGGTCCGGTACTCGGCGGTGCGCTGGTGGCGATCTCCTGGCACTGGGTGTTCTGGTTCAACGTCCCGCTCGCGCTCGCCGGCGCCGTCTGGGGCGCGCTGATCCTGCGCGAGCTCTCAAAACCAGACGCCGTGCGCGGTTATGACGTGCTGGGCACCTCAGCCTTCGTGATCGGGCTCACCGGCCTGGTGCTCGGGGTCTCGCGCGGCGGGCTGTCCGGCTGGAACGACACGATCGTGATCGCGGGACTCGCGGCCGCCGCCGTGCTGCTGCCCGCATGGGTGCTGATCGAGCGCCGCTCCCGCGCGCCGATGCTCGACCTATCGCTGTTCGCCAACCGCTTGTTCGCCGCAGCGACGGCCGCGGCCTTCCTGAACGGGCTGGCACGGTTCGCCCTGATGTTCCTTTTCGTCTTCTACTTCCAGGGCGCCCAGGGCCAAACCCCGATCACCGCCGGTATCGAGCTGATCCCGCTCGCGCTGGGGATGCTTGTGGCCTCCCCGGTCGCCGGCATCTACGCGGACCGTCACGGCTCGCGCGGGCTGGCCGCAGCCGGGATGCTGGTGAGCGCGATTGGCCTCGCGGCGATGACCACCTTGCAAGTGCACACGCCCTACTGGCAGAGCGCGCTGTGGCTCTTGATCGTCGGTCTTGGCTCGGGCATGTTCAACAGCCCCAACACCTCGGCGATGATGGGCACCGTCCCCGCCGAGCGGCGTGGCATCGCCGCGGGAGCGCGCACGCTGCTGCAGAACACCGGCGCGGTGCTCTCGATCGCGTTCGTGCTCGCGGTCGTCACCTCGGCCGTGCCGAAGGCCACGCTGTTCGCGGTCTTCTCAGGTCTGACCAAGGGACTATCGGCGCAGAAGCTCGACCCGTTCATCACCAACATGCACGTCGCGCTGTGGGTGCTCGCGGCCACCTCGCTGCTGGGCGCCGCGGTGTGCCTGATGCGCCCGCGACACGTCCACGACACCAGCCCTGAAGAGCCCCACACACTGGAGGCCGAGGCTGGGACATTCGGCATCGGGGTGCGAACATGAGCGCTGACGCGCCCAGCCTGCGCATCGGCGACGTCGCCCGCCTCGCAGGCACGACGCCGCGCACGATCCGCTACTACGAGGAGATCGGCCTGCTTCCCCAGGCGCCCGCCCGGCCCTCCGGCCAGCACCGTCTGTACACCGGCACCGAGGTCGAGCGCCTGCGCGAGGTGATGCGTTTGAAGGATCTGCTCGGTGTCTCGCTCGAGCAGCTCAAGACGTTGCTCGCTGCGGAGGAGGCACGCGCCGCGGTCCGTGTCCAGTTGCGCCGGGACGATGTCGACCCGGCGCGCCGGCGCGAGTTGCTGGGCGAGGCGCTCGGCCACCTCGACCGCCAGCTCGAGCTCGTGCGTGGCCGCGCGGCCGAGCTCGCGAACCTGGAAGAGGAGCTGTGCCAGACGCACAAGCGCGTGCGCCGCAAGCTCCGCGAGCTGGACGAGACCCCCGCGGTGAGCATCACCGCGTGACCGGAGCGCCCGGAACAGACGCGCCCCGTTCATATAGTCGAGGGCTACAGCCTGTCGGCAAGAGCGAGGAGTAGTCGTGGAGCGCAAGTGGTGGACTTTGATCGCGGTCTCGGTGGCGATCTTCATGCTCTTGCTCGACATCACTGTTGTGAATGTCGCGCTGCCGGATATCCAGCGTTCGCTGCACTCGAGCTTTCAGGATCTGCAGTGGGTAGTAGACGCCTATTCTCTGACCCTGGCCGCCTTTTTGCTGACCGCCGGTTCGCTGGCCGACCGGCTGGGACGCAAGCGCGTGTTCGTCGCTGGGCTTGTGGTGTTCACCGTCTCCTCAGTGGTGTGTGGGTTGTCCTCGAGCTCACTGATGCTCAACCTGGCCCGAGGCGTACAGGGAACTGGCGGAGCCATGATGTTCGCTACGTCACTGGCCCTGATCGCCCAGGCATTTCAGGGCAAGGAGCGAGGGACAGCCTTTGGTGTCTTCGGTGCAGTCACTGGGGCGGCGGTGGCAGTGGGTCCGCTGGTGGGCGGAATCATCACCTCGGGGATCGGCTGGGAGTGGATCTTCTTCGTCAACCTGCCCATCGGGATCGCCGCCGTAGCACTCACGCTCGCCCGGGTGCAGGAGTCCCGCGACCCCGAGGCGACCGGCGTGGACTGGCTCGGATTGATCACTTTTTCCGGGGCTCTATTCCTACTGGTGTTTGCGCTAGTGCGCGGTAATGACAAGGGCTGGGGCTCTACGCAGATCGTTGCCTTCCTCGTGGTTTCATTGATTCTGATCGTGCTGTTTTTGATCGTCGAGCGCCTGCAGGAGCGCCCGATGCTCGATCTCGCACTATTTCGCCGCCCGGCCTTCACCGGCGCCAACATCGTCGCGTTCGCCCTCTCAGGCTCGATTTTCGCGATGTTCCTCTACCTCACGCTCTACATCCAGGACGTGCTGGGCTTCAGCCCCCTGCAGGCTGGGCTGCGCTTCCTGCCGATCACGTTGCTGTCGTTCTTCGTCGCTCCAGTGGCCGGACGCCTGAGCGTGCGCGTGCCGATCCGCATGCTGCTGGGAGTGGGTCTGCTGCTGATCAGCGCCGGCCTCGTGGCAATGACCGCCGTCGATGCGCGCTCGGGCTGGACGACACTGATTCCCGGCTTTGCGATTGCCGGCGTGGGTATCGGCCTGGTCAATCCGCCACTGGCTTCGGCCGCGATCGGGGTGGTACCGCCCGAGCGCAGCGGCATGGCCTCGGGTATCAACAGCACCTTCCGTCAGGTTGGGATCGCCACGGGAATCGCTGGATTGGGAGCGATCTTCCAGCACAGCGTGACCAAGAGCACGAGCGCCGCGCTCAACGCCACCGGCCACGCTCGGGAGATCCTCACCGCCTCCCGCGGGCAGCTCAGCACGTTGCTCGAGTCCGGCAACGTAAACCAGATCGCTCACACGCTCTCCCCTAGTGCGCGCAGCGCACTGGTCAGCTCCTACCGGGTCGGCTTCACGGATGCGTTCACTGACATCCTGATAGTCGCGGCAGTTCTGGCGTTCGTAGGGTCGATACTGGCCTTCATACTCGTGCGCAGCCGCGACTTCGTCTCCGCAGCGGCCGCGCCCGCCGCACAGGAGCCGGAGCCCGTGGCAGTCGCTGCCGGATGACAGGAAGGATCAATCCTCACGTGGCTCATAACCCCGGCAGCTCAGGACCGGGAGCCGGGGATAGCGCGGGTAAGCTGGATCTTCGCGCGAGCGCTCGCACAACGAGAACGTCGAGCCGCGTGTGTTACGCACCTCACGCTGATGCTCACAACTGGCACACAGCCCTTGCGTGTCAGGGCGCCGCGGGGGAGTCGTCTGCGAGGGCATGAGACCGCAGCGTAGTGCCGTCCGGTGACGGGCGCCTGCAATAATCGTTGACCATACAACTATGAGCACTTTTTACCGTTTACTCGGATTTCTCCGCCCCTACAAGCGGGGACTGACCGCCTCTTGGCTGCTCGCAAGTCTCGCGATGGTGATGACTGTGCTCGTGCCCCACCTCATCGGCCTGGCCGTGGAAGCCATCAGGAAAGGCGGCACTCACGCCGGACACCACCAGCTCGCCGCGCACGACCGCCACACGCTGCTGGTGCTCGCGCTGGTGATCGTGGGCGCGGTGCTCGCCCGCTGGGCGCTCACGTACATGCGCCGGATGATCGCCGGGCGGATCTCACTCGCGATCGAATACGACCTGCGCAACCTGCTCTACGGCCACTTCCAGCGCCTGGAGCTGAGCTTCTTCGACCGCCAGCAGACTGGACAGCTGATGTCGCGCGCCACGGTCGACCTGCAGGCGGTGCGCTTCTTCCTCGGTTACGGGCTCGTGTTCATCCTGCAGTCGATTCTCACGCTCGTGCTTGCGGGCATCGCGATGATCGTCATCAACCCCGGTCTCGGCCTGATCGCGATGGCGCCCGTGCCGTTCGTGGTGGTCATATCCCAGCGCTACGGGCACAGCGCGCGCCCGGCCGTGCAGGAGGTCCAGCAGCGAATCGCGGAGCTGACCGCGGACGCGGAGGAGAACATCTCCGGAGTGCGCGTGGTGAAGTCCTTCGCACGCGAGCCGCGCCAGCTCGAGCGCTTCCGCCACAGCGTCTCGCGTGTGTTCGACCAAGCGATGGTCGCGACGCGCCTAGAGGCCAAGTTCAACCCGGTGATCGGCTTCTTGCCCCAGCTGGGGCTCGCGGCGGTGCTGCTGATCGGAGGACGCAGCGTGATCCACTCCCACCTCACGCTCGGAGAGTTCAGCCAGTTCTACCTGTACCTGAACATGCTGATCATCCCGATGCGCTCGCTCGGCATGCTGCTCGGCCTGTCCCAGCGCGCCACCGCCTCCGGCGCGCGCATCTTCCAGGTGCTCGACCGCGAGCCGCGCATCCTGGAGGCGCCCGACGCGTCGCCGCTGCCGCCGGGAGCCGGTCACGTGGAGTTCCGCGGCGTCACGCTCCGCTACGACGAGCAGGACGACTTCGGCGCCACGTACGCCGCGCCCGGCGAGCGCGCCATGTCACTCGATCACGGCAACGGCAATGGGGCGGCGCGAGGAGCGCGTGCAGTTCTCGACAACGTCGACCTCGACATCGCTGCGGGCACCACCGTGGCTCTCGTGGGCGCCACCGGCTCGGGCAAGACAAGCCTCGTGTCGCTGATCTCGCGGCTGTATGAGGCCAGCGAGGGGCGGATCTCACTCGACGGGGTGGACATCCGCACGGTTAGCCTCAGCTCGCTTCGCGAAGCGGTCGCCGTGGTCAGCGACGACCCGTTCCTGTTCTCCGCGTCGGTCGCCGAGAACATCGCCTACGGCCGCCCGCTGGCGAGCATGGATGAGATCGAAGAGGCAGCCCGCCGCGCACAGGCATACGACTTCGTGATGGAGCTGCCGCAGGGGTTCGACACGCGCGTGGGCGAGCGCGGACTGTCGCTGTCGGGCGGGCAGCGCCAGCGAATCGCGATCGCGCGCGCCCTGCTGGCCGACCCGCGCGTGCTGATCCTCGACGACGCCACCTCCGCGGTGGACGCGTCGACCGAGCAGCGCATCAAGCTCGCGCTCGATGAGGCGATGGCGGGGCGCACGACGTTCGTCATCGCACACCGCCTGTCCACGATCTCGCTCGCCGATGAGATTGTTGTGCTCGACCATGGCCGCGTGATCGCCTACGGAGACCACGAGCACCTGCTGCAGGCCTCAGAGCTGTATCGCGAAATCGTCGAAAAGGGACTGCCCGACCAGGTGTTCCTGACACGCGCGCCGCTCGAACGTGAGGTGAGCGGGCTGTGAGCCCCGCCGTGGGCAGAGGCCCGGGTGGGCGCGGTCCCGGCTCGGAATGGACCGGCGAGCGCGCGAGCAAAGGCACGCGCGGGCGCAACCTGCGCGGCTTGCTGCGCCTGATCGGCCCGTATCGCACGCGCGCGATCGCAACGCTCGTGGCGCTGATCCTCGGCACGGGCGCGTCGCTCGCTCCGCCTCTGCTGGCGAAGGCCGCGATCGACGACGGCATCAACCGTCACGACACGAACACACTCGTGATTGTGGTGATCGCGTTCCTGCTCTCCGCGGTGATCGTATGGGCGATGACCTACGCGCAGACGTTCCTCGTCGGCTGGGTCGGCCAGCGCGTGCTCTCCGATCTGCGCATCCGCATCTTCACCCACCTGCAGACGCTGCCGATCGGCTTCTACGATAGCCGTCCCGCTGGCGTGCTGATCTCGCGCATGACCAACGACGTGGAGGCGCTCGACAGCCTCGTGACGGACTCCGTGGTCACGCTGTTCCAGTCTGGCCTCACGCTGCTCGGCACCGTCGGCATCCTGCTCGTGCTGGACGTGAAGCTCGCGCTGCTGACGTTCTGCGTGCTACCGCTCGTGGTGATCGGCTCGCTGTGGTTTCGCATCATCTCCGCCGGCGCGTTCCGGCGCACGCGGGAGACGATCGGCGCGATCACCGCCTACCTGCAGGAGACACTGTCGGGCATCCGCGTCGTGCGCAGCTTCGCGCAGGAGCGTGTGCACGTGACGCGCTTTGAGGAGCTGAACGCGGACAACAGCGACGCGAACATGACGACGGTGAAGCTGAACGCCGCTTACTTCCCCACGGTGGAAATGCTCTCAGGCGTGGCGGTGGCGATGATCGTTCTCTACGGCGGGCTGCAGGCGATCGAAGGCCACATCACCGTCGGCACGGTGGTCGCGTTCGTCGCCGCGCTGTCGAACCTGTTCGACCCGATCCAGCAACTCTCGCAGCTGTATGCGACATACCAGTCCGGGATGGCGGCGCTGGAGAAGATCTTCCAGCTGCTCGATGTGCGTCCCGACCTGAAGGACCGGTCTGACGCGCACGAGCTGGGACGGATTCGCGGCGAGGTCAGCTTCGAGGACGTGTCCTTCTCCTACGCGCGCCGGCCCGTCAAACGCGACCCTGCATCCGAGCAAGGCGCCGCGGCCGCGACGGACGAGCAGGTGCTCGCGCTCGATCACATCAACCTGCTGATCCCGCCCGGGCAGACCGTCGCGCTCGTGGGCGCGACAGGCGCGGGCAAGTCCACGATGGCGAAGCTCGTGGCGCGCTTCTACGACCCCACCGGCGGCCGGGTGCTAGTGGACGGTCACGACCTGCGCGACGTCGCGAGCAGCTCGCTGCGCTCGCAGATGGGAATCGTGCCGCAGGAGGCGTTCCTGTTCTCGGGCACCGTCGCGGAGAACATCGCCTTCGGCCGCCCCGACGCCGGCGAGAGTCAGATCCGCGCCGCCGCGGCGGCGGTAGGCGCAGAGGAGTTCATCTCCGAGCTCGCCCACGGCTACGACACCGAAGTCGGAGAGCGCGGCTCACAACTCTCAGCCGGACAGCGACAGCTGATCGCATTCGCCCGCGCCCTGATCGCTGACCCTCGCATCCTCGTCCTGGACGAGGCAACCTCCAACGTGGACCTGCACTCCGAGGCCCGCATCGAGCAGGGCCTGCGCCGCCTGCTCGCCGGGCGCACTTCGATCGTCATCGCTCACCGCCTCTCCACCATCCGCCAGGCAGGACGGATCGTCGTGCTCGAGCACGGCCACATCGCCGAGCAGGGCACCCACGACGAGCTGATCGCCGCCGAGGGCCGCTACTTCGAGCTGTACCGAGATTGGGCCACGCAGGCAGCGGCGTGACGGGGTAACTCCGGGACAGGGACTCGAACCCCAATCTCCCGGACCAGAACCGGGCGTCACTGCCAATTGGACTATCCCGGACAGTGTCTTCGCTTCAGAAGAATAGTAAATGCAGGCCCGCTGGCCCTGCACTGCGACGGGGCGCGCCCAGGGGGCCGGAGAGCCCGTAACTGGGAGCTCTCAGGCTTCGGCCGGGTGCCCGTTAGGCGCGAAGAAGGCGGTGATCGACTCCTCCAGACCCGGGTCGAGCACGAGCAAGACCTCATCGCCGGCTTCGATCACGGTGTCGGGCTTGGGCACGAACCCCGTCCCTCCGCGCAACACAGAGATGATCAGGCTGCCGTCGGGCAACGCGATGTCGGCCACTTTCTCGCCAAGCACTGGTGCGTCGTCGTTCACCTCGAGCTCGATGATCTCCAAGCGCTCCTCTTCGAGGGCCAGCAGGTGCACGAGGCCATAGCGGGGAACCTCGTGCTCGATCAAGCGCAGGATCAGATCGGTCGCCGATACCGCCGGCTGGATCCCGAGCAGCCTGAAGTGGTCGTGATTGCGAGGGTTGTTCACGCGCGCGATGATCCGGTCGCACAGGTACTTCTCCTTCGCCACCTGACACACGAGCATGTTGTCCTCGTCATCACCGGTCACCGCGACGACCAAGTCAGCGCGCTGTATCCCGGAGCGCTCCAGCACCCACAGCTCGGTTGCATCGCCGTACTGCGCAGCGTGCTCGAACTCCCCCTCGATCGCCAGATAGCACGAGCGTGAGGACTCGATCAGGGTGACCTCGTGACCCTTCACGATCAGCTCTCGCGCGAGGTTCCGCCCAACCTTGCCAGCACCGACGATTATCGCGTACATCGTTTGCGCCTCAGGCCGGCTGAACCTCCAGCGCGCTCTCGAACATCTCGATCGCGTGCTGGGTGGGAGAGATGGTTTGCAAGCCCTGTTGACCGTACCAGCCAGCGCGCGCAGGATCCATGACCCGCACGAGCGCCTTCTCCACGCCGAATCGCTTCTGTGCGATCTGAGCGATGATCAGGTTGGTGTTGTCGCCTCCGGTCGAGGCGATGAACACGTCGGCGCGCTCGATCCCGGCTTCGATCAACGCATCGATCTCCAGCGCTGTGCCGACCGTGAACTGACCCTGAGCGTCCTCCCAGCTCTTGCTCTGGCCCGCATCCAAACGCTCGTGCGAGAGCGGATCCTGGTCGAGCACAGAAACTTCGTGTCCCGCCGCCAGCGCGGACTTCGCGACCGCCGAGCCTACGCGACCGGCACCGACGATCAGGACGAACATGAAATCAGGGGGAACATTGCGCGGACGCGGAGATTAGACGATGGGGGCCTCAGTTCGCCGAGGTCCTGCAGGTGGCTGCTCCAGTGCCGGGCGATCCACAGGCTGGCGGGCTGCCGGTGCGGTGACGATCACGCGGCAGCCGGCCTTGCTCACCACGTACTTGGTGATCTCCCCGACAAAGTTCTCCAGCGACCCGCCCAGGCCCCCCAGGCCCGCCCCACCGCGGATCCGAGAGGGTTCCTCCGCCCCCAGCACGATCGCTTCGACGCCGCGGCGGCGCGCCTCATCCACGATCGCGTACCCGGCGCGCCGCGTGCGCACGGTGGCCGTGGCGACGGACACGCCACCGTACTCCTCCCCCACTGCCTTGGCCCGTGCCAGCGCCTGGCGGGCGTGCTTGATCTGCTCCTCGGGCAGGCGCGCGTCGAGCGGCAGCGACATCGGGATCACAAAGATCCACACCGCCTCGATCGTCGCCGTGTCGATCGCCGCCTCGTCGGTGGGCTCGCCCGCAGCCAGCAGGGCGGCGGTCTGCACGATGTCCTCGTCGAGCTCGGTATCGAACAGCGGCACGAGGATCGAACCGTAGTCGCGTTCCTCCGGCGGCTCCGCGCGCAGAACCTGCGGCGATACCGTCACCCTCCGCAACAGCGAGGTCTCATCCGCCCGCCTGTAGACGACGTACCCCACTAGCCCCACCGCCATCCAGCCAAGCCCCACGTAGCGAGCTGGTTCATGAACCACCATCACGGCAATCCAGCCTGCGCCGCAGACCAGCGCTCCGAAGACCGCGGGCAGCGGCAACTCGCCGCCCCGCAGCCTTACCGACAGCGGCACCTTGTATGGGCGGTCACGGTCGGGCTCTGAGTAGCGCAGGCGGCAGATCGACAGGTGGGCGATCGTGAACGCCAGCATCGCCCCGAAGGCGTAGATCCCGACGAGGAAGTCGAGGTTCTCCGGTGCCACCAGCGCCGCCGCGAGCACGCCCGCCAGGATGATCAGCACATACGGAGTCGAGCGCTGCGGATGCAGCCGCCCCAGGCCGCTCGGGATTTGGCGATTGGTCGACAGCGAGTAGGCCAGCCGCGAGAGGCCGAGCATCGCCGAGTTCGCGGCGGCCACCAGCGTGAGCGTCGCCAGAGCACCAACCCCGTATCTGAGCGTCTGCGCCAGCCAATGCGGGTGCACCTGCGTGACGATCCCGATCATCGGCGCCTCCATATAGCGACTAGCCAGCGCTGTGTGACCAGCATGCACAGGCAGCGCCGTGATCGCCACCAGCGCAATGCCGACGTAACCCACCACCACGGTCACGGCGCCGCTCCCGACCATCTGCTTCAGGCCGCGGCGGCCGATCCTCACTTCTCCGGCAAGGCCGGTGGCGGACTCCAGGCTGGTGAAGGAGATCACGGCAACGGTCAGGGCGAAGACGAGATCAGACCACTTCGGTGCGCTGCCCAAATGGATCGGGTCGAGCAGCGTGTGCGGGTTGAAGAACAGCACCAGCCCGATCACCACGATGAATGCTTGCAGCAGCAAATCACCGGCCACCAGCACCCCGATCCGCCGTGCCCGGCCACTGCCAAAGCCGCGCACGTTGCCGAGCACTACGAACGCGATGAAGGCCAGCGCAAGCAGCAGCGCCTCAGTCCGGTGCCCGAGTGGCTGCCAGAAGACACGCAGATACTGGGTCGCCGAGAAGGCGGTGACGGCGATCAGGATGATGTAGTCGAGCAGGATCGCCCAGCCGGCGATGAAGCTCACGAGCTCGTTGAACGCATAACGGGCGAACACGGTCGATCCGCCGCGGTCCTGGTGCAGTGAGGCACCCTCAACATAGGTCATCGCGGTGAGCACGAACAACAGCGCGGCGAGCAGGAACACGAGCGGCGTAAGCCCGAGCGCATGGCCGGCTATCACCCCAAGGGAGAAATAGATGGCGCTCGCCAGCGACGTGTATACGACCGTGAAGAGGACCGGCGAGCCGATGCTGCGACGCACAATCACGCGCGAGCGCGCCGCCAGCTCCGCCGCGGCGCGCTCGGCATCTGGGGGGGCGCGGACCTCATCCGGGACTTGATCGTCCGGCATGCTCACAGTTTGCCGCCCCTCTTGGCCTCCACCCACAGCCGGCCCGCGCCAGCCGCGATGAACAGACCGCCGAGCAGCAGACGCGGGGAGATGACGCTCCCGTGCCCATCCACGGCCTCCACGATCAGCGCCACACCAATAGCGGCCATCACGAGGGAGAACAGCAGCGTGGCTGAGCGATGAGCCTGTCGGCCGGTCATCTTTGCTGAGCTTAGGCCCTAGGAGCAGGGCCTTCGACCCTCTTTTCAGGTTATGAGCGGGATGATCAGGATCGCGACGATGTTGGCGACCTTGATCATCGGGTTGATCGCCGGACCGGCGGTGTCCTTGAACGGATCGCCAACCGTGTCGCCCGTCACCGAAGCTGCGTGAGCTTCGGAGCCCTTGCCACCGAATGCACCGTCCTCGATCAGCTTCTTCGCGTTGTCCCAAGCTCCGCCTCCGGCCGTCATCAGCACGGCGAAGAAGAAGCCGACGACGATCACGCCGATCAGCATGCCACCGAGCGCCTGCTGGTCGATCAGCCCGACGATCAGCGTCAGGAGGATCGGCAGCAGCGAGGGCAGAATCATCTCGCGCTGGGCGGTCTTCGTGACGATGTCCACACATGCGGCGTAGTCGGGCTCTTCGGAGTAGTCCATGATCCCGGGGTGCTCGCGGAACTGGCGGCGCACCTCCTCGACGACCGCGCCGCCGGCACGGCCCACCGCCTCGATCGACAGCGAAGCGAACAGGCACACCATCAGCCCGCCGAGCACCAGGCCGATCAGCACCGGCGGTTCATTGATGCCGAAGGAGATCGCGTGTCCGACCTTGGTTTCCAGTTCTTTCTGAAACCCGGCGAACAGGACTATCGCCGCGAGCACAGCGGAGCCGATCGCATACCCCTTCGTGACGGCCTTCGTCGTGTTCCCGACCGCGTCGAGCCGGTCGGTGACCTTGCGCACCTCCTCGGGCAAATCGGCCATCTCGGCGATGCCACCGGCATTGTCTGTGATCGGACCGAAGGCGTCCAGCGCGACGATCAGTCCCGTCAGCGAGAGCAGCCCCATCACGGCAATACCGATTCCGTAGATGCCGGTCACGCCGCCACCGGCGAGCTTCCACGCGCCGAGTATCCCGAGCACGATCACGATCGCGGGCAACGCCGTGGCCTGCAGCCCCGAACTAAAGCCCTGGATGATGTTCGTGGCGTGGCCTGTAATCGACGCTTTCGCGGTCTTCTTCACCGGCGAAAAACGGGTCGAAGTGTAATATTCGGTCAGTCCGAACAGCAGTGCCGTGACGGCGATCCCGATCAGCGAGCACAGGTACAGATGTGTCCAGCTGGGCGTATTGACCGTGCTGCCCACATCCTTGAACGTCAAATTGCGCATCAGCCAGTAGGTGATTGGCGCAAATGCGCCGGCCGCGATCACGCCGGAGACCACCAGCCCCTGCAGGAGTGCACGCTCGACGTTGTCAGACTTCGTGCGCACCGCGAACGTACCGATGATCGAGGCGATAATCGCCACGCCACCGATCACGAGCGGGTACAGCGCCACGCGCGTGGCCTCGTGAAAAGTGAGTACGCCCAGCAGGATCACAGCCACTGCGGTCACCGCGTAGGTCTCGAACAGGTCGGCCGCCATGCCCGCGCAGTCGCCGACGTTGTCACCCACGTTGTCCGCGATCGTCGCCGGGTTGCGCGGGTCATCCTCGGGAATGCCCGCCTCGACCTTGCCGACGAGGTCGGCGCCGACGTCCGCGGCCTTTGTGAAGATCCCGCCGCCGAGCCGGGCGAACACCGAGATCAGCGAGCCACCGAAGCCCAGGCCGATCAGAGCATCGACCGCCGTTTTGGGACTGTCGTTGAAGAACGATGTCAATGCGCCGTAGTAGCCGGCGACACCGATCAGCGCGAGCCCGACCACGAGCAGGCCCGTGATCGCCCCACCACGGAAGGCAACCTTCAGCGCCGGTGAGACCCCACCGCGCGCGGCCTCAGCAACGCGGGCATTCGACCGCACCGAGACGTTCATGCCGATATAGCCGGTCGAGCCGGACAGCAGGCCACCGATCGCAAAGCCGCCCGCCACGGCGATGTTCTGGACGAAGATCAATGCGACGAACAGCACGACCCCGGCGATCGCGATCGTCGTGTACTGACGGTTCAGGTAAGCGCGCGCGCCCTGCTGGACGGCCAGCGAGATGCTCTGCATCTTCTCGTTGCCCGGCGAGAGCGCGAGCAGGGCCCGCGTGGTCAGCAGGCCATAGGCCACGGCACAGGCGGCGCAAACGAGGGCGACGACGACCCCATGGTTCGTCAGAAAGCTACTCAACAGAAATCCTCCGCGGTCTGATTGGCGTGCCGCGCGAGGATCATCGCGCGCACATTTGTCGCCCGGATCGCTCGGCACGAGCGTTCACCCGGTGCAAACGCGCGCGCAGTCTATCGTGCCGGCCACAGAGACGAGTTCTCATTGTCTCCCACCGGCTTGGAAAACAATCTCTCAGCGCCCGGGTACCCACAGCCTGCCACTCGCCTCCGCCGGCCCAGCACCGGGCTTGGCCTCCGTGGCCGGGGCATCGGGCTTGCCCTTCACGGCCGGAGCGCTCTTCTGCACCGCCGGCTGCTTTCCCTGTGCGTCCGGCCAGGCGGCGCTAGGAGCCTGGGCCTCCCGCGCATAGGCCATTTGCAGCTGGGATAGCGCCTCACGCAGGGGACGCAGCTCCGCAGGAGCGCTCCGCTCGAGGATGCCCAGCAGCGCTTTGACGCCGTCGATCGCGTCTCGTACCTGCCCGAGGTCCTCGCCGTTGACGCCCGGCGGCGTCTGCCCGGGGGCGCCCGGCTGCGGCTGCTTCGGCGCGAGGCGGAAGCTGCCGATGTTCAGCAGCGAGACGACCGCCTGCAGCATCATGTCGGCGCTCGTGATGCGGCTCAGTTCCGCTTCGTATGCCGCGCGCAGCTCCTCTTCGCTCGGCTGACCGGCTTGGTCCGGCTGCGCGCCCGGGGCGCCCCCTCCAGCTCCTGCCGTCGGGTCCGTGCTCATACGGCCACCTCCTCTGAGTAGGTCTGTGCGGTCTCCGCGACGGACGCCGCGAAGACCTCCTCACGGCTCGCGCCGGCCTCGATCATCCGCCGCTGGCGCTGCGCGCCGTTGCGTTCCGGAAAGACCGGATCGATGCCCAGCTCGGCGCGGATCGGGGCCGTCCACGCGGCTAAGCGATCGATCGCCTCGCGCGCGTCGTACTGCTCGCCGCTCGGCAGGTCGATCAGCCGGCCGTCGAGGCCAAAGCGGATCGCGCGCCACATGTTCTCCTCGATCATCCGCGGCGTGGGGTCTTCGAACGGCACGCCCTCGTCGAGATCGCGCGCCGCCTGCGCGATGCACGCGGCGATCAGCGAGGCGAGCGCATCCGACTCCTGCGCGCTCGCCTGCACGTCGCAGATACGCACCTCGACGGTGCCGAAGCTGAAGTGCGGGCGGACCGACCACCAGACCTGCGTGAACTCGACGATCGAGCCCGTGCGCACGAGCAGCTCGATGTAGGCGCGGTATGCGGCCCAGCCGCCGAACGCGTCGGGGATGCCGCAGCGCGGGAAGCTCTTCGTGAAGCTCTGCGTGCGCGCCGACTGCAGGCCGCTGTCGCGGCCGTCGAGGTACGGCGAGTTGGCCGAGATCGCGAGCAGCAAAGGCAGCACTGGGCGCAGCCGGTCGCACACGCGCACGGCACGGTCGAGGTCTCGCACACCGAGGTGCACGTGCAGGCTGAACGTGTTGTTGCGCCACGCCACGTACTTCAGCTCTTCCTCGACCCGGCGGTAGTGCTCGGTGTCGATGATCGCCTGCTCGCGGTAATCGGCCCACGGGTGGGTCCCGGTCGCGCCCAGCGTCACTCCCTGAGCGGCGGCGAGCGCAAACAGACGCCTGCGGCGCTCGTGCTGCCTGCTCAGCGCGTCCTGGAGGTCAACCCCCACACCAGAAATAATCTCGATCTCCGAAGAGATCAGCTCGCCGGTGATGTGCTGGTGCAGGACCTCGTCGCTCGCCGCGGCGGCTCGCAGCTGCTCGAAGCGCGGCGCGAGTTCGAGCGTCTGCGGGTGCAGGATCGAGAACTCCTCCTCCACACCGACAGTGAGATCTCTCGCGCCGGCGAAAATCTCTTCCGCGCGGTCTAGGTCCAGGCTGGTCATGGCCTTCGGCTGATCTGGTGCGAATCTAAGGTTGGAGCGTCTGAGACTGGACTTACCCGGCGAGGGCTGTAGCTGAGACGACGATCGACGTTCTTTAGGTCAAATAGAAATACAACGCATACAGCAGATCAACCGCCGGACTGGAGGTATGCACGGTCACCTCAGGTGGCACGTCCAGCAGCGACTCGGAATAGTTGAAGATGATCTTCACGCCCGCGTCCACTAGCTCACCCGCGAGCCCCTGAGCGGCATTCGTCGGCACCGCCAGGACACCCACAACGATGTCCTCGTCCTCCACCACCTGACGCAAGTCACTGGTGTGACGCACTACCTGGTTACCCACGTTCGTGCCAACCTTCGCCGCATCCACATCGAAGATCGCCACCACGCGAAAGCCATGGTCGGCGAAGATGTCCGAGGAGGCGATCGCCTTGCCCAAGTGGCCCGCCCCGAGCAGCGCGATGTTGTGCTGGCCCGCCGTCCGCAGGATCTTGCGGATCTGCGACACGAGCGCCTCGACATTGTAGCCGACCCCGCGCTTGCCGAACTTCCCAAATCCGGACAAATCCCGGCGGATCTGGGTCGAGTTCACGTGGGTGTAGTCCGACAGCTCTTGTGAGGAGATCGTCTCCTTGCCCATCTTCTTGGCCTGGGTCAGGACCTGCAGATAGCGCGACAGCCGAGCCGCCACGCCGAGTGAGAGCCGCTCACCCGAAGCAGCCGCGCCATCACGCTCGGTGCCCGGAGAGGCCGTCACGGGTTCGGAGTAGCTCATCGCCCTGACTCTAAAGGATGCTTGCTCCGGCCACGGTCCGTAGTTGAGCTGTTCGGTTCTTCGCCCGTCGCGTAAGCGTCGAGCGCCAGGTACTCCGGGTATGGCAAGGCTCTGCGGAAGCGCGCAGCGCTCGCGATCATCGCGGCGTTGTCAGTGCACAGCACGCGTGGCGGAATGTGCAGCGCCACGTCTAGCTCACTCAGCCGCCGGCGCAACTCACCGTTGGCGGCCACGCCCCCTCCGACAGCGAGGCGGTCAAGCCCGGTGGCCTGCAGCCCCCGTTCGGCGCGCGCGAGCAGGGCCTCGACGATCGCCGCCTGGAAGGAGGCCGCGAGATCAGCCGCGCGCGCGCCTGTCTCAGACGGGGACAGCTCACGCAACCGGTAGAGCAGTGCCGTCTTCAACCCCGCGAACGAGAAGTCCAGGCCCTGTTCGAATGTCTGCCTGCTCGTCCCCTTGCCGCCGCGCGCACGGTCCGCGCGGGAACCGGGAAACGTGAACGCCTGCGGATCGCCCCCTTCCGCCAGCCGCTCGAGCGCCGCGCCACCTGGGTAGCCCAGCCCGAGCATCCTGGCCCCCTTGTCAAACGCCTCTCCCGCCGCATCATCGAGCGTTCGGCCCAGCACCTCATAGCCCTCACGCTCGCGTACGTGCACCAGCAGCGTGTGCCCGCCACTGGCAATCAGACACAGAAACGGCGGCTCGAACCCCTCAGCCCCGAGCCCCTCGGAGGCTAGGAAGTTCGCCGCGACATGCCCTTGCAGATGATCCACCGGCGCGAACGGCAGTTCCCGGGCAGCGGCCAGCGCCTTCGCGGTAGACAGACCCACCAGTAGTGCACCCACTAGACCTGGTCCCTGTGTCGCCGCGACAAGGCCGATGTCGTCAAGCGTCACGCTCGCCTCGTCTAACGCTTGCGCGACGACCAGGTTCGCCAGCTCCATGTGCTGCCGGGAGGCGATCTCCGGGACGACCCCGCCGAAGCGGTCGTGCACTCCTTGAGAGGAGATCACATTCGAGCGAACGTGCCCGTCTGCGCCAAGCACGGCCGCACAGGTGTCGTCGCAACTGCTCTCCAGCGCCAGGACGATCATGCCTGGTTAGGCCCCGCCCATCCCGGGCACATCATCGAGTGAGCCTTCGAGCGTGGCCGGAGTGCGCCACATGACCAGCGCGTCCTCACCGTTGTCCTGGTAGTAGCGGCGGCGCACGCCGGCCGCCCGGAACCCCTCCCGTTCGTACAGCCGGATGGCGGGAAGGTTGGAGCGCCGCACCTCGAGCGTGAAGCGCGCATCCTCGTCATCGACTTCCGCATACAGCTCGGCGAGCAGCGCCGAAGCAACCCCCAAGCGCTGATACTCAATATCTACAGCAACATTCATCACATGCCAGACCTCGTCGTACCGAGAGCAGATCAGATAGCCCGCCAACCGCCGGCCGTGCGTCTCTTCGAGCACCGCCGCCAGGCATATGCCGGACTGCTTGGAGCGCTCCAGCACGAACATCGCCAGCGACCACGGGGTGGGGAACACGCGGCGCTCGATCGCGATCACATTCGGCAGATCGGGATAGATCAGCCGCCGGATCTTCACCGGCAGAGGTCCCCTGTTCGCTGGTCTGCTGAGGAATGGCTCCGTCACTCCCCAGCGCTCCTACCGGCATATGCGCGCCCAGCGGCTCGCGCTCTCTCCAAGGCAATCTCCGCATCCGGCCGGCGCTGATAGTCCGGCACGATCGTCTCGTACCCTGCCACCGGCGTAGCGCGAGCTCCAAGGTCGCAGATCGCCGCGGCGCTCACCAGGTGCAGTGTCGAGGAATCTGGCGGGACCGCCACCCCAAATGCCTCCAGCTGGCTGCGAAAGCTCACCGCCCCGTCGCCTACCGCCAGCCACTGCCCTCCCCGCTCATCCTCTCGCTGAGCTTCGGCTTGCTCGATGATGCTCCCCAGCTCCTCCGGGGCCAGTGCGCGGGGGGCTATGAGCTCCTCGGCTCCTCCTCCGCCGGTCATCTCATATGCAGCGGCAAATGCCTCCCCACGGCGTGCATCGAGGACCGCGAGCACTCCTGAGCGCTCGAGTCCGGACCGCAGCGCCGGCTCGGCCAGCGCTCTCAAGCTCGACACACCAGCCAGCTCAACCCCCAGCGACTGTGCCAGCCCGCGCGCTGTTGCCAGCCCCACACGCAGGCCCGTAAAGGTGCCGGGCCCCAGGCCCGCAGCGATCCGATCGATCTCATTCCAGCCCATGTTCGCGTTTTCGAGCAAGTCGTTCACCAGCGCCAGCAGCCGCGTGGCGTGTCCGGGATGCTCGTCTGGGCCAGGATCGTCGCGCGCCTGCAGCGTGCTTCCGTCACTCATCCGCAGACCAACCGCCGTGGATGGCGTAGCGGTGTCAAAGCCGAGCACGATCACTCCTCGATCACCTCAATTCGCCTGTGGCTGGCGCCCATGTGAGTCAGCGTCACGCGCAGGCGCGCACCCCCCAGCTCCGCGCTCTCCTTGACCGGCCACTCCACGAAGGCGATCAGCCCAAGCCCCAGGTAATCGTCCAGCAGCCCTGGATCCTCCGCTCCTAGACCGCCCGCCAGGCGGTAGAGGTCCAGGTGCGAGACGGTCGTGTTTGTGGCCCTGTAGCGGTGACCAATGCTGAACGTCGGGCTGGTGACCGGATCGGTGACGCCCAGCGCCCGCGCGGCACCGCGCACGAACGTTGTCTTGCCAGAGCCCAGCTCGCCTTGCACGAGCACCACATCGCCACCCTTCAAGCCCCCGGCCAGCTTGGCGCCTAGCGCCTCGGTTTCGCGTGGGTCCTTGGTCTCGACGACGCTTACGCTCACGCCGAGACCTTAGAGCGTGTTGGAAATAGGCGGTTCTGTCGGGGCGCTTGAGAAGGAGCCTTAAATGCGATCGGCCCGCGGGAGAAAGGAACGCGGGCCGATCGTGCTTCCTGGAGGGATGGAGACAGGGCCTTATCGGCAGCTACCGCGCCTTGCTTTAGCCCTTAGCCCGAAAATTTCGGCATTCCTCCCGATTTCCCCTCCTTTCAAGGGAAATCGGGCCTGAAAATGCCTAAAACAACCCGAGCTGGTCGATCTCGGAGCCCGGCTGCACCACCTCTGCCGGTGCCGCCTCGGGCATCGCCTCCGGCACCTCCAGTGCCTGCGGTTGCTCGGGAGCACCAAGCGCCAGCAGCTCTGGCAGCCGCGTGAAGTCCTCGCGCAATGTCTCGAGCATGCGTGGTGTGTAGAGCGCCGCAGCTGGATGGAAGATCGGATAGAGCCGCACCGCGCGGCTGCCGAGCGTCAGCACCTCTGGCTGGCCGTGCAAACGCGTGATCCCCGTGGGGTCGTCGCGCAGCAGCTTTGTCGAAAAGTTGCCAAGCGTGCAGATCACCGACGGCTGGATCAGCTCGACCTGACGATGAAGATAGTCCTGGCAATTGTCGATCTCGACCGGCAAAGGGTCGCGGTTGCCGGGGGGGCGGCACTTGAGCACGTTCGCGATAAACACCTCCGAGCGAGTCATGCCGACCTCACTTAGCAGCTGCTCCAACAGCTTGCCTGCCCGTCCGACGAACGGCACGCCCTGCTCGTCCTCGCTCGCGCCTGGAGCCTCCCCCACGAACATCAGATCCGCATCCGCGTTGCCCGCGCCAAATACGACCGTCTTGCGAGTCGCCGCGAGCTCACTACAGCGAACGCAGCCCCGCGCCTGCGCCAAGACCTCCTTAAGGGCCTCACGCCGCTCGGGCGGCGACTGCTCGCTCTCCTCGGCTGACATCGCCTACATGCTATGAGCGATGATCTCGCGATGGTGCCACCCTCCGAGCCGGATGCCGAAATGGGCGGTGGCGAGCGCGCGGACCTCCTGGCGGTGCGTGAGCGCCATGAGATCGGACTGGACGCGGCGCGGGCCGAGGCGGTCGCCAAGCGCCACGAGCGTGGGCGGCGCACCGCCCGCGAGAACCTCGCGGATCTCCTGGACGAGGGCACCTTCGTCGAGTACGGGCCGCTGCTCTTCGCCGCCCAGGAGCGCCGGCGTTCGCGGGATGAGCTGATCGCCCGCACTCCCGCCGATGGCCTGGTCGGTGGGATCGGCGAGATCGACGGCCGGCAATGCGTGGCGATGTCCTACGACTACATGGTTCTCGCCGGCACCCAGGGCATACGCAACCACACAAAGAAGGATCGCCTGTTTGAGATCGCCGCACGGCGTAAGTTGCCGGTAATTCTGTTCGCCGAGGGCGGCGGGGGGCGCCCGGGGGATGTCGACATGCCGATCGTGGCGGGCCTGGACTGCCGCGCCTTCAATCTCTTCGCGGGCCTGAGCGGGCTCGTCCCGCTCGTGGGGATTGCCTGCGGGTACTGCTTTGCAGGCAACGCCGCGCTACTCGGGTGCTGCGACGTGGTGATCGCTACCGAGGACTCGAGCATTGGCATGGGCGGCCCGGCGATGATCGAGGGCGGAGGGCTGGGCTCCTACGAGCCTGCCGAGGTTGGTCCGATCGACGTACAACACGCAAACGGCGTAGTCGACCTGCGCGTCTCAGACGATCGCGCCGCGGTCGCCGCAGCCAAGCGCTATCTCTCCTATTTCGGAGACCCGGTGGATGACGTGCGAGTGCCTGACCAGCAGCGGCTGCGGGACATCATCCCCGAGCGGCGCAGACAGATCTACGACGTACGCCTCGTGCTCGATGGGCTCTTTGACGAGGACTCGGTGCTCGAGCTGCGCCGCGGGTTTGGGGCGGGCATCGTGACCGCACTGGCCCGGGTGGACGGCCGGGCGCTGGGAGTGGTGGCCAATTACCCGCCCCACCTGGGCGGGGCGATCGACGCCGATGGCGCCGACAAGGCGGCGCGCTTCATGGCGCTCTGCGATGCGTTCGAGCTGCCCATCCTGTTCCTCTGTGATACGCCAGGCTTCATGGTCGGCCCAGCGGCCGAGCGAACCGCGACCGTCCGCCATTTCGCGCGCATGTTCCTTGCGGGAGCAAACCTCACAGTGCCCTGCGGCACGATCGTGCTGCGCAAGGGCTACGGGCTCGGCGCGCAAGCAATGGCCGGTGGCGGCTTCAAGGCGCCGCTGTTCACAGTTGGCTGGCCAACGTCGGAGTTCGGGGGCATGGGCCTGGAGGGCGCGGTGCGGCTGGGGATGCGGCGCGAGCTGGACGCGATCGAGGACCCCGCCGAGCGTGAGCGCGTGTTCGGAGCGACGGTGGCCGCAGCCTACGAGCACGGCCAGGGACTGAATATGGCGGCCTACGGCGAGATCGATGACGTGATCGACCCGGTTGATTCCAGGCGCTGGATCGCGACGCTGTTTGACAAGAACACTTCTCAGTGGCGGCAACGCCCGGGCAAGAAGCGCCCGTACGTCGACGCCTGGTGACGGCCAGCCTGCGCTCGTGTGAGCTTGAGCACAGTTGCTCATCTGCTCTTCCCAGACGCCGTCCACAGCGGTACCATTGAGGGGTCAGGCCACTATCGAGCTTGCTCAAAGGGAACCTGATGCAGTACCCGTTTGACTCTGAAGTCGCGCCGGTATCCGCAGGGAACTGGACCGAAACAGATGAGCTACCGCCACCACACTCCGCTCTGCGCATGAGAACCGTGCGCACAGCCGATGAGTTGCGCGCCACGCTCGCCCCCGCGCGGCGTGAGGGGCTCACGATCGGCCTCGTGCCCACAATGGGCGCTCTGCACCAGGGTCACCTCTCGCTCATCACCTCCGCACGCAAGCAATGCGACCTGGTCGTCGTTTCGCTGTTCGTCAACCCGGCCCAATTCAACGAGCGCTCCGACCTCGAGCGCTATCCGCGCGACGAGCACCGCGACGCCGAACTCGCCTCGCAGTCGGGCGCAGACGTGCTGTTCGCGCCCTCGGCCGAGGAGGTCTACCCCGCTGGTTTCTCGACCTCAGTCGAGGTGCTGGGCGTGACCGAGCGCCTGGAGGGCGCCGCACGCGGCTCCGAGCACTTCCGTGGCGTGGCCACTGTCGTGACGAAGCTGCTCGGCATGGCCCAGCCCGGTGTTGCCTACTTCGGCCAGAAGGACGCCCAGCAGCTCCTCGTCATTCGCCGGCTCGTGGCCGACCTGAACTTGCCGGTGCGGATCGAAGCCTGCCCGACAGTACGCGAGCCCGACGGCCGGGCGATGTCCAGTCGCAATGCGCTGCTCGACCCAGATGAGCGCCAGCGCGCGCTGGCGCTGCCCGCCGCCCTGAATGCCGCCCGCGCGCTCCTCGCCGCAGGCGAGTGTCATGCCGAGACGCTGCTTGACGCCGTCCGCGAAGCAATGCACCCGTTTGATGTGGAGCCCGAATACGTGGCAGTCGTCGATCCCGACACCTTCGATGCACTCGACTACCTCGATCGTCCAGCGCTGCTCGTGCTGGCCGCACGCGTCGGCGAGATTCGTCTGATCGACAACGCGGCTCTGCTCCCAAGCCCCGCAGCAACCCTCAGTCCACAGCCCCCAGGAAAGGCGTTCACCACATGCAGCGCGTGATGCTCAAGTCCAAGATTCACCGGGCAACCGTCACCGATTGCGACCTGCACTACGTGGGTTCGATCACGATCGACCCGGACCTGCTGGAGGCCGCCGACATCCTCGAGTACGAGCAGGTTCACGTTGTCGACATCGACAACGGTGCGCGCTTTGAGACGTACACGATCCCCGGTGAGCGCGGCTCGGGCGCCATGTGCATCAACGGCGCCGCCGCCCGCCTCGTGCATCGCGGGGACACGATCATCGTCATCTCCTACGGCCAGTACGACCAGGCCGAGCTGTCCCGTTACGAGCCTCGCGTGGTTCATGTCGAGGCGCAAACCAACCGCATCATCACGATCGACGACGAGGTGGCGACCCTGCTCGCGTAGGGCGTCAACCGAGTCAGAGAGGAATCACCATGTCCAGCCACACCTCCGTCCGAGCCCCTTCAGACCCCGGGCGCCTGCCGATGACCCTGCCGCTGCTTGCGGAAAAGAAGCGGCTCGGTGAACCGATCGTGATGGTCACTGCCTACGACTACCCAAGTGCACGCGCCGCCGAGGCGGCGGGCGTCGACCTGGTGCTCGTCGGCGACTCGGCCGCCACGACCGTGCTTGGATACAACTCGACGACCCCCGTCGAGCTTGGCGACATGCTCGTGCTCGCGCGGGCCGCGCGCCGGGGTCTGCGCACCCCACTGTTAATCGGCGACATGCCGTTCGGCTCCTATGAGGTCTCAGACCAGCAGGCGATCACCAATGCTCTGCGTATGGTCAAGGAGGCCGGCTGCGAGGCGGTCAAGCTCGAGGGCGGCGGATCCTCTTCAGTCAGCCGCGCGCGCGCGATCGTGGGTGCGGGCATTCCCGTAATGGGCCACGTTGGCCTCACTCCCCAGACCGCCACCGCTCTCGGTGGCTGGAAGGCCCAGGGCCGCACCGCAACCGCAGCCGCTCAGATCGCCGCTGAGGCGCTCGCGCTGCAGGACGCCGGGTGCTTCGCGCTCGTGTTCGAGGCGATCCCCGCCGCCGTCACTGAGGAGTTGATGCCCAAGATCGAGATCCCCGTGATTGGCATCGGTGCCGGTCCCGCCACGGATGGGCAGGTGCTCGTGTTCCACGATCTGCTCGGCATTCGCGACGGTCTTGGAGCGCGCTTCGTCAAGCGCTACGCAAACCTCCAGGACGAGATGAACGCGGGCGTGGCGGCCTACGTCGAGGACGTGCGCTCACGGCGCTATCCCGGCCCCGAGCACACCTACTCGATCGACCCCGCCGAGCTGGCAGAGTTGCACGACCTGCTCGGCTGAGCGGACTGCAGCGACCCGGTGAGCAGCCGGCGCCAGATCAGCTGTCCAGGCTCAGGGACAGGCGATGGCAAGCGTGCAGCTGTGCCCGGTTTCCGTGGACCCACCAGATGGACGACCGGGCGTTTCGGAAGGAGTTGTTGGGGTTCCTGAGCCCGAGCTTGACCCACTCGATTCGCCGGGCGGCGGAGTGGGCGCTGTCGCAGTCGGTGTAGTCGCTGGTCCTGGCGCTGGAGGGCTGCTCGGAGGAATGGCCGGTGGTGGACTCGTGTGAGACTTGTTGTGGTGCGTGGATCTGTGTCTGCTGATGTGGTGCCGGGCGGTCCGGTGCAGCGGCACCACAATGCTCGGTGGATTACTGCCAGTACCACGCGCGATGGTCGCACGCGCGAGTTCATTCTTTGGGGCAAACCGCGCAACGGCCGAGGCCTTCGCACGGTGCGTGACCTCGATCGCCCGATGGTTCCCCCCGTCCACGTATGTCGTCCTCGCGGCACTCGAGACCGAAGTCACCTGTTGCGGCAAAACGCGGCTGTCGGGTGCGAGGCTTCCGGCGAGGACGACGACCAGTACCGCGCAGAGGATCGCCGCCAGGAGCGTCCGCCGCAGGCGACGGCCGTTCGCCCTAGAGGCACTCACCGCGTCCGGCGGGCGTATCCGTCTCCTCGCCACCGGAGTCCGGCCGCTCATACGCTCATGGCCGGTGGCGGCAACTTGCGACTGGATCGCGGCCTGGCCACCAGCCGGTGGTTGCGTCGAGGGCATCGGCATAGAGCCGGGTGTCGTGCCGTGCGCAGAGCCAGTGCCGGTGAGGTGACCCCAGTCGGCCCCCACGAACCGTGAGGCGCGCGCGATCGTTGTATGACGCAGCCAGGCCAGTGGCACAATCGGCCCAAGCGCCCTGTAGGAGATGCCGGCCTCCTCCATCACCGCGCGACTCAGCCGGCATGTGTCGCAGCTGTTCATATGCGCCACTAGCCACTCGTGCTCCTCGGGGGTGCAGTCCTGGGCGTCCTGCAGGCGCGCCATCAGCGGCAGCGCGCGCTCACACTCGGGAGAGGATGTAGCAATCGACTGAAGCGCCTCGCCCCTGATCTCCTCGCGCAGTCTTATACGTGCGCGTGAGATCAGCTGGGCAACAGCATTTCCGTTCAGGCCCACGACCTCACCGATCTGCTCGTAGGAGAGGTGCTCGAGCTCTCTCAGCGCGAGCACCTCGCGCTGGCGTTCGGAGAGCCTCCCATTAGCCGCGCGCACGTCCTCGCGGGCCGCCGCAAGGAGCGCGGCGCGCTCGGGGTCGAGCGCGATCTCGCCCGGCTCGCCGGCATCCCGGCCGATCGGCGCGCCGGGCTCGGTGGTCGCCTGATCGATCGGCTCGGCCGCCGGCCACACCCTGCGTCTGGCCTCGATCGCGTCGTAGCACGCGTTGCGCGCCGTCGTCAGCGCGTATGCGACGAAATTCACCTCGCGTCCCTCCATCGCGGGCAACCGCCTGAGCAGGCGCATGAACGTCTCCTGCGTGGCGTCGGCCGCCTCGTCGGGCGTGCCCAGCATCCGCAGGCAGTAGCCATACACCCGCCGCTCGTGGCGGTCGTATAGCTGCGCGAAAGCATCACCGTCGCTCGCGATCGCCAGCTTTGCGAGCTCGCGGTCGTCGAGCGTGGTGCGGGAACGTGCGCTGCTGGGGCGTGCGGTCGATCTCGCCATTGCCACCTGCTCACGGCAATTCTCCCACATCGCTCGGCTGTGGAGCTCCTCAGATAGGGCTGCGCCATTGGTCATCTCCTCGTCCTCGGCCCGTACGGGCGGGGGAGCGTCAGATGCAACGGACGATCCGGCACTTCCTTACGCTCGCGCGGTGACGCGGCCGCCGAAATTTTTCAGGCCCGGGCGTAAGGAACTTTCGGGAACACGGTTGAGCGAGCACAACACACAGCGGGCCCAGCCCGCACAACCAGGAGGACCACCATGCACATCACTCGCTCACTTCTCATTTCAGGCATCGCCACCACCTCGCTGCTCGCCTCGCTCACCGTCGGCGCCGCCGGCGCGAGCGCGCACCGGACTCCCGCGCACCGGGCCCGCAACGCCCACGCGGCGCGCGGGCACCACGGTCACGGCAAAGGCCACGGAAAAGGCAAATCGCTCGGCGGCCCGCGAGGCAAGATCGGCCCCACCGGCCCCGCAGGCGCGCAGGGTCCGGCCGGTCCAGCCGGCGCGCAGGGTCCGATGGGCGACACCGGCCTCACCGGTCCGCAGGGACCGGGCGCTGTGGAGTACACCTACACCTCGACCGCGCCGGCGCTCACCGAACAGAACACGCCGCTCGGCGGCGCCGGGCCGTTCGCGCTGACGGGGAACTGCCTGCAGCTCGGGCCGAGCCTAATCGAGGTCACGCTCGACGCGTCCAACCGGGACCTGGTGCAGATCGATGAGACGCACACCGAGTCCGACGAGGGCGCCGCGGCGTTCGTCCTGTTCAGCAGCTTCACCCAGGCGATCAGCCCCACCCCCGCCTACCTGTTCGGGGTGACGAGCACCTCGGCCGGCGACAAAGAAAGCTATGCCGTCGGGCACCTGACGATCACCTCGCCCGTTCACGGACAGCTCGAAATCTTCGCCTACGCGGCGGAGGCGACGAACGTGTGTCACATCTCGACGGTCTGGACGCCCGCGTCCTGACGCCTGCATCCTCCGCCCCGGCCCAGATTGGAGGTCGGGGCGGCTTCGGAACATGCCGGCGATACGGCGCTCGCCGCCAGATCCTGTCGTCGGGATGACCTTGGCGCTACCCGTACTCGACTCGCTTGATCACCTTCGCCGGCGCGCCGGCGGCGACCGAGAAAGGCTCGATGTCGTGGGTGATCACGCTGTTCGCGCCGATCACGCACCGTTCCCCGATCGTCACGCCGCTCGTCACGACAACGTTCGCGCCGAGCCAGCAGTTATCCCCGATTCGCGTCGGCCCCTTCGTCTCAAAGCCCTGCCACGGCACCGGCTTCTCAGGGTCGTCGAAGCGGTGGTTGGCGTCAGAGATGAAGCAGCCGTTGGCGAACATGCAGTGGTCGCCGATCTCGACCAGCTCCACCGCCGCCACCATCACGCCCAGGTTCAGGAAGCTGCC
>DASZFC010000006.1:0-10319 GCA_035940195.1 Solirubrobacteraceae bacterium
GAACTGCATGCCCTCGGTGAACTCGAGGTCCATGCCGAACGTCTGGCCCTCCTCGACGTTGACGACGCCGTCCTTGCCGACCTTCTCGATCGCGTCGGCGATCACGTCGCCGATCTCCTCGTCGCCGGCGGAGATCGTCGCGACACGCGCGATCTGGTCCTTGCCGGAGACCTCCTTGGACTGCGAGGCGATGTTCTTGACGACCTCGTCGACCGCCTTCTCGATCCCGCGCTTCAGCGCCAGCGGGTTCGCGCCCGCCGCCACGTTCTTCAGGCCCTGGCGAACGATCGCCTGAGCCAGCACCGTCGCCGTGGTAGTGCCGTCGCCGGCGACGTCGTTGGTCGCCGTGGCGACCTCACGCACGAGCTGCGCGCCCTGGTTCTCGAAGACATCCTCGACCTCGATCTCACGAGCGATGGTCACACCGTCGTTGGTGATCGTGGGCGCACCGAACTTCTTGTCGAGCACGACGTAGCGACCCTTCGGGCCGAGCGTGACCTTGACCGCATTAGCGACCGCGTCCACACCCGCCTCGAGCGCCGAACGCGCCTCTGAGCTGTACTTGATCTCCTTGTGAGCCATGTGTTCTCAGTTCTCCTTATGCCTCGACGAGGGCAAGGACGTCGGACTCGCGCAACACGAGCAGGTCCTCCCCGTCGATCTTGATCTCGGTCCCGCCGTACTTGCTGTAGAGGACTTCGTCGCCCTTCTTTACATCCAGCGGGATGCGCTTGCCGTTCTCGTCGAGCTTGCCGTCGCCAGCAGCGACGACCTTGCCCTTCTGTGGCTTCTCCTTGGCTGTATCGGGGAGGACGAGACCGCTAGCGGTCTTCTCCTCCTCCTCGATCGCCCGCACGATCAAACGATCGCCCAGGGGCTTGAGCTTCATCTTGAAAACCTCCGCTTTAGGAATACGACAGCGGCTCGCAACGCTCCAATGGAGGTTCGGCCGCCTACTGGCACTCTCTCCGGGAGAGTGCCAACGACTCCCCAATATATAGACGATTTCTCGCGAGAATCAAGCTTCCTCGGCACTTGTTCACGTCGAGTGCCGGTCGCGCGCCGCCGTGCGCAGCGGCGAAAAGCCCTAGTTTTGGGCTCCGCCGAACCCTTTCATCGCCTCGGTCATGCCGGTGGGGTTCTCGAGGATCTGGGAGAAGCGCACGACGGTGACCGTGTCCTCGGGGGACACTTCGCGGCCGTAGATCTGTTCGAGGAAGTTGATCAGCTCCTCGTGGCGGCGGAACTCGGGGTTGTCGTGCTTGATGTCCCGCGGCGAAAGGTCTGCGAGCTTCAGCACCTCGACCTGGTCGATGACCGCTTCGAAGATGCGTTCGCGCGGCGAGTACTGGTAGCCGATCGTGACCAGCACGGCCTGGTTCTTGCGGTACTTGCCGGACTTGTCGCCGAGGCGGATCGTCGCGGTCTTGCGGCCCCGCTTGAGCTCATCGGCAAAGATCGTCGAGTAGAAGTTGAGCACCTGCACGGAGCGCAGGCTACCGTTCTTCCTGCAAATAGGCCAGCGCGCGTTCCACCATCTCGCGCTCGGCCGCATGGGTGAGCTCCCTCTGAGCCTCCTGCAGTCCGATCCAGCGGGCTTCCTCGACCTCGTCATCATGGTCGGCGGTGTCGCCCCCGGCGTAGCGGAAAAGGAAGAACGACACCGACTTTCCGATCGTCTGCCCGTCGCGGCGGTACCAGTAGCGCACCTCGCCCAGCTCGCGCATGAGCTCCGCCACTACCCCTGTCTCCTCACGCACCTCGCGCTCGGCGGCCTGCAGCGCGGTCTCGCCCGGGTCGATGTGCCCCTTCGGCAGTGCCAGCACCCGCGAGCCGTCAGGCGCACGGCGCGTGGGCACAATCACGACGACCTCTTCGCCGCGCACCACGACGCCACCGGCCGAGATCTCCTGCGCGGGCGGGCGTGATCCAGATCGGCGGGCGGGATTTGGATCCCCCGGCGGGCGGGCAGCGGATTTAGAAGACATACTGCTTCAGCGCCTGCGGATCGTGCACCGTCAGGCGACCCCTCCCCTGTGAGATCACTCCGGCCCGCTCCAGCACCGCGAGAAAGCGGCTGGCCGACTCGCGCGAGGATCCCGCCAGTTGGGCCAGGTCAGCCTGGGTTGCCGTGAGGAGCACGTCCTGCTGCGGTCCATCCGGCTGCTCTTGGGCGACAAGCTCGCTCAGCACCACCGCCACACGACTCTGCACGGTCTGAAAGGACTGGCGCGAGAGGCGCTCATTGGTCTCGCGTAGGCGCCTGCCAAGCGCGATCACCAGGCGTGCCGAGATCCCGGGGTGCTCCACCATCAACCTGCGCATGTCCGGGCCGAGCACTGCCACCACGCTCGTTTGCTCGATCGCCTCCACAGTGGCTGAGCGGCGCTCATCCTCGAACAGCGCCAGCTCGCCAAAGAACTCGCCCGGGCCAAAACTCGCGAGCGTGATCGTGCGGCCACCGGTGTGCTCGCGCACCGCACGAGCACGCCCGGAGCGAACGATGTAGCAAGTGTCGCTCTCATCGCCCTCGCGGAACACGACCTGGCCCGGCTCGAACTGGCGCGGCACCGCGAGAGCGGCGATCCGCTCCAGGTCGGGGCGCTCGAGCGTGGAGAGCACCGGAACGCGCGCGAGCAGCTCCACCACCTCCGCTGAACGCATGCCCGCCATCACCCAGGCATATCACAGGCCACTCCACCGGCGTCACCGGAGGACCGGCGGCGCTATCTTCAGATGCATGATGGTCTCCCGTAAGCCGATCGCATTGCTGGCGGCGCTTGTCGTGCTCTCGTTTACCTACGCCTCTGGAGCAAGCGCCGCGACCGGCCACTCGCTCTTCCATTCGCGCCAGCTGTGGGCGACGATCGATGTCTGCACCCCCAAAGACCAGCCAAACACCCTGGGTATCCGCGGCTCGATGCCTAGCGACGGCTTCGCCAGCGACAAGATGTACATGCGCTTTCGCCTCCAGTACCAGAACACCACCACCAAACAATGGATCGACGATCCCGCGCATGGCGCAGACTCGGGCTTCCTCACCGTCGGCCCGGCTTCCTCCGCGCGCCAGAACGGGCTCAGCTTCCAGCTGACGCCCGTCCCCGGCAAGCCAGCGTTCACGCTGCGCGGCGTCGTGAGCTTTCAATGGCGCAAGGGCGTCCATGTCGTGCACTCGGCCTCCCGCCCGACCACGGCCGGGCATCAGAGCCTCGCCGGGGCCGATCCGGCGGGATTCAGCGCGGCCACATGCGTCATTGGTTGAACAGGCGCGGATCGTTCGTGATGATGCCGTCGACGCCCATGCCGCTCAGCTTCGCGATCATCCGTGCGTCATCGACCGTCCACACGTAGAGCTGGCCCCCGCCTTCGGCCACCGCCTCCACGAGCGCCTTAGTGACCAGGCGCCAGTGGGCCATGATCGCATCGAAGCGCCCGGCGCGCAGGGCTTCACGAACGCGCCGGGGCAAAAGCGCGCGGTAGCCGCTGAGTATCACCAGTGCGGGAATCGCCGTGAGCATGTCGGTCGTGTAGTCGCGCCGCAGACGTGGCACCGACCAACCGAGACGCAGCCCGGGCTCCAGAGCCCGGATCGCATCGAGCTCGGAGGTGTACATGCCGCTCACGAGCGAGCGCTCGATCAGGCCCTTCTCGCGCAGCGCTCCTACGACGCGTCCCCCATAGCCGGGGATCTTCACGTCGACATCGAGCTCCACGCCCGCGAACTCATCGCCTGCCAGATGCTCGAGCGCCTGCTCGAAGCTCAGCGGCGTGCGTGCGTGCATGTCCTCATAGTCGTGGGCGACCAGCAGCCTCCCACTGCCATCGACGTGCTCTGAGAGCACGTCCAGCTCGATCATGTCCACGCCGTGGCGCAGCGCCGCGTCGAAGCTCGCCAATGTGTTCCCGGGCTCGATGTGGGCAGCGCCCTTGTGGCCGACGCGGCGAGGGGAGCGAGCGTTCATGCGCTGAGCGTGAGCTTACGCGGGCCAGAATGGAAGCCGAGGCTCCTCAGCGCCTGGACCAGATCCGAGCCGATCGCCGGCTCGCCGTCGATTCGCTCCAAGGCGAGCTTGCCCACACGCCCGGCCCGCACCGCCTCCGCGAGCGCCCGCAGAGCTTCTTCCACCGGAGCGCCGGCGAGCGTCACCAATCCACGGCCCCCACGCTCGACGTACAGCACGGGCTCATCCTCAACCAGCACCACATAAGCCCCGGCCACGCGCGCCGGGCGGCGCTCCTGTCCATCCCTTTTCGGCCATCCCAGCGCCGCGCCGTAGGGTTGCGCCGGGTCGGCCGCCGCGAGCACGAGCGTACGGCCCTGCTCGCGTGAGGCGCGCAACCGCTCGACGGCGCCCGGCAGCGCGAACTGCGCGCCGCCCATTCCCTCGATGAAGTAGCCGCGGCGGCAGATCCCGAGGGTCTCGAGGTTGCAGAACGTCTCATACAGCATCGCAAAGCCGCCCTTGATCCCCTCGGCCAGCACCTGCTCGCGGGTGACGATCCCGTAGCGCTCCAAGAGCAGTTCGGCGAGTGCCCGCCGGTGCTCGGGTCCGTCCAGCGCGCCACGGAAGATCGACTCGGTCAGCGACCAGCGGCCCTGGACCTGAGACTGCGCGCCTGAGCGGCGAGAGGCAAAGCGCGAGCGCCCGGCCATCGGGCGGCCATTGCGAGCGCCGGCAGCCACAGCGCCGCCTCGCCCCCCACGGGCGAGCGTCAGATGAGGCGCCCGCAGCGGCGCCCAGGCATCATTCGTCGCCTCGCCCGCCCACACGAGATCCCACAGCGCCTCGCGCAGCGCCTCCGCCGGGACGTCGAGCTCGGCGAGCAGATCGGTAAAGAAGCACGGCCCCCTCGTGAGCCGCGCACGCAGGAGCTCGTGCTCGGGATTACCCGGCGGCTCATACCCGCTGCGGGCCGAGGGGCGTGAGGAGGGAGGGCCGATCGCGGCGGCGTCCTCGCGAAAGTACAACGCCACGCGTCCTCCGCCCCGTCCGATCGCCCCCGCGCCGATCCATACCACCTCGCCGCTCGCGCAGAGGGCGTCCATCCACGCCTGCGAGTACGCGCCGATCCGCCGCGGCAGCACATCGCGCTCCCAGATCTCTGCGGGCAGCGCCAACCCCTGCAGCGCCACGAGCACCTCGCGCAACCGATCGGCTCCCGCCCCCGCGCCGGAGTGCCGGTCCACGCCCTGCCACGAGGGCAGGAAAGCGGCGAGGCTGCGCTGGCCGGCCGGCTCGATCTCCTTGCGCAGCGCGGCCAGCGAGGCGCGCCTGAGGCGACGCAGGACCTCCACATCGCACCACTCGCGATCGGAGCCTCCAGGCCGCAGCTCACCGCGAACCAACTCGCCGGCGCGCTCCAGCTCGCGCAGCACTGCACTCGCGTCGATGCCGTAGCGGGCGCGGACCTCCTCGATCGTGAACGGCCCATGCGTGCTCGCGTAGCGCGCGATCAGTACGCGCAATGCGTCGTCCACCTCCCCCAGGAACGCCTCCGGCAATCCGCCGGGCGGCACCGCGCCGAGCGCGTCGCGATACAGCCCCGCCTCGTCGGCCGCGACATACCGCTCCTCGCCACCCACGCGTACGCGGATCGCGCGCCGCTCGCGCTCCAGCTCGAGTAGCAGTTCCTCGGATCCAATCCCCTCAAACACGCGCCCCGAGACCTCACCGGCGGTGAGGTCACCAACACGACGCAGCACGTCGTGAAGCCCATCGCGGCCGGTTGCCCGCGTGATCTCCGAGCGGCACTGCAGATCATCTTCGACGCGCTCCAGCGCCCCTGGGTCGATCAGCTCTCGCAGCTCCTCCTGGCCCAACAGCTCGCGCAGCAGATCCCTGTCGAGCGACAGCGCGGCGGCCTTGCGCTCGGCGTTCGGCGTATCGCCCTCGTACATGTACGTCGCCACGTAGTCGAACAGCAGCGAAGAAGCGAACGGCGAGGCGGTCTGTGTCTCGACCTCCACGAGCGCGATCTCACGACTGTGCAGCCCCCTCAGCAGCCCTTCCAACCCCGGCACGTCGAGCACGTCCTTCAGGCACTCCCTGTAGGTCTCGAGCACGATTGGGAAGTCCGCATACCGGTGTGCCACCTCGAGCAGGTTCTGGGCCTTCAGCCGCTGCTGCCACAGCGGCGTGCGTTTGCCGGGATAGGCGCGGGGGATGAGCAACGCGCGCGAGGCGTTCTCGCGAAAGCGCGCCCCAAATAGCGCCGAGCCACCGAGCTCTGCGACGAGGGCTGGCTCCACGTCGTCAGGCTCGACCAGGACCAACTCGGCGGCCGGCGGCAGCGCCTCGAGTTCGTCCGCGTCGAGGTCGGGGAGGTGCAGGACGATGCCATCGTCGGAGGAGATGACGTCTGCCTCCAGCTCGAAGCGCTCGCGAATGCGCGCCGTCAACGCGAGGCCCCAGGCAGCGTGGACGCGGCCGCCGTAGGGGGACAGCACGCACACCCGCCAGTCGCCGATCTCATCGCGAAAGCGCTCCACCACGATCGTCCGCTCGCTCGGCAGCACGCGCGTGGCCGTGAGCTGCTCGCGCAGGTAGGCGAGCAGGTTGCGGGCGGCGCGCGCGTCGAGGTCGTACTCGCGCTCGAGCGTCCCCGGCTCCTGCTCCACGGCCCAACGAGCAAACGCGCCGATCGCCTCGCCGAGCTCCTTCGGGCGCCCGATGGTGTCGCCCTTCCAGAAGGGCACCGCGCCGGGAGCGCCGGGAGCGGGGGTGACGATCACGCGGTCGCGGCCGATCTCCTCAATCCGCCAGGTGGAGGCGCCGAGCAGGAACGCCTGGCCGGGGCGCGCCTCATAGACCATCTCCTCGTCGAGCTCACCCACGCGCCTGCCGTCGGGCAGCGTGACCGCGTACAGCCCGCGGTCGGGGATCGTGCCGGCGTTCGCGATCGCCAGCTGGCGCGAACCCTTGCGCGCACGGATCGTCCCGGCGACGCGATCCCACACGATACGTGCGCGCAGCTCGCCGAACTCCTTCGACGGATATCTGCCGTCCAGCATGTCGAGCACGTTCTCCAACAGCTCCCTGGACAGCTCGGAGTAGGAGTGGGTGCGCGTTACGAGTGCGTACAGCTCGTCCACGGAGACGGGGCGGGCGGGAATCGAATCGTCGGCCTCCTTGTCTTTGCCGGCGGGCTCGGCTGCAACGGCGATCGCCACGATCTGCTGGGCGAGGACGTCGAGCGCGTTGCGAGGGACAACCGTCGGCTCGATCAGGCCTTCGTGCATGCGACGGGCAACGACCGCGCACTCGAGCAAATCGCCCCTGAACTTCGGAAAGATCCGCCCGCGGCTCACCTCCCCCACGCCGTGGCCGGCACGCCCGATCCGCTGCAACCCCCTCGCAACCGACTTCGGCGACTCGATTTGCAGCACGAGGTCGACCGCCCCCATGTCGATCCCCAGCTCCAACGAGCTCGTCGCCACCAGGCATGGCAACTCGCCGGCCTTCAGCAGCTCCTCCACCTTCGTCCGCTCCTCGCGCGCAAGCGACCCGTGGTGAGCGCGTGCGATCTCCTCCTGCGCGAGCTCGTTCAGCCGCAGCGCCACCCGCTCGGCCGAGCGGCGGTTGTTCACGAACACGATCGTGGAGTTGTGTTCGCGCACCAGCTTCAGCAGCTCCGGATAGATCGCGGGCCAGATCGAGTTACGGGTCGACTCCCCTCCAGTCACCGGCTCGAGGGGATCGCGCTCTTGATCCGGTCCCGCCCGCCCAGCATCGGGTTCGGACATCGAGTCGACCGGCACCTCGATCCGCAGGTCGAGTTGCTTGCGGGCGCCCGCATCGACGATCGTCGCTTCGCGTCCTGGACCGACGAGAAAGCGGCCGATCTCCTCCAAGGGATTTTGGGTTGCACTCAGCCCAATCCGCTGCACCCCCCTGCCGGCCTGGGACTCCAAGCGCTCGAGCGTGAGCGCGAGGTGGGAGCCGCGCTTGGAGTGGGCGACGGCGTGGATCTCATCGACGATCACGGCTTCAACGCCGCTCAGCATCGCCCGCGCCTGCGAGGTCAGGATCAGATACAGCGACTCCGGGGTCGTGATCAGGATGTCAGGCGGTTTGCGCATCATCGCCGCGCGCTCGCGCTGCGGCGTGTCCCCCGTCCTGATCCCCACGCTCACCTGCTCCGCGCCGATCCCGCGCAGCGGCGTGCGGAGGTTGCGCTCGATGTCGTAGGCGAGGGCCTTTAACGGGCTGACGTAGACGACACGTGTGCCTCGTGACGGCGCCTGCGCGCCCGCTTCGCCGTCCGCGCTCAGCCGATCCAGGGCCCACAGAAACGCAGCCAGCGTCTTGCCCGACCCCGTCGGCGCCGACAGCAGCACGTGCTCGCCCCGCGCGATCGCCGGCCACGCTTTCGCCTGCGCCTCGGTGGGCGCGGCGAAGGCCGCTTCGAACCACTCGCCCACGCGGGGACTGAAGCTGGAAAGGGGCATCTGCTGAGGCTAGCGGGCCACTCCCAGTTGGCTTGCGGCCGCCAGGGCCCAGCTTGGATTGGCCAGCAGCGCTCGTCCGACGCTCAGCAGCGCCGCGCCGCTACAGCGCAACAGCTCCTCGGCCGCGAGGGCATCCGTGACTCCGCCCAGCGCGAACGGAATCGGTGGGTTGCTCGCGCGCAGCATCCTCGCGAAGGCAAGCATCTCCTCAAAGCTGACACGCTCGCCTTCGAAGACCGGCGTGCCGCCAGCGATATCGATCAAATCAGCGCCACGCTCTGCGCACCATCCCGCCACCTCGGCCATCTCCGCGACGGTAGAGCCCGCGCTCCCACCATCGCCAGCGGGCAGCCGTACCAACAGCGGACGCTCCTGCGACCACTGCAAGCGCACCCCCTCGACCACCTCCAGCAGCAGCCTCGCCCTGCCGTGGAGGTCGCCCCCGTAGCCGTCGCTTCGCAGGTTGCTCAGCGGTGAGAGGAACTGCTGGAGCAGGTAGCCGTGCGCGGCGTGAACCTCGACGAAGTCAAACCCAGCCCGAAGCGCCAGGGCCGCGGCAGCAGCAAACGAGGCGACTATGTCCTCGAGCGTCCTTGCATCGGCTGGGAGGGGTATAGACCAGCCCTCCGCAAACGCCAGCGCCGAGGCCGACAGCGAGCCCTCTGCACCGCGCGTGTCACGAAACGCCTTGCGCCCCGCGTGTGCGAGCTGAACCCCCACCGACGCGCCCTGTTCATGGCAGAACTCCACCACGCGGCGAAACGCTTCAAGCCCCTCCTCGTCGTATAACCCGAGCGCCGCATGACTCGTGCGCGCCGCGGGCGCCACCGCAGTGTCCTCCAGCAGAATCGCCCCGCAGCCCCCGGCCGCGCGGGAGCCGTAATGAGCCAGATGCCAATCCGTCGGCAGCCCGTTCTCGCCCGCCTGATGCTGGCTCATTGGCGACATCAGGATCCGGTTTCGCATCTCACAATCGCGCAATCGCAGGGGGTCGAACAGCATCGTGGGAGAAGTATGATGGCCGACCCGATATGGATCCGGGAATGGAAATAGTCACCGGCTCAAGACAGGAAACACCAACGATGCCCAAAGCAAGATCGAGTACTTCTAAGCAGAGGAAAGCTGCGGCGGAACCCGCATGGTCAGTTCCCGGCCTGCGTGAGGCACGCTACTCACAGTCGCTCGAGCGAGGGCTGGCGATCCTTGGCTGCTTCACGCCAGAGCGTCCGGTGCTCGGGATCGCAGACATTGCCGATGAGCTCGGGATGAGCCGCTCCACCACCCACCGCTATGTGATCACGCTCGTGGCACTGGGCTACCTCGAGCAGGGCGCCTCGCGCAAGTACCGGCTCGGCCTGCGCGTCACCGACCTGGGCATGTCGGCGCTCAACTCAACCGGGCTTCGCGAGCACGCCCATCCCTACCTGGAAGAGCTGCGCCAGCGCACCTCCTACACGTCAAGTCTCGCCGTCCTCGACGGGACGGAGATCGTCTATGTCGACCGCGCGCGCAGCTTTCGCCGCGGGCAGGCCAGGATCGACCTCGACCTGCAGCCCGGGTCGCGCCTGCCGGCGTACTGCACCGCGATGGGCAAGCTGCTTTTGGCCTACCTGCCCGAGGATCAGCAACGCGAGCTGATCGGGACCATGCAACTGACCAAACACACTCCCAACACGATCACCTCAAAGAAAGCGCTGCGCGAGGAGTTGGACAAGGTCAAGGACGAAGGCTTTGCGATCAGCGACGAAGAGCTAGCGCCCGAACTGCACTCGATCGCCGCTCCCGTACGCAACGAGGCCCGCGAGGTCCTTGCCGCCGTCAACCTTGCGGCGCACAGCACGATGATCTCGCTGTCGGAGCTCACCGGCGC
>DASZFC010000007.1:0-21008 GCA_035940195.1 Solirubrobacteraceae bacterium
AGCGGGCCGTTTCGGGGAGGAGGGTGCTGCTGTGTTTCGGGTCGTTCATCATGATGCCCAGAGTGCCCGAACTTATGTGTGATGTTGATCACAGAGACCCGCCAGCGTATGTTTCGCGCGGCGGGATCAAGCTGGAGAACGCGCTCGCTGCGTCGGGCCTGCACGTGAGCGACAGGCGGGCGCTGGACGTCGGCGCCTCGACCGGAGGGTTCACGGACTGTCTGCTGCGCCACGGCGCGAGGAGCGTGGTGGCGGTGGATGTCGGCTATGGGCAGCTCGACTGGGGTCTGCGCAACGATCCGCGCGTGAGTGTCATGGAGCGCACGAACGCGCGCTCGCTGACCGTCGCGATGCTGCCATACACGCCGGATCTGGCCAGCGTCGACGTGTCGTTCATTTCCCTCGCCAAGGTTCTGCCCGCTGTGCTCGGGTGCATGCCCGGCACCTATGACGTGATGGCGCTCATCAAGCCCCAGTTCGAGGTGGGTCGCGTGCTCGCAAGCAAGGGACGCGGCGTTGTGCGCGACCCGGACGATCGTCGCGCTGCGCTGGTGAGCGTCGGGCAGGCGGCGCACGGGCTGGGCGCGGCTGTGCTCTCCTATTACTCCTCTGGGCTGGCGGGGCCGAAGGGCAACAAAGAGACGTTCATATGGCTGGCCGAGCCCGGCCGAGCCGGTGGGGCAGGGACCGTGGAGGAGATCGAGCAGATGGCGCGGGAGGTGGAGCCATGAGAGAGATCACGGTCTTCACCCACCGCCGTCCCGACGACACGGCGACGGCCCTGCGCGCGCTGATCGGGGCGGCGGCGAAGGCTGGGGTGACGCTGCGGATGGACGAGGAGGAGACGCGCAAGCACGGCCTGGCGGCCGAACCCGGCATAGCGATGAACGTGCCCGTGAAGGATGATGTGGAGCTGTGCTTGGTGTTGGGCGGGGACGGCACGATTCTGCGCGCGCTGCAGCGCTATGCGGGTACGGATGTACCGGTGTTCGCGGTCAATTTCGGCGAGATCGGCTTTTTGGCGACGGTTGAGCCTGAGGACATCGAGGACGGCATCCGTCGCGCGCTGGACGGAGACTTCGAGTTGCTGCGGCTGCCCGGGATCGTGTTTGCCACACCGGGAGGCGGTGACCTGACGGCAGTCAACGACGTCGCGATCCACCGTAAGGTCGGCGGCCGGGTGGCACAGATCGCATACGCACTGAACGGCGAGGAGGTTGGAAGCGTGCGCTGCGACGGCCTGGTGGTGGCAACCCCGGCGGGGTCGACCGGCTACAACCTAGCCAACGGGGGGCCCGTGATGGCGTGGGGGGTGGAGGGCTTCGTGGTGTCGTTCATCGCGCCTCACTCGCTTGCGGCGCGCACATTGGTGGTCGCGCCACGCGACCACCTGACGATCCACAACCGTTCTAGAGAGCCACTAGATGTCGCCATGGATGGGCGTCCGGCCTGCGAGATCCCTGCTGGCGGGGCGATCGACGCGCGGTTCGTGGACGCAGCGGGGACGATCGCGCAGCTACCAGGCTCCTCGTTCTACCGCAGGCTGCGCGAGAAGTTCGGCCGGCTGGCGAGCTGACGGTTAGGCGACCTTCGCGGCTGGCGGGCTGGCGATCTCGCCCGCGTTCTGCATCGAGGTGACGAAGTCGTCCAGCTGGTCTCGTGAGAAGCGTCGCTGGCCGCCTGGCGTCCTGTAGCAGTGGATGTGACCGGCGTCGGTCCAGCGGCGGATCGTGGCGAGGGAGACGCCGACGTAGCGGGCCGCCTGAGAGCTCGTAAAGACGAGCTGCCGGTCTGAGAGGGGCTGGAGGGGGGTGATGGTCATGGGTTCGCCTTCTCGCTAGGGATGGGCTTGGGTGCTGCTCCCTCCATGTCTCGGCCAGATGGGCGCGAAAGTTGAGCGCCGCGAAGCTTTGTGGACGTTTGGTCGAGAAGCCGGCAAAACCCCTCAAACCTCGGCGCCAAGGGCCGCCAAACCCCCTGCTTCTGCAGGCAAACATGCAGAACTCAAGGTAACACTGGACATTCCGTCTAATCTCGCTACTATCCTTCTCGAACCTACTCAAAGGTGGTCATCTTCCCGTGGATGGAGACAAACGGGTGGGCGCCGACAAACCGACCGAAACCAGGCAGGGGAGTACCATGACCAGGAACAAGTAAGAGTCGGCTTAGACAAACTTTGTAATCGAAGGCTTGGGGGCGTCCGCGACATGCGTGGGCGTCCTCATCCTTTGTTGAGGGCGCGCTGGCCGAAGTCCCGTACACCAGAGCGCCACTCGCCGCGACCTATTCGCGGGCCCGCCGAGCCCCGTGAGCGTGCAGGGTCGGCCGAGCGTGGCTCCGCCATCTCCCGAACTCGCCGCTCGAATTCGAGCTCGGTCTCGAAGTCGGCGTCCTGCGCGAAAGTGGGTCCCTCGCGCTCGAGCAGTACGATGAAGCTCTCGACCAGCTCGGAGTCGAACTGGCCGTTCTTGGCGCCGTGACGGAGCTCGTCCATTGCTTCGTCGGGTGTCATCGGCGAGCGATAGCCGTCAGGCGCGGTGATCGTGTCGTATGTGGAGCAGATCGCGATGATGCGCGATCCCAGCGGGATCTCCTTGCCGATCAGCCCGGCCGGATAGCCGCCGCCGTCCACGCGCTCGCGGTGGTAGAGGATCGCATCGGCAACCGGCCCATAGCCGTCGAGCGCGCCGACGAGGATCGCTCCCTCCTGCGGGTGGTTCTTGACGAGCGCCAGGTCCTCGTTCTGGATGACCTCGGCGTGCAGCACACGGTCGGGCCACGTGAACTTCCCGATCTCGTGGAGCAGCCCGGCGGAATGAACCGTATCCAGCTCCTGCTCGCTGCAGCCGAGCTCGACCGCCAGCGCCTTTGCGTAGCGGGCGACCGCGGCTGCGTGGCGACCGCTCGTTTTGTTGCGCATACCGAGCGCCCTCACTAGTGTCCTGAGTACGCCCAGCTGCAGTCCGACGAGCTGCCTCGAGCGGGCTTCGAGCTGCTCGGCGCGGTCCTCCGAGCGCAACAGCGCGACCATCAGGTGCCGGAAGATCAGGAGCAATACGATCGCCGCGAACAGAGCCGGCAAGCCGACACTTGCATACGCGACTACAAGGATCGTCGCCAATGCGCCTGCCGCGAACTCTGCCGGAAGGAACGGGAGGAACTCAATCATCATTTGATGCCGGAGAGACCGGCCTTCCTCGATGCGCGATGCGAGTCCGTTCAAGAGGAGGTTGAGTCCGGTGAATACGATGAAAACACCGAAGACAATAAGTCCAAATAGGACGCTCTGCTCTGTGTGATGGCTAGGCACTCTGTCAATGTTGCCTGCCAGCACGCGCACCATCAGGCCCCCTACGAGTGCGGGGACCGCGTGCGCCGTGAGGTTATTTAGCCAGTTAGCTGGCGGGAGACTCCTCACTGCCGATGTCAAGATCATTGCGGCGATCGCACACGCCGCAGCTGGACCCGGCCCTAGGAGACCCATGGCCAAAACGATTGCAATAGTCAACGCGCTCAGCTCCCCGTCACTAATCTCGACGCTGAGCCGCTGTCCAAGTAGCGCGAGAGCCAAAAGTAGCGCGACAAGTGCCGGGGGACGCCATTCTTCGGTGCGAGAAAGCCAGGCGATAACACCTATGGTGCCCACCAGGAGGAGAACCTCGGCGATCCAGAAGAACAGTCTGGTTAGCTTGGCAGTAGGCATCTCGGCTCTGTGGTCCTTAACGGCCGATTTGCTGTCGTCCTAAAGGATCTGCCCACTGTCGCGCGACGGGGGAGGTTATTGCGTGCCAAATCCTGCACACGTTTAAGCCAGGCCAATCTGGTTGCGCGGTCCAGCCCGTCGGCACTCCGGGGAGTCAGTCAACCCAAGTGCATGATTTCGCGGCGCCGGGCTATGGTGCGATCACGTCGCCTTGCGTCACCGCTACGGGCGTCTCGTCGTCCGCAGCTAGCACAGGCCCGTTTCGCGAGACGCGAAGCAAACCAGCCGACGCCATAGCGGCTCCGAGTCCTACCACTAGAAACGCTATTCGCGGGGAGCTAACCGCGACCAGCGCCCCACCCAACGGCAGTCCTATCGCAACACATAGGGCGGTCAGCGATTCAACGGCGCCCATCATGCGTCCGTGGAGATGCTTAGGGCTGAGCTGTTGAATGAGGCTGTTCAGCGAAGGCAACTCGACCCCATTGCCGACCCCACCGATCAGCGCCGCGAAGCACGCAACGATGAGCGATGGCGCGGCAGCGAAGCCCACATACGCGAGTCCGACGGCGAACGTGCCAGCGCTCAGCAGGACTCCAAGCGAACGACTCAGCGACCGCGCGAAGACCAGACTGCCAAGCAAGGCGCCCGCTCCCCATGCGCTGAGGAGTAGGCCGTAGCCGCCGTCGCCCACGTGTAGGGTTGCCTTCGCGAAAGCCACCTGGATCGGTGCGGCTGACTCGGCGAACATAAGCGCGACTGCCTCAATCGACAGTAACGAGCGCAGTGACGGCGCCTCGTTGATGTGGCGCCACGCGGCACGCAAACGAGCTCGCACAGAGTCGTCCCCCGCCTCCTCGATGTGAGGGTGCAGGTCGATCAGCAACGCGCCGCAGATCAAAAACGAGCCGACGTCGATGAACAGCGCTGCGGGCGCCCCCGCGGCGGCGACCATGACACCCGCAAACGCAGGCCCCAGCACGAATGTTATGGAGAACGCGACGTTCAGCGCTGCGTTCGCCTTGCGCTCGGCATCATTCACGACCTCGTCGCGGTTCTCCTCGGGCAGTGCTGCCATTCCAGGGGCTTCGACCCCCTCACGTGCCACGCGAGCCACCTCCGCGCGCAGGAGCGCGCTGGCCGCGAGCGCCGCCGTCCCGTCGAGTGCTGCCAGCAAGAGAATGGCTGGCAGCCAGAATGCCGATAGCAGCAGGATCGCCATCACTGCTGTAGCGACCGCCTCGAAGAGGCAAAGGCCGCTGAGCTCGCTGCCGCGCCGCGAGGACTCGACCCGGGCGACGACAGCGGGGACGACAAATGCGGGCAGAGCCTGCCCGGCGAGCAGCAGCGCTGCGACCGCCAGCGCGCTATGGGTGTGGTCGAATACGGCCAATGACAACGCGACGTATCCGACCCAGGTGCCCAATCGGTTGGCCGTGTAGGCGACGAGGATCCTGCGCAGCCGGGGCGACTTGAGCGTTGATTGCACGCCGCCACGCTAGCGGCCGGTTGCGACGGGATCGAGTGTTGCAAGCTCTCGTGAGCCGAGAGCGGTCTCTATGCGTGCTGGCGGCGGAGCTCGTCCTGGTGAGCTATGGGTCCGTCTGTGTTTCGGACCGGGCCCTCCACGATCAGCACAGGCAGCTCAGGATGACGGTGGGCAAGCACGTGCATCAGCGACTCCGCAGGAGTGCCGTCGAGATCGCCGGTGATGAATGCCATGCGGCTGTTGGGTGCCTGCTCGAGGACGTCACAAACCGCGTCAGCTTCTGCGAACACGGTGCCCGGCGACAGGGTCTGGGCCAGCTCGTCGAGTAGCACAGCGCGCCGGCCGGCGTCGGATCCAGCGAGCAGGACACGGGTAGGGCCGTCGATGACCTGTAGCGCGGGTGGGGGGGCGTCGTGCCTGCGGAGGGGCTCGGGGTGGACGGTTCTTTGACCCTGCAGCAGGCGCAGCGCGGGCGGCCGCGTCCTCGAGGGCGAGCGAAGGGAGCTCATCGCGGCGACCATCCTGGCATTGCTGGCCACGTGTCCGTGAGGGCGATCCGCTCGGATCCGGGACAGGCCGGGCCGGTCTCCTCCTCGTCGCGCAGCTCCATGCGGCCGAGCGCTGACAACGCGGCGAAGCCCGCGGCCGTCAGGGTCAGCCAGGTCATCGCGATACTTAGGGCGATCATGAGGGCTCCTTTGTGCTCGCGGGTGGGATCTTGTACGGCATAGACGACATGATGGGTCCTCGCGGGACGTTTGTCTGTAGAGCAAGTGGTGCCGATCGTGTCGTCCCAAAGGTGCCGTCCGGTGTAGTCCTTTGGGCCGTGTAGTGTCGCCCCAAGGGGCCGTCGTCACAGAGCGGCCGCCTCAGGCGCTACGGTGTGGATTCGATGGAGGCTGGCGCGCCAGGGGTGGATCGACCGATCGACGTGATCATCGCGGACGATCACGGGGTCGTTCGGGACGGCATCCGGATGGTGCTCGAGCGGGAGGAGGGCGAGTTCCGGGTGGTCGCCGAAGCCGCCGACGTCCCCGCCACGGTCCGCGCGGTCCGCGAGCACAAGCCAGACCTGCTCACGCTGGACCTCTCGATGCCGGGCGGCTCGAGCTTGGCCGCGCTCCCTTCCTGCTTTGTCGCCCATCCGACGCTGGCGGTCGCGATCCTGACGATGCGAGAGGATCCCGAGTATGCCCGCCAGGCCCTGCGGGCTGGGGCGCGCAGCTATGTGCTGAAGGAGGCCGAGCCGGCCGAGTTGCTGAAGGCCTTCAGGCTGGCGGTCAGCGGGGAGAATTATCTGCACCCGCGGCTGGGCGCGCTGATGGCCACCGGCGACGAGGCTCCCAGCGACGGAGTGGCGCTGTCAGAGCGTGAGCGCGAGGTGGTGCGCCTGATCGCGAACGGCTTCACCAACCCTCAGATCGCCGAGCAGCTGCATGTGGCCGAGCGCACGGTCAAGACCTATCGCGCACGCGCGATAGAGAAGCTCGGCTTCTCCTCGCGAGCGGAGATCACGGCTTACGCGCGTCGCCTCGGCCTGGTGGATTAGGATCCCCGCCCACTCTCTGGGGTGCTTAGCGAGCTGGGGCGCCCCGCAAGGGGCACCTCGAGGCTGACGATCGTGCCGCGGCCAGGCGCCGGGCCGAACTCGAGCTCGCCTCCCACGAGCTCGGCCCGCTCGCGCATGCCTCCCATGCCGAAGCCGCCCTCGAGGCCGTCGCCCCGCGGGCCGAGGCGCTCGGCTCCGGGCATCCCCTTGCCGTCGTCTGTCACCGACGCCCGAACGAGGCTGTTCTCGCGCGTGACTCGCAGGATCGCCTGGGTGGCCTCGGCGTGGCGGCTGACGTTCGTCAGGGCCTCCTGCACGATCCGGTAGACGGTGCTCTCGAGCTCCGGGTCGAGACGGACCTCTTCGGACCCGTCGTCCCCGCCGAGGTCTAGCTCGGTTTTGACATCCAGGCCGTCGATCGCCTGTGCGCGACGGGCGAGTGCCTCGAGCGCAGATGTAAGCCCGAGGTCGTCGAGCGCCGCGGGCCGAAGCTCGGTGATCAGGTGGCGCAGGCCGTCGATCTCGTGATCGAGTCCCTCGAGGACCGTATCGACTGCCGCGCTCAGCGCTTCATTGTTATCGATGTCGCGGGCGTGAGCGAGCTGCAGGCGCAGCGCGCCGATGCCCTGGATGCTCTCGTCGTGGATCTCGCGCGCCCAGCGCGTGCGCTCACGCTCACGCGCCTCCATGCCGTAGCGCAGACGTTCGATCTCGACCGAGCGCTCGGCGACAAGGCGCTGGGCCACGCTTTCGGCGAACGCGGCGAGCGCCTCGCGGTCCGGACCGCGAAAGGCACCATCGCGACGGGCGGCGATCACCATGCCGCTGCCATGCGCCTCCATGTTGAATGGCTCGACCAGCACCGAGCGCGCCTCGAGCCCCAGTTCGTGTAGGAAGGCGGCCTCCTCGCCCCGAGGACGGTCCAGCGCGACGGCCTGCCCGCGCTGGAACAGCGCGCCGAGCGCGCTGCTCTGGACGGGCATCACCCGCGCGCCTCGCACCGCTTCGCCGGCAGCGGCCGCCACGCGCAGCTCGCCCTTCTCCTCTATGACCATCAGCAGCGCGCTCGCGTCTAGCAGCGCAAGGCCGCGGTCGGCCATGAGGCGGAGCAGCCACAACTCTGATCCCGAGAGCATCGGGTGGGATTATGTCTCGATCGCCTGCAGGTCGTGCTGTTGGTGTGCGGCGGCCCGCGTCTGGGCCAGCAGCTCCTCGCCGCCGGTGTCCTCTTGCCAGGCCGCGAGCCCAACTGACACGCGCAGCGGCTGGCGCTCCCCGCCGGCTTCGATCTTGATCGCCCGCAGCCGTGCAAGTGCGCGCCTGGCGACGATCTCTCCACGCGGGCCGTCGGCGCCAGGCAGCACGACAGCGAGCTCACCGCCGCTTGGCCTGCCCACCCGGTCGAAGCGGCGCAGCTCGCGGCGCAGCGTCTCTCCCACGTAGGCGAGCGCCTGCTCTGACAGCTCGCTGCCGTGTGCCTTTGCCAGCTCCTCCAGGTTCTCGATCACCACGAGAAGGCAGCTCAGGGGGGTGCCATGGCGGCCTGCGCGATTGATCTCCTCCTCCAGGCGCTCCGCCAGTGCCGCTGCTGACAGGCACACGATTGGACCCGGCGGGAGCGGGTGGGACCGCGGGTTGTGGTCGCTGGCAGCCATGCCGTATAGCGGACGAGTGTACGCACGGTTCGGTGTCCGTCCCTGGACCGCCTATACAGATTACGCGCTCTCTGTGTCATCTGAGCAAGATCCCGCCCGCCAGCAAGTCTTCCCAGCGCACTCCCGCTTTTGCAATCCGTCCCCATGCGCTGCTACACCTGCCTGCGTGCTGCAAGAGCTAAACGTCGAGAACCTCCTGTTGATCGAGCGGGCGCAGCTGCGACTGGCACCAGGATTGAATGTGCTCACGGGCGAGACGGGTGCCGGCAAGACAGTGCTCGCCCACGCGCTGGACCTGCTTCTCGGGGGGCGCGTTGGGAGAATGGGATCCCCGCCCACTCTCGTTCGCCCCGGCGCTCCTGAGGCTTATGTCGAGGGTGTCTTCGACCTGCCGGACTCACTCCCTGCTGAGCTGATCGAGCGGTTGCCCGACGGGGCCGATGAGATCATCCTCGCTCGTCGTCTCGGCACAGACGGGCGCACGCGCGCCTATCTAAATGGCCGTTCTGCGACCGTCTCCGAGCTGCGTGACATCGGCTCGCGGCTCGTCTCTTTCTACGGCCAGCACGAGCACCGCAAGCTGACTCTCGCGGGCGCCCAGCTGCAGATCCTCGATGCCCTCTGCGGTCCCGAGCACGCGTTGCGCCTGCGCGCCGTTGCCAAGACGTTTGCCGAGACCCGTCGCCTCTCTGCGGAGCTCGACTCCCTGCGTGAGCTCTCCGCGGCGCGTGAGCGCGAGCTTGGCCTGCTCGAGCACGAGCTTTCAGAGATCGATGACGCCGCGCTCGACCAGAAGGAATACGACGAGTTGCTCGCCGCGCGTGCTCACCTGGGCCGTCTCGATGCACTGCGCCTCGCCGCTGGCGCCAGTGCGAACGCGCTTGCTCCCGAGGACAGCCTCGGCAGCTCGCAGCTGATGGCGGTCGCCGCCGCGAGCCTGGATGCGCTCGCCGGTGTCGATCCTCGCCTGGACACGCTCGCTGAGCGCCTGCGCGCGCTCGTGATCGAGTCCCAAGACCTGTCTACCGAACTGCGCGGCTATCGCGAACAGATCGCGGCCGAGGACGGCTCGCTGGATGAGGTCGAGGAGCGTCTGGAGATGATCGAGCGGCTGACGCGTAAGCACGGTGGAACTCTCGCCAGCGTGCTCGAGTACGCCGCCCATGCGCGCGAGCGCCGCGATCAGCTGGCGAGCGCCGAAGTGGCGCTCGCTCGAGCCACTGCCCGCCTCCGAGAGGCGCACGCCGCGCTCGACGATCATGTCCTGCACTTGCGCCGTGCGCGCGAGCGTCTCGCCCCGCTTCTCGAGGTCGCCGTGCGTGAGGAGCTCGCGGCGCTGGCAATGCCCGACGCCACCTTCGAGGTCTCCCTCATCTCGCGCGAGGCTGGCCCAACGGGCGGTGACGCCGTGGAGTTCGTGATCGCCGCCAATCCCGGCGTTCCGCCTGGCCCGCTCCGTGAGATCGGCTCCGGCGGAGAGCTCTCGCGGGTGATGCTCGCTCTTGCCACAGTGCCCAATCGTCTTGCTCCCGCCCGCGGCGGCGCTCACCTAGCTGGCGCAGATGCCTCTCGCAGTGCGCATGCCACGCTTGTTTTCGATGAGGTCGATGCTGGTATCGGTGGCCATACGGCGCGCGCGGTCGGCGAGCGGCTGCGCGCGGTCGGTCAGACCAGGCAGTTGCTGTGCATCACGCACCTCCCTCAGATCGCTTCGCTTGGCGATCGTCACTTCTCGGTTGTCAAGGACACCGCCGCCGATCCCACCCGCGCCACCGTCGTCCAGCTCGCCGAGGCCGACGTCGTCTCCGAGCTGGTCCGCATGCTGGGCGCCGATGACGCTGATGACACCGCGCGCCGCCACGCGCACGACCTGCGCAAGGCTGCCTGACCTGCGACCGAGGGCTGTTTAATCGTTCGCAGGCGCTGCGCTTTGCGCTCGCGGCCGTTACTCTCGCTCGATGGCCGCGAAACCGCGCAGCGGCGGAGGTAGCCCGCAGGAGCTTGCACAGGCAGGCCGAGGCGTGCCGGTGCCCACGCTGGCAGCGGCGTCTCTGCCTGGAGGTGAGGTGGCACCCTGGCGTATGGTCAGCGGGCCGGTACGGCTGGGCCGGCGGACGAAGCTGCTCGTCAAACATCTCTGCCGTGGCGAGGTCGCGGTCATTGACCACCTCGACATCGACCGGGTCTCAGCCGAGGAGCTGATCGCCGCGGACGTCGGCGCGGTGTTGAACTGCCGTCCGTCCTCCAGCGGCTCCTATCCGAACCTCGGCCCCCAGCTGCTCGTCGAAGCGGGCGTCCACCTGGTCGACCTGCCAGACGATTCGCTGTTCGAGGTGCTCTCCGATGGCGAGGCGATCACGGTGCGTGATGGTGAGGTGACGCGCGGCGGGGAGGCGGTGGCCCGTGGGAAGGTGCTCGACCTCGCGCGAGTGCTCGCCGAGACCGAGGCTCGCCGCCACGAGGTCGGTGAGGCACTGGAGCGTTTCGCCCACAACACGATCGAGCACATGCGCGAGGAGCGTGAGCTGCTCGCCGGGAAGATCGAGATGCCGCGCTTTGCCACCGACTTCCGCGACCGCTCCGCGCTTGTTGTTGTTCGCGGCGTCGGTCACCAGCGCGATTTGCGTGCCCTGCGGCCGTTCATCCGCGACATGCGCCCCGTGCTCATCGCTGTGGACGGTGGCGCTGAGGCACTCCTGCACGAGGGCCTGCGCCCGGACATGATCGTCGGGGATATGGATTCGGCGGGGGAAGCCGCCCTGGCCACCGCTCGCCCAGGACGGGGTGGGCGAGGTTCTTATAGGACAGGCCGTGGCACCGAGCTCGTCGTGCACGCCTACCCCGACGGGCGCGCACCGGGCCGTGAGCGCCTGGAAGCGCTCGGCCTGCCCTTCAAGCTCGTGCCAGCCCCGGGCACGAGCCAGGACGTGGCGATGCTGATCGCCGCCGAGAAGGGCGCACGGCTGATCGTCTCGGTGGGCTCCCAGTTCAACCTCGTCGAGTTCCTCGACCGCAACCGCAAGGGCATGTCCTCGACCTTCCTCACGCGCCTTCGCATCGGCGAGATCCTCGTCGACGCGAAGGGGGTGAGCCGCCTCTACCAACCCCGACCCGGACTCACACCACTGCTGGTCGTGATCGCCGCGGGCCTGATCGCGATGATCGCGGTCATCTGGCTTACGCCGGCGCTTCGTGACGTCGCCGAATTGCTCTGGTTGCGGCTGCAGATGCTTTTCGGCTCGAGCGGCTGAGAAGCCGGCGGGCCACCTGCTCAGATGTTCGACTTTCGCTACCACGCGCTGTCCCTCGCGGCCGTCCTGTTCGCGCTTGCTCTGGGGGTTCTCCTCGGAGTGGCGATCGGCGACTCCAATCTCGTGTCCTCGGCCAAGAACGGGATCGTCCACAACCTCAACTCGGAAGTCAGCTCGGCTCACAGACAGGTGGCCAAGCTGCAGGAACGGCTCGGCAATGAAGAAGCATTCGCCAAGGGGCTGTATCCGCTGGCGGTACACGAATTGCTGAACGGGCGCAGCATCGGCCTCGTGTTCCTGGGTGCCTCGTCTGATCAGGTCAACACGCTCGTGCGCTCAGCGGTGACACAGGCCGGTGGCAATCTCGCGACGGTTGTGGCGGTAGGAGAGCCACTCGACCTGGCCGGGGTCGGGCACGACGCGGCGGGCACCCATTACGCCGCGATCGCGCAATCTATGCCGCTGCTCAAGCGCTTCGGCGAGCTCATGGGCCGTCAGCTGGTCAGCGGCGGGGCGCTGGTGGGCAAGGAGCTGCTCAGCCGCGTACGCGGACACCTGCTGAGCGCCTTCGACGGGCAGCTCACGCGCCTGGAAGGGCTGGTCGTGATGCGCGCAGCACCGAGCGGCATGACCCCCGAACAAACCGAAGCGAGCGGTGTTTTCGAGTCGGGCCTGCTTGCTGGCGTGGCGGCCGTAGGTGTGCCGGCGGTGGGCGTGGAGCTGACCGGCGCCGAAGTCTCACAGGTGCCCTGGTACAAGGGCAAGAACATCTCCAGCGTCGATGACCTGGACGCGCTCGCTGGAGAAGCCGCGCTCGTCTATGCGCTCGCTGGCGATCACGGCACGTTTGGCGCGAAGTCCACGGCGGACACGTTGCTGCCAACCGTGACGGGCACTGGCACCTCCACCCAGCCCTGAGCGCGTCCGCCCACGGCGCTAGTTTCCCGGCATGCACGGCATGCCTTTCCTGATCGCCTTGGTGAGCGCCGCGGTCCTTGCTCCAGCGCTCCTGCGCACTCTCAGCGAGGGCGGCCACACACGGCCCAACTACCGCGCCCGGTCGCTGGCGTTTCCCTTCGGAGTGCTTATCCTGGCCGCTGCGCTGCTCGCCCTGATCCCGCTGATGCTCGTGCAACGGCTCACCTCGACAGGACTGTTCCATTCAGAGACGCTGCCGGTCGCCGTATACGCGCTCGGCGTGCTGGCTCTTGGGCTGATCGATGACACGCTTGCCCCGGACGCTTCCGGTGCGGGCGGGCGCACTTCGGAGCGTGGCTGGCACGGCCACGGCGCGGCGCTGCTTCGTGGTGAGCTCTCCACGGGAGTGCTGAAGGCCGCCGGCTCGCTCGGCTTGGCGCTGTTCGCGATGAGCTTCGAGGGACTGTCTGAGGCACGTTGGCTGCTGGCAGCCGGAGTGCTCGTACTGGCGACGAACGTTTTCAACCTGCTCGACCTGCGCCCTGGGCGCGCGATCAAGGCGTTCGTGCTGCTCGGCGCGGGCTTGACGCTCGGAACACTTGAAGTTAGGCCGCTGTGGTCCCTCGGCCTGTTCGCCGCTCCTGCTCTCGTGGCCGGACTGTACGACCTGCGCGAGCGAGCGATGCTCGGCGACACCGGCGCGAACCTGCTCGGTGCGCTGGCAGGGCTGTGGCTGGTGCTGACGCTGTCCCGGACGGGCCAGCTGATCGCGCTTGGGCTGCTCCTCGCGATCACCGTCTACGGAGAGCTTCGCTCAATTTCCGGGTTTGTCGAACGAACGCGGGGGCTGCGCGCACTAGACTCCTGGGGCAGGCCTTCATGACTCCGCGCCAATCCGACCGCCACGCCGTCGCGCCCCCGAAGACCCGGTTCATTTTCGTGACCGGCGGCGTCGTCTCCTCGCTCGGCAAGGGGATCGCCGCGGCTTCGATCGGGCGCCTGCTGGTCTCGCGTGGGCTGAGCGTGGGCCTGCAGAAGTTTGACCCCTACATCAATGTCGACCCTGGCACGATGTCGCCCTACCAGCACGGCGAGGTGTTCGTGACCGAGGACGGCGCGGAGACCGACCTCGACCTCGGTCACTACGAGCGCTTCACCGATGTCAATACCAGTCGCGCCTCAAACGTAACTGCCGGGGGGATTTACGACACCGTGATCCGGCGCGAGCGCCGGGGCGATTACCTGGGGGGCACGGTCCAGGTTGTGCCCCACATCACCAATGAGATCAAGCAGCGCGTCGCCCTGATCGCCGAGTCCTCAGATGTGGATTTTGTCGTCACCGAGATCGGCGGCACGGTCGGCGACATCGAGTCCCTGCCATTCCTCGAGGCGATCCGCCAGTTCCCCGTTGACGTGGGGCGCCGGCGCTGCATGTTCATCCACCTCACGCTCGTGCCTTACATTGGCCACGCGGGCGAGCTGAAGACAAAGCCGACCCAGCACTCGGTCAACGAGCTGCGGCGCATCGGCATCGCCCCGGACATGCTCATGTGCCGTTCGGAGGGCTCGCTGTCCGCGGAGATCCGCAAGAAGATCGCCCTGTTCGCGAGCTTGCCTGCGGAGGCGATCGTCTCGGCCTGCGACGTGGACAACATCTACAAGGTGCCGCTCACTTTCCGCGAGCAGGGCGTAGACGATTTCATCCTCGACCACTTCAACCTGCAGGCTCCTGCGCCCGAGCTGGCGGGCTGGCGGGAGCCAATCGAGCGCTCTGGCCGGTCTTCGGCCACCGTGCGGATTGCGCTGGTCGGCAAGTATGTGCAGCTCGCAGACGCCTACCTTTCGGTCTGCGAAGCGCTTCGCCACGCCGCATCGCTGCAGGATGGCAAGGTCGAGATCGACTGGATCAATTCCGAGAGCCTGGAGGGATCAGACACGCGCCCGGAGGAGGACACCGGCGATGGCGATGACATCGCCGGTCTGTCGCCGATGGACCGGCTCGCCCGCGCCGATGGCATCCTGATCCCTGGAGGTTTTGGCGGGCGGGGGATCGAGGGCAAGATCGCCGCGGCCCGAGTGGCACGTGAGCAGAGCATCCCCTATCTGGGTATCTGCCTGGGGATGCAGATCGCCGTGGCGGAGTTCGCGCGGCACGTGGCGGGCATGGAGGGAGCCAACTCGACCGAGTTCGACCGCGAGACGCCCTTCCCGGTCATCGACCTGCTGCCCGAGCAGAAGGAGGTCGCCGACCTCGGCGGCACGATGCGCCTCGGCGCCGACCCGATCAAGCTCCACGCTGGTACGCGGGCGCGGGAGATCTACGGCGAGGCGGTCATCTATGAGCGCCACCGTCATCGCTATGAGGTCAACAACCTGCTGCGCAAGCGCCTGCAGAGCGCCGGCCTGTGCATCTCTGGCACCTCTCCCGACGAGCGTCTCGTCGAGGTTGTCGAGCTCGAGGAGCACCCTTTCTTTGTGGCATCTCAATTTCACCCCGAGTTCAAGTCCCGTCCCGAGCGCCCAGCTCCCCTGTTCGGAGACTTCATCGCGGCCGCTCTGGATCGGGCGGCTGTGCGCGGGGGCGACACGGCGCTCGCCAACACGCCGTGAGCACGGACATTCCGGTCTCAGAGACGCTGCGCAGGGCGGAGCCTGGCGCGACCGGCACGCTGCGCGTGGAGTCGGTTTTCCGCGTCGCCGACGAGCTGCACGGGCAGGCGATCGCGGCCAGGATGATCGATCGTGTGCACGAGATAGCCAACCTGCCGGAGTGCGAGTGCGATGTTGACGTAAGCGTGGAATGGGCAGGGCCGGACGCCTCGGAAGATCTCAGTAGCGTGCCTGTCCGTGGGCTCCCCGCTGAGCGATAAGTCCGGACACCGATGCTGAAGCTGCGCCGTGCAACCGTGCTCGACGCCGGTCCTCCGGGGCAGGCGCCTGAGCAGTCTCTCCTGATCGAGTCAGAAGGGCATCGCCGCCCGGCGATCGCAGATGTCGCGCTCGTCGGCCGGGCAGAGGTGGGCGATGAGCTGGTGGTCAATGTGCAGGCCCGCGACCTCGGGCTGGGCTCGGGAGGCTTCGACATCGTCCACGTCAACCTTTCGCGTGGGCTGAGCGGTGGAGAGGATTGGGATCCCGCCGACCCCGCCCGCCCGAACGTGATGAAGCTCAACTACACGAGCCTCCAGCACACCGTCGAGCCGGTCGAGGAGCTGCTGCCGGCCGGCTTGCCGGCCGGCCCGCTGCCGCAGCCGGTCGCGGTGCTCGCCCTGCATGGCCAGCTCGCCGCGGTCGCCTGGGCCTTCGCGCAGGCGCTCCCTCAGGGCCGCCTCGGATACGTACAGACCGAGGGCGGCGCACTGCCCGGCGGGCACTCGCGCACGGTCCGCTCACTGCGCGAGCGTGGCCTGCTGGCCGGGCACCTGACCGCGGGCGCCACGTTCGGTGGGGAGGGCGAGGCGATCACGACCATCGGTGCCCTGCATCATGGCCTGCGCGATCTCGGCTGGGATGCGGCGCTCTGCGGGCCTGGCCCGGGAATCGTGGGCTCGAGCTCCCCGCTCGGGCACGGTGGGATGTCCGCCTTGGACTCGGCGCACGCCGCACTTGCGCTCGGGTGTGGGACTCTGATCGTTGCACGGATGTCCTCTGCAGACCCCCGGGCGCGCCACCGCGGCATCTCACACCACACGCTCACGGTGCTCGACCTGCTGCTCGAGCCGGTCACCGTAGCGCTGCCCGCCGGGATGCGCTCTCCCGTGGGCGCCGACCTGCGAGCCGGGCTCGGCGCGATCTTCGGTGGGGCGTTGCCGGGCCGGCCGGTCAGAAAACGGTCGGCACTCGAGGTCAACGTCGAGCGGCCGGCACGCATTACCCGCCACGACTGGCGCCGGGCGACGGTCGATCTTCCGGCCTACGCCGCCGCCAGCCTGCCCGCCGAGACGATGGGCCGGGGGTTGACGGAGGACCCCTTGTTCTTTGGGGCGGCACTTGCCGCTGGCAAGACGCTGGCAGAGCTCGCGGGAGATCTCGATCGTGGCGAGGACGGGGCCGATGAGGCTGAACAGCCTGTTGCACCGTCAAGGAGCCTCTGAAGAGGAGGCGAAGCTTCAGGGGTGAGCTCTACGGGAACGGTCTCGCCCGGCCGCAGGACGAGCATCAGGCTGCAGCGGCTGACCCTCGACTTTCTCGCCTACCTCGAGCTCGAGCGAGGCCTTTCGCGCAACACGCTGCAGGCATATCGCTCCGATCTGTTGCAGTTCGGCGAGTTCTTGGATCGCCAGGAGCTGAACGTGACTGAGGTCAGCCACAGTGATCTCGCTGCGTTTTTGTCCGAGTTGGCCGTGGGCGTGAACGAGCGTCCGCCGGTGGCGCCGGCCACCCTGCAGCGCAAGGTGGCAACGCTGCGCTCGTTCTACCGTCACCTGCGGCGCGAGAGCCTGATCGAGCACGATCCGACCGCCGAGCTCCGCGGACCCGGCAAGACGCAGCGCCTGCCTAAAGTGCTCACGCGTGAGGAGGTCGCAAGGTTATTGCGTGAGCCCAAGGGGACCGAGCCTTTCGCGCTGCGCGATCGCGCTCTGCTGGAGGTCATGTACGCGTGCGGTCTTCGTGCCTCAGAGGCGATCGGACTGCAGGCGGGCGACGTCGACCTGGATGAGGGGATGCTGCGCGCGCGCGGCAAGGGCTCCAAGGAGCGGCTCGTACCGATCGGCCGCCAGGCTGTCGGCGCGCTGCGCGCATACGAGCAGCGTGGGCGTCCTGCGCTGGTTGGCCACAAGACGGAGGTGCGGCTGTTTGTCAACCGCCGGGGCGCAGGACTGACGCGTCAGGGTCTTTACAAGATCGTCCAAGGCTATGCCCGGGGTGCCGGCCTGGAGCAGAAGATGAGCCCGCATACGCTTCGCCACAGCTTCGCCACGCACCTGCTCGCGGGGGGCTGCGACCTGCGCTCGCTACAGGAGATGCTCGGTCACTCAGACCTCGCGACCACACAGATCTACACGCACCTCTCAGCGGAGCGGCTGAAGGATGTCTACTTCCGGGCGCACCCGCGGGCCAAAACGCCCAAGCCAGAGCGGTCCTTCGCCTCCACGCTCTAGGCTGGTCCGGTGAGCGAGCAGGGGGGCGGCAGAAGGATGGGGATCCCGCCCACCCCGCGGGCGATCGTGGTCGTGATCGATGCGTGTGGCGTGGGCGCGCTACCGGACGCTGCGCTGTATGGGGACGAGGGGACAAACACGCTGTTGCACGTCGCCGAAGCCGTTGGCGGCCTGCAGCTGCCCACACTGGCCGCGCTCGGCCTGGGCAACATCACGGCTCTGCCCGGCGTCCCGGCGGCGGCGCGCCCGGCGATCCATGGTGAGCTGCACCCACTCGGGCCGGGTAAGGACTCCACCACCGGCCACTGGGAGATGATGGGGGTGGTGCTGGAGCGCCCATTGCCCGTCTATCCGGAGGGCTTCCCGCCGGAGGTGACCGGCTCGCTGACCGCAGCGATGGGTCATCAGGTGATCTGCAACCGCCCCTATAACGGGATTGCGGCGATCGAGGACTTCGGCGCCGAGCACCTGCAGAGCGGCGCGCTGATTCTTTACACCTCGCAGGACTCGGTGCTTCAGCTCGCTGCACACACAGAGCGGGTGTCCACAGAGGAGCTTTACCGGGCATGCGCGGCGGCGCGTGCAGCGATGACCGGGCAGCACGCCGTGGGCCGGGTGATCGCACGGCCGTTCACGGGCCAGCCTGGGGCGTTCCGGCGGACCGAGGGCCGTCGCGACTTCGCGCTGGCACCGCCGGCTCGTGGCTACCTGGAGGAGCTGACCGGCGCCGGTCTGCAGGTGCACGGGGTCGGCAAGGTCTCAGACCTGTTCGCCGGCGTGGGGGTGAGCAAGTCTCATACGGGCGCCACCAACGCGCTCGCGCTCACGAGCACTGGTGAGCTGCTCGACGAGCTGGATGAAGGACTCGTGTTCGTCAACCTGATCGATACCGATCAGGTATATGGCCACCGCAAGGACTCCCACGGCTTTTACCGCGCCCTGCGGGAGATCGACGCGTGGCTCGCGGCGCGCCTGCAGCAGCTGCGCAAAGGAGACCTGCTGATCCTCACCGCCGATCACGGGGTGGACCCGGCTCACCCGGGCACCGACCATACGCGTGAGTACGCGCCGCTGCTGGCCGTCCTCGGTGGGCGCAGCGATCGCCACGACGGCCCGCTGGCCGACGTCGGCGCCACGGTGCTGGACTGGCTCACTGGCCGCGACGCCGAGGGCCTCCCGGGGGAATCGTTCATAAGCTAGGGCGATGCCCGAGCTGCCCGAGGTCGAGACGATCCGCCGCCAGCTGGCGGCGCTCGTGGAGGGGCGCAGGCTGGAGCACGTGGAGATCCTCGACGCGCGCTGGTCACGGCCACTCTCGCCAAGGAAACTGGCCGCTGCCCTCGAGGGACGGCGCGTGGAGAAGCTGGGCAGGCGCGGCAAGTACTTGGTGTGGAGCCTCGAGGGGGACATCCATCTCGCTCAGCACCTGCGCATGACCGGCACCGTGCTCGTTGGCGCCGATCCCGAGCCGCCGCACACCCGTGTGCGCATCGATCTCGGTCAGGGACGGCGGCTTGTAATCGTTGATCCACGCCGCTTCGGCACGGGCGAGCTGCTGCTCGGGTCAGATGCGCTGGAGGCGTTCTTCGCCGCCCGCCTGGGCTTCGAGCCCTTCGACGAGCGCTTCACCGCCAAGCACCTGCGCGGGCTGGCCAGGGGCCGCACCGCGCCGATCAAGGCGCTCCTGCTCGATCAGCGAAAGATCGCCGGGGTCGGCAACATCTACGCCGACGAGGCTCTGTTCCGCGCTGGGATCCATCCCTTGCGGCCTGCCAGGCGTCTCACTCCTGCCCAGCACGCGCGGCTGCGCCAGACCGTCATCGAGGCGCTCGCCGCGGGCATCGACGCGCGCGGTGCGAGTATCGATGACTTCCGCCACATCGACGGTGTGCGCGGCTCCTTTCAGAACCAGTTCCTCGTGCACCGGCGCGAGGGGGAGGCGTGCGGGAAGTGCGGCACGGCGATTGTGAAGATGGTCGTCTCCGGGAGGGGGACCTACGTGTGTGAGACCTGCCAGCCGCGACCTCGCAGGCAGCGCAAGCGCGTATAGGGAGAGATGCGCTGCGCCCGGCAGTGCCCGCTCAGACCGCCAGCAGCTCCTCCAGCCGGCCTTCCTCGGCGGCCGCCTGGAGCTCGGCGAAGCCGCCGAGAAGCTCATCGCCGATGAGCACTTGGGGGAAGCTCATCATCCCCGTCTTCTGTGCCAGCTCCATCCGGCCCACCGGATCCTTGGAGAGGTTAACTTCCGCGAACTCCACGCCCTGTGCGCTCAGCATCGCCTTGACACGGCTGCAGAACGAGCACTGCTCGGTCGTATATACCGTGATCTTGCTCATTACTTCACAAAGTGTAGCAAGGAGGTGCCGCCGGGAGCGAGCTTAGACTCGACCACAGCGATGGCGGGACCTGTCAAGACGGAGGCGGTGGTGCTGCGTTCGATGCGCTACGGGGAGGCAGACCGCATCCTGCACGTGTATACGCCCCACCGCGGGCGGGTGAGCGCGATCGCCAAGGGCGTCCGGCGCACGCGTAGCCGTTTTGGGGGCCGTCTGGAGCCGTTCTTTCGCCTGCGAATGGACCTGCACGAGGGGCGTGGCGAGCTGCTGACGGTCACCGGTGCACAGACGGTCGATGCCTACCCTCGCCTGCGCGGGAACGCGCGCGCGCTGGACGGGGCCGCGCGCGCCTGCGACGCGGTCGGCCGCCTGTTCGAGACCGATGAGCCTCACCCCGGGGTGTTCAACCTGCTCTGCCGGCATCTGGCGTTGCTCGACGAGCAGGCCGCCGGCGCTGAACGATCCCCCGTCGGTGGCCGGGCGGTTGCACTGGCGTTCCGCTTGAAGCTGCTGCTCGCGGCGGGCCTGGCTCCGCAGCTTGGCGCTTGCGCGAGCTGCGGCGAGGGTGAGCACCTCGCCGGCTTCTCAGGGGCGGCGGGAGGGGTCGTGTGCGGAGCATGCGAGGCCGGATCATTCCCGCTGAGCGGGGCAGCGTACGGCTTCATGACCGAAGCGCTCGGCCGCTCGCTGGCGGAGGCTCCCGAGGCTTCCGGTCCGGCGCTCGGCCAGGTCGAGCGGGCGATCTCCGAGACGCTCGAGCATCATGCGCACCTGCGGTTGATGGGAGTATCGTGAGCGCCATGGATGAGGGGTTGCCGATCGCGTATGAGGTGCTCGAGAAGGGCGTTGCGGTGCTGAGCAGCGACGGCGAGCAGGTGGGCACGGTCCACCACGTCGTGGCGGTCCCCGAGAAGGACATCTTCCACGGGCTCGTGATCTCGACGTCCCAGCACGGGCGGCGGTTCGTGGAGGCAGCCAGCGTGGCGTCGCTGCACGAGCATGGCG
>DASZFC010000008.1:0-2435 GCA_035940195.1 Solirubrobacteraceae bacterium
CTTGGTTGTGGTGTGTTGATGGCTGTTTCTGATCATGCCTCGGCGTTGAGGTCGGTGCGTGTGTGGCAGCTGAGCCGCGGGAGGCTCAAGCTGATGGCCGATCACAGCAGCCCCGTCGTGATCCCCCTCCACAAACACCACGATCGGGAAGTTGGCTAGCGGGCCCGCGCGCTGCCCCTAGACGCCATGCGTCGAGGGCAGGGAACGGCTGCGTGTGCGGTCGTCTCGGCGCCTGCGGCGAAGGTGAAGGCGGCCGCGAAGGGGAAGCCGCCTCTCGGACAGCGACGCGGCAGGAGGATCCCGTTGGGATGGTAGGGCACGAACTTGCCGTGGATGCGGTCGTAGTAGGTGATGCCGAGCGGCCCGATGGTGGAGCGGAGTCTGACGAGCGCGACGTCTGGACCGTCGGGAAAACTCTCTATCAGCGGCACCGTGATCGTAAGGTCGCCGCCAAAGGGTGCGCGCGCCGGCAGCAGGAGCCCAGGGAAGATCAGTTGCGCGGCCAGCGGATCCTCGGCATTGAGGTAGAACTGGAGTGCGATGTTGCCGTTCTGGAACGGCGCCATGAACACGGCTGTCGCCCCCGACTCTTCGATGACTTCTGGGCCGATCTGGATGTCGCCCGTTGCCGTGCCGTAGCCCATCAGCGATTGCGAGGGGCAGCCTTCAACTCCGACTTCTTCGAGCGAGGTCTCTCTGCAGCTCTGGAGTCCGAGGCCGCTTGTCACAATTCCGAATCCTGCCGGATACGACAGCGCGATCTTCGTGACCGGTGGCGGCACTGTGCCGTGGGGTCCTTGGATGCGGAACCCAAACTCGATCGTGGTGTCGCGGCCCAACTGCTCGGGCACCAGTGCGACTTCGAGCCTCGCCGACGGTGCGGCCTGGCTCGTCGCAGGCACAGCTGCGCCGAGCGCGACGGCGACCGCCGCAGCAAGTAGGCCGCGGTGTCTCACTCGCGGTCGCCGCAGCGGGCGCATTTGCTCAGTACGACAGGGTGCCGGTGGTCTGTACGACCAGCGCGTAGGTCCTGCGGTCGAGCGTTCCGTAGAAGCCCCCTTCGCCATGGGCGTGCGCGTAGCGGCCTGTGCCGTGGCGAACAGTCATCCGGCCGGCGAAGCTAGGCTCCGCTGCTCGGCCTTTGAGCCTTCCTGAGCCGGCTCCGCTGATGGCGCCGGCTGCTGTGTCGATCGTGAAGTGGACTATCACGGTCGCGCCAACGTTGATATACGCCCGCACCGAGCCAGGTAGGGTACCCGTTGCCCGCCCGACCTCGAGGATTTCTTCGCCGGAGTTCGAGACCCTGTGCAGATGTGCGGTGTCGGTCGCGTTCAGAGCTCTCGCCGCGCGCGCTAACGGTATGCCTCCGCTGGCGACTCCTGGAATAACAGCCAAGGCAAGGAGGGAGCAGTAGCCGATCGGCGCGACGGCTGTCAGGCAGCGTCGTGTTGCGGCGCGGCCGCAGGACCTTCGCGATTGCCTGGCCCGATCGAGTTCGCGGCATTTGTTTCTCACTCCTAAGCGCATGTCCCTCTCCTCCGGCTTGCTTACACCTGCATATAGATGTCTACTGTTATCTGAAAAACAGAATCGTTTCAGAATGTTTACACCCTACTGCCATTTGAGCTAGCGTAGTAGCGCCATGTCGCGCCTAAACCCGACTGACCTGCCCGCCCACATGGCGGTATTGGGGCTCGTAATCGAACAGCCGAACCAAACCGTCTCGCACATCGCACAAGCCCTGGACGAGCGGTTCCAACGAGCTCGCTTCGTGCAGTCCACGGCACACGGAACCTTGCCTCAGATGGCGCGCGGGCGGTCGGTGAGGGTGCGGTGCACGTATAGGGCGCCCGGCGACGAACGCTCGATGGATCGCTATGCGCCTACCGAGCGGGGCCTCAAGATCTTCCACGCGTGGATGTTCCAGCCGCCGGGCGGCGTGCCGGCGATACGCGAGGCGCTGTACGGCCGGATTGAGTTGGCTCGTCTCGCGCACCTGCCTCGACTGATCAGCATCGCGCGCGAAGAAGAGAGGATCGCCACGGATCTGTATGCGGCGGCGAGCGAGCGTGTCCGTAAGCATGAGATCAGGAGGAGGAGGAGCGGAGCCGCTCGCACTACGCCTGGAGACTATGAGCGCAAGATTCGCGAGACGCTGCTCTACGTCGACCCACTGCATTGGTCGTCGCGGGCTGAGCTGTTCGTGGTCATCGCCGAGCGCCTGGAAGAGATCGCCGAGGAGGCCGGCGTCCAGTTTGTGGTATCCGAGGAAGCCGGCATGGACCTCGAGGCTTCTGATGGGTGAGGTGTTGTGTTTGGATGGTGTGTGGAAGGCGTTTGATCGTGGTCGTGATCGGGTGTCGGTGTTGGAGGATGTGTCGTTGTCGGTGGGGGTGGGGGAGGTGGTTGCGGTTGTGGGGACGCGTGATCAGGGG
>DASZFC010000009.1:0-22506 GCA_035940195.1 Solirubrobacteraceae bacterium
TGATTGCCGGCACACCCTCGGCACACGCCGGCACGATCGTGAGCGTCGACCTCTTCTATGAGGACCGCCCCACCCAGCATGCCTCTGATGCGCTCGCCGTTGAGATGGAGGCAGCCACGCTGTTCGCGGTTGGAGCCGCCGAATCGGTGCCCGTCGCCTGCGTGCTGGTCGTCTCCGACATCTTCGATGCCCGCGGCACACGCACGCGCATCGGCGGGGATCCCCTTCTCCAGGCAGCTGAAACGATGGGCGTCCTCGCCATCGCCGCCCTCTCCGTCTGAGAGCTCAGGCCTGCTTGGGTTTTGCTTTGGCGGCCGGTTTGGTGGAGCGTCGCGCCGCCGGCTTGGATGCGCGGCCCCGTTTCGAGGACCCGGCCGGCCCCGACCCCGTGGAGACCTTGGCAGCCGGTGCCCGCCCGGAAACCTTGCCGAGCTTCTGCGTGAGCGTCCCCAGCTGATCCTCGATCGCTGACAAACGCTGGCTGATCTCCGAGCGGTCGATGCCGCGCCCGGTGAGCGCACGATCCAAGCGATGCACGCCGTCCTCAATTCCCTCCAGCCGCTGCGACACTGAGCGCAGCCGGCGGGTCAACCGCTCGATGTCGGCTGCCGACGGGATGTTCAGCGCGCCCATCGCCACCTCCTGCGCCTGCGCGGCCTTCTCGCGCGCATCGAACGCGCGGCCGACGACGCCGGTCAGTACGGGGTTCTCAAGAAAATCCGTCAGCGCCTTGCCGAGCCTATCCTCGGTACCGTCCGACAGGCGCTCGCGCAGGCCCTTGACGGCTTTGCTCGCATCAGACATTGGCTGCAAGGATACGGTGCAGCGATGCCCGAGCGATTGTTCCTCTTCATCCAGCTGGAGCTCCCCTGGGAACTGGGGCCGCCCGATGGACGCTACCTGCTGCGCGCACGCGGAGCGTCCGGGGTGGCGGGCATCTCCGAAATTGACGGTTCACAGCCCGAGCGCGTGGTGGTGCTCAGCACGCTGGGGGCCAGCCGGCGAGCGGAGCTGGGGCTGCGCCGGACGAACCGGCGCCGGGCGCGTCCGCGAGCCACCACGCCCGAGTCCACGCCGGTGGCCATCGCACGCGCGACGATCGTGGATCCCGTATCGCTCTCCGCCGAGCGTCAGGCCCACGCGTGGCTGGCCGATCTCGATGCCGAGCGGGAAACGCGCGCGGCCGTCGCGGTGCTCAACCGTGTCCTCTTCGCCCACCGCATCGCCTCGGCGGATCCCCACGTGCATGAGATCTCTCCCGCCCAGGCACTCGTGATCCGGGCCGGCTGGGGCGAGGGGGAGCAGGTAGCCGACGGGCACTGGCTGCATGCACTAGAGCTGCCCTGGAGACCATCCTCGCGCGCACGGCGACGCGTGGCCGCACTGCGCCCTCAAGAGCGCCTCGCGGAGCTGCTCGGGGCACGGGGCGAGGAGCTGCTGTGCGAGGAGCTGGCCCTGCGCGCGCGCCTAGACCTCGACCACGGGCGCCTGCACCACGCCACGATCGAGCTGGACGGCGCCCTCACCGCGGCGCTTTCCGAGCTGAACGATGAGCAACGTCCCGACCTCGCTCCGCGCGTCGCCGAGCTGGAGGCGCTGCGCCCGGGGGTCACGCCCGAGGAGCCCGATGAAGAGGTGGTCCGCTATGCGCTCGAGCGATTGGAAGCTGCGCTGCGAGCACGCACGGCCGCGGGGTTCGCGACGGCGTCATAAAGTCCAAGACGATGGACCCCACCACTACAGCGATCGGCACCTGGAGCGGTGGGCGCTTCATGCACTTCGGTGAGCCCCTCGAGGATGATCGCCTGCGAGCTGTGCTCCGTCCTGGAAAGGGAACCAGCACGGTTATCACCGCCGACGCATACGGAGCCGGGGAGGCGGACCGAATGCTTGGCCAGGCCCTATCAGGAGCCGACCGCGACAGCTACTGCTTGATAGGTGCGATCGGCCATGATTTCTATGAGGGTGAGCGCGAGGGTGCCAAAGGCTTTCCCCGCTTCACCGATCCTCGTCTTCGCCCGCAGCGCGACTACGCCGGCTACATCCGCATGGCCACTGAAAAAAGCCTGCAGCGCATCGGCGCCGAGCGCTTCGATCTGCTGCTGCTGCACAACCCCGACCTGACGGGCTACCGCAGTCCCTTGGTGTGGGATGGGATGGCGGCCGTGCGAGACGCCGGCTTGACAAGAGCACTCGGCGTGGCACCCGGACCGGCAAACGGTTTTACCCTTGATCTGATCGGCTGCATCGAGCGCTTTGCCGATCTGATCGACTGGGCGATGATCATCTTGAGCCCGATGGAGCCCTGGCCCGGCGAGCTCGTTCTGGACGCGGCCGCGAAGCACGATGTCAAGCTGATAACGCGTGTCGTTGATTACGGCGGCCTCTTCCACGACGATGTGCTGCCCGGTCACGCTTTCGCCGAGTACGACCATCGCAAGTTTCGCCCCGCGGGCTGGGTGGAGAGGGGTGTGCAGAAGCTCGAGCTGATGCGACCCTATGCACAGCGGCATGGGCTGAGCATGCTGCAGCTGGCATGCGCATGGAACCTCTCGCATCCAGCCGTGCGCTGTGTCGCGCCCACTCTCATCCAGGAGTCTGGGCCAGATGCCCGTCCAATCGAGGACAAGCGTGCCGAGCTGGATGCGCTGCCGAGCGAGGTTCCGCTCAGCGACGCCGAGACCGGGCAGCTGCGTGCGATCGGCGACAACACCGGCTGTATGGCGCTGAAGGGCGCAAGCCCAGAATACGAAGGGCCGGCGGCGGCTGATCGCTGGGAGCTCGGCGAGGAGCTCTCAGCGCTCGCTGCGCGCTGGGAGATCGAGCCGGAGCGCGACCTCGTCAAACGAGAGCGCACGACAGTCAACTAATCGGGAGGCAGCGATGAGCATCGACGTCAGCGGTTTCAAGGAAGGGCAGAAGGCGATGTGGACGGCGGGCGACTACCCCGAGGTCTCGCGCCGGATCGCCTCCGTGGCCGAACTCCTGGTGGAGTGCCTCGGCGCCCAAGCGGGCCAGGATTGGCTCGATGTCGCAACGGGCAGCGGCAACGTGGCGATTCCAGCGGCGCGAGCCGGGGCGAAGGTGACAGGCCTCGATTTGACACCGAAGCTGCTCAGCGTTGCGCGCAACCGTGCCGCGAACGCCGGCCTTGAGATCGAGTTCGTCGAGGGCGACGCCGAGGAGCTGCCGTTCGAGTCCGACTCCTTTGATCGGGTCAGCTCGTGCTTCGGCGTGATGTTCGCGCCACGCCAGCAAGTCGCCGCGGCCGAGCTCGTCAGAGTCGCGCGTCCCGGCGCGATGATCGGCGTGACGGCTTGGACGCCGGAGGGCTTTGTCGGCTCGAGCTTCAGGGCCTCGGCCAGCTACATGCCTCCGATGCCGGCGGAGCTGAAGCCTGCAGTGATGTGGGGAAACGAGGAGCACGTACGGTCGCTCCTCTCAGGCAGCGGTGGCGAGATAACGTGCGAGCGCCGTACCGTTACCTTCTCCGGACCCACCCTCGAGGGTTGGATGGCTGACGACGAGCGCATGCTGGGCCCGGCGGTGATGGTCAAGGCGATGCTCGAGTCCCAGGGCCGCTACGAGGAGCTGCGCGGGGAGATGCTGGAGCTGTACAGCAGCTTCAACGAGGCCGGCGACGGGTCATTCCGCGTGCAGGCCGAGTACCTGCTCACGCTCGTCCAGCTCCCCGGCTGAGGACTCGCGCCCAACCAACGTGCCGCGCGCTCGCCACAACTCAGCCGGCAGCACGAGCGCGCGGCGAGAGCTCGTCCAAGAGGGCCTCGAGCTCATGCACGACATCGCCGTGCAGGCGCACATCGGCGATGCTGTCGAGCGGCGTCGGCCCCTGCGTGAGGATCGCGAGCGCGCCGCCACGCTCGGATACGAGCAGCGGCAGTCCCGCCACCGGATGAACCTCCAGCGAGGAGCCGATGCACAGCAGCACATCGGCCTGCTCGCACAGGGCCCGCGCTCGCTCGAGCGCCGCGACGGGCAGGAGCTCGCCGAACAGGACCACGTCGGGCTTGATCGGGCAGCCGCAGGCCGCGCAGCGGGGGACGCCATCGGAATCGGCCGCAAGCAGTTCGCGCGCTTGCACCAGGGAGACTTCGCCACCGCAACACGGACACGAGCAGGTGGCGATGCTGCCGTGAACCTCGACGAGCTCACGCGTGCCCGCCTTGCGATGGAGCATGTCGATGTTTTGCGTGATCACGCCGTCGAGTAGGCCGCATCGCTCCAGCTCCACAAGCGCGCGGTGCGCCCCGTTCGGCTGCTTGTCCCCGAGGGTCGCGAAACGCTGGCCGTAAAAGCTCCAGAAGCGCTCGGGCTCTCGATGGAAGACGTCGATGTGAGCGACCTCCATCGGATTTACGTTTGCCCACAAGCCGGTTCCGGGGCTCCGAAAGTCGGGGATCCCGGAAGGCACGGAGATACCGGCCCCGGTCAGAGCCACCACCGAGCCCGCCTCGCGCACCAGAGCCGCGAGGCGGGCTGGAGAGTTCATTACTTGCCTTGAAAGCTGGGCGCGCGTTTGCCGAGGAAGGCGGCGATGCCCTCCTTGGCGTCGGCGCTCTGAAAGACCTCGGCGAAGGCGCGCTTCTCGGCCTCGATGCCCGCGTCGAGATCGCCCGCCCCGGAGATGCTCTTGATCTGCTCCAGCGCCAGCGGCGCGGCCTGCGCGAGCTTGTGTGCCCACGCCAGTGCCGTGTCGAGCAGTTCGTGATCCTCGACGACACGGTTGACCAGGCCAAACTCGAAGGCTTCGTCGGCCAGCACCGGGTCGCCGACGAGGTTCATCTCCAGGGCCTTGTTGGACCCCACCAGACGCGGCAGACGCTGGGTGCCGCCGAAGCCCGGGATGATCCCCAGCTTGATCTCCGGCTGGCCGAACAACGCCGAGCGCGTGGCGATGCGCACGTCGCAGGCCATCGCCAGCTCGCAGCCGCCGCCGAAGGCCAGACCGTTGACCGCGGCGATCGTCGCGATGCTGCCCGCGCCGAGCTCTTTGAAGAGCGCGTGGGTCTCGTGGATGAGCGTCTCGCCGGCGGCCGCGTCCATAGTCGTGAAGGCCTTGATGTCGGCGCCGGCGGAATACAGAAAGGGGTTTGAGGAAGCGATCACGAGAGCGCGCACGCCCGACTGCTTGACCTGGTTCCAGACCTTCTCCAGATCGCCGGCGAGGAGTGGTGAGATCGAGTTCATCTGGCCGTTGGCCAGCCAGGCGATCGCCACGCCGTCCTCGCGTGTCTCCAGCTTGATCACCTCGGCGGGCTGCTCGGCGTCGGGCTGCGGGTAGGCGTAGAAACCTTGGCCGGTCTTCTGACCGAGGCGCCCCTGGGCGACCAGGCGACGCAGGATCACCGGCGGCGTGAAGCGCTCGCCGTAGCGCTCCTGCGCGCTCTCCATGCGCTCGAGCACTGTGTCCAAGCCCTCGGAGTCGGCGCGCATGAACGGCGGCAGCAGCCCGCGGCGCGGGTCGAGGCCCGCGCCGGCCATCATCCCGAAGTCGATGTCGCGGTGGCTGGCGACGCCCTCCTCGAGCACCAGGCACGACTCCAGGAACGTCTTCAGCGAGAGCAGCTCGACGAGCTCGTCGATGTCCGGCTCGGCGTCGCCTGGCAGGTTCGCGTTGCCCTGCGGGTCATAGAAGCCGTCGCCGCCGGTCTTCGCACCGAGCTTGCCGTCGGCGACGAGCTTCTGCATGCCCTTGGGCACGAAGAAGCGTTCCTCGCCGTAGGACTCGACCAGGTGTTCGGCGACGTGCAGCACAGTGTCCAGACCGAGCAGGTTGATCAGCGTGTAAGGGCCAAGCGGCAGGATCCCCGCCGCGCCGAGACCCTCGTCGATCTTCTTGATCGACAGCCCCTTCTCCTCCTGCTCGCGCCACACCTCGGCGCTCGAGGAGTTGAGGATGCGGTTGACGACGAAGCCCGGCACCTCGGCGCAGGTGATCGGCTGCTTGCGGATCGCCTGCGCGAACGTGACCGCTGCGGAGACCGTCTCAGCGGAGGTCTCCTCCCCCTCGACGATCTCGATCAGCGGCATGATCGACGCTGGGTAGAAGTAGTGGAAGCCGACGACCTTGTCCGGGCGCAGCGTCGCTTCGGCGATCTCCGTGATGGACAGCGAGGAGGTGTTCGAGGCGAGCACCGCGTGGCCAGGCGTGGACGCGTCCAGCTCGGCGAACACGGCCTGCTTGATCTCCATCCGCTCCGGCACGGCCTCGATCACGATGTCGACATCGCCGAAGGCCGCATAGGAGGTCGTGCCGGCGATCCGCCCGACGATCTGCGCGATCTGCTCGTCGGCCTGCTCCGCGCTGATCTTGCCCTTCTCGACGAGTTTGCCGATCTGCCCCGTGGTCACGTTGCGGGCCTCGTCGAGTCCCGCCTGCACGAGCGCGTCGTCGATGTCCTTCAGCACCACCGGGATTCCCGCGGCGGCGATCGTCTGGGCAATCTGGCCGCCCATCGTCCCGGCACCGACAACGGCTGCTCTGAACACGAACATCTATCGCTCTCCTCTGATCATTACGGTCGCGGCAGCCTAGCGCGCTGGCGCGCCAGCTAGAGGCCGGCGGACCGATCAGCTAAGCGGACGGAGGTAAGCCGGCGGTATCCGCGGCGACCGTGACCGCGCCTGTAGCGGCGGAGCCCCCAGTCCAATCCCGCAGGAACGACTCGCAGGCATCCGTGTCGAGAGGGCGAGCGAATAGAAAGCCCTGTCCACTGTCGCAATGCTCTTCCTTCAGGAGCGAAAGCTCGCGGGATTGCTCGATGCCCTCTGCGAGCGTCTCTATCGAAAGCGACTTGCCGAGCTGGACGAGCGTACGGATCAGCGTATCGCCTTCTGGGTCCTGGCTTACGCGAGAGATGAACGAGCGGTCGATCTTCAGTGCGTCGACAGGGAACCGCTGGAGATAGGCCAAAGAGGAATAGCCCGTGCCGAAATCATCGATCGCGATCCGCACGCCGAGCTCCTTGATCGCGACGAGCCGGCGCGCGGTCTCCTCGGCGTTACTCATCAGGGTCGTCTCGGTGATCTCGATCGTCAGCGCACCCGGATCGAGCCCGGTTTGCTCGAGCACGTCGCGCACCTCGGTCACGAACTCATCGGTATCGAGCTGCCGGGCAGAGACGTTGACGGCCACGCCGACGCCATAGCCCTTACGCCGCCACGCGGCGCTTTGACAGCAGGCTTCGCGCAGCACCCAACCCCCGACCTCGGTGATCAGGCCAGTCTCTTCGAGCAACGGGATGAAGTCATCTGGCTGCACGATCCCACGCGCTGGACTGCGCCAGCGAATCAGCGCCTCCATCCCAGTTGGAGTCATCTCCTGCAAGTCGAACGTGGGTTGATAGACGAGGAAGAACTCCTCATTCTCGAAGGCATCACGCAGATCCATCTCGAGCTCCATGCGGCTCTGAACCGCGTCCTGCATCCCAGACTCGAACACGACGTAGCGGTTCTTCCCCTCCCACTTGGCGCGATACATCGCGATGTCCGCGTCACGTAGAAGCTCTTCGGCCGAGGTCCGGTCGCCCGCCGCGATGCCAACGCTCGCCGTCACGGTCAAGCGACTCTTCTCAGCACTCTTCAGCTCAAACGGCTGCTTGAGCGCATCGAGCAGACGCTCGGCGATCAGCTCCGGACCGGCGGAGAGCGACATACCTTCGGCGACGATCACGAACTCGTCGCCGCCGAGGCGCCCGAGCGCATCGATGTCGCGCACCACGCCGTCGAGCCGCGCGGCGACCGCTCGCAGGAGTTCATCGCCGGCACCGTGTCCGAGCGTGTCGTTGATGGACTTGAAGTTGTCGAGGTCGACGAACAGCGCCGCCACGGGCGTTTGGCTGCGGCGCGAGCGCACTAGCATCTGCTCGACACGGTCGAGAATCAGCGTCCGGTTCGGGAGCCCGGTCAGCGCATCGTGGGTCGCCATGAACGACAGCTCCTCTTGGCGGCGGGTGAGTTCCTCATGGGAGCGTTGGCGCTCTGACTCGAAGGACTGGCACATCCGCACGAGCGTGACGTCAAGGCTGCGCTGCAACATGCCAAGCGCCCAGGCGAGCACCTCTGAGGGGAGTTCGAGCCGCTCGGCGGTCTCGCGCACCACGTCGTCGGCCGCATCGCGCCAGCGCAGACAGCGCTTGGTGACCTCGTGGAGCGGCGCCGCGCGCTGGGCCGCCAGCTGGCCGAAGATCCGCCAGGACTCCTGCCCTACCTCGCGGGCCACTGTGGCTCCCTCTCCGGACATCCAGCGAGCTACCGCGATGGTGGAGACGGTACCCACCTGTACGAAGCTGTCTTCAATGACAGCGTCGAGCACCTGTCCTGAGTCCGCAGAGCGGCGAAGCATTCCCGCTACCACATCGTCTGTGCGTGTGTTCAGCGCTTCACCGAGGCTGCGCAGCTGGTCCGGGTCGACCGCTGCAGGCGCGGGCAGGGCAGGCACAAATCCATGCGTCGCTCTCATCCCGTCGACCTGCGCCCCAGCTTGACCTGGCATGGTCAATGGGATCGGCAGATCGTAAGAGTTCCTTTAGCTTCGCCTATAGATGTAAACGTCGGCTATACGGCGACCGCTGCGGGCTCCTCGACGCGCCGCGGCAGGAGCGTTTCGCGCGCGATCACGAGCCGCTGGATCTGTGACGTGCCCTCGTATAGCTGCATGATCTTGGCGTCACGGAACAGCTTCTCGACGGGGTACTCCTTGATGAAGCCGTAGCCCCCGTACACCTGGACCGCGTCGGTGGCGATTTTCATCGCCGCGTCGGCGGCGAAGCGCTTGGCGTGGGATGAGACGAGCGTGTTGCGTTCGCCGTTGTCGAGCATCGCCGCCGACTTCCACGTCAGCAACCGCGCGGCCTCGATTTCGGTGGCCATGTCGGCGATAATGAACTGGATCGCTTGGTGCATCGCGATCGGCACCCCGAACTGGACGCGTTCCTTGGCGTAGTCGGTCGCGAACTCGAACGCCGCGCGCGCGATTCCGGTCGCCATCGCGGCGACACCCGGACGCGTGCGGTCGAGCGTCATCATCGCGAGCTTGAAGCCCTTGTTCTCCTCACCGAGGAGATTCTCAGCGGGAACCTCGACGTCGTTGAATGAGATCGTCGCGGTGTTGGAGGCGCGCTGGCCGAGCTTGTCCTCCTTCTTGTCGACGACCACGCCCCAGTCGCGCTCGACGACAAACGCCGAGATGCCGCGGTGCCCGGCGTCCTTGTCGGTCTTTGCATAGACCGTGTAGTAGTCGGCATAGCCACCGTTGGTGATGAAGCACTTCGAGCCGTTAATGAGGTACTTGTCGCCCTTCTTGACGGCCGTCGTGCGCATCCCGGAAACGTCCGAGCCAGCGTCCGGCTCAGTCAGGCAGAAGGAGGCAAGCTTCGGCGCTTCGGTGAGCATGCCCAGGTACTTCTTCTTGACCTCCTCCGAGCCACCCAACGCGATCGGCGCGGTCGCCAGGCCATTACAGCCGAGCGAGGTCTGGATGCCCGAGCAGCCCCAGGAGAGCTCCTCCTCGATCAGACAGCCATCGAGATAGCCAGCTCCGGCACCGCCGTACTGCTCCTCGATGTGCGAGTTCATCAGCCCGACATCCCATGCCTTCTCGATTATGTCCTGGGGCCACGTGCCGTCTTTGTCGTACTCCCAGGCGACGGGACGTATCTCCTTGACGGCGAAGTCGTGCGCCATCTCGCGCAGGTTCTTCTGCTCGTCTGTGAGCGTGAAATCGACCATGTCTTGGGTGATCTCCTAATGGGCCGGCGCGGGGCGAGCCACCGCGCAAGAATAGATTGACTAGTCAGTCAACGGGAAGGGTAGCGAAGGCTGGCCTCCCAGGCAATAATCCCTAAATGCAGAATCTCTTCCCGGTCGTGGCGTTGGGAGTGGTGGTGCTGTCGGTCCTGGCGATGCTGGTGGTGCTGGTGGTCAGCGACGGGGGAGCGACCGGCAGGAGCGCATACGACCAGATTGGCCAGGGAGAGATGTCGCGGGACAGCGACGCTTCGGAGCGGGCGAGCGCACTGGCGCTGGGCTCCCCCTCCGAACGCGCGGAGCAGGAGCGGGAAATCCGGCAGATGCTGCGCGCCCGCAGTGAACGATTGGTACGGAGCGGCAAGCCAGCACTCGACATTGACGCTGAACTCGCCAGACTGCTTGCGCCACAGCAGCGCAGCCACGACGCAGGGCTTATCCAGGAGGTGCGCCAGCTCGTGACGGCCCGCAATGAACGACGGGCCCGCAAGGGGATGCAGGAGCTGGACGTTGACCAAGAGATCCAGCGCACCCTGCAAGAGCTGGATCCCTGAACTCCTAGATTGCACCGGCATGGCGAGGTCGGATATAAACGCGCCAATGGCCGACCCTCATCGATACGAACTGGACGAGCTGAGCAACCGTCCGGGCACCTATTTCAACCCGCAGACCGAGGTGCTAGTGGTCGTTGACGACTCGCCTGATGTGGACCACGAGATCTTCGGAACTGAGCAGAGCGACGACGGTGAGTGGGTATTGATCTCCGATGAGGCACCCGTCGACGAACACCGCCGGGATGAACTGATCGAGAGCTTCCAGGTGACCTATCACCCGGCGGGCGAGCAGGCTGTGGTGGACGAGGACTCCGACGAGGCAGACGAGAACGAGGAGCTTGAGCCGGACGAGGAGATCGAGCCCGAGTAGCCAGGCGGCGGACGGCGCAACTACCTTGCGCCGGGCCGTGTTGAGGGACTGCAATGAGGACTGCAGTCACGAACGCGATCGTGCGTAGCATCCGGGCGGTGCGCGCCAAGTATCCGCGGGCGCTCGCCCTGGGCGTGCTTACTCTGAGCATGGCTGTTCTGTGCAGCCCGGGCGGGCTCTCTTCCGCCCAAGCCGCCCGCGGGCCGTCCGTGGGGGCGGCACTTGGGAGCCTGCAGCGTGCGGGCGCGATCACGGCCGCGTCCTCCCAGCAGTACTACTCGGCCTACCTAGCGGCACAGCGCTCGCTGAAGAAGCTGAGCGCCACCAGGCACACGGAGCTCGCCGGTGTGTTGACAAACGTGCAGGCAATCGCCGCTGCAGGTGGGTTCATACCCTCGCGGCTGCCGGCCTTGTTCATGACGCTGGAACGCAACCGCCAGTGGTGGACCACCGGGCCGCTGCTCTCCGGGGGTGCGCGCGTGAGCTTTCCTAAAAGCAAGCTCGTGTGGGAGTACTACCCGGGTCAGGGGCTCGAGATCCAGTGGTTGGGGACCTTTGGCGAGGGCAACGGGTACTACCTGTCAGGACATGAAAACGCCAACCTGCGCCAGTTGGTAAGTGAAATCATCCCGCTCGCAACCAAGCGTGCGGGCGGGATCGCATGGGAGTACATGTTCCAGTTCGATGGCGGTGAGCCGCCGTGGACGAGCGGCCTGTCTCAGGGCACCGCACTGCAGGTTCTGACGCGCGCGTGGTCGCGACTGAAGGAACCGGCGGATTTGACCGCGGCGCAGGAAGCGCTCGGCGTCTTTCAAGCTGCGCCACCGAACGGCGTGCGCGTGACGAGCGCGATCGGGGCGCACTATCTGGAGTACACCTACGCTCCGCGCGACCGTATCTTGAACGGCGAAATCCAGGCTCTGGTTGGGCTGTACGACTACACCTCGATCACGAAAGATCCGCTCGGGCTGAAGCTGTTCGAAGCTGGCGACGCCGAAGCACGAGCGCGCGTGCCTATGTATGACACTGGCGGCTGGTCGATGTACGACCAGTTCGGCGAATCCGACCTGAGCTACCACGAACTGCTCACGGAATTCTTGAAGCACCTATGCGAACGCACGGGCAAGGGGGAGCCGCTGAGCCCTGCCGCCGCCCCGGCACCCGCGCCAACCCCGGCGCCACCACCAGCACCGGTAGCTCCCGCGACCGGCGGCACGGCTGGAGAAGGTGCCCTGCCCAGCGCCGCGCGCTACACGGCGCGGAGCATCTCCGCAAACGCTGTCTCGCCTGCAATCAGCGCGGATGCGATCTACTGCACGACGGCTGGGCGGTTCACCGCCGACCTGCACACGCCGCCAGCGATCGCGCTGCTCACCAGCACCCTGCGCGGGGGCACGCGCGGGGGCGTGCAGATCTCGCTATCGAAGGTCTCGAACGTCAGCCTGACGATCCGCCGCGGCGGGAACGTTGTGTGGACGAACAGGGCCACACTCGAACACGGTAAGCCACGGCTGCTGTGGCTGACACCCAAGAACAAGCCGGGCGTGTACTCGATCACGCTGACTGCAACCGATCTGGCGGGAAACAGCGCGAGCGCTGCCGGCACGGTGACTGTGACATCACGGTGACCGGGACTTCGGGCACTGCGCACAACGGCTGAAGGCACCGATAGCCTGGGTGTATGACGCGATTGATAAACGCCTGGCGGGCACTGACACCCGAGCAGCGCCTGGCAGGCGGCGCATCAGGTGCACTGTTCGTGACGATGTTCCTGCCGTGGTACCAGCAGAACGCGGTCGTGAATGCCCCCCGTACGGCGCCACTGCAGAGCCGCAATTTGAACGCGTTCCAGGTCTTCTCGTTCGTCGAGGCCGCCGTCTTGCTCATCGCCGTGGCGGTTCTGTATCTACTGTTCGCGCGTGGCGAGCGCCGCTCCTTCCAGCTCCCGGGCGGTGACGGTGGCGTGGTACTCGCTGCGGGTCTCTGGGCCGCGCTGCTACTAGTGTTGCGGCTGTTCGACAAGCCCGGGATCACGAGCCACGGAGTGGCTGCGAATGTGGGGATCCAATGGGGAATCTTCTTCGCGCTGGCGGCCGCCGGCCTGCTCGCGGCCTCGGGCTCGCGAATGCGTGCTGGGCGGTCTTTGATTACTCGCCGGCCTGAGCCTCCGCTCGTGCGCCGTCCACGCCACCCCTCTCCACCGCCTTTCGTGCCACCCAGCCGCTCACCGCGCCGCCCAGTCTCGGCGACCGACGCGACCGAGCAGTTGTCCTTCGAGGACACAGCACCGGATCCCGACTAGGCGGCAGGGGCCTATCATTGCGCGGACGATGCCCGCCCCTTCGCCCCCGGCGCCCGCCTCTGTCGCAGATGTCGCCGAGGGCCTGCGTGCAGTGGGTTACTTGCCGGGTGAGTCGACCGCGCTCGTAGCGTTCCTCGCCGCCAAGCTTGGCAAGCCCGTGCTTGTCGAGGGGCCAGCGGGCGTCGGCAAGACCGAGCTGGCCAAGTCGCTGGCCTCCTACCTGGGACGCGAGCTGGTGCGCCTGCAGTGCTACGAGGGCCTCGACGAGGCCAAGGCGCTCTACGAGTGGAACTACCGCAAGCAGCTGCTGCGCATCCAGGCTGAGGCGTCGGGCACCGGCTGGGACGCCGTCCAGGAGGACATCTTCGGAGAGGAGTTCCTGCTTGCCCGCCCGCTGATGAGCGCAATCGCATCCGAGGAGCCGGTGGTGCTGCTGATCGACGAGATCGACAAGACCGACCAGGAGTTCGAGGCGATGCTGCTGGAGGTGCTCTCAGACTTTCAGATCTCGATCCCCGAGCTTGGGCGCGTGGAGTCGCGCACTCATCCAGTGGTGCTGCTGACCTCAAACAACTCACGCGAGCTGACCGAGGCGCTCAAGCGCCGCTGCTTGTACCTATGGCTGGACTACCCCGATCTCGAGCACGAGCTCGAGATCGTGCACCTGCACGCGCCCGACTTGCCGCAAGCGGTTGCGCGCAAGCTGGTCGAGGTGATCGGCATGGTGAGGGAGCTCGACCTGAAGAAGCCGCCGTCGATCGCCGAGTCGATCGACTGGGCGCGGGCTTTGTTGCTGCTCGGAGTAGACGAAATCGACGAGCAGACGTTCACGGACACTATGTCGGTGATCGTCAAGCATCGCACCGACATGGACGTGGTGGCCGAGCGGGTCGGGCTGAAGCTCTCCTCCCCAGCCGTCGATGCCGCCTGAGGGCCTGCCCGCACGCTTGCTGGAGCTGGGCGAGGAGCTGCGCCGCGAAGGCGTGGCGATCGGGACCTCGGAGCTGCTCGACGCGTTCGCCGTGCTGCGCGAGGTGGATTGGACTGAGCCCCAGGACTTCAGGGAGGCACTCGCAGCGACGCTGGCGAAGAGCCAGGAAGACCGGCGCGTGTTCGAGCTCGTGTTCGACCGTTTCTTCTTCCGTGCCGTCGAGCTCGCCGCGGCAGAAAAGGGAATCCGCGAGCAGAGCGACGGTGCGCTCGCCACGGGCCTGGATCTCGATGAGCTGAGCGACGAACAGCTGGAGGCGCTGCGTGCGCAGATCGCCGCCGCACTGAGAGATGGCTCGGATGGAGCGTTGCGTGATCTCGCCCGGATGGCGCTCGCGGCGTTCGGGCGCCGCGAGGAGGGATCGGGCGTGATCGGCGTGGACGTGCAGCGCATCCGCAGAGCACTCGGCCTACGCACCGAACCCCAACCCGATCTGCCCCCCGGGGACCCCCGGCGTGAGGGACTGCCGCGCGATGCGCTGCGCCGCTTCGAGGCATTACTGCGACGGGAGCTGGAACGAGGCCAGATCGAGCGCACCGGCAGCCTGCCCCCAGCGCGGCCACTGGGCGATCTGGACAGGGCGCTACCGTCCGGGCCGCTAGCCGACCTAGCCGCCGTACACCGCGTGGTGACCCAGCTGCGGCGTCGTTTGGCCACGCAGGGCATGCAGGCTCGCGGCCACCGCCGGCACGCGCACGTGGACATCAGGCGCACGATGCGCGCGTCGCTGCAAACAGGCGGCGTGCCCGTGGTACTGAAGTACCGCCCACGACGCCCGCGACGGCCGGAGATCTACGTGCTGTGCGACGTGTCCACGAGCGTGACCTCGGCGTCGGTCTTCTTTTTGTCAGTGCTGCATGCTCTGCACGACTCGTTTCGCAAGATGCGCTCGTTTGTATTCATCGAGCGCGTCTCGGAGGTGACCGGCGTGTTCGAGCAGGAGCGCAACTTCAAAACAGTCAGCGAGCGGATCTCGAGCGACGCGGGCGTGGCCGACATCTCCGGTTACACCGACTACGGGCGCGTGTGGTCAGAGATGTTGGAGCTGGTGGGCGAAGACCTGCACCCGCGCGCCACCGTCATCGTGCTTGGCGACGCTCGTACGAACGGCCGCGATCCCCGCGCCGACCTGTTCGCCAAGATAGCCGCTCGCGCCGGGCGCACGTTCTGGCTGAATCCCGAGCCGCGGCTGTACTGGAACTATGGCGACTCGGTAATCGCGGCATATGAGCAGTACTGCACGGCGTTTGAGTGCTGGACGACGGCGCAGCTGGAGGACTTCGTCCGCGCGCTCACCCGGCCGGTCACCAGCGCGCTGTAGCATCAACCAGAGGAAACAGGGGAGCTGGCGGGTAGGCCGGCTGAGATGGCGCGGATAGTTCCCAGCGCCGACCCTTCGAACCTGTGGGGTAATGCCCGCGGAGGGAGAGATGTGTTCACGGGACTCAAGGACAGCCCGAGATCGCCTGAGGCAGACCGGCAAGCAGTAGGCGTGAGCGTGACCGGAGTGAGCCGCGCCTACAACGACTCAAAGCGGACGGCGGTGCGGGCACTCGACGGAGTATCATTGCACGCAAGCCACGGAGAGCTGCTCGCGGTGGTCGGTCCGAGTGGCTGCGGAAAGACCACCTTGCTGGAGCTGATCTGCGGCCTGCAATCCCCTGACACGGGCACAGTCGTGTGCGCTCCCGCGGCGCTAATGCCCCAACGCGACTTGCTGCTGCCGTGGTTGAGCGCCCTCGACAACGCCGCGCTCGCGCTGCGCATCGCCCACCGGCCGCGTCCCGAGGCCCGCGCACGGGCGGCAGAACTGTTCGCCGAGCTGGGGCTGCGGGGGTTTGAGGAGGCCCATCCGCACGAGCTTTCGGGGGGGATGCGCCAGCGGGTTGCGTTCCTGCGCACGTTGCTGGCGGGCAAGCCGGTCCTGTGCCTGGATGAGCCATTCGGCGCGCTCGACGCGATCACACGCACGGAGATGCAGGGATGGCTGAGCCGGGCATTGCAACGCGAGCCGCGCACCGTAGTGCTAGTGACCCACGACGTCGAGGAGGCGGTGATGCTTGCCGACCGGGTTGCGGTGCTGTCTCCCCGCCCCGGCCGGGTGGTGTCCGAACTCGAAGTGACGCTCGGCCGGCCGCGCTCGCGTACGAGCCCAGTGATCACCGGGCTGCGCGAAAGCGTGCTCCAGGCTCTCGGCCTAATCGGGACAAGCACATCAGAGGGCATTACATGAGACACCGCCTGCGCACCGTCCTTGTGTGGGGTGGGTGGGCTCCCATCGTCCTGGTCGCGACTCTGCTCGGTGCCTGGGAGATATATGTCGAGAGCGGCCAGGTGAGCGCGTTTGTACTGCCGGCTCCCCATGCGATGGCGGCGGCGCTGTGGAACAACGGGAGCCTGATCTGGTCGAACTTCCTGGTGACGGCGCAGGAGGTGGGACTCGGCCTGTGCGCGGCGCTCATAGCCGGCTTTGCGACAGCGCTGGCCATCCACTTCTCGCCGCTGGCGCGCCGGGCAATCTACCCGCTGGCTGTGGGCTCGCAAGCCGTGCCTGTCGCGGTGCTGGCCGCGCCGCTGGTGTTCTGGTGGGGCTTTGGCATGTCGCCCAAGCTCGTCGTGATAGCGCTGATCTGCTTCTTCCCGATCGTCGTGAGCATGGTGGACGGCCTGGGCGCCGTGGACCCCGACCAGCTGAAGCTGCTGCAAACGCTTGACGCGTCACGCTGGCAGGCCTTTCGCATGGCAGAGCTGCCAGCGGCGCTGCCGGCAGCGCTCAGCGGCGCGCGCATAGCGCTGGCGGTGGGCATGATCGCGGCCTACATCGCGGAGATCTCGACAGCGGGTACCTCGGCGGGCCTCGGGCACGAGATCAATACAGATCTGACAGCCTTGCAAACCCCCCGCGCGTGGGCGGCAACTGCCGTGCTGTTTGTGGCAGCCGTGGCCTGTTTCTATACCCTCGCTCTGGCCGAGCGCCGGCTGGCGCCGTGGGCGCATCGACCAAGAGGAGAGAACCGTTGAGAATCAAGCTCGCCGTACTAGCCGTGGCCTGCGCCCTGACCCTGCCGGCATGCGGCGCGAAGCAGGACGTGACGGCAGCGAAGAGCACGAAGCCGTGGACGGTGATGCTGGACTTCTTCCCGAACGCGGACCACGCGGCGCTGTATTCGGCTATTGCAGGCGGGGACTTCCGCGCGGTGGGCCTGGATGTGAAGCCGCAGACCCCGGCAAACCCAGCCGAACCGCTACGACTGCTGGCGGCAGGGAAGGTGGACATGGCGATCTCCTACGAGCCAGAGCTGCTGCTGGCCCGAGACCAGGGTCTGAAGCTGGTGTCTGTGGGCGCACTGGTACAGCGCCCACTGACGTCGATCATCGCCCTGGCCAGCCAGCACATCAGGAAGGTCGCGGACCTAAAGGGCAAGACGGTGGGCACGGCCGGCATCCCCTACCAGGCAGCGGAGCTGAAGAGCGCCCTGCAGACCGCGGGTGTGAGCCCGGCGCAAGTCAAGGAAGTGAATGTCGGCTTCAACCTCGTGCCGGCGATGCTCTCAGGCAAGGTTGCGGCGACGCTGGGAGGCTTCTGGAACTACGAGGCGCTCCAGCTCCAGCTGCTGCACAAGCGTCCCGTCACGATCCCGGTGGACCAGGCGGGCGTCCCGACATACAACGAGCTCGTGCTGGTGATACGCGAAGACGAGGCACACACCAGAGGACAGGACCTGCGCGCTTTCCTGCAGGCGCTAACCCGCGGCGAGCGCGAGGTACGAGCCAACCCGGCTACCGCGGCCTCACTCATCGTGAAGGCCAACCCCTCGCTCGAAGGAAAGTTGCAACTCAGCTCGATTCAAGACACGCTACCCGCCGTGCTACCCGCGAACGCGAGCGATCCATATGGCTGGCAAGAACCATCGGCGTGGGCGAGCTTCGGCTCGTGGATGCTCGCACACGGGCTACTCCAGCACGATCCGAACATCGGTCTGCCGCCGTTTACGAATGAGTTCCTTCCCGGACAGGGCCTCTAGCCCGAGGCCGGCTACAGCGCCCGCATGTGCACCGCCGCCAACCCGGCCCACTCCTCGTAGGGGGCGAAGAACGCCCGTACCTCATGCTCCTGCGCACGGGGATGGGAACCCCACCCACCCCCGCCCCACCCACTCCCGCCGCTGAGATGCCGGCCGACGAGCTTCAGGAGCCCCACATCTGCGGCGGGCAGCTGGTCGTGGCGGCCCTGACCGAACAGCGCCAGCATCTCCACCGTCCAGGCGCCGATGCCGGGGATCGCACGCAGCCGCCGCCACGCGTGCTCATGGTTTGAGGCATGCAGATCAACGCGGCCACTGGCCACCTCGCGCGCGGCACGCACGAGCGCGATCGCGCGAACAGGAGCCAAATCGAAGGACTCGAGCAGCGCGGGTGCCACTCCGGCTAGCGCCGCCGGCGTGGGAAGGTCGCGCACGGTGTTGCCATCCGCGCCCACCGAGCACCTTCCCAGCCGCGCCACCACACGACGCTGGATCGCGGCCGCCCGCTCGAACTCGATCAGCTGCTCGCAGATCGCCCACGCCAGCGCCTCGAACGGCTCCGGCCGGCGCATGACGCGCAACCAGGGACGACGGCGCACCGAGCTGCCGATCAGCGGGTCGCGCGCGAAGCGGCGGTAAAACTCCCGCATGTCCTCATCGACACCCAGCGCGAAGCGCATCCGTGCGATGCCGTATGTGGCGCCCGCGGGGCTCGATGCCCGCGCCCCGAACAGAACCCGGTCCTCAGCCGTCTGCGCCACCCTCACCAGCACGGGTTCTTCCTCGTGGTGCAGCAGGCGTTCGAGCACTCCGCCGCGATGTCGCAGCACGCTGTCCATGCCCCCTCGCAGGGGCAGGCGAAAAGGACTCGCCGGCCTCACCTCGACACGCAGCTCTCCCGAGAAGCGCTCCACCCCATTCGGGGTGCCGGTGGGTGCGAAGCTAGTCGCGCCCACCGAGTAGGTGCACATCGACCAGCAGCGAGCGGCTGCCCACGATCTGCAGCAGTTCGCCGGCCTTACCCCCGGAACGGGCATCCCGGCTCAAACGCCGCCCGGCGCGGCCCCTCTTCGCGAGTGCGCGGACACGGCGGTGACGGCGGCGATTCACAAGACCGACCACCGCAGCCCCCGCGACGAACCCTCCAGCCGCTACCGCGGCGGCCTGTGCGGCCGGCACCACAGCGCGGCCCGTTCCCCGGTCACCCGGCAGTGCGCGCGCGGCCGAGGTCTCTAGGACGGCGGGCTCATCCGCAAGCACGGGAAGCGCGTCGACTTCCTCAGTATCACCCATCGGCAAAGTGTAGGGGGCGACCCAGACCGCTAGTCGAGCACGCGCTCGTAGACCCGGTAGCGCTTGACGACCTTGCCGCCCATTGCTTCCATTCCGCGGTTCATCGATGTGTTCGTCTCGAGGATCCAGCCCATCTCCCCGCCCTTCTGGGGACGTGCTTCGGCCGCGTCAAAATGCAGCTGGTAGAGCTTCGCCGCCACGCCGGTGTGTTGATGCTCCGGCTTCACGCCCAAGAAGCCAACGCGTACACGATCGGTGATGCGGCCCTTGTTCAGGAAGTGCCACCAGCCGAGCGGCAGGAATTTGCCTCCCATCTTTTCCAGCACCTGGTTGAGGTCTGGGAAGGTCATCGCCATACCGACCACCTCACCGGTGTCTTCTTTCTCAGCGATGAAGCACCAGTGCTTGTCGAAAACCAGCTGGATCTCTTGGGCGTAGGCGTCGAGGTCCTTCTTGGAGTAAGGCACGAAGTCCCAGTTTTTCGACCACGCGGCGTTGTAGACCTCGGCGAAGGAGTCCATGTCTTTGCGCAGGTGGCGGCGGCGCATCGGGCGCACCTTGATGCCGTGCTCTGACTGTGCCTTCTCCGCCAGCTCCCAGATCACCGGCAGCACCTTGTCGCGGTCTGAGACCTCGAGTTTCCACATCAGCAGATCCATCGCCTTGGTCATGCCGGCCTGCTCCATGCGCTGTTGGTAGTAGGGCGGGTGCCAGGGCTGCTTGATCATGGGCCGCAGCTCGAAGCCCTCGATCAGGATGCCGCTCTCTTCGTTCATCGAGAAGTCCGCCGGGCCGACCATGCGCTCTGTGCCGCGCCCGCGCAGCCACTGCTCAGCGGCTGCGAGCAGAGCCTCGAGCACCTCTTGATCGTCCTCGAACTCCAGGAAGCCGTACCAGCCCCAGTTCTTCTTCTGGTAGTCGTTGAAGGCGCGGTTGACCTGCGCCGTGATGCGTCCCACAACGCGCCCCTCGCGCCTGGCGAGGAAGTACTCGGCCTCCCCATGGCTGAAGAACGCGTTCAGACGGCGGTTGAGAAAGACCCAACGCTCCAGCTTCGGCAGGGGAATCCACAGCGGGTGGTTAGCATGCAACCGGAACGGCAGGTCGATGAACTCTTTCAGGCCCCGCCTGCCTGAGATCGGTGTGACCTGGACGCCTGTTCGCTCAGACACGCTCACTGCCCCAGACCCTATATGCCCACTTCGATAGACGTCTTCGCCAAGGTTCGCGGCCACGAGCGTGAGGAGCTGCTGCGCGCAGCGCGCGAGGAGGACCTGATGCCGTACTTCCGCACCGTCGAGTCACCGGCGATGCCGGTGGTCGAGATGGAGGGCGCGCCGCGGATCATGCTCGCGTCGAACAACTACCTCGGGCTGACCGCTGACGAGCGGGTGATGAAGGGCGCGGAGGACGCGCTGCACCGCTATGGCACCGGCCTCACCGGCTCGCGCCTGCTGAACGGCACCACTCCGCTGCACCTCGAGCTCGAGCGCGAGCTGGCGGAGTGGATGAACACCGATGCGGCGATCGTGTTCACCACCGGCCACCAGGCCAACGTTGGCACGCTCGGGACGTTGCTCGGTGCAGGCGACACGGTGATCGTTGATTCCGGTGATCACGCTTCGATCCTCGACGGTGTGCTGCTCTCGAAGGCCAAGATGCGCCCCTTCCGCCACAATCGCATGGACAAGCTGGAGCGAGCCCTGGCTCGCTCCCAGCAGGACGGTGGCGGCGTGCTCGTGGTCGTCGACGGCGTCTTCTCGATGGAGGGCGACGTGGCGCCGCTCGTGGATATCACCGAGCTGTGCGCCCGCTACGGCGCCCGCCTGATGGTTGACGAGGCTCATGGAGTGGGGGTGCTGGGCGCCCGCGGCGCAGGGACCGCCGAGCTCTTGGGAGTCGAGGACCGTGTCGACCTGCGCATGGGCACCTTCTCCAAGTCGCTCGCAGCCTGCGGAGGCTTCGTGGCTGGCCCAGCGGAGGTGATCGATTACCTGAGGATCTCCTCGCGAGCGTTCCTGTTCACCGCCTCCGCGGTCCCCGCCGCGCTGGGCGCGACGCTGGCGGCCCTGCGTATCATCCGCTCCCCGCAGGGGCCACCGCTGATGGCGGCGGTGCTGGAGCAGGCACGCTACTTGGCCGACGGCCTGCGCGCCCTCGGCTACCGGGTACTGAGCGGCGAGCCTGTGCGCCTAGGGCCGGGCGAGGACGCGCGCATGGGGACCGTGCATACGCCGATCGTCCCCGTGCTCGTCGGCGACGACTGGAAGGCCGCGCTGCTGTGGCGTGCCCTATACGACGGAGGAGTCTTCACTAACTGCGCGCTGCACCCCGCCGTGCCACCGGGAGGAGCGCTGCTGCGTACCAGCGTGATGGCCACGCACGACCGCGCGGTGCTCGATGAGGCACTCGCGGTCTTTGCGCGTGTGAAGGAAGAGTTCGAATCCGAGCACGGCGCCCTTCCGGGCCTGGGCTGAGGTCCTCCCGCTTGTCCATTTCTTCACAAGTCCCGGCGGCAAGAAAAAGGTCGCTTCTAGCGTACGAAGTGCAGTCACGCGGTTGACCGGGAGGCCCGTGCTCGCGTAGCTTCCAAGAGCGCTCTGCATGACCATTTGAAGTTCGCCCCAAAGCATCGGGTGGGGCCAGGTGCCGGGATCACCGCGACTTGTCGCGGACGAGTTCGGTCGGCCATGGCGATCGCATATTCGTTAAAACTGAAAGCAAGGATGTTGCCGCCGCGGGGCTCGCGACGGCAACGGGGAGAGTGCCCACATGAACGCGACAGCGACGGTCGCCCCTGCTGGTCCGCAGTACATGCGCGCCTTGGAACGCGCCAATAAGGTCCGCCTCGCTCGCGCCGAGCTCAAGCGCCGGGTGGCGCTGGGGGAGATCTGCGTCGCCGCGGTGATCCTCGATTGCCCCTGGGAGGCGCACAGCATGGCAGTGGCTGACCTGCTTATGAGCCAGCGCCGCTGGGGTCAGACCCGCTGCCGCAAGTTCCTAGCCCAGATTGCGATGTCCGAGAAGAAGACCGTGGGATCGATGACCGATCGCCAGCGCCGCACGCTCGCAGCGATGCTCACCGCCGTTCCACAGGGTCGCGATCAGGCCACTGAGCTGGACCACATCCCATACCAGCCGCCGCCGCGCGAGCGTCGCACGTTGGCGCTCAGCCGGTAATCAAGTTCCTAGCCCAGATTGCG
>DASZFC010000010.1:0-5388 GCA_035940195.1 Solirubrobacteraceae bacterium
AGCCGGGAGGCGGCGCGCCGGTGTACGACGAGGATCCTGCGACGCAGACGAAGTGGAGCCACCTGGTGCGCAAGTACACCGGCCGTAGCGACTGGCACCGCGAGCGCTGAAGCGGGCTGGACGGCCACGGCCGGTGGCACAATCGAAGCGATGAGTGCCGCCAAGCAGACCGACGCAGTCGCGAGTGTTTTCGCCGCCCGCCAGCGCGAGCAGGAGGAGCTGACCCTGTCCCCGGCGGCGGCGCGCTCCTACCCCGCGAGGCGCGTTCGGGCGGAGGAGGACTGTGCGCTGCGTACGCCGTTCCAGCGCGACCGCGACAGGATCGTGCATTGCAAGGCCTTCAGGAGGCTGAAGCACAAGACACAGGTGTTCGTGGCGCCCGAAGGCGATCATTACCGCACGCGGCTGACGCACACGCTCGAGGTGACCACCATCTCGCGGACGGTGGCCCGCGCGCTGGGATTGAACGAGGATCTGGTCGAGGCCATTGGTCTCGGCCACGATCTGGGACACCCGCCCTTCGGGCACATCGGTGAGGAGGTGCTCGACAACTGCCTGAAAGAGCGATTCGGGGTGAGCTTTCGTCACTATGAGCACTCGCTGCGGGTGGTCGAGCACCTGGAGCGCGATGGCACCGGGCTGAACTTGACCGAGCAGGTGCGCGAAGGGATCGCCAGGCACTCCAGCCGCGCTGCACTGCCGGAGACGCTGGAGGGGCGGATCGTGCGGGTGATGGACCGTGTGGCGTACATCAACCACGACATCGACGACGCCGTTCGCGCGGGGCTGCTGGAAGAGGATGAGCTGCCGGCGGAGCCGATCGGTGTGCTCGGGTCGAGCGGGTCGGCGCGGATCGATGCGTTGGTGCATGACATGGTCGAGCACTCAGAGGTGGCGGGCGACATCGTCCAGGGTGCGGTGGCGGAAGCGGCGATGGGGGAGCTGCGGGACTTCATGTTTGAGCGCGTCTATCTTGGGCCGGCGGTGCGGGCCGAGCACGCGAAGATCTCGGGTGTGGTGAGGCGCTTGTTTGAGCACTACGTGGCCCACCCCGAGTTGTTGCCTGGTAGGGGACGTTTAATCCCACCAACTGCAATCCAGGGCGAGAAGCCCGAGCCAGAGATGACGGGCGAGGGTGAGCTGGCGCAGCAAGTGACGGACTATGTGGCGGGCATGACCGACCGGTACTGCATAAGGGAGTACACCGAGCTGCAAGTGCCCACAGCCTTCGCCAGGTAGCGTAGGCCCGAGATGGCCTTGTATACCCGTGAGTCCAAGGAGCGCGTGCGCGACGCGGTGGACTTCGTCGAGCTGGTCTCTGCGCGCACCGAGCTGCGCCGGAACGGGCCGGCTAATTATGTGGGGTTGTGCCCTTTCCACGACGAGCGCAGTCCGTCGTTTGGGATCGACCCGGGGCAGAAGGTCTACTACTGCTTTGGTTGCCAGGCCGCTGGGGACGTGTTTACGTTTGTGCAGGAGGTTGAGGGGGTGGACTTCAAAGACGCTCTTGAGCTGCTTGCCGATCGCTATGGAGTGGAGCTGGAGCGCGAGCAGGAGGATCCCCGGGAGGCTGAGCAACGCAAGACGCGGGAGCGGCTCCTCCAGCTGCTATCGCGGACAGCGGAGTACTACGAGCGTTACCTATGGGAGTCCACTGAGGCCGCCAAAGCTCGCGATTACCTGCGCGAACGGGGTCTGGAGGAGGAGATACTCAGGGAGTTCAGGGTCGGGTACGCCCCCAGTGCATGGGACCGCGTGCTGTTGGCCTCACGGCGAGGCGGCTTCTCAGAGCAGGAGCTCTACGCGACGGGGTTGGCCCAGCGCTCGCGTGAGAACGGGCAGTTCTATGACCGGTTCCGCGCGCGGATCATGTTCCCGCTGGCCGACATCAAAGGAAGCATCCTTGGATTCGGTGCACGTGCGATGCACGACGAACAGAAACCGAAGTATCTCAACACCTCCGACAATGACGTGTATCACAAGGGCTCGCACGTATATGGGGCGAAGCTGGCGAGGCCGTCGGCCGCCAAGGCCCACAGCGTCGTGCTTTGCGAGGGGTACACGGACGTGATCGCCATGCATCAGGCGGGGATGAAGAACTGCGTCGGGTTGATGGGCACCGCGCTGACGCCAGCGCAGGTACGTGAGCTTTCGAGAATGGCGAACACGGTGCTGCTCGCGCTTGACGCCGATACGGCCGGTCAGGCCGCCATGCTGAAGGCGTACACGCTTGCCTCAGAGCGTGAACTGGCGCTGCGCGTTGTCCCGCTGCCGGTGGGAGCTGACCCAGCAGACCTGCTGCTGGCCGGGGGGAGCAAGGCGGTGCAAGAGGCGATCGGCAGATCGGTCGAGTTCGCACGCTTTCGGGTTGAGCGCGTTCTCGCGAGCGGGGACACCTCAGACACCGAGGTCCAGGACTCGATGCTCGATGAGCTGCGCGAAATCTTCTCCACGTTGCCATCGCGGAGCACGGTTCGCGACGAGCTGACTCGCCTCGTTTCCAGTCGCTTCGCCAGACCCAATGACCTGGTCGAGAAACGACTGGCTGAACCGGCGAAGCGCTCGCCAAGTATCCCGGCGGCGGGCCAGACTAGAGCCAAAACGCGCGTGGATCTCTCCCGCCTGGACAAGACCGAGCGTGAATTCCTCGCATTGTGCATCGCAGCGCCCGAGGGCGGTCTGACCGCGCTTCGGGGCCTGCACGTTGAGGAGCACTTCTCGAGCAGCCTCATGCGCCGGGCCGCGCGGTACCTGATGGACAATGGCCTGCCGGTCTCGATGTCTGCACCCGGCCTGGATGATGATCTGGACCTGCATGCATTGCTGGCCGAGCTGATCGTGCAAGCCGGCAGCGAAGAGCCCCGTTCAGAGATGTTGGACGTTCAGCGATTGCAGCTGGAGCTAGCGAGGGTCGACCGTCAGATCCAGCGCGCGCGCGGGGAGGAGAGCGGCGAGGTGAGCGAGCTCGCCAAACGGCGGGGCGAGGTCAAACGCGAGTTCGACAAAGCAAACGAACGGGTGCTCGAGGAGACAGGGGGGAGGAAGTACTGAGGCCCGCGCGAGGTGTGCGAGCTTGCTGAGCGCGATTTTGCTGCCCTACAATGCGTCCGGCTCCCGGACGATCATCCTGGAGAGCCCATTCCGGGGTAGCTCAATGGCAGAGTAGTCGGCTGTTAACCGATTGGTTGTGGGTTCGAGTCCCACCCCCGGAGCTTCTTTTAGGCGGCCAGCTGCTCCACGAGCATCGCCGCTGTAGCCCCCGAATCGTGCTCCTGACCCCACGTCGCAAGCTCACGCACGCGTGCGCGGATCGACGGCTCGCCGAGGGATCGTTCCACGGCCAGACGGATCGGCCTTGGGGAAATGAACCGGCGCGGGACGCGCACTCCCGCACCGGCCCAGTCAAGGCGCGCCGCGTTCTCGTTCATGTCGCCGACCGCGGGACAGGCGACGACGGCGCAGCCGCTCGACAGCGCGCGCACGAGCGTGCCGTGACCGGCGTGGCAGACGACCACGTCGCAGAGGGGCATCGTGCGCGAGTAGGAGACCCACTCCACTAGCCGCGCGTTACTGGGCACCGGCAAAGAGCGAGGTGGCAAGCGACGGTTCCACGTGGCGAGTACCCGCACGGGCGCGCCGGCCAGCCCGCGCAGTGCGGCCGCGAGCATCCGGTGCTCCGGATCCTGTGCGGTGGAGGGGGCGACGAGCACGAGCGGGAGATCGCCCGGAGGGAGCTCGACGTCCGCGGCCGGTGGCTCCCACATGAGCGGGCCAACGATGTGGACACCGTCAGGCCACGCGCGCGGGTACTCGAGCTGCGGGAACGTGGCCACGAGCGCGAGCTCGCGGCTTGTGCCACCGTGGACGTGCGTGACCGGCTCGAGGCCCACCTGTTCGCGGGTCCGGTTGAGCTGTGTGCGGCCCAGCTGCAGACCATTGTCGAGGAGCCGGTGCCCTGCTGCGCGCCAGAAAGCATGCCCAAGCGCCGTGCGCGGAAGGCGGGCGCCGAGCGAGTAGATCGGCATGCCAGGCTCCCCTTGCGGGTAGACGTGGGGAATGAGCGTCGCGCAGGGGATGTCCTGCAGCTCTGCGGCGAGGGCGGGGGCGAGCGTGAGGATGTCCGCGACGACCACATCGGGGGCGAGCGATTCGACGAGCGGGAGGGTGTCGCGCGTGGCGTACACGACGGCCTCGTAGAAATCCAGCGGCTCGGTGCCGGCGCTAGGGAAAACTGTGTACTCCGGGGCTGGCGCGAAGGTCAGACCCTCAGCCTCGACGTGCTCGCGCCAGCGCTCCCACGTCTGCAGTGTCACGTCGTGCCCGCGCGCGGCCAGTGCGCACCCCAGGGCGATCATCGGGAAGGCGTGGCCGGGATCACCGAAGGCGCCCAGCAGAATCCGTCTCGGCCTGCTGTTCACGCTTGTGTCAGGCAGCGAGCTCTGCAAGCAAGCGCAGCTGCTCCAGACGGTCGGGCAGATTGAAGGCGAGTGGGGTGACCCCCAAGGTGCCCACGCCGGCGTCGCGGTAGACAGCCAGGCGCTCGCGCACGACGTCCTCTGGTCCGCACAGCGACACCTGGTCGATCAGCGCGTCAGGGATCGCGGCCATCGCCTCCTCGCGCTTGCCTTCGAGGTAGAGGTCCTGGATCGTCTTCGCCTCGGCCTCGTAGCCGTAACGCTGTACGAGCTGGTTGTAGAAGTTCTGCTTGCGCGAGCCCATGCCGCCTACGTACAGCGCGATGAACGGACGGGTCGCATTGCGCGCTGCCTCCAGGTCGTCGGTGATGAACACGTTGACCGTCGGGGCGATGTCGAAGTTATCGAGTGATTTGCCCGATCGCGCGGCGCCCTCCTCGAGCAGGGGCCTGAGCTCGGAGACATGCTCGGGGGAGAACAGCGTGGGGATCCAGCCGTCGGCGATCTCCCCCGCGAGTGCGGTGTTCTTTGGGCCGATCGCGGCGAGGTAGATGGGGATGCGCTCCTGGACGGGGGAGATCGTCAGCTTGAGTGCCTTGCCGGGGCCGTCTGGCAGCGGCAGGGTGAGCGTCTCGCCGCTGAACTCGACGCGTTCGCGCGCGAGCGCCATGCGAATGACCGCGACGTACTCACGGGTGCGTTGCAGCTGCTTGGCAAAGCGCTGACCGTGCCAGCCCTCGGCGACCTGCGGTCCGGAGGAGCCGATGCCGAGGATCATGCGCCCGTTCGAGAGCTGGTCGATCGTGGCAGCGGTCATCGCGGTCATCGCCGGCGAGCGTCCGGGCATCTGGAAGATGCCGGAGCCGAGGCGGATCTTGGTCGTCTGCCCGGCGAGCCAGCCAAGCACGGTCGCGGTGTCGGAGCCGTAGGCCTCGGCGGCCCAGACGGAGTCGTAGCCGAGGCGCTCGGCCTC
>DASZFC010000011.1:0-10410 GCA_035940195.1 Solirubrobacteraceae bacterium
GAAGGGGGACACCTCGGACAACATCCCCGGCGTCCCCGGGATTGGCGATAAGACCGCCAGCGAGCTGATCCAACGCTACGGCTCGCTCGAGCAGGTATTCGCTCACATCGACGAGATCAAAGGTGCTAAGCGCAAAGAGAACCTGATCGAGCATGCCGAGAACGCGCGCATCTCAAAGCAGCTTGCGACCGTACAGCGCGATGTGGCCGTTGACTTCGACATCGTCGCCGAGTCCGTCCGCGAGCCAGATCGCTCGCGCGTGCGCGAGGTCTTCCGCGAGTATGAGCTGCGTGATCCGCTGCGGCGCCTGGAGGAAGCACTCGGCGACCCCGACATCGCTGCCCCGGCACTGCCTGCTGAGGTCAAGCTGAGTGGGCGCGTGCGCGCCGGCTCGCCCGCGGATCTTGCTCGCTTCGGCTCGAGCGAGGACGAGCTCGCGCTTGTTGTGCGCGAGACGGAGACGCCCGAGGGCGAGCTATTCGCAGAAGGGCCGCCGTGGCGCTTCGCTTCAGTCCTCGCCGCGAGTGGAACCGAGCGCCCCCAACCCCCTGAGGTGCTCGCCGGCGATTGTGGGGGCCCCGAGCAGGTCGTCGAGGCGATCGGCGAGCGCGCGGTGCTCGCGCACGACGCAAAGGCTCTGCGGCTCGTGCCACCCGGCCTTGCGCACGACACGCTGCTCGGCGCTTTTCTGCTGGAGCCCGCCCGGCGCCGTTTCCCGTTTGCCGAGCTGTGCGAAGAGCGCGGCCTGGCGAGCGATGTCGAAGACCCGCTCGCGGCCGACGCGCTGCTGCTGCGCGCGCTTGCTGCCTGGCAGCGCGAGCAGATCTCCGAGCGCGGCCTGCAGGGGGTGATGCGCGACATCGAGCTGCCGCTCGTCGCTGTTCTGCGCGAGATGGAGCTGCTGGGCGTGCGCCTGAACCTCGAGCGCCTCGCTGAGATCACCGGCCGCGTGCGCGAGGAGCTGATCTCGCTGGAAGCGGACATCTTCGCGCTCGCCGAGGAGGAGTTCCTGATCTCCTCGCCGTCGCAGCTGGGGGAGATCCTGTTCGAGAAGCTTGGGCTCTCGCGCAAGCGCCGCGGCAAGACCGGCTTCTCGACCGACGCACGCGTGCTGCAGGCGATCCGTTCAGAGCACGAGATCGTCCCGAAGATCGAGCGCTGGCGCGAGCTCTCGACGCTGACCAAGACATACCTCGATGTGCTCCCCCAGGTGGTTGACGAGCGTGCGCGCATCCACACGACGTACCTGCAGGCTGGAGCCCAGACGGGCCGGCTCGCGAGCACAAACCCGAACATGCAGAACGTTCCCATCCGCACACCGCTCGGGCGCGAGATCCGTGGCTGCTTCGAGGCCGAGGACGGCAACGTGCTGATCTCCGCCGACTACTCGCAGATCGAGCTGCGCGTACTCGCCCACGTGGCCGGCGAGCCCGTGCTGAAGCAGATCTTCGTCAACGGCGAAGACGTGCACACCGCGACCGCCTCACAAGTGTTCGACGTCGGGGGGACGGGGCCCGAAAAAATCGACCCGGGCATGCGTTCGAAGGCCAAGATGATCAACTACGGGATCGTCTACGGACTGTCCGACTTCGGCCTCGCCGACCGGCTGAACATCCCGCGCGAGGAGGCGAAGGAGTTCATCGACGCCTACTTGGAGCGCTTTCCGCGCGTCGCAGCGTTCATCGCCGAGACGATCGAGCGCGCCAAGGAAGAGGGCAATGTGAAGACCCTCTGGGGACGCCGCCGGCAGATCCCCGAGCTGCAGGCCCGCAACTACCAGGTGCGCACCCTCGGCGAGCGCCTGGCCGTCAACACGGTGATCCAGGGCACCGCCGCCGACATCATCAAGCTTGCGATGGTGCGCACACACGCGGCGCTCGCCGAGTCGGGCCTACAGACACGCCTCCTGCTGACGATCCACGACGAGCTGCTATTCGAAGGGCCGCCCTCAGAGCAGGACGCCGCGAGTGCGCTGATCGAGCGTGAGATGTGTGGGGTGTGGGAGTACGACCCGCCACTCGCCGTCGACGTCGGCGTGGGGCAGAACTGGCTCGAGGCCAAGTGAGCCGCGGGGTTCAGGCTGTGCCCCGCACCTCGGCAAACGACTCGCCCAGCAAACGCACCCCCTGCTCGATTGCGGGCTCGGACAGGTTTCCGTAGCCGAGCACCAGGCCCGGCGGCCCACCCGACGCGAAACGATGCCACGAGAGTCCCTCCATGCCCACTCCCCGCGCCCCGGCTGCGCGCAACAGGCGCGCCTCATGTACCTCCTCGGGCAGCTCGATCAGCTCGAACAGGCCGGCGGCCCCAGGGCTCACGATACGGGCGTCGGGCAGCCACCGCGTGAGGGCGTCGAGCAGCGCCTCGCGACGATGCTGGTAGTGCAGCCGCATGCGTCGCATATGTCGGTCGAGCTCTCCCCTGAGTATGAAGTCGCACAGCGCCAGCTGCCCGATCACCTCCGAGCCGCCGTCTTCGACCGCCTTGGCAGCCGCCAGCTCCCAGGCCATCCACGAGGGCATCAGCAGCCAGCCGAGTCGCATCCCCGGTGCCAGGCGCTTGCTCGCAGAGCCGATGTACGCCACGTGTTCGGGTGCCAGCCCCTGCAGCGCGCCCACCGCTACGCGGTCGTAGCGGTACTCGCCGTCGAAGTCGTCCTCGACGATCAGTCGCTCCTCGCCCGCCCACTCGATCAGCGCGGCGCGCCGCTCGGGGCCGAGCACCACGCCTGTCGGGAACTGATGGGCGGAGGTCACGAGCACCGCCGCCGCGTCCGTGCGCGCGAGCTCCTCCACGCACAACCCCTGCTCGTCCACCGGCACCGGCACCACCTCCATGCCCGCGTTCTCCACGATCAGCCGGTGCACGTGCCAGCCGGGGTCCTCCAGTGCCACCCGCTCGACGCCGCGCATGCGCAGGTTGCGGCAGACGAGCGTGAAGGCCTGCATGAAGCCCGTGCACACGAGCATGTACTCGGGGTCCGCATCGACGCCGCGCACCCGCCCGAGATACTCGGCGAGCGCTTCGCGCAGCTCCGGTGCTCCACGCGGGTCGCCGTAGCCAATGGACGCGAGCGGCGAGTCGCGCAGAGCCGCGCGCAGCGAGCGCAGCCACGCCTCGCGCGGGAACGCCGACAGGTCCGGCAGGCCGGGGTGGAAGTGGTAGGGGAAGCTCTCCAGCAGCGAGCGCGCACGCACGCGCGGACTGACCGTGCGCACCGCCCGCGCGACGCGCACGGGTGCGCCCTGGCGCATCGCCAGGTAGCCCTCCGCAGCGAGCTGTCCGTAGGCCTCCGTGACTACCCCACGCGAGACGCCCAGCTCCTGCGCGAGCGCTCTGCTCGAGGGCAGCCGTGTGCCGCTCGCGAGCCGGCCCGAGCGGATGCGCTCCCGCAACGCGCGCTCGAGCTGCTCGTGCAGCGGCAGCTCGCTCGCGCGATCGATCCCGACGAGCAGCTCGGGGCCGCGCTGCCCATCAACTGGTCCTGCTTGATCGCTCACAACTGGAACTGTAAAGCAGGCCAGTGGCGATCTAACTTGCATTGCACAGTCGCCCATCAACTCCCTCGTCGGCACGAGTACGCGCCGGCCTTCCCACGGAGGCACCGACCATGAGCCAGACCAACGGCAACTCAGCCAAGCGCATCACGATCGTCGGAGCAGGAATCGCCGGACTCACGGCCGCGATCGCCTGTGTTGAAGAGGGTGCAAGCGTGACGCTGCTGGAGGCCCACGATCAGCTGGGCGGGCGCGCCCGCAGCACCGACGGCCCCTACAAGGCCAACCTCGGCCCGCACGCCATGTACGAGGGCGGCTTCTGGGACTGGATGCGCCAGCGCCAGATCCTCCCGGCCAACGTTGCCCCGCGCCTGACCGGCGCGCGGCTGCGCATCGACGGAGTGCTGCGCCGCACCGCTCCGCTCGCCGCGATCCCCGGCGTGCTGCGCCTGCGCGGGCGCGAGGCACCCGTCGACGTGGACTTCCGTACGTGGGCCGCAAGCCACACCGACGAGCGCACAGCAGCGCTGCTGTCCTCGGCGTGCGGCGTGTTCACCTTCTATCACGACCCCGGCGAGCTCTCGGCCGCGTTCACCTGGCCGCGCGCCGTGCGGCTGCTGCTGTCGCTGCCCACGCCCGTCCGCTACCCCACCGGCGGCTGGAGCACGCTCGTGGGCTCGCTCGAGCGTCGCGTGCGCGAGCTCGGCGTGGACGTGCAGACGGGCAGTCGCGTGGAGGAGCTGCCCGAGCCGCCGGTGATCCTCGCCACCGAGCTCGCGCACGCCCGTGAGCTGCTCGGGGACGACAGCCTCGACTGGAAGAGCGGCAACACCGTCTGCGTCGACCTCGGTGTGCGCCACCGCCGCGGCGACCCCGCGGTCGTCTCCGACATGGACGAGTCCGGCTGGATCGGGCGCTACTCGACCACCAATCCCTCGATCGCCCCGGAGGGCGAGGAGCTGATCCAGGCGCAGATGCCGATCCGGCCGGGCGAGAGCACCGAGCAGGCCGCGCTGCGTCTGGAGCGTCTGCTCGACACCGGGCTCGAGGACTGGCGCCCACGCGAGACATGGCGCCGCCGCCAGGTGATGGACGCCCGCAGCGGCGCGCTTGACATGCCGGGAACGACCTGGCGTGACCGGCCGGCTGTCGATCGCGGCGACGGCGTGTTCCTCGCCGGGGACATGGTCGCCGCTCCAGGACTGTTGGCCGAGGTCTCTTGGGCAAGTGCGATCGAGGCGAGCCGTCTCGCGCTGGAGGCCACGAACGCTGGACGCCCGCGCCTGCGGAAGGTCGCCTGAGGACCCGCTAGGCCGCGATCAGGCCGCCACTCGAATCGGCCGCTTCCTAACACCGGATCCATCGCCCACGAACGACGGCGGCGCGATATTCAGGTAGTGATTGAAAGCCCAGTGCGAGATGTGCTGGCTCTCGAAGGCGCGTGTCACGGCGGTCGCGGCCCGGCTCGGGGTGATCTGCCCGATCGCGCGCTGCACGGCCAGCAGCCAGGCGAATTTGCGCCCGTGCGCGTCGGAGAAGGCGCCGTAGCGCGCCAGCGCCTCTTCGCGCGTACGGGTCCCCGCGATCACTGCGCGCAGCTCACGCCCACAGGCGAGGCCGAAGTAGAGCGCCGTGCGGATGCCCTCGGCGGTCAGTGGGAGACAGTGCCCGGCGGAGTCTCCGGCGAAGAAGACGCCGTCCTCGATCGCGCGGCGCAGCTGGTGGGGGATCCAGTTGCCCTGGTAGCCCTCCGGCGGCACACCGAGTTCGCCCGCGAGTCTGACGGTCGGCTCCTTGACGTGGTGAGTGGGCCAGAAGGAGCCGATGCCGATGCGTAGCTCATCGCCGGCCGGGAAGCTCCAGCCGTAACCCGCGCGAATGTAGTTCGAGTCGAGCCACAGTTCCATCTTCTCGCCGCGGCCCTGCGGATGCACCTCCAGGCCGCGCGAGAGGCGGGCGTTCGGCGGCTGGATCGTGGTGGTGTTCGAGAGCACGCGCCGCCAGCCGAGTGCATCAACGATCAGAGGCGCTTGCACCTCGCCGCGGTCGGTATGCACGGTGAAGCCATCGCGGCCCGTGATTGTCGCCGTCTCGAGTTCGACCTCGGTGTGGTCGGCCTGACCCCACAGCAGCGCGCACAACTCGCGATAGTCGAACGTGGCGAATGACCACGGCAGCGGCCAGCGCGAGGTCCGAAACGGCGTGTGGACAGTCAGCTCGTCGAAACTCTGCAAAAACGAGCCCATCAGGTCCATTGCTTGCAGCCACACGGTCGGTATGCCACAGGCCGAGGTCTGGCGCTCCCCCAGCTCGTAGCGGTCGAGGATCAAGACCTTCGCCCCTGAGCCGGCAAGCTCGCGGGCAATCGCAAGCCCCGCGAAGCTTGCGCCGCAAACGAGCACGTCGCAGTCACGCCGCACCAACTGCGTGCGCTCCGCTCCTCGCTTGGTCGCTCGCACAGGCATCGGCCAATCATACGATCGCCACGACGAAGTGCGAGGTGCGCTGGTGGTGGGTGGGCACTCATTCCACCATGCTGCGCTAGGCTTCGGCCGGTGCAAACGCTGATCGAGAAACCCGACGCTCGCGAGGTCGAGGGGTCCAACGGGCTCCTGCTGGAAATCGACGGTCAGATCGTCCCTAACTACGAGGCTACCTTCCAGCCCATCGAGGAGGGGCAGGTCGTGACGGGGCACGTGGTGCGAATCGACAAGGACGAGGTGCTTGTTGATATCGGCTACAAGTCCGAGGGCGTCATCGCCGCGAACGAGCTGTCGATCCGCAAGTCGGTCGATCCCAAGGACGAGGTCCATTTGGGTGAGGAGGTCGACGCGATCGTCCTGATCAAGGAGGACCAGGACGGGCGCCTGATGATGTCGAAGAAGCGCGCGCGCTTCGAGAAGGCATGGCGGCGTATCGAAACCGCCGCGGAGTCGGGCGAGCCGGTTGAGGGCACGGTCATCGAGGTCGTCAAGGGTGGCCTGATCATTGATCTTGGCGTGCGCGGATTCCTGCCCGCCTCGCTGGTGGACATCCGCCGCGTGCCGAATCTCGATGAATACATGGGTACGAAGATCGAGAGCAAGGTGATCGAGCTCAATCGCTCGCGCAACAACGTCGTGCTCTCCCGGCGTGCGGTCCTGGAGGAGGAGCGCAAGGAGGTCCGCCAGCAGATCCTCGATCGCCTCCAGCCGGGGCTGGTAGTAGAAGGGCAGATCTCGAACATCGTCGACTTCGGTGCATTCGTCGACCTGGATGGCATCGACGGCCTGATCCACATCTCTGAGCTGTCGTGGTCACACGTGAACCACCCGTCAGAGATCCTCACGATCGGGGACACCGTGAAGGTGAAGGTGCTCGATATCGACCGCGACCGCCAGCGCATCTCGCTGGGGCTGAAGCAGACCCAGGAGGATCCGTGGCAACGGATCGTGGACACCTACAACGTCGACGACGAGCTTGCCGGGAAGGTCACGAAGGTTGTCACCTTCGGGGCGTTTGTAGAGATCCTCGACGGCGTGGAGGGGCTCGTGCACATCTCTGAGCTTGCTCCGCACCACGTCGAAAGCCCGCGCGAGGTGGTACACCCGGGCGAGGAGATTCGCGTGAGAATCCTCGAGATCGACTCTGAGCGCCGGCGCCTGTCGCTGTCAGCGAAGCGGGTAGAGGACCAGATCCTTCCCCTGTCGCGCCCTGAAGACGCCGCTGCCGTGGAGGGTGCCGGGGACACCGCTGATAAAGAGGGAGAAGGGACCGGCGCAGAGACGACTGCTGAGGTACCTTCGTCTGAGGCAGAGCTCGCACAACAGATGCCTGAGGCTGAGGCTGTTGAGGTCCCGTCTGAGGCCGAGGCGGCGCCTGAGGTGCCTGAGGCTGAGGCTGTTGAGGTCCCGTCTGAGGCGCAGGCCGCGCCAGAGTCGCTCGAGGCTGAGTCTATGTCCGACGCCCGTGAGGCTGAGTCGACGCCCGAGGCTGAGCCGGAGCCGGCTGCCAAGCACGCGCAGGACTGATGGTCTGAGCGCAAGCGCCGGGCAGATGGAGCCGACGGTGCCCTTGATCGGGCTGACCGGGGGCATGGGGGCCGGTAAGTCGACGGCTTTGAAGGTGCTGGAGCGGCTGGGGGCGGCGGTGCAGTCGACCGACGCGGTGGTGCATGAGCTGTATGAGGGCGAGCGGCTCCGCAACGCCGTAGTCACGCGCTGGGGGTCCGAGGTGGCGCCAGGCGGGAAGGTCGACCGCTCGAAGGTTGCGGCGTGCGCGTTCGCCGACGAGAGAGAGCGGACCTGGCTCGAGGGAATGATCTGGCCACTGGTGGGTGAACGGATCGCGGTCTGGCTGGAGCAGGTGCGCCTCAAGCGCCCAGTGCCACGAGCAGCGGTGATCGAGGTGCCGCTGCTGTTCGAGGCGGGGATGGAGGGGCTCTATGACGCAACGATCGCCGTGGTGGCCAGCGAGGAGTTGCGCGCCGCACGCGCCGCGGGACGTGGGCACGCGCTGGCGGATGAGCGCGCTGCGCGCCAGTTGGGGCAGGAGGAGAAGGCGCGGCGGGCGACGTATGTGGTGTGCAACAACGGCAGTGAGGAAGAGCTGGAGCGGGAACTGTCCGGCGTGCTCGACAAGCTTGGGGGATGACCGACCGGAGACCGGCCAGCAGGCCGACGCTCGGTGCGCTCGTGGCGGCGGTCCTCGTGGTGGTGATCGGGCTGACGCTCTACGCCGTGCATCACGCGGTGCATGAATCGGCGTTACCGCTCGATGATGTGAGCGTGATTCGCGAACAGGCTGCGGCAAAGCATCTCGACCCGGCATTGATCGCGGCGGTGATCTACGCGGAGAGCAAATTCGAACCGCGCACCTCCCCGGCGGGCGCGGAGGGCTTGATGCAGATTGAGCCGGCAACCGCCGAATTTCTGGCCAAATTGTCGGGTGGATACCGCTTCACCACGAGCGATCTGGCAACACCGAGCGTGAACGTCGCCTACGGCAGCTACTACCTGCGCTATCTGCTCGACCACTACGGCGGTGAGGAGATGCTGGCTGTAGCTGCTTACAACGCCGGCTTGGCAAACGTGGATAGTTGGGTGGCCAAGGCGCATGCCCAAGGCAGGCAGCTGTCGGTCGATGCGATTCTGTTCCCGGAGACGCGCGCGTACGTGCAGCGCGTGCTTTCAGCCCAGCGGGCTTACCGCGCCTCTTATGCCCGTCAGCTCGGCCTGAACTGATCTCCCCCTGCGGCGCTCGCTACGGTAGGAGCTGTGCCCGAGTTTCGTCTCGATAATGCCTTCACCCCAACCGCGGATCAGCCGAAGGCGATCGCGGCGCTGGCCGCGGGGGTCGAGCGCGGAGAGCGCTTCCAGACGTTGCTGGGGGCGACGGGGACGGGGAAGACGATGACAATGGCGGCCACGATCGAGGCGGTGCAGCGCCCGACGCTCGTGATCGCCCACAACAAGACGCTGGCGGCACAGCTGTGTAACGAGTTCAGGGGGTTCTTCCCGGACAACGCGGTCGAGTACTTCGTCTCCTACTACGACTACTACCAGCCTGAGGCGTACGTGCCGAGCAGGGATCTGTACATCGAGAAGGACTCGGCGATCAATCAAGAGGTCGATCGGCTCCGGCACGCGGCGACGGCGGCGGTGTTCGCGCGCCGCGACGTGATCGTGGTGGCCTCCGTCTCCTGCATCTACGGGTTGGGCTCGCCGGAAACGTATGAGATGAACATGCAGATCCTGCGCCGCGGGGAGACGATCGACCGGGAGAAACTGCTCAGGAAACTGGTCTCGATCCAGTACACGCGCAACGACACGGTGCTCTCCAGGGGCGGCTTCCGGGTCAAGGGGGAGACGCTCGAGATCTTCCCGGCCTACGCGGAGAGCGCGTACAGGGCGACCCTGTTCGGTGACGAGGTCGAGCGTTTGCAGCACTTCGACCCGCTGACCGGCGAGCTGATCGAAGACGACATCGGGCATGTGGCGATCTGGCCGGCGACGCACTACAACGTCAAGGAGGGCACGATCGAAGCCGGCGTGGCGGCGATTGGCGAGGAACTGAACGAGCGCTGCGCGCAGCTGGAGGCGGAGGGGAAGATGCTTGAGTCCCACCGATTGCGCCAGCGGACGCAATACGACATGGAGATGCTGCGCGAGATGGGGTTCTGCTCAGGGATCGAGAACTACTCGCGGATCCTCGACGGGCGCCAGCCGGGGGAGCGGCCGTACTGCTTGATCGACTACTTCCCAAAGGATTTCGTCTGCTTCATCGACGAGTCCCACCAAACGGTGCCGCAGATCGGAGGCATGTTCGAGGGTGACCGCTCGCGCAAGCAGACGCTCGTGGAATATGGGTTCCGGCTGCCGAGCGCGATGGACAACCGGCCGCAGCGCTTTGAGGAGTTCCTCTCGATCACGCCGCAACTGATGTTCGTATCAGCCACGCCGGGTGAATACGAGCGCACGCGTTCGACGAATGTGGTCGAGCAGATCGTGCGCCCGACGGGGGTCGTGGACCCGAGCGTCGAGGTGCGCGAGACACACAACCAGATCGACGATCTGATGAACGAGGTGCGCAAACGCGTGGACCGCAACGAGCGCGTGCTGGTAACGACGCTGACGAAGAAAATGTCGGAGGACCTATCCCAATATCTCCTGGAGATGGGCTTCAAGACCCGCTATCTGCACTCGGAGATCGACACGCTGGAGCGGATCCAGATCATCAGGGATCTCAGGCTGGGGGAGTACGACGTACTGGTGGGGGTCAACCTGCTCAGGGAGGGGTTGGATCTGCCGGAGGTCACGCTGGTGGCGATCCTGGACGCCGACAAGGAGGGCTTCCTGCGCGGGGAGACGTCGCTGATCCAAACGATCGGCCGCGCGGCGCGGAACATCGAGGGCAAGGTGCTGATGTATGCCGA
>DASZFC010000012.1:0-23364 GCA_035940195.1 Solirubrobacteraceae bacterium
CGCACGCGAGCCAAAGCTCTTTGCCCACTGGCGACTGGTTCGAGTGACCGACCGAATGGTGGGAGCCGTATGACGGGAGACTGTCACGTACGGTTCTGCGAGAGCCTGGGGCTGCAACGCCCCGGGCCACTCACCAAATCAAAGACAAAGCGCGCTCAGTGCGTGGCCAAAGCCAAGAAGAAGTACGGCCACAAGGCAAAAAGCGGCAAAGGCAAGAAATAAGAACTCAGCAAGCAGCAACGGGGTTTTACCGCCCCGTTTTGGTTGCTAAAGGGTTTCGGCATCTGAAAAACTCGCTCCTCGCGAGATAGATAGTCTGCGGGTGTGTCTGCTCTGACGTCCTTCGTCGCGATCGCCTGGGTTGTTTTCTGGGTGTATTGGATGGTCTCCGCCGCTGGCGCCAAGAGGGGCTCCCGGCCCAGGCTGGCCGTCGTGCCCCGGCTGGTCATCATGGCCCTGGTGATCCTGTTCGTGTCCGTATTCAAAGGGCACCGTCTGAGCGTTCACAACCCGGTCCTGCACGTGGTGGGGCTGATCTTCTTGCTGTCCGGCCTGGCCCTGGCGGTGTGGGCCCGGGTCTATCTGGGCAGCAATTGGGGGATGCCGATGACACAGAAGGACGAGCCGGAACTCGTCACTTCGGGTCCATACACGCTCGTTCGTCATCCGATCTATTCGGGTCTATTGCTGGCTGCGCTGGGCACCTCGTTAACCGTTTCGCTGTACTGGCTGCTCGCCCTGGTCGTGCTGGGCGCTTACTTCATCTACAGCGCGACGGTGGAGGAGAAGATAATGACCGCCTCGTTCCCCACCGCCTACCCGAGCTACAGAACGAAAACCAAGATGCTGATCCCGTTTGTGCTTTGACCTATGCCGAGACCGTTCAGCACCCAAAACGGCCAGGAGAAACCCTAAACAGCCGTAGTCTGCCCGGCCACCACCATTTAGTAATCGCCGAGCTGTTTCAGGTCGTCCAGGTCTCGCGGACGGCCCGCCGCGTGCTTCATCGCGCGGAGGTGATCGAGCCCGCGTTCGTCAGTGCGAGGAGCAGCTCATCGGGCTCGAACATCGTCCGGCGCACCATCTCTCAACTCGCTGATGAACCGGTTGAGGCGCACTGTCTCCTCCAGACGCTCCTCTGGGGTCTTCGCGCGATCGCTTAGCGCACGCGCCCTGTTAGCCCGTTCCTCGCGCGCGATCTCCTCCGGCGTCCAGGGCCCTTTCGGTTTGGCCTTCGGCTTCGTTGCCATGGGCGGATTGTAGATGGTCACCTCACCAGCGTTCACACCCCGCGCACGCCCCGCACCATCCTAAAGTCCGGCTACGGCCCGGCGACCGGCCACAATGCTCAAGATGGCATCGCATGTTCACGACCGGCCGCGCGTGGCACGCGAGGATCTCGGTGGCCCCGAGGAGCTCAGCGCGCACAGGGTGCGCTCGCGGCTGCTGTCCGTGCTCGTGCTGGCGGCGGTCGTCGTCGCGGTGGTCGTGCTGCTGCCGGGTCTCGGCGAACTGCGCACGCGCCTGGAGCACGCCAGCGCCGGCTGGCTGCTCGCCGGCGCCGGGCTGAAGGTGCTCTCGGGGATCGGCTACGTAGCCGTCTTTCGCATGGTCTTCTGCCGGCGCATGAGCTGGCGCGTGAGCTATCAGGTCGGCATGTCCGAGCTCGGCGCGAACGCGCTGTTCCCGACGGGCGGCGCGGGCGGACTCGCGCTTGGAGCGTGGGCGCTCAAACGCGGCGGCATGCCCGGTGAGGACATCGCGCGACGCACCGTCGCGTTCTTCCTGCTCACGAGCGTGCCCAACGTGCTCGGCGTGATCGTCATCGGGCTGCTGCTGGCGACAGGTGCGGTTGGCGGCGAGGGCAACCTGCTGCTGAGCGCCCTGCCGGCGGCGATCGCGGCGGGCGCCGTCGTGCTCGCGCTGCAGGCCGGACGCATCGCGCGGCGTTGGGGACGAGCTTTGGAGCGCCGCGGCGAGCACGAGCTGTCGCGGCGCAAGCAGCTTCTGATGAAGGGCCTGACGGCGCTCGGCGAGGGCGTCCAGGGAGCCGTGGCACTGCTGCGCGAGGGCAACCTCGTGCTGATCGGCGGCCTGATCGCCTACCTGGCGTTCGACGTGATGATCGTGTGGGCGACGTTCCACGCGCTCGGGCCCACGCCGCCGCTGGCGATCCTTTGGATGGCCTACCTGATCGGCGAGCTCGGTGGGCTGATCCCGATCCCCGGAGGCATCGGCGGCGTCGACGCGGGCCTCATCGGCACGCTCGCGCTATACAACGTGTCGCTGGCGTCTGCCACCGGGGCGGTGCTCGCCTACCGCGCGATCGCGCTGTGGGTGCCCGCGGTGCTCGGCGCCGTCGCCTTCGTGCTGCTGCGGCGCACGCTGCGCAACGAGGCGCAGGAGATCGCGCTGTGCGCGCCCCAGCAGGAGATCGAGGTGATCGGGCTGGGACGCGTGAGGATCGGTGGCGAGCCGAGTGTCGCCGAGTAGGGCGCGCCGGAGCCCGCTTGACGCGCGGGCAAGTGCGCTGGCAGTGAAAAGACGGCAGACGCTAGCGGATGCCCGGTGTGGCGGCCTGGGCTACGCGGCGTCCGAGCTCGCACACCTGCTCGTCAGAGAGGTGGTCGATGGCGAGGCCGGCCTGCTGGAGCTCGCGACGGACATTCACGGTGGCTAGCACGGTGTCGATCGCGGTCCCCAGCTTGGTCAGCGCGCGGCTGACGAGCGGGTCATCGAGCGAGGTCGTCCCGTCCTGTGCGGGTTTCAGCAGCCACGTGCGGAGCGCCTCTGCCTCGCCCAGTACGAGGTCGAGCGTGAGCTCGCGCTCGTGATCGGCGTCGCCGACGGGCTCACTGGTCTCCTTGACTGCTCCGTTGGTGGTGTTGTCGGTGGCGCTCACGGGATGCAGACTCGTTCGGGGATGGCTCCCAAGCACCGGGACGGGCGGGGCCGGGTGATCCTTATATCGACCGTGGCAAGGGCATACTTGAGCGATCCGCAACGACTGACGCGATTGAAGCACTCGCCCTATGCGAGGCGATGAAGCCAGCCGCCACCGTTAGCCAACAGCGACGTCACATCACCACTCCCAGGTGGCATTGTGGTTACGTTATTGACCCAGGTACGAGCTAGGTGCCCAACCTTTGTGTCCGTGGCGTCATGACGCTGGCAGACCACAGCACGAAGCCGAGGACAGCCAGGCCGGTGAGGAAGTCTGTAAACAGCGTCGCGTAGAAGAGGGCCGGGATTTTGGGGTTGCCGTAGATGAAGTGACCGAGGGTGACGATCCCGGTGATCGAGTACACGGCCAGGCTCACGTGGGCCTCGCGCAGGCGTCCTTCTCGATAGCGGCGGTAGCCCAACAGCCCGATCCCGGTCAAGAGCGGCCAGCTGATCACGATCGCCACGCGCGTGACTGTGTAGAGGGATTTGGGGCCTGGATAGTGGCTGACGGCAATGAAGTTGTGGGTGTAGTGGATCACGGTGGAGAGGATGCCCGCCCCGATGATCGCCCCCAGTACGTTGAGCCGGCGTTTCTGGTCTGCCTTCACGGTCGTCTCCTTCGCGTCCACTCGTCGCGATCGCTCCGCATCCGCCCCGCGGCGCCTTCGCATCGAGGAGTTGATAGATCGTTCTAGTAACGATATTCTCATACGACAGACGCGGGCGCAAGCCGCCGGGACCCATCCCTTACACCGATGCCGCCGAGCACAACCAAGGACCGCATCCTCGATTCGACCGCCGGGCTGTTTCGCCGGCAGGGCTACACGGGCACGGGCATGAAGCAGATCGCCGCGGACGCGGCCGCGCCCTTTGGCTCGGTCTACCACTTCTTTCCGGGCGGCAAGGAGGAGCTCGGCGCCGAGGTGATCCGCACGTCAGGGCGCATGTACATGCAGCTGTTCGCAGCGGTGATCGCGGAGTTCCCCGGCGATGTGCTCGCCGCCGTGGAGGGGTTCTTCACGGGCGCGGCAGAGACGCTCAGCGAAACCGGCTACGAGGACGCCTGCCCGATCGCGACGGTCGCGCTCGAGGTCGCCAGCACGAACGAGACGCTGCGGATCGCCACCGCGGATGTGTTCACGGAGTGGATCGAGGAAGCGACCGCCTACTTCGAGTTCGCTGGCATCCCGCGCTCGCGCTCGCACGAACTGGCGTTCTCGATGCTTTCGCTGCTCGAGGGGGCGTTCATCTTCTCGCGTGCGATGCGCAGCACCGACGCACTCCACGCCGCTGGCAAGTGCGCAGTCGCGGCAGTGCGTGCGGCCCTTGCCGAGGCCGGGAACGACCAAGGCTTGGACTCCCCGCAGGGCGCCGGGAATGTCTGAGCGCCGCTCGTGGACCGGTGTCTGTCTCGCGATCGCCGCCTCGCTGCTCGGCCTGATCCTCGAGTCCGTGGCAGTCATCCTTGTGGGCGCCCGCGCTCCATCGTGGTCGCACTGGCTGTGTTCCCCGGCGGGCATTCATTCCGCCGGAGGAGCCGTACCCGGTAGCGAGCTCCCAGCGAGCATTCACATTCATTTCGAGGGAGGAGCCGTGACCGGTGGCGGGCTCGGCTCGGCGCTGAACAGCATGCTGGAAGTGCTCGCCGTGCACTGGCCGCACCTCGTGCCGATCCCACTTGGGACAGCCACGCTCGTTTATCTCTATCGCGCCAACGCTCGCTACCACACAAACCAGCCCGCCGGCACACAACCGAGCTCAGCCTGACCGGCCGCCCGGAACCGCCGCCGGGTTCCGTTAACGTTCAGCAGCGACCGCCCTTTACGGCCGGCGAGATGCTGGCCGCCCCGGGGGATGGAGCCATCGAAAGGACGACTCAGGAGATGCCACTTGACGGAACCGTGCTCGGGAACTGCGCCTCTGAACAGATGGAGGCGCTCGACGAGGCCTACGGCGACGACGACTCCGTGGAGATCGGTGCCGTGCTGACGATCGTCCAGGTGCTCAAACGCATCGACAGCGACAACGACAGTGACGCCGAGCCCGGCGTCGAGGACTACTCGTCGACGGTCCGCGTCCGCCACAACATCCCCGACCCGTACGCGGCGATCGGCTACCTGCGGGCCGCGGAACAGAGCATCATCGCCCAGATCAGCGGCGGCGAGGAGCAGTAGACTGGCCGGAGCGCCGACGGGGATCTCTTCGATTCTCGTGGCCCTTAGGTCTACTCGAGCTAAGGCATGGAATCTCCCTTAAGCTCCGATTCTTGCTGCCAAGAGGACTCAAGAGCACCCAGCGGGAACGTCTCCTTCACAGCATGGTCGAGCTCGGCGCCGAGCTCGGATACGCCAAGGTCAGTATCGCTGGCGTCATCTCCGGTGCGGGCGTTTCGCGACCGACTTTCTATGAATACTTTTCAGATAAGGACCAGTGCTTTCTCGCGGCGCTGGGCGCCGCGGCAGAGTTGCTCTCAGCTCAGCTGCGCCGCCGCGTCGCCGACACCGCGCCTGAGCTGGCCGAGCTCGCCATGCTCACGGAGTGCATCCGCTTCGCGCGTCACCACCCCGAACAGGCCCGCCTCCTGTTTTGCGAGGTATTGGCCGGCGGACCCCGCTCTCTCGATGTGCGCGATCGCCTCATCCACGACACCGTGGTCCTTTTGCACGACACGCACTCCAGGCGCCCCGCGGATGCGCCCGCACCGGACCTACCGCCCTGGAACGCCGTCGCGACGGTGCACTGGATGCTCTCGCAACGGCTCAGGTCTAACAACAGCAATTTCGATGAGCTGGAGCGAGAGCTGACCAGCTGGATCGCCGGCTACACCCGACCGGTCCACGAGCACCGCTGGAGGACGATCGAGCCAGACCAGCTGCCGCTACCCCCGCCGTCGCCCTTCGAGTCGGAGCTGCCGGCAGAGGCGCCCGGCGTCCTCCCCCCAGGCCGGCCTCGCATCTCACGTGGCGATGTGGCGAGGAACCAGCGCGAGCGTCTGATGAAGGCGACGGCCACCGTTGCGTTCGAGAAGGGCTACAACGCGGCCAGCATCACCGAGATCATCGCGGTGGCCCGGCTCGACGCACGCGTCTTCTACGCGCACTTCGCCGGCAAGCAGCAAGTTTTTCTCGCTGCTCATCAACTGGGCTTCGAGCACACCATGGCCGTCGTCGCCGGCGCATTCTTCAGCGCCTCGGAGTGGCCTGAGCGGATCTGGCGAGGCATCCTTGCCGGCAGCCAATTCCAGGCCAGCCATCCCCTCCTCACGCACATGCTCTACGTCCAGTCCTACGCGATCGGCGCCGAGGGCATTCAGCGCATCGAAGCCACGCACGCCGCGTTCAAGCTCTTCCTCGGAGAAGGAAACCAGAACGCTGTAAAGACACGATCCGACACAACGATGGAAGCCATCATCGCCGCCAACTTCGAGATCGCATTTCACCTCTCGCGCCAGGGCCGAGGCGAGGAAATCGCGCGATGCGCCGCGCTCATGACCTATCTATGCCTCGCGCCGTTCCTGGGTCCCCGGCATGCTACGGAGCTCATCGCCTCCAAAGTCATCAACGGTGGCGAGCAGCAGCAACGCTCATAGCGTTGACATCCAGCGCGTCGCACTCTCTGTTCGATAAGTACGTGGCTGCCGGCCGTTCGCGTGGCGCTAAAGCGCTTTCGTCGTTCTTTGAGGTTGCACCGGAAGCGATGCTCACAGCGCGGACGAAAGCAGCCGATACCCGACGTATGCGGTGGAGCGCGCCTACACGCATGCGCCAATGGCCGGTGACGGTCTGGCTGTTCACAACCATCGTGCTGCTCTGGCAGGTCGCTTTCTTGGTCCTCGACACGGCCTACGTGAGCAGGTACCCGATCCGGACAGGTGCTTGGATAGTGATCGGGCTGGGAAGTCTTGCAGCGCTGGCGTGGTGGCGCTCGCGATGGGCGTGGTGGTTGTTCCTTCTCGGCCCGGTCCTGTACTGGGTTTCGCCTGCTTGGGGTGCGCGCTTTCATCCGTTCTGGGACTTGGTGGAGCTGGCCATCGCAGGATTACTGTTGAGTCCGTCGATGCGGCGTTATGTGTCTACCAGAAGCCGTGGGAGATTGAGTCTGGGGTCACGTCGGCCCTGGATTGTCTCGCTTGCTCTCAGCGGAGCGCTCACCGTCACGGTGGCGCTACCTGAGCGACACCCGGTAGAGCATGCGGTCAGCGCGCGCGTCGCTACGTGGGTGACGTTCTGGCTGTTGCTCGCAGCGGCGATGCGCTTCGTCGCGTACATTGTCCAGCGCATAGGTCGTCTCTCGGACCGCCGCGGCGATGTTCCGCCCGCGACCGGACCAGAGAGCTGATCAGCTGACGGTCAGCCCCAATTGGCCGTCGACCGTCGCCCTGCGTACGCGGGAAGACCTACAGCGGACGCAGCCGGACCGGCAGTGTCTTGTGCTGGTTGGCGAACGGCGATTCGACGTAGGTTGGGTTGCCGGCGATCTCCATTTCGGGGTAACGCTCGAGCGTCTCCTCGATCAGGATCCGCAGCTCGAGGCGGGCGAGCGCGGTGCCCAAACAAAAGTGCCGTCCGCCCGCGCCGAATGCCTGGTGCTCGGACCGAAGCGGGGGGACACTCGCCTCCGGCGAGCATCCCCCGTTCGACCAGCGCGTGATGTCGAAGCGGTCGGGATCCTCGTAGCGCGTCTCGTCGCGGTTGGACGACGGGTACCACATCACCAGCTTCTCGCCCTCGCGGATCGTCTGTCCGTGCAGCTCGGTGTCGCGGGTGGCGGTTCGCGCGAAGTGCCCGAACGCGGGGAACATGCGCAGCGACTCCTCGACGACCGCCGGCACCAGCGATGCGTCCTGTACGACCTGGCGGCGCTGGTCGGGGTTCTCCATCAGCGCCCGCATCCCGCTGCAGTACGTCGCCTTGGTGCTGTCGTTGCCGGCCGCCATCAGCAGCACGAAACCCATCACGATCTCGTGGTCCTCCAGCTGCTCGCCGTCGAGCTCCGCGTGCACGAGCACGCTCGTCAGGTCGTCAGTCGGGGTCTCGCGGCGCTCGGCGATCAGCCTCGCGCAGCGAGCGAACACCTCGGGCACGTCGCGCTCCATCACCATCTGCGCGCCCTCCGGCGTCACATCCGGGTCGCCCGCGCTCACGAGCGCGTTCATCAGGCTCGCCCACACCTCATCGTCCTCCGCGGGCAGGCCCATGAAGCGGCCGATCACCCGCGACACCACGGGCTGCGCGACGTCCGTGACGAGATCGCAGGTCTCGCGGCCGGGCGGGCCGTCCAATCTATCGAGCACGTCGATCGTGATCGCGCGAATCGCCTCCTCGTGCTCGGCGATCCGCTTCGGCGTGAAGCCCCGCTGAAACAGTGCCTTGAGGCGGTCGTGCTTGGGCGGGTCCATGCCGATGAACATCGCCTGCTGCATCTCGAGCGACACGCCTGCGTTCTTCGCGGCCGTGAAGCCGCCGATCTCCGAGGAGTAGGTCTGCCAGTCGCGGCTGACCTCGAACACGTCGTCGGCTGTCGTCACCGACCAGTAGCCATCCTCGTCTGGATACTCGGTGATGCCGTCCGACCAGTGCACCGGGCATTCGGCGCGCAGTCGCCGGAACAGCTCGAGCGGCGGGCCATCCCGGAAGTTAGTACGGTCGGCGACACGCACCTCCTCGAGCGGTGTCTGATCCTGGCCGGTAGTGCTCACGATCTCCCCTTCCGGTGGTCGTGTGGCGGCGTCCCTGAGCGGAGCCTACTCCACTTAACTCCGCCCGGGAGATATCTGCATGCCTCCGGGTCGCAGAACGTCAAAGCCCCGGCCGCATAACTCCCCGAAGGGAGTCCTAGGCGGTACCGGGGCGTCTCGTGTAGCTTAGCGAGCTAGTGGCGCTCCAACCGCCAGGCACCCGCACGCGCTTTAGAGTTACATGCGCGTGATACCACGCGCTTGCGACAGAACGTTCGGTCGGGAGTCGCAACATTGTCATGACGCACTGCGCCTGTAGATAGACAGGTAGTCTCGTATCCCGGGCCACTGGGGGATATCAACCTCACGCTCTAGCTCCCAGCCGTTAACCGATTCGCCCTTCACCGTTGGCAGCACCTGGTAGAGCTCTCTGCGTGCGGTGGCGCCACCGTGCTCGCCCACGTGAACGAGGGTGTCGCCCTTGAACAGCTCAAGACAGCGTTCGGGCATCTCGCTCAGGTACGGGGGCCAGCACAAGAACAGGGTGTGCTCGGGCCAGCCATCGTTGGTGGCCAGTATCTCCTCGGTGCCCTCACGCACATCCATCCACGGATCGTCAGAGGTGAGCTCGTTCCCGCCAGCCGGTTCGCTGTCGAACAGTGTGACCTGCACCCCCAGCTGGTCCAGTAGCCAGCCCCAGTATCCAGTACCGGCGCCGATCTCGATAACCGGTTTCCCGAGTTCTGCGATCGCTTTGATCGCGCTATCCGATGGCACAGCCCAAGCGAAATACCTCACCAGATGAGTTCGCGCCAGAGAAGCGTTGAGCTCATTGATGATGTGTTTGTCCCACTCCGGGCCATCGAGACCGTCGGCGGCTGTCCACTCGGTGCGCGCTTCCCAGCCGATTGGTGAAACCTGCGACGGTGGCTGCATGTACTTCAGGAATACGTCCAGATATGGGTTACGGAGCTTGCTCAACTTCGACTGAGTGCTTCGATGATTTGCACGTCAGTAGCATAGGACTTGCAGACCGTCTTCGTGGCGTTGATAAGTAAGCGTTCAGAGTAGAGAGAAGGCGACAGGATGGGATACACGGTTCGAGGAGACGTTGAGCCGGCGGCAAGCGGCGCAGTAAGATCTCGGCCATCATGAGTTTTTCCAACTGGGCCGCCATATTGAATCCGTGGACGCTGACCGATGAGATAGCTCGGTTCGAGGGTAAGCCCAACGAGACTGGCCGGGCCGGGCTGGCCGTTAGCCCGTACCATATGGCCGCGGGGGAAGTCGCCGTCACCATTGCGGCAGACGATGTAAGCGACACCCTCGAGGCAGTCTTGCCTGGGGGTTTCGTCTTGTTTGCCTACGATGCCGCTTCAAGAACGGGTTTCGCCGCCGGGGTTGGCGGTGGCTCCGGCGAGTACTCGGTTTCGCGAGTTGCACTCAGCCCAGAGGTCGTCGACAAGGTGAGCCTCGTCGGCGCAGTTGGCTCGCCGTCCGGGCTCACTCCTGGACGGGCCTATCACCTACGCGTTCGCGTACTGGGCGGTCGTGCGACAGTATCGGTTGACGGTACCCACGTTGTCGATGTCGACTTGCCGGAGGCACCTCCCGGCCAACAGCTCGGGTTTTGGGCTCTGGGAGGGGCACCAGTCACGTTCAGCGATTTTCGCTATGTCGCGGAGCCTGGTCGGCTGTTTGTCGTGATGCAGTTCGGGGCGCCATATGATGACCTTTACAACGAAGTCATCGTGCCTGTAGCTGCCGAAAGCGGGCTGAAGGCGTCGCGCGCGGACGAGATGAGCGGCCCGGGGATCATCCTCAGCGACATCGTTCGCGAGATTCGTGAATCCACGGCGATCGTCGCCGAGATCACGCCGGCCAACCCCAACGTGTACTACGAGGTTGGCTATGCCCATGCCGCAGGAACGCCGACGATCCTGCTCGTCCGCCGGGGTCAGGAGCTGCCCTTCGACATCCGCAGTTTCCGCTGCATTGTTTACGACGACACGATCGCAGGTAAGCCGCAAGTAGAGGCTCAACTGAGAAAACATCTCGAAGCCATCACCGCAGCGCGTCCCACCCTACTTCCTGACTAAGCTGAGTTGGCTACCGGTCGTCGTCTGATGTGACCGCGATGACGCTGGGCTCGGCGATCCATTCTGGCCCGCTTCCCGCGTTCGCGTTGACAAGTAGCTGACTGAGGGCTTTCACGGACGCGATCTCCGCCTCGGCCTACGGCCTCGGCTCCGATCGCGTCCGGTGCCTGGCGACGGCAGTCTCGAGCGGGAATCGGTGCCCTACGCAGCGCCGCTGTAGGTAATCGTGTCGTTTGCCGGGACTTAGCAGACGAGCTCGCGGATCTTTGTGAGTGTTGCTGTTGCGTCACCGCCCACAGCTTCACGGATAACCTGGTCCTTCTCATCGCCAACACTACGCACCGCAGCAATCAGTCGCGCCGTCTGCGTTCCGCTCTTGTAGACGCGGATCACGTCGTTCTGATTATCAGGGATTTCGCGCGGGATATGGGCAAGTCCAAGGCCGAGCAGCGCTTCATGGATGCCGCTTCGCACATGGACCTTGAGACGCTCTGCGCCATAGGCGTCACGCACCATCCACATGGGGACGCTAAGTACGTCATCGTTTTGCTCTACGAGTTCGCGCAACTCATCCAGAGTTTCAAAACTCAGTTCATTGGGCATGTTGGTCCTTTATTAGATCAAGATAAGATCTACAGTCTATCATAACTAAGATCTAGATATAGGTTTTACTTCTTTCCTGCACTCGGGTACCTGCGCTAATGCCAGCGGGAGCCGGTGGTACCCTGGGTTTATGGTCGCGATTCCCGTCGTACCCAGAGCGGTGCTCACCGCGATCGGGCTGCATCTGTGCAATCGCTCACGGGCGAGAACAGACGCTTCTCAGCGTCCGGGCTGACCTACGAGACGTTTCGGAGTGCGCCAACGAGCTTGATTTTCGCGTCCTGGAAGACCATCGTGAGGTGGCTAAGCAAGCCCGTTACGTCGTGTCCGCTCAGGATCTCGTCGTAGGCGTGCCGTCGGGCATCGTTCACCCGGCCTCGTGCGAATTCGACGCTCGCAGCCCACTTCCAACGTGGTTCGGCACCCTCGCGGAACTGTACGAGCTTCAGCGGTGCTGGCGTTGCGGCATGGCTCATCTGGCCGCGAACCCATGTGATGGCTTCGTAGAAGCGCTGATGGAATACGCCAGCCAGCATCACGTCGCTCCAGTGTTTGTAGGTCTCGGCCGTCACCTGGCGGCGATGGTACGCAGTAAAGACGGGGTCGCGCTCAGGATCGAGATTGGGCCGAAGTTTCTTGTTGTTCTCGACGGCTTTGGCCGCTCGGTTGTCTGCGTCAACCGAAAGAGCCTCACGCTGCGCGTCTGTGAGCTGCTTCCAGAGCACCCCGAAACTCTCATCGACCACGTAGAGCCAGTGCAGTGCCTCCTGGAGCGCTTTGTATCTGAGGAATGGCGCCCAATCGGCCTCTGAGCCAGCCGCCTCCTCCAGATCGGCCATCGCTTTATCCCAGCTCGTGATCTGCGACTCCAAGAGCTCGCCCCACTGATCGGCCGTAATCGGCAAAGGCTCGGGGTCGATCGTCGGAAGCTCCTCCGGTGGGGCAGCCACCGCCGCTTCGGCCATCTCCAAGAGCTGCCGCCTACGCTCATCGGTGTCGGCCAACAGCGCGGGACACTCGACCTCGCGCTCAACCTTGAGCAAGTCTTCTGGCCCCATGTCTTCAACAAAGTAGGAGATCACCCAGGCCATGCCAGACTGCCGCTCGCCTGGCCTAAACCAGGTCTTGGCTTCCAGCCAGCCGAACACGTCGCCACTAGCGTCCGTAAGCGCCGCCAGTGAGCGCGGCGTTGGCTAAAGACGGCCGGCGGCCGCGTCTTCCTCTCAGCGTTTCGCCCCATCAAGCCGACGGTAAACTTGGCCCGCGATCGCGGTCATAGTGTGCGCGCCCGAGACCGCCCCTGTGAGCACTTATCGGCAGCCCTCAATGACGATGGAGGTTTTGATGACCAAGCTAACCTACACCGCCATCGCCTCGCTCGACGGCTTCATCGAGGACGAGCACGGCAACTTCGACTGGGCATTCCCGGGCCCGGACGTGCACGCCTTCGTCAACCAGCTGGAGCGCCCCGTCGGTGTCTACCTCTACGGGCGCCGCATGTACGAGACGATGGTCTACTGGGAGACCCGCGACGATTCGGATGCTGTGGCAATGGACTACGCCTCGATATGGCGTGCAGCGGACAAGATCGTCTTCTCGCGCACTCTGCAGGAGGTCTCCAGCGCGAGAACCAGGATCGAGCGTGAGCTGACCGCCGAGGTGATCCGTCGCCTCAAGGAGTCCTCGCCCACCGAGCTCTCGATCGGAGGCGCCGAGCTCGGCGGGCAGGCCATCACCGCGGGGCTCGTCGACGAGCTGCGGCTCCTGCTGGCGCCCGTGATCGTCGGCGCCGGCAAGCCCGCCCTCCCGGCAGGCATCCACTCCAAGCTGCAGCTGAACGACACGCGCACGTTCCCGAACGGCTTCGTCTACCTCAGCTATCACCTAAAGGCCTGACCCCGGCCTCGCCCCAACAGCGACAACCGCACCGTCGATCGCCGGCGCGGGCGAACTCGTGCCGATCGAGATTGACGAAGTCACAGCCAACGGCTGGGCCCCGGTAGCGACCCTGCTCCTACGCCGCGATTGGCGCTCCGACCGCGTCGCGGACTTCGACTTGTGTGCGTGGCGGTAGCTGAACGAGCTCGCCCCCAGCCGTGCGTTTGCGCAGCTTGAGCCAGAGCAATGCGGCGAGAAGCAGGACGGCCACTACACCGCTCGGCGACTCAGGTGTGAACAGGACCTCGCGGCCGTCGGGATGGACGACAGCGACGGGATCGCCGCTGAACAGCGCGCGGCTGACCAGTAGCGCCTGGTCGGGGTTCTGCGCGTCGACGAAGTGTGTGCGGTTGGGGTAGCGGGCGTCGAGCTCTGGGTCGTCGATGCTCGCGAGGACCTTCCGCGTGGCGGGGCCGAGGGGCTGTGGCGTTGTGCTCATCGCGCTCTCCAGTTCTCGAGGATCGCCGGCCAGTCTTCCGCGGCCCGGGTCATCCCTGCGGCCATTGCTTGGTTGACTTTGGTGAAGGGCTGCACGGTGGGCTCACTCTTTCCCTGCGTAGAAGTGTACTCGTGCTCGTGGTGCTCCTCGACGCTGTGCGCGTTGTCCCACAAGCGGATCGTGGTCCAGTGGCCATCGACCTGTGTCTCGAGCACGATCGCGTAGCTGATCGGGGGCCGCTCCGTCCGGCTGTAGCGAATCCGGACGTCGGGATCCAGAGAGAGATCGACGAAGATCTCCCGCGGCCAAGGGACGTCGGGGCTCATCGGTGAGTGGCGATCGAGCTCATGAGACGCACCATAGCCCGCGCTTGGGACGCCCAGTGAGCGTGCCGCAACCAGCAATCAGCCCCCCGAGCGTCAAATTTCCGCTGAGGCTGAACCAATTGTGGTGTGCGTTCAGCACTTCCACTGGGATTGCGTAAAGCGCGCCCCGCACGACTTCCACTGGAAGCACGTGAACGGGGTTCACGAGGTTATCCCGGCGTCGGCAGAATCGTGCCGTCAGCCCGCATCACCTGGATGACTTCGCGGACCCGTAGGTATCGGCGGTCGTTTTCCTCGTCAATACGAAAATGTGTTTGCCACCCGGCACCGGTGAACGTGACTCTGTAGGCAAATGAACCCTTCCGACTAGGGCTGCCTACCTTACGTCCCCTGCATGGAGGATCTCGACGTCTTGGCCGATTTCCTCATTAGCCATTTGCCGGATCCTTTGGTTGGCCAGCGCGCACGTGCGGTGAGCTCCGATTGTGTCTCGGCGAGCCGTCGCTCCAGGTCGGCTACACGATCCTCGAGCGTGGGCGGTGGCTTGCCGTTGGCGAGGTCGAGAAGATCGGTGTCGATGCCTAGGGCGCCTGCGGCTTGGAGGGTCTCGAGCAATGCGATGGTGGTGTGGCGCTCTGGGTCTGTTCCTGGGACAAGGAGGTAGGTGGTGGCGCCGTTGTAGTCGAGGACGCCGAATTCGACAGGGACGCCGGCGACTTGGACTGTGGCGGTCGCGAGACCCGGTGTCTCGCCGTCACCGTCGTCGAGTTCGGTGAAGATCGCGCCGATTCGCTCCCATGCGGACCGATCGAGCGCAAGTGTGGCGGTCGGATCGGCGCCCAGCATCTTCGCCTCGGTGTCCCACTTGATGGTGGTGGTGGTGCTCATAGGTCTAGGGTAGAAGATCCTGGGTGATGCGGACGAATGCGACTTGGAGCTTTGCTACCTGGGCCCTTCAGCTAGTTATGACGTGGCCACTTCCGGCACTCGGGATCGCGATGTTTGGTGTCGGCCTTGCGGCGCTGGCGCACACCATTGGCTGGAATGCCACGCCGTCGTTCAACGTGGGCGTAGTTATCGCATCAGTTGTCGTGGTGTTCGCGACTGCAGTGGCGTCTGACCTCTAGTAGGAATCACCGGGAGTGCAACCTTCGCCGACCGGGCTTCCGAGCCAAGTCACAGGCTCGCTCGAGCGGCGGCAACACGCTCTGCCCGTTCTGTCCGATGCGCAAACAGGCTCACGACATAGTCGACGGCCACATCGGGTCTGACCCACCGCATCGTAGACTGCGTTCGTGGGCGCTGATCGGTCCAATAGCATGACTGGGCCCGGCTTCACAAAGGGACAGGTCAACCGTGCCGGGCGGCTCGCGCTTGATTTCCGCGAGCGGGTCCTCAGCGATGGAGCCCAGCAGGCGGAAGAAGCGTTCGATCTTGACAAGCTCGAAGAAGCGTGGCAGGCGCTGACGTGGTGGCGAAGCCTGCATGCCCGGCCATTGTCGTCCGTGGCCGCGAACCTTCGCTACCACGTTGAGAAAGCCGATGCACGCATGGAGGGACGGATTGAGGTTGCCCAGCGTCTCAAGCGCATGGATACGATCATCGGCAAGCTCGCCCGCCATCCGGGGAGTGTCACTCGCATGCACGACATCGGGGGTGTACGCGCGGTTGTCCCCAGCCTCCGGGACGTGCTCGCCGTCAGGCGCCGGCTATTGAAGTCTTGGACGATCCGCAAGGAGCGGGACTACGTCTCCACCCCGAAGCGGGACGGCTACCGTGCGTTGCACCTCATCGTGGACCGGTGGGGTTTGCCGATAGAGGTTCAGCTACGGACCGTGCTGCAGGATGAATGGGCCAATGCGGTTGAGGACGCTGGCCGCGCTCGGGGGGTCGCGTTCAAGTTTGGCCACGGCAGTGACCGAGATAAGTTGCTCTTCTCTGCCCTATCAGAGGTCATCGCTGGCTTCGAGCATGGGGACCTGTCTGCAGATAACTTGCAGGCCGCCTTGAGCGAGCTGCCATCATTGACGATAGAGCCAAGGTAGATGAGGACTTACGCATGACCCCCACTGACCACATTAAGCACTTCCTCGTCACGCGTGATCCGAAGGAGCAGAAGACAACGGTCCGCGAGTTCGGGACTGACTACGACGCTGCACAGGATGCCTATCAGGAGGCAGAGCAGCAAGCGCGGGGTTCAAACCTCGACGTGGTGCTGTTGAGTGCAGAGTCGCTGGAGACAATCAAGCGCACGCACTCGAGCTATTTTGATAACGAGCCAAACATTGTTGGCGCCGCAATTGGCGGTGCGATCGGAGGGGCGATGCTCGGTGGACCGGTAGGTGCCGCGCTGGGCGCAGGAATGGGTGGTCTGCTAGGTCACGAAAGCGAGAAAGACACCCGCGAGAACAACTAGTGGGCCGCGATGGCGAGGAATTGGCCTTAACCCACCTCCCCTTAAGCTACACGCGCGCGACGCTCGTGTATCTGCACCGGGCGAATCGGCGCTACCACGCTCCCCGTCCTGCTAGCCGCACATCGTGCCGATCCCACTTGGGATAGCTACGCTCGTTTATCTCTATCGCGAACGCTCGTTATCACACAAACCAGCCCGCCGGGGTCTCGTTCGACTGATGCCCCTGCACTTAGGGTGTATTCCCCAGGAAGGGCTCTCCCGCTTCGGTGGTGATCCCACTGGGGCTCCGTTCGTTCATGGCCGTGCATCGCTCAGGTCCCCAGCCCCGGCCGGTTGCTACCCTGATCGTGCCATGAAGGTCACCTACACAGACGCTGGGACGCCTGTGATCGAGCGCACCGTGGCGGAGTATGAAGCGCACTTGGAGCGCCAGATGCAGCGCGAGGTTGGTATGTCGGTTGTGGAGTTCACACGCGCCTTCTATGCCGACCAGCTCCCAGATCGCGGCGTCGACTACGACGACATCACAGGCATGTTGCTCCTGGGACGTACCGAACGTGAAATCCGGGCTGAGTTGGATATGTCAGTCGTTGAGTTCATCGACGCATACCTGGCTGGGAAGCTAGACCGTTCAGATCCCACCGTCGATAAATTCGCGATCAGGTTCTGTATCAGGCACAACGACGAGCTGACGCTCGTCCCGGACACCGCCTATCCAGCCGCCGTGCCGGTGTTCAGTGGACGTCCGGCCACTTCCGAGGAGTTCCAGGCACTCCTCGGAGACCTTCCCACCGACGGCGAGGGGTAGATGCCCAGCCGATCCCGCCCGAGTACCGCTAAGCCTGCGTCCCGGGCTAATGGTCGTTCCGCCTCGAACGGCGTTGCGCCGGTCAGGGGCAAGGCTCGCCGGGAAGCGATCGAAGCGCTGCGGGAGCGGACTTCGAAACCTAAGGGGCTGAGCCCCGAGGTCAAAGCGGCGTTGAAGGACGACGCCTGGGGCAAGCGTCTCGTTGATCCGTGAGCCTGCCGGCCAATCGGATCTACCTGTTCGACACGTCGATCTGGGACTACACCGACCATCCGTTGATCACGGCCGACTGGGATGCTGCGCTTTGCGTAAGAAATTACGACGAGTCCAGGGACACAGGCGAGGCACCCGCCGCCTGATCCGAAACTGCCGCCGACCTTGCAGCCTTGCTCGCCGTGCTGCCCATTCGGCTTGTCCTCGTTCCATCGAACGTCACTGAACTAACGCTCGTTGACTACTGGCTTGGCTTCGAGGTTGCCGTTCTCGCCGCAGTGGCGTGCCTAGCCGTGAGGCGCACGCTCTAACGCGCGTCCCGGTGCTGCGCAGGACGGGACGGAGCTCGCGGGGCTTGGCTCAGCCTGCGGCTTCGCGGGATCGGCGCGCTTGCATCTCGATGAGGTGGACCTTGCGTGCCAGTGCGGAGAACATCTGCGCGCTGGTCCGGAACGGGTGGCCATTCAGGAAGACCGTTCCCCTCTCCTTATCGAGCTTCAGCTCGATCTTCGAAGTGGAGTCCTTATTGACCTCGGCGATCACCATCTGCTTGGTCTCTCGGACCGGCGCCTCAATGATCGCTTTCGTTCCCCAATTGTGCTCCGACATGGCGCACTTCCTTTCGGATATCGGCAGCTTCAGTGGACCGCCTTTCGTGACCATTTTACCAGTCTGGAGTCAGCTAGTCGCCTCATGCTCCTGTGGGCGTGGCCGCCCGGACTACATCCGATTGAGGGGCTCGTCGGCCCGCTGCTGGCGAGCCCAAACACCGTCAACCCTCGTCAGTCGCTGGCGGACGCCGCGTCGCGACGGGCGCGATACACCTCGACGAAGGCTGCACGCTGGGATCCGCTGGCTGCTTCTGGTAGCCGGGGGTCGTGGGTGCGGGACGGATGGCCTTCCAGATCGGATCGTGGAATGGCTTTTCGTCGAGCATCCTGAAGAGCACCGCCGTGTTGGCTTCACTGCCCGCAAAGTACTGGGCGATGGTCTTTCGGTCCGTGCCGGCCGGCCGCCGCTTGAATACCGAGCAGGCCCGTCCCAGTTCATCCTCGAACGCCGCCTGGATGCTCGCGCGTGTCTCTGAGACCCAGCGACCTATCTCCTGCGGTAGGTCGACCAGCAGGCCATCCAGGTCATCACCGTCACGCATCGACTCCCAGATCATCCGCGCGCTCACGCCGGTGACGATCTTGTGCAGACGCAGATACTCGGCAAACTTGATCTTGACGCGCAACCCCGACTCGAACACGACGACGAATCCCTCCCGGTTGGGCTCTTCCTCAGCGGCGAGGCTGTCTATCTCGATCTGGCCGTAGCGGCGCACGACCGGTCCGGAGTAGCTGGGTAGGGGCCTATCCAGTCCCGTCTCATGGCATATCGCCGCCAGAAGAATCAGCTCACGGCGATCACCGTAGTCAACGACGATCCGGTTGGAGGGATAGACGATCTCAAACAGCGGTGTCACTCCGCCGGGGCGCTCGATCTGCTGTTCGCGGATCATCGCGGTGCCCTCGATCGCCTGCGTGCTGGTGAAGCTGCTGCGCGTTGCGATCCATGGCAACCCGTCGAGGTAGTAGAGAATTCCGAGGCTCCCGTCCATCTTCTCCATGACGATGAACGGCTCGTCAGGGATGCGCGGCACCTGTGGATCGCCGTAGTTGAAGAACTTCGAGAACGGCCGTGCGATGATCCTGCCCGCCTGGTCGAGTATCAGGCCTCGACAGACGAGTGTCTCTGGGATCCAGTGTTTCTCATACTGGGTCTTCTCGGTGTAGTTGTAGATCCACAGATCAGCGTCAGGATGGCGCTGGCTGCGAAGCCATCCATCGGCGACGAGAGCATCCAGACGCTCGCGATCAAACCGGCTCACGTGGGTTCGCCTCTGCGCTCACCAAGTACACACAACTGGGCCGCTCCCGTGCGAGTGCTGGGAGCTCTGAGGGGAGTGCCGCGGTGTCGTCTGGGGTGGGGGTGGTGGAGGGCTGGTGGGTGGCTCTAAGTACCACCAGCTCGATGTGGCCCTCCCCCTTACGCACGCGAGCCCGCCGTGTTGCCGCCAACGCCCAATTACCGCTCGAAGCGTGTGTCGTCTAGGTGGATGGACGGTAGTTTGGAGGCGTCGACGCGAGTTGGTGGGTCGAGGACTGCGACGGGCATGTGCTCGGGGCAGAAGATGCGGTACCCGGATGGGGATTCGTCACATGCTTCGACCATGCCTTCGAGGGCGCGTATGTTCGCTTTGCAGACGTTGCAGCGGGCGGGATAGGGGTTTCGTTTTGCCATTATTCAACCTGTCGTTGTCAGCTTTCGCATCAGTTTTGTGGAATGGTTGTTGAGTGGTTATTGGAAGGTAGGCGGTGGTGGAGGGTGGGTGGGTTCTAAAACCATCAGCTACGGCTGCCACCCAACCTCCCTATCTCTCCCCTCCTGCGGTGCTCATGAGTGGTATCGCGCCGGTGAGCAGATTTGGCGTTGCTATCACTGTGAGCCTGGGGTTGCGAGTTCTTCGCCGTGGACGCGTGAGGAGCATCTTCAGCACACCCGATCCCGTAAGCGGTTGTGATCGTCGTCGCGTTCCCGTGCCCCTGCTCGAGGGACCTCCGTGGGTGCGCCGTCGCGGACCGTGCTGGCCACCATCAGCAAGCTAGAGATCGTCTGCGATGGAACTCTCCGCTGGACCCCAGAACTTCATGAGCTCGCAGCAGAACCTCAATGTTTCCGGGGGGCACGCCCAAAAAATTGGCGCGCTATCGCTCTTGGCTCCCAGCCGGCGCCTAGCGCTGTCGCGTTGAGCGGATGATCTGGCCGATTACTGCCGCGACTGCCTTAGTAATTCATGTCGCTACTCGACGGCCCGCCCCGCGCTCGAGCCACACGCGGCATGCGAATGCCTGTCTAGCGGGCGAAGTTACGCGACGTCGGGACGTGGAAGAGGATGATCCCCAAACGGCGGCCTGGCAGAGCGCGACAGTGGAGACGTATCCGAGCAGCTCGTGCAATACCCGGGAGAAGACGACGTTCGTGTCAAGGACGACTGTCGGCGGCACTACTCGAAGACGCCGGCGTCGTTCATCGTTGCCGCGAACTTGTCGATGCGCTTCTTTCCTGCCTGGCGTGCAGCGGCCAGCTCGGCGACCGCGCGTGACGGGATCGTTCTGTGGGAGGAGTTTGGCTTGCGTGTAAACGGCAGCAGACCCGCGTCGAGCAACCGCATCAGGTGCTGACGCGAAATCCCCAAGAAGTCCGCTGCCTGTTGCGGCGACATCGTCTCGGAGTCCCTGGCCATCGATATTGACAACGCACCATCAGCATCCGGGTCGTCAAGAAGCTCGCGCCTGATGGCGTCCAGAATGACTTCCGGCTTGGTAGTGGCGTCAAAGCGAAGAGTCTTCGGCATAACACGACCACCATACCATACATCTGCCCTAACTGCACCTCCCCTGTACGGTCCACCTTGCCTGAACGCTTAGGCCGCTCCTCCCGCCATCCCACCTCCCCTCTGAGCTACACGCGCGCGTGAACCTATAGGCCAATTCCACGCCGCCTGTCTTCCGTCCGTGGGTTGGGGGGTCATGGCTATCCCGGCTATGCGAATCCGGTGCTCGCTCGCGCTTCTGGTGACGACGGTGCTCTTGGTCGCCGGGGGAGCTAGTGTCTTGGCGTTCCCCACGACCGCTGCTGAACCGCCAGAAGCGCCGCAGCGGGCCCGTGACTCGGGGGTTGACAACAGAAGTTAAGCCGAGATAAGGTTTCTCGAGCCAGCAGGGGGCTTTGAAGGTGCGCCGTAGCGGTGAGACGTGACCGGAACTAACGCCTACCGGGCGTGTTCTTGAGAGGGAGAGGGAACGCCACGGCGAGATCGCCAGAAGTAGGGGAGTAGAGATAGGTAGCAGGGATAAGGGAATATTGAATGCTCACTTGGCTGTCTTAGTTGCCACCAGTGCTTCGTAAAGTCCTGGGGGAGAAGCGTACGTGATGGACGGCTGAGGGGAGAGGGCGGAGGGTCAGTTGTTCGGGAGAGGGAGTTGCACGGGTTTGGGCGGTAGCGCATGGCTGTGAACGTGGTCCCGCCAAGTCACGACCCCAGGCCCGGTCACGACGACGCCCCCGTCCGGATTAGCCAGACGGGATGGACCGCCCGGCGCGACTTAGATATCGACGAGTGGACAGCCTCCGGACGTCTGCTCGGCGGTATGGGGCGCTCCAGCCAATGGGGCATCGGTGACTGGATCAGGTACGGCAACGCCAAATTCGGCGAGCGTTACAAGCGTGCCTCCGAGATCACCGGCTACGACCCCCAGACCCTCATGAACATGGTCCACGTCGCCTCCCGATTCGAAGTCTCCCGCCGGCGGGAGACTCTATCCTGGAGTCATCATGAGGTCGTTGCTGGTCTTTCCACCGCCGAGCAGGATCGTTGGCTGAATCTCGCCGTTCGCGAAGGCTGGCAGCGCGGGCATTTGCGATCTCTCCTACGTGGCGCCCGCGAGGGCGCGAAGGCCCCCGCGCTGCAGGCCCATCACATCGCCGGCGCACCCCTTCCCGATCGCTATCGCGACGAGGAAACCGCGGCGATGGGGGTCCACGACCCACGGGAGCTCGACGAATATCTCGACGATCCCCCCGACGTTGCGGCGGTCGAGCAGCCGGGGGACTTCGACAAACATGTCGAGGATCCCCTCGAAATCGCAGCCGCCAAGCCTCCTCGTAAACGGGCCGGGAAAGCCAAGCCAGCCGCCGGCCACGACGCAGACACGCGGCTGATGTCCTCACCGCTCCACTGGGCACTTTTGGGCCTGGTGATCGAGTGCCCCAGCTATGCCTATGAGCTCGTCCAGCGGTTTGAAAGAACCTACGACGGATTACTGAGCCTCTCCAGTCCGTCCCATATCTACACCGCCATAGACGTATTGACCCGCCGCGGAATGATCGAGGTGCTCGCAACCGACGCGATTCCTGACGCCGCGGTGCGCCAGCGCCAGTTGCACTACGGCGCCACCACGCGCGGTAGGAGTGCCTACGAACAGTATTTGGTCGAACAGGTAACCGACGAGCGCCGTCGTGCGCGGTTGCTCGCGGTTGAGATCGCGTCGCTCGCTCGTGAACCCGAGCGCGCGATCGACGTACTGCAACGCTACGGAAACGCATGTGATCAAGACACCGCAGAGGTGCAGCCCGCCGCCGGCGGCGTAGTTGATCTAAAGCGGCGACTGATCGCCGAGTTAGTGGGCGACAGCGATCGCCTACTGAGAGAAGCGAGGCATGCATGGGCGGCGCTTGCTCGCGAAAGAGTCAGCGAGCTGCGTGCTGTTGAGAGCGCACCGGCGCTGGGTGACGGTGCACTGCCTCGTCGCCGTGCGCGCCGCTCCGGAGCTGCTCAGGGTGGACAACGGGCCGGAGATGACCGCACACGCGCTGCGGGACTGGTGTGAGTTCTCGAAGGCCGGGACCGTGTACATCGAGCCGGTCCACCCCGACTAAGAGCTGGCGAACTGTCGGCCGAACCCACGCAAGCCGCCAAGTCTTGGCCAACCCACCTCCGCTTGACTTAACGTTACGCGCGCGAGTACCTATATGCCCTCACCCACGCGCCGCTAAACCGTCCTAACCGCGCGCTATTTTCCCTCCACAGGATGGGGGCGGGATGGCGGGCTCCTAAGCGCCACCAGCCAGGCTCCCTCTCGACCCCCACCTCGAGCGGCTCCCACCACCCAGGCAAACAGCCGGCCCTCACCCGCATACGTAGTCGTTTGAGATGAGGATGTCGATGGCTTCGCCGAGGTGGGGGATGAGGTCCTCGGGCACAGGCGGCGGATAAGCGGTCGATGGTTCAAGCAGTTGCTGTGCTACCTGGAGCCGCCGGTCAGTGTGAGGTGAGTCATCGGGGAGGAGGTCG
>DASZFC010000013.1:0-11102 GCA_035940195.1 Solirubrobacteraceae bacterium
CGACGCACTGCCACTGGCGCAACCACGTCGAAGTATGTCCACCACAGAGCTGCCGCGACAATCATGCCCAGCACGGCGGCGGCCACGGCTCCCGCATCTAAACCCGCCTTTGCGCCTGCTCCCAATGCCACGATCGACTCACCCAGGGCGATGATGATGATCAGCCCGTGCCGCTCAGCGAAATGACCCGGCACGAGCTTCCATCCCTCGATCCCGAACAGGAACGGCCCGCCGGTATCGAGCAACAGCGCCAGTCCCCACAGGCCAAGCTGAAGCCCATCGCTGGTGAACGCGGCTAGCAGGAGCAGCGCCGCGCTGATCGCCGTGCTGCCCGCCAGCCCGATCACCGATTTGCGCAGCGCTGGGTCCTCGCGGCTCGCCAGCATAAAGAGCGCGATGTGCGCGGTCCTCACCGCGGTATAAGCACAAGCGAACAGCAGGGCCTCTGAGCCGAACGCTCTTGGCACGCACAGAGCGGCGACGAGGAACGCCGCCATCGCCGCGAACATCACCAGCCGCACCGCTCCCTCCTCGGGATCTACGACGCTCGTCAGCCACGCGTAACCGCCCCAGGACCACCACAGCATGCCGAGCACGAGCAGACCCTTGAGCACCCCTTCCCACGTCGGTGTACCGGCGATCAGCGCTGTGCACTGCGTCAGCGCCAGCACGAACACCAGGTCAAAGAACAGCTCCAGCGCCGTCACGCGCTCGCCCTCGCGCATCACCGCGCTCATGCGCGGGAGACGGCTGGTGACGGTGGTGCTCACCCCGCTATCTTCGCAAGTCGCGATGCGGTCCCTACGCGCTCTCCGCAGCGACCCGCGCCGGAGCCTCCCCCCAGAGCTGCTCGAGCTGGTAAAACGCGCGTGTCTCGGGCGTGAAGATGTGCACGACTACGTCGAGGTAGTCCATCAGGATCCAGTCCCGCTTGCTCAGACCCTCCACCCGGCGGGGCTGAATTTCGTGCTCGTGCTTGCAGCCCTCCAGGATGCCGTCGTGGATCGCCTTTGTCTGACGCTCGGTGTTGCCCGTGCACAGCAGAAAGTAGTCGGTGTAGGAGAGCACTCCGCGCAAGTCGAGCTCCAAGATGCCTCCGGCCTTCTTATCCGCGGCGTACCGCGCGATCTCTGAAACCAGCTCTTCGGGCTTCACGACGCCCTCACCTGATGATCGCTCGCCACCGCACCGTACAAACCATGCTCGGCGATATAAGCCGCGACCGCCGCCCCCACTAGCTCGCCCACGGGCCTACCCTCAGCCACGCGCTCGCGCACCATCGAAGAGGAGACCTCACACACCGGCATGTCCAAGAACGACACCCTCGCCTGAAGCGCAGACAGCGCCCGGAGCACATCCTCGCGACCGGCGTCCTCGCGACCGGCGACCGCCAGGCTCGCGAGCTCGAGCACCGCTTGCGGTTCGCGCCAGGAGGGCAGCGTGCGCGCCATGTCAGCTCCTACGATGAAAGTCAGCTCAGCCTCCGGATAGCTCTTATGGATCGCCTTCAAGGTATCCACGGTATAGGACGGCCCGCGACGCTCGATCTCCAGAGCGCACACGCCGGCTCCCTCGCTGCCTGCGACCGCCAGGCGGCACATCTCCAGGCGATCGGACGGTCCAGGGTCAACCTCTGAGAGCTTGTGCGGAGAACGGCCGGCGGGCATCAGCAGCACACGCTCCAGACCCAGCTCGGCCTTGGCATGGCGGGCGAGTGCCAGGTGTCCGCGATGAGGAGGGTTGAACGTCCCACCGAGGATGCCGAGCGCCACCGGCCGTTCAACCGCGGACGTGTCCGTCGCCTTCGACGAGATACTTGAACGTACACAGCTCCCGCAACCCGATCGGCCCGCGCGCGTGCAGCTTCTGAGTCGAGTTGCCGATCTCCGCCCCCATCCCGAACTCGCCCCCGTCGGTAAACCTCGTCGAGGCGTTCACATATACGCAGGCCGCGTCCACCCCTAGCTGAAAGGCCCTCATGCTGGCCGTGTCGCGAGTGACGATCGCCTCGGAATGCCCGCTCCCATAGCGCCCGATGTGCTCGATCGCCTCCTGTAGCGAATCGAGAACCTTCACGGCCAGCGTCATCGCCAGGTACTCCGTTCCCCAATCCTCCTCGCTGGCCGCTGCGAGCGCCTGAGCAGACCCTCTCACCAGCGCCAGCGTACGCTCGTCCCCGCGCACCTCGACCCCTGCCTCGCCGAGCGCCCGCACGATCCTCGGCACGAACTCCGCCGCGACGCTCTCGTGGACGAGCAGCGTCTCGGCCGCGTTGCACACGCCCGGGCGCTGCACCTTCGCGTTCATCACGATCCGCTCTGCATCTGCAAGATCCGCGGTCCCGTCCACATACACGTGACAGTTACCGGAAGCCGCATAGATCACCGGTACCGTCGCCACCTCCTCGAGCGCCGCCTTCAGCCCCTCGCCCCCGCGGGGAATGATCAGGTCCACGCTGTCTTTCTGAGTCGCAAGCTCGGCGAGCTCCGCGCGACCTCCCCCGGCGACGAGGCTTACGCAACCGTCGGGCAGGCCGGCGGAGATGGCGGCCTCGGAGGCGATCTGGGCGAGCACGGCGTTTGAGTGGGTGGCCGAGGAGGAGCCGCGCAGCACGATCGCGTTGCCGGACTTCAGACAGAGGGCGGCGGCATCGATGGTGACGTTGGGGCGGGCCTCGTAGACGACGGCGATGACGCCGAGAGGAACGCGAACCTTGCGCACGTCGAGGCCGTTGGGGAGGCGGTGCCCGTCGATCACCTCGCCGACGGGATCGGGCAGCGCGGCGATCTGGCGGACGGCCTGGGCGATCGTTGCAACGCGGCCCTCGTCGAGGCGCAGGCGATCGAGCAGCGCGTCGCCGATGTCGACTTCGCGACCGCTCTGCATGTCGCGCTCGTTGGCCCGCAGGATCTCATCGACGCGCGACTGCAGCGCCGTGGCAATTGCCATCAGCGCCGTGTTCTTGGTGGCGGTGTCTATGCACGCGAGCCATCTAGAGCACTCGCGTGCCCGTGAGCAGGTGTCAGCTACCGGTGCGACGGTCGTGGCCATGACATTGAAGGATAGGACCCGCCGGGCGGGAGGGATCCAATCCTCAGTCGAGCACCATGTAGTCGCGGTGCACGGCCTCCTCAGTGGCACGCGGAACGATCTCTTGCACCGCCTTTGACTTCAGCCCCTTCACGCGCCGCAGCTCATCGGCCGAGTAGCTGCAGATGCCCTTGCCGAGCAGCGTGCCATTGCCCCCTTGAGCACCGGGCCGCGCGCCTGCTCCTTCTGGAGAGGCGTGCTCGGCGATTTCCACCGCATCGCCCGCCTGGAAGGAGCCCTGAACCTCAACGATTCCGACCGGCAGCAAGCTCGTGCCGTCCTCGCGCAGGGCGCGCGCGGCACCCGCGTCGATCAGCAGTGTGCCGTGGCTCGGCTTGGCGTAGCGGAGCCACAGCTTGAAGGAGGAGTGTCGCGCGGTGCGGGGCGGGAAGTTCGTGCCCTCCGTGTCCCCATCGATCACGGCCCGCAGCGCTCCCTCGCGTACGCCGTTGCAGATCACCACGCGAATTCCGGCGGCGGTCGCCATATCGGCCGCCACCACCTTCGAGCGCATCCCGCCGGAGCCGAGCGGCGAGGTGCTGTGGCCCGCCTGCGCCCCCCCCAATGTCTCGAAATCAGTGACCTCTCCTACCAGGCGCGCGTCAGGGTCCTGCCGCGGATCGGCTGTGTACAGCCCGTCGATGTCAGTCAGCAGCACGAGCAGGTCGGCCGAAGTGAGAATCGCCACCTGAGCGGCGAGGAAGTCGTTGTCGCCAAAAGAGATCTCGTCGGTGGCGGTCGTGTCGTTCTCGTTGATGACCGGCACCACCCGCCAGTCGAGCAGCTTGCGCAGTGTTTGGCGCGCGTTCAGGTAGTGGGTGCGAGCGCTCATGTCCATGAACGTGAGCAGCACCTGCGCGGAGAGCAGATCGCGCTCGCGCAGCAGCTCGTCATAGACGCGATACAGCTTGCCCTGCCCCACGGCGCTCGCGGCCTGCAGCTCCTCGACAGCGCCGGGGCGCATGGGCAAGCCCATGATCCGCACGCCATGCGCGATCGCGCCGCTCGAAACCACCACCACCTCATCGCCGGCGCTGTGCAGGCCGGCGACCGTGTCGCAGATACGCGCGAGCACTGCACTTCGCAGTTCGCCGGTTTCCTCGGCGACGATGCTCGATCCCAGCTTTATCACCACTCGTCTCATGTCTAAGAGCTTATGCCCGAGCGTCCGGGTCGAGCTGGATCCTCACTCCGCCGGCCTCGAGCTCATCGCCCGGCTGAAAGCCCTCCGCCTCCAATGCTGCCATTACGCCGATCCTCCGCAGCCGTCCCTGCAAATACGCCATCGCGTCCTCGTTCTCGATGTCGTATCTCGCCACCAGCAGCTCGACTCCCTTTCCGCTAACCGCGAACGATCTCTCTCCGGTCCTCGCCACCTGAAAGCCCCTCAGCGCCCTCGGCTTGAACACCATGTACTCGGCCAGGTCCTCGTCCTGCACCTCCCCTCCTGGCGTGCCCGGGGCGGGCGGGGCTTCATCACCAGCTTGCGCGGGCGATGAGCCGCGTGGCTTCACCCGCTCGAGCAGCTCACCCACCAGCTCTCCAAGCCCCGCTCCCGTGGCGCTGGAGGTCACGATCACCGGTACCTCTGCCCCCAGCCGGCGCTCCCAATCCGCCACCGCTTCTCCCGCCCGCGCCTGCGGCACCAGGTCCCCCTTTGACAGCGCCAGCACGCGAGGCAGGCGCGCGAGACGCTCGTCGTGTGCGGCGAGCTCACGCTCGATCGTCGCATAGTTGTGCTCCGCATCCGCCTCCTCGCCGTTTTCCAGCTCCGGTGCGATATCCAGCACGTGCACAAGCAAGCGCGTGCGCTCCACGTGCGCCAGGAAGTCATGCCCGAGCCCGGCGCCCTTGCTTGCGCCCTCGATCAGCCCGGGGATATCGGCCACCACCAGCTGGCGCTCGCCATCGTCGAGCACACCCAGCACCGGGGACAGGGTCGTAAACGGATAGTTCGCCACCTTCGGCGCGGCCCGCGTCAGCCGCGACAGAAGCGAGGACTTACCCGCGTTCGGCAACCCCACCAGCCCCACGTCCGCCAGCAGCTTCAGCCGCAGCTCGAGCCAGCCCTCCTCCCCCGGCAAGCCCCGCTCGGCAAAGCGCGGTGCCTGCCTGGTAGCGCTCGCAAAGCGCTTGTTCCCCTTTCCCCCCGCGCCGCCCTTCGCCACCACCGCCTTCTGCCCAGCCTGCAGCAGCTCCCAGCGGCGTCCCGCCAGATCGCCTTCCGCGCCTTCAGGCCCTGAGTACCCGATCGCCTCGGTCCCGGGCGGCACCCTGAGCGTCAGCGTCTGCCCATCGGCCCCATGGCGCTGTGAGCCTTCACCATGTCCGCCCTGCCCGGCACGGTGGATCGCCTTGCGCCGAAAGCTCTGCAGATCGCGCAGGCCATCGTCGCAGAGGAGTACCACCGCTCCCCCGTGCCCGCCATCGCCGCCGTCAGGACCACCCCTCGGCACATGCGCCTCGCGGCGAAAGCTCATGCAGCCATTTCCCCCGGCGCCCGCCTGCAGGTGAATTCTCGCGTGGTCGTGCAACATGCTGGCATCCTGACAGCCCCCGCAGGCTGGCCTCGCCGCCGGCGGCTCCGCTCAGCTCTGCTTCAGTGCACGGGAGAAGTAGAAGCCAGCCGCCGCAGCACCTCCAGCCACCAACCCGCTTCCAGCAACGCCCGCTAGCGGCAGGTCCGCATGGGCGGCGCCTGTCGCCAGGAAGTCGACCGAGTCCACCACCGCGCAGGTGGCTTGCCAGCGCGGCCCAATTTCGGGACGCTCAAGGGTGTGCAGCGCGATCATGCCCAGCACCATGTCCCGAACACCAATCGACCGGACCAACGCGTGCACCGCGGGACGCTCGGCGTATTCGCCCAGCCAGCCCTTCGCAACCTTTCTCGGGACGATCAGAAGCGCCGCACCGAACGCGACTCGGCCGATCGCCAGCGCCCGGGCACCCTCGCGCGGGCTCACTCCGGCAAGCTCACTCGGCGGACAGAATGCTCACGACACGCCCGCGACGGCCGGTACTGAACTGCACGGTACCCGCGGCGCGGGCATACAGCGTGTCGTCCTTGCCGATGCCCACACCGTCGCCCGGCTTGAATTTCGTGCCGCGCTGGCGCACGATGATCTCGCCGCCTGTCACGGTCTGACCCGCGAACGTCTTCACGCCCAGGCGCTGGGCGTTCGAGTCGCGACCGTTGCGGCTGGATCCCAGACCCTTCTTATGAGCCATCTGCTGCCTCCTCGGGCTTGGCGGCGGCCTTGGCTGCCGCTGGCTTCGCTGCCTCGGGCTTGGCCGTCCCGGCCCTCGCCGCGGCTGGCTTGGCGGCGGTCTTCGCCACCGGCGCCTTGGTGGCTGTGCCCATCGAAATGTCGGTGACCTCGATTCGGGTCAGCTCCTGGCGGTGGCCGGTGCGGCGCTTGTAGCCGCGCTTGGGCTTGAACTTAAAGACGCGCAGCTTCTCACCGCGCTCATGCGCAACGATCTTCGCGGTGACCTTGACCTTCTTCAGGCCGGCGGCGTCGAATACGGCGTCCTCAGAGCGATAGAGGATCGGCTCGAGTGCGACGTTCGAACCCTCATCGCCGCCAAGGCGCTCCACGAGCAGGGTCTGGCCCCGCTCCACGCGGTACTGCTTGCCGCCGGTCTTCACGATCGCGTACATGTCTCTCGGTCTCGATTCTCTGACTTGGAAAGCTTCTGGGCCGCCGACGTCTACTCGGGCGTGGCCTTGGCCTTGGCAGCCGAACGGCGCCGCCCGCCCCTGCGGCCACGACGCCGAGGCTTTGATTGTAGGCCATCCTCGCCGCCCTCGCCCGCCTCCGGCGGCTGCTCGGCCAGCGCCTCCTTAGCGAGCTCCTCCTCGGGCTCCGCGTCGATCCCCGCCGGTGGCTCGCTGAGACCCGCTTCCTGGCGCGCCTCGGCGTCGTCGCTCTCGACGGCCGCCGGACGGCGGCGCGAGCGCGGCGGCGCCTTGGGTGCCTCGCTCGGGGCTGGCGGGGTGCGTCGTTTCGCCCGGGCGCTCGGTGCTTTGCTCTGCGCGCGCGGGGGCGCGGCCAAGACCTCCCCGGACTCGTCCAGCAGCAGCGCGCTCGCCGCCGTACGCCCGACCTGGTCGATGCGCACCATCCGCTTCTCGCCGACATGCGCCGCCGCACCCGCGATCGAGATGATGTAGCCGTCGATTTTCGCTACCGCATCATCCACGTCATACATGTGCGGCTCGACGATCTCGACCAACACCTCATCACCCTGGCGGAAGGGCAGCGCCCGCTCCTCGACCTCCTCACGGGTGCCCTGGAAGGTGATCGCGAAATGCTCCAGCTCGAGGCCTTCGGAGCCCTCGAACAGGAACGACTTGCCCGTATCCTTCTCCAGGGCGTGCAACACGCGCGACCCATGTCCGGTGAACTCAGCGGTCACCCGCGGGTTGATCTGCACGAGGAACGCCTCCACCTCTGGATTTTCGAGGGCTACATCGCGTAGCCGGCGCTCGAACTCGATCGCGTAGGTCTCCTCCGAGCGGATCACGCCTTCGCCCTCGCACGTCGGGCACGGCCGGCTCATGATCTCGCGCACGCCCTCGGTCACATTCTGGCGGGTCATCTCGACCAGGCCCAGCTTTGAGATCTCCGCCGTGAATGTCTTCGTGCGGTCCTCGTCAAGGGTCTTTCTGAGCGTCTTCATCACCGCGTCGCGATTGCGCGCACGCGCCATGTCAATGAAGTCGATCACGATGATCCCGCCGATGTCGCGCAGCCGCAGCTGGTTGACGACCTCCTCGGCGGCCTCCAGATTGGTCTTCGTGATCGTGTCCTCCAGCGCCGCGCCCTTGCCACGGCCGATGAACGACCCCGAGTTGACGTCGATCACGGTCAGCGCCTCGGCGTAGTCGATCACCAAGTAGCCACCGCTCGGCAGGTCCACCCGCCGCGACAGCACGCCGTCGATCGCCTTGTCCACGCCGTAGGCCTCGAACAGCGGCTCCTTCTGCTCCCACAGCTCGACGCGCTCGACCAGCTCGGGGGCGGTACGCGTAAAGAAGGAGACCAAACGCTTGAACTGCTGCTCGTCGTCGACGATTGCCCGCTCGAAGTGCGCAGAGAAGATGTCGCGCACCACCCGCACCGACAGATCTGCCTCTTGGAAGACGAGATCCGGGGCGAGCGTTTCCTCGACGCGTTTGCCGAGCACCTCGTGCAGCTTGTGCAGGTACTTCAGCTCACGCTCGAAGTCCTCTCGCACGGCGCCGTGCGCCGCGGTGCGGACGATCACCCCGCCGCTGCCCAGGTCCAGGCCCGAGGTCTGCTTGCGAAGGCGCTCGCGCTCGCGATCCTCCAGCCGGCGAGACACACCCACACCCTCACCCGTCGGGGCATAGACCATGTAGCGCCCGGCGATCGTCAGCTCCATTGACAGTCGTGCGCCCTTTGTCTTCAGCGGGTCCTTGACGACCTGCACGACGATCTCCTGCCCTGGCCCGAGCAGGTCTGAGATCTTGCGCCCGCTACCGCTTCCGCGTCCCCGCTTGGGAGCCTCCACGCCGGGCAGCACGATCTCATCCACGTGCAAAAAGCCGTTCTTCTCCAAACCGATGTCGACGAACGCGGCCTCCAGGCCGGGCAGCACGTTGTCGACCTTGCCCTTATAAATGTTGCCGACGATCGAGCGCCCTCCGCGGCGCTCCAGGTACAGCTCAGCTATGCGATATCCGGCCTGCAGGGAGCCGCTCGCACGCTTGCGAGAACCGGCCGGCGGCGCCGGGCTCCGGGTTGACTTTCCCTGGCCAGCCGAGGCAGAACGTGAGGCGCCGGGCGTTCCGGTCGCCTCCAGGAGCGCCACGCGCGTCTCCGCGCGATCGACGCTGACAAGCACTTGCTTTTTCAATGTGATCCAGTCTTTCGGTATCGATGCCGGCCTGCTCCCGCGCGGGCGAAGGCCGGAGGAGAATCCTCGGCGGCGCATTCACAGCTGGCGATCGGGAGTGGTTGACGGACATTGGTGTTTGGGTATCTATCCGAAAACTCCTCAGCTCGCGTCCCAGTGATCGCTGAGGAGAGATCTTGGAGTTTTCGGATAGTTCTTCAATAGATCTGTACGCGGCCCTTCAGTGCCGCTGAGGCACGCGCCTGCACGTAAATGGATTGCAGCAGGCCCACCGCCAACAGGGTGGTGATAACCGACGAGCCGCCATAGCTCATGAGCGGCAGCGTAACGCCGGTAATGGGCATGATCCCAATGGTCATTCCCACGTTGACGAACACCTGAAACATCAGCATAGCCGCTACCCCTCCCGCCACGAGCGAGCCGAACAGGTCCTTCGACATCGTAAGGATGCGCAACGCCCGCGAGATCAAGAGCGCGTACAGGCACAGCACCAGCCCCGCGCCAACGAAGCCGTACTGCTCGCCGACCGCGGCAAAGATGAAGTCGGTGTGACTCTCCGGCACGTATCCCAGGGGCACCTGCGTAGCGCCCGCGCCCCTGCCTGTCTTCTGCCCAGAGCCGATCGCGATCTTCGCCTCCTCCAGCTGGTAGAGGGGATTGGGTTCGCCTGTCTTGGATTCGCTTTCCCGGATCGCCTTGATATTCGAGGAGGGGTGTATGAAGGCCGTCAGCCGTTCGACCTGATAGGGCTTGAGCACGTGGACGCCGACGGCGGGTGCGCCGACGAGCACAAACGTCAGCGACATCGCGACGAGCGCAAGCAGCTGGGCGAGTTGGCGCGCGGGCGTGCCGACCACGAGCAGCAGCACGAATGCGATCACCATGTAGACGATGCCCGAGCCGAGATCCGGCTGGGCGATCACGAACATCGCGGGTATCGATGCGGTGAGCATCACCCTGGCCGTGGTGTCGCGCTCACGCAGCCGGCGCGCCCGATCGACCACGAGCGCCGACAGCGCGAGGATCAGCAGCACCTTGCCGAGCTCAGACGCCTGAAAGGAGAAGAACGGCAGGCTGATCGCGCGCACCGAGCCTTTGACGGTGTGCCCGGCAGCGAGCACCGCCAGGATGCTCAGCATCAATAGGGCGTAGATCCCATTTTTCAGCTGTCTCAGTCGCGAATAATCCAGGCGCGAGACGGCGAGCATCAGCAGACCGCCGACGATGAGATAGATCGCCTGCCGGTCTAGGTAGTAACGGGGCTGGCCCGGTACTAGCCCACGCGTGGCATCGCCGAGCGTCACGACCGAGGCGATCCCGAGCCCCACTACGGCGAGCAGCAACAGCGGATCGAACGGCAGTTGCAGCGGTGAGCGCTCGCTCGCTTCCTTGATGCGCTCGGGCGCCTGGATTGGGCTGAGCGGGCTTATAGCGTTTTCGAGCTTCCGGCGACGAAGCGCTTTGGCTTGCCGAACCACTGCGAGGCCAGCAGGCGGGCGATCGGGGCAGCCGTTTCGGCGCCGAAGCCGCCCTGCTCGACGGTCACAGCGATCACAATCGGCCGGTGGGGGTCGGCCACGTAACACATGTACCACGACTGATCTTCAGTAAAGCCGCCGCTCAAGGTGCCGTGCTGGGCGGTGCCTGTCTTGCCGTACACGGGATGCTGAGCCTGATCCCAGCCACTCCACACATCAAAAGAGGTACCGCCCGGTTGGCTTGCGGCGTCGTGAATGCCTTCCATCACGAGGCTCAGGTCGGAGTAGTTCAGGTGCACGTGGCGCACAGGCGGGGCGCTCAGGCTCTGCACCAAGCCCCCGCCGTTTGATTCGTCGATCTCCATCCCCAGATGCGGCCTAACCACCGTGCCATTGCCGTTGTTCATGTAGGCGTTGGCAAGCGTCGAGTACGCCACCGCCATCTGCAGCGGCGAGGTGATCAGATCGCCCTGCCCAACCGCCAGGTGCATGTTGTCGCCGACGCTCCACGGGCGCCCATCGGAGATGCCGCAACTACTGACGTGCCGGCGGCTCTCGCACGCGAGCTCTTCCGCGGCCACTCTCGCGCGCCACTTGCGGTCGGGAACGATGCCCGTGATCTCACTCGGCAGATCGATTTCCGTCTGCTCG
>DASZFC010000014.1:0-36089 GCA_035940195.1 Solirubrobacteraceae bacterium
CGAGCACTCGCACCTCGTCTCCGGAGCCGCTCGCCTGGTGGATGCGCGGCTCGAGCTCGCCCGCGTCGACCCGGGCGGCGATCGCGGCCATCCTCCGCAGCGGCCGGGACACCCTGGCGCCGATCAGATAGGACGCGAGCAGCGCGGCGGCAAGCGCCAGCGCGCCGGGCAGGATGAAAGCGCGCGCTACGCCGTCCTGGGCTCGGTGCGCCGCCGCCAGCGGCTCGCCCACGCCGATCGTGACGCCCACCCGACCGCCGGTGCTGATGTGGCGCTTGAGCAGGCGCAGGTCGCCGACATCGGGATAGTCCAGGGTGGAGTACCCGTCGTGAGCGCTCAATAGCCGATCGGCCACACGGTTCTCCTGGGCCTGCGCGGCGAGCGTCTCGCCTTTGTCTGGAGCGGCCTGGCCGAGGAGCTCGGGCTGGTTGGTGCTCGTGCCCGCGCCCGGGACGTTCGCAAACAGCAATGTGGAGCTGGCGCCGAAGGGCTGGTCGTGGACATAGTTGCGAGCGGCCTTGGTCAGTGCGTCGGGAGAGTTGCTGCGCAGGAGCTTGAGGTTGTGGGAGAACTCGCTCGCGTCGCCCGCCAGCTCATGGTCGATCTGGCGGCGTATCTGCGTCGCCGTGCCGCGGTAGACGGCGACGAAGATGACCGCCGCGAAGAGCAGCATCACCACAGCGACCCAGGCCGTCAGCCGCCAGCGCAGCCCGCCCCACCTCGAGCGTTTAGCTCGCATCGTCCAGGCGATAGCCGACCGAGCGGACCGTGAGGATCGGCGCGGGGTCATCGGGGGTGCCCAGCTTACGCCTGAGATACCCGATGTAGACGTCCACGACGTTCGTCTGCGGGTCGTGCCGGTAGCCCCATACCGTGGACAGGATCTCCTCGCGCGAGAGGACCTGACCGCGGTGGCGCATGAGGTGGACCAAGAGCTCGAGCTCGGTGCTCGACAGCCGCACGAGCTTCCCGGCGCGGTGAACTTCACGGGTGAGCAGGCTGACCTCGATATCGCCCACGTGAAGCGTTGTCGCAGGAGCCTGCGCGGCAAGCCGCAACTGAGCGCGAATCCTGGCAGCCAGCTCGGCCAGTGAGAAGGGCTTGACCAGGTAGTCGACCGCGCCCGCGTCGAGACCGCCCACACGATCCTCGATCTCTCCTCGCGCGGTGAGCACGATCACTGGCACTGTCATGTTGGCTTGGCGCAGCGAGCCGAGGATCTGGAGGCCGTCGCGGCCGGGCAGCATCAGGTCGAGGATGATCAGATCGAAGCTCTCTGTAAGCGCGCGCCGCTCGCCCTCGGTCCCATCGAGGGCGGCTTCCACCGCAAACCCCTCGGCGGCGAGGCCGCGCTTTACGAAGTCGACGATCCCGGGCTCGTCCTCGATCAGGAGAATCATCGCTCGACAATAAAGGGCAAAGGGGATGAGCAGGGAAACGAGATAAGAACTCTCTAACCGGCTCTTTAGTGGGCAGAAGACAAAGTTGTCGAAGATGCTCACATGAATAAGTTGAATTCGAGCCGCTCCCGCGACGCCGCGCTGCGCCGGTTGGGGCGCTGTAACCGTTGGCTGCTCGCCGGCACTGTGACTCTTACAGGGGTGCTTACGGAGGTGGCCGCGCAGGCCTTCCCCGGCAAGACGCGCCCTAGTACGACGTCCGGCACGAGCGGGAAGGCCTCTCGCTCGCACCACCACGCGAGGAATGCTCACAAAGCGAGTACCGCAAAAGCCCTCCAAGCGCCCGCGCAGGCGCCCACGGCGACATCCTCCACCCCAGCACAGGCTTCGGGGGAAACGCAGGCCGCTAGGACCCCGGAACCCCAGGCGACCACGACCGAACAGACCGCGCCAGCGGAAGCCACCAGGACCACGGAAACGCCGGCCTCCACCAGCTCGGCTTCGGAATCGAGCTCGCCTTCGGAATCGAGCTCGGCCTCGGAATCGAGCTCCGCCCCGGTTGTGTCCGGGGGATCGTGAGGGATTTGCGATGGCCCTCGCCCTGAGCACATGCGGGGAGAGCAGGTGGGTGGCGCTGGGCAGCAGCGTGGTGCTCCGGGTTACCGATCCCAGTGCGCTGGGGCGGGCACGAGCGATCGTCGAGCGGGAGCTCGAGCAGATCGACCGCGCCTGCAGCCGCTTTCGGGAGGACTCGGATCTGCAGGCTGTGAACGCAGGCGCGGGGCGATTCATACCGGCCGGCCCGCTGCTGATCGAAGCGCTGCTCGTCGCGCTGCGCGCTGCCGAGCTGACCGGCGGCGATGTCGACCCGACGGTCGGTAACGCCCTGGTGCTCGCCGGCTATGACCGCGACTGGCGGTTGCTTGGAAAGCCGGGTGTTGGACTCGAGCAAGCGGGGTGGCCTGCGGTACGCGCGCGCGTCACGCCCGGGTGGCGAGCGATCGAGGTCGACCATGAGGCCGTCGCGATTCGTATCCCCAGGGGTGTGCGCCTGGATCTGGGCGCCACCGCGAAAGCGTGGGCGGCCGATCGCGCAGCGGACGCCGTGTACGAAGCCACGGGGGTCGGCAGTCTGGTCAGCCTGGGGGGTGACATCGCGACCGCCGGCGCCGCTCCGGAGGATGGCTGGCGGATCTATGTGACCGAGGACCACCGCGACGGTCTCAACGGTGACGGTCAGCTGGTCGCGATCTCCTCCGGCGGCCTGGCGACGTCGAGCACGACCACGCGTCGCTGGGAAAAGGACGGGAAGATCAATCACCACATCATCGATCCCGCGACCGGCGTTCCTGTCGCGTCTGTGTGGAGGACGGCGAGCGTCGCTGCCGCGACGTGCGTTGACGCGAACATCGCGAGCACCGCCGCGCTGGTGCGGGGAAGCGGTTGCCTGGAGTGGCTCGCGGGGTGCGGCCTGCCGTCTCGGCTGGTTGCGCACGACGGACGCGTGGTTGCCGTGGGTGACTGGCCCGGCGTGTCTCAATGCCGGCCCCGGGTGGTCGCGGCATGACCGTCTTGCTCGCCTCCGCTGGCCCGAGCACGTACTGGTACCTCACGCGATCGACTGGGGCGGTGTCGTTGATCCTGCTGACCCTGAGCGTCGCATTGGGGGTGGCTGGTGCCGTTCGCTGGAGCAGCCCGCGCTGGCCGCGATTTGTGTTGGACTCGCTGCACCGCAACGTGTCGCTGCTCGCGGTCGCTTTCCTGCTGGCGCACATCCTCACAGCGGTGCTCGACAGCTTCGCGCCGATATCGCTCACCGACGCGATCATTCCCTTCGCGGGCAGCTACCGTCCGTTCTGGCTCGGGCTCGGCGCGATCGCATTCGATCTGCTGCTCGCCGTGGCTATCACGAGCATGGTGCGCCGCCGGCTCGGATATGGCGCCTGGCGCGCCACCCACTGGCTCGCCTACGCATGCTGGCCGGTTGCGCTGCTGCACGGGTTGGGAACCGGCAGCGATGTCAAGAGCGTGTGGCTGCTCGCGTTGAACATCGTCTGTCTGGCGACCGTTGCGCTGGCGGTGGGCGTGCGTGCGATCGCCGGCTGGCCGGACCGCGCCCGGATTCGCAGTGCCGCACTCGGCGCCACTGCCGTCTTCTCGCTGTTCCTCGTGCTCTGGCTGCCCGGCGGCCCGCTCGGAGAAGGCTGGGCGCGCCGCTCGGGCACACCCACCCCGCTACTGGTTGGGTCCGCCAAGAAATGAGCCTGCAAACCGATCCCGCCAGCCTGCCGCGGCTGCTCACGGGCATCCCGGTCGATGGCGCCATGGGCCTCGAGGAGCACTGGGCAATTCACGGCGAGGCGCCCTTCGCCAAGCGCCGCGAACGGCGGGGAGCAGGCGCGCTGATCGATGTCATCGAGCGGGCCGGTCTGCTCGGTCGCGGGGGCGGTGCGTTTCCAGTCGCGGTGAAGATGCGGGCGGTCGCGGGCGCACGCGGCCGCCCGATCGTCCTCGCCAACGTGGCCGAGGGAGAGCCCGCGAGCCGCAAGGACCGCGTGCTCATAGAGGGTCTGCCCCATCTGGTGCTCGACGGCGGTGTGCTGGCCGCACGCGCCATTGGGGCCGATGAGCTGATCCTCTGCATAGACGAGTCGGCCGGGCCGGCCCTGCAGAGTGCGACACGTGCCATCTACGAGCGCGGGCGGGCGGGTGGGGAGGCCTTGAGGATCAGCGTCCAGCCCGTCCCCGAGGGGTATGTGTCAGGCCAGGAGTCGGCGCTCGTCAACCTCTGCAATGGGGGGCAGGCAAAGCCGGCGCTCACCCCACCGATGCCGTTCAAGCGTGGCGTCCGCCGGCGTCCGACATTGATCAACAACGCCGAGACGCTCGCCCACCTCGCGCTGATCGCCCGCTATGGGCCAGAGTGGTTCCGCGCCCTTGGCACGCAGGCGCACCCCGGGTCGGCGCTCGTGACGCTCTCTGGCGCCGCCGGTAACCCCGGTGTGTACGAGATCGAGCAGGGCGCGCAGCTCGCGTCGCTGATCGAGGCGGCTGGCGGCACGACTTCCCCGGTCCGCGCGGTGCTGCTCGGCGGCTACGCGGGCACATGGCTCGACGGGGGATCGATTCCTGCGCTCGAGCTGTCCAACGACCATCTCGCAGCGCACGAGGCGTCACTCGGCGCCGGGATCGTCGTGCTCCTCTCCGAGGAGGCATGCCCAGTGGCCGAGACATCGCGCGTCGCGAGCTGGCTGGCCGCGCAGAGCTCCGGTCAATGCGGACCTTGCGTGCATGGCCTGCGCGCGATCGCCGGGGCGATCGCGCAGCTCGCCGCTGGCAGCGCTTCGGCCGGGACGGGGCAGCGCATCGCCCGCTGGTCTTCGCAGGCCTCCGGACGCGGCGCCTGTGCCCACCCGGACGGAGTCGTAGGCTTTCTCACGAGTGCCCTGGATGTATTCGCCGAGGAGTTCGCTGACCATGCCCGGCATGGGCCATGCGACGCGTGCTCGCGTCCGAGAGAGTTGCCACTGCCGATGCCCATCAGGCTGGCGACGGCGGCCTGAGATGGGCGTGCGCCTGAGGGTGAATCCGATCGCCTGCGAGGCCCATGGCATGTGCGCCGAGGTCCTGCCCGAGCGGATCGCGTTGGACGACTGGGGCTATCCGATCATCGACGAGCGACCACTACCCCGAGAGCTCACTGCCATGGCCAAGCGCGCCGCCGAGGCATGCCCCACGTTCGCACTGCTCCTCGTACGCGACAGGGAGCAGAGCTGATCCGGCGATGAGCGCGGCAGAGCTGGCGCTGTTCTTGTCGGTTTTCCTGGCCTGCGCTGTGGAGGCGGTCGAGGCGCTGACGATCGTGCTGGCGGTGGGCGTTACGCGCGGCTGGTCTTCTGCGCTGGCCGGTGTGGGTGCCGCTGTCGCTGTGCTGGCGGCTGTGGTGGGAGCGCTCGGCCCGGCGCTGACGGAACTGCCGATCGATGTGTTGCGTCTGACGATCGGGGGCCTGTTGCTCGTGTTTGGCTTGCAATGGCTGCGCAAGGCGATCCTCCGCGCCGCTGGCCTGAAGGCAATACACGACGAGCAAGCCGCGTTTGACCAGGAGACCGCACAGGCGCGCGCTGCGGGCCACAGGCACGCTGGCTTTGACGGCTACTCGTTTACGATCGCCTTCAAAGGAGTCTTGCTCGAGGGTTTGGAGGTGGCGTTCATCGTGCTCACCTTTGGAGCCAACCAGCACCACGTTGGCATTGCCGCGGCGGCCGCGGGACTTGCCGTAGCGATGGTCCTCACGGCCGGTATCGCAGCACGTGCGCCCTTGGCCAGAGTTCCGGAGAACACGATGAAGTTCGCGGTCGGCGTGATGCTCACCTCGTTCGGAATGTTCTGGGGCGCTGAGGGTGCAGGCGCTGGATGGCCCGCCGGCGACGCCGCGCTGCTGGTCATCATCCCCGTGCTGGCGGCAGCGTCGATCGCAATGGTGAGAAGGCTGCAGGGCGCGGCGAGGGCAGCGGGCGAGCCGGCGTGATGAAGGGACTGCTTGCCGTCTGGGAGTTCATCGCTGGCGATGACTGGCGCACCGCACTCGGCGTGGTGCTCGCGCTGGCGATCACCGCCCTAATCGCCACGACGAGCGTTGCAGCCTGGTGGGTGATGCCGCTCGCGGTGCTCGGCCTGCTCGGTCTCTCGCTCCGGCGTTCCTCCCTCTGAATGGATCAGGAGACGACGGCCGGCTCTTCTTGATGCGCGGGCACGCCCGCGGCCGCGTAGGCGCCGGGCGCATCGAGCGTCTCCGCCTTCAGCAGCGCCTGCGCGAGGCTCTCGAGCTGATCGCGATGCTCGCTGAGCAGGTGCGTTACGTGCTCGTGCGCGCTCTCGACGAGCTTGCGAACCTCCTCGTCGATGAGGCGCTGGGTCGACTCCGAGGTCTCGCTCGCGCCCGGCAGGAACGGCCCCTGGCCGTCGGCCGGCAGCACGGCGATCGGGCCGACCGCCTCGCTCATCCCCCAGCGCCCGACCATCTGCCGCGCGATCTGTGTTAGCTGCTGGATGTCGGACTCCGCCCCCGTCGTGATCGTGCCGTAGACGAGCTCCTCGGCTACGCGGCCGCCGAGCGCAACGTCGATCTTCGCCTGCAGGTCCTCCAGGGCATAGGACACGCGGTCGGCGTCGGGCGTCGACAGCGTTACACCGAGGGCCATCCCGCGGGGGATGATCGAGACCTTCCTGACCGGGTCGGCGCCCGGCGTGAGCATCCCCACGAGCGCGTGGCCGGACTCGTGGTAGGCGGTGCGCTCGCGGTCGGCGGGGGAGAGCAGGATCCCGCGTGGGGAGCCGAGCATCAGCTTCTCCAGCGAGTCCGTGAAGTCGCCCATCTCGACCTTGTCGTGTTCGCGCCGCGCAGCCAGCAGCGCCGCCTCGTTGGCGAGGTTCGCCAGGTCGGCGCCGACCATGCCGGGGGTGCTCGCGGCGAGTGCGCCGAGGTCCACGCTCGCGGCGAGCGGGATCGAGCGCGTGTGGACTTCCAGGATTTCGCGCCGGCCGGTGCGGTCGGGGGGCTGCACGGCGACGCGGCGGTCGAAGCGGCCGGGGCGCAGCAGCGCCGAGTCCAGCACGTCGGGCCGGTTCGTGGCCGCCAGCACGACGACGGCCTCGGAGCTCTCGAAGCCGTCGAGCTCGGTGAGAATCTGATCGAGTGTCTGCTCGCGCTCGTCGTTTGCGCCTGTGACCGACACCGATCCCTGACGCGATCGCCCGATCGCGTCGAGCTCGTCGATGAAGATGATCGCCGGCGCCGCCTCCTTGGCCTTGGCGAACAGGTCGCGCACCCGCGAGGCGCCGACGCCGACGATCGCCTCGATGAACTCTGAGGCGGAGATCGAGAAGAACGCGGCGTGCGCCTCGCCGGCGACCGCGCGCGCCAGCAGCGTCTTGCCCGTGCCGGGCGCGCCAGAGAGCAGCACGCCGTGGGGCATGCGCCCGCCCAGGCGCCCATAGCGCTCGGGGTTGCGCAGGAAGTCGACGATCTCCGACAGCTCGGCCTTGGCTTCGTCGATCCCGGCGACGTCCTTGAAGGTGACCCTGATCGTTTCCGGATCGACCCGCCGCGCCTGCGAGCGCCCGAAGTTGCCGAGTGCGCCCATCGCCCCGCCGGCTTTCGCGGCGCGCCGGGCGATCAGCACGAACAGGCCGACGATCAGCAGCGTCGGTCCGAAACCGAGCAGGAGCTCGGCGAGCAGCGAAGTGCTCGTGCTCGTTGATTCGGCGTTGATCTTGACGCCCTTTTCCTGCAGCAGCGCGGACAGCTGGCTGCCGTTCCAGAAGCTCGGCACCTGCGTCGCGAACAGCTTCGTGGGCGTAGCCTTCGTGTCGGCCGGCGGGTAGCGTTGCTTGGCCTTCAGCTCGCCCTGGATCGTGTCGCCCTTGGAGGAGATCGAGTAGACCGTGTCGCCCTTGACCTGTTCGAGGAAGTACGGGCTGAACGGCACCGTCACCCGCCGTTCGCCCGTCTTGGGCGCGAAGAACAGGACCGACAGCAGGTTGATCGCCAGGAGGATCCCGACGAACCACACAAAGCCCGGACGGCGGTGCGCCGGCGGCCCTTTCGGCGCCTGCTCGGGCATGCCGCGCCCGTCGGGCGCGGGGGAGACCTGCCAGCCGCGTTTGTCGCGCGGCAGCGGCGAGTGCGCGTCCGCCCGGCTCGCGCTCAGGCGATCGTCAGGCTCGTCCGGCGATGCGTCGGGCACCGGTCACCCTCTCGTTCACGGGATGGGGGAAGGTGAACGTCTCGGCAAACATAACTGGACGATCAACATAGCGGGTGCGTTGCATGGAAACCCCGGCTGCGGGCGCCTCGCGCGGCTAGACTGCGCTACCCCGCCGGAGTAGCTCAGCTGGTTTGAGCAGCGGAATCATACTCCGCGTGTCGGGGGTTCGAGTCCCTCCTCCGGCATCGCTGAAGGTCTGCCTATACGGCGATGTGTGCGCTTACGCGGGCCTGGCTCCCTCACGAGCCAGTGATGCCACGTCCGTCCGAGCCGTATCGTGTAGCGCCCTCCGCAACCCACCAGAGCCATCTCCGGAACGGGCCGCCGGTGGGATATTGCTTGTCGAGCATGGCGGCGCGGGCAGCCTCGTCGTCCCCGGCTTCCTGCGAATTGTCGTGACCCGCGCACCCGGCGCCAGCCTCTTTCTGCTCGTCCCCCGTCATCGGGTGATCGTACCGCGTCGTCTCGGCGAGGCTCTCTGGTTTGCCGGCGGCCGGGGAATGTCGAGCTCGAGCTCGTCAACAGCGTTGAGGGAAAAGTTCATCTTGCCGGCGAACTCCGGCTTGAAGTCCTCGACCTTCAAATCGATGACCACAAAGCGGCGAAGGTAGTTGTAGAAAAGGAGGTCGATGAAGATTACGCCGGCAATAGGATGCGTATCAGTGGTGGGCTTGTTGGGTGGGTGCTGCCGCCGAGTGGCTCTGAGGTGACCATTACTTCTTTGACTCCGTGGAGGTTCTCGGGGACATCGACCGAGCCGTTGCCTTGGCCCGTGACGCTGAACAGGGCATCCGTTGGTTGTGGGGGTCCTGAGCCGTGGCTGAGCCAGACCTCGTAGACCTTGCCGAGTGCCGGCTGTGTCATGCGGGATACGACGAGCTCGGCTCTTCCGCCGCGCTGGCGCAGGAACGCCTTGGCGCCTTGGGCGCTGGCTGTAACCCTTCCCTGGATCACTCGTTCGCTAGCGGGCGAGCCACCGCCAAGGACGATCGCGATCGTGGCTGCCGCGACGGCGGCGAGTGCGACGCTCGCCGCGAGGAACGATGCCCGACGTGACCGCCAGCGGCGTGCCGGCCTGGTCGGCTGGTCGGCTTCCGGGCCAGCTGCCCGCAGCAGCTGTGCCTCTGAGCGGACTGTTATCAGTACCCGGTCGACCAGCGCTTTTGGCGCCTGCTCTGGTGCTACGGACGTGGGCAGGATGTCGGCCGTGAGCTGTAGCTCCTCGATGTCTGCCTGGCAGATCGTGCACGTGTCGAGGTGTTCACGGTAGGGGCCGGGGTCCTCGAGCGCGCCGAGAACATACGCGGCGGCGTCCACACGGCGTGGACAGTCGAAGTCCGGCTCACGCGGGCTCATTGACAGAGCACCTCCCGGCCGCGAAGGCGACCTTCAGCTTTTCAAGTCCCAGGCGCATACGTCCCTTGACGGTTCCGAGTGGTGTGCCGAGCATCGAGGCGATCTCGGTTTGCGTGAACCCACCGAAATATGCCAGCTCGATGACTCGCCGTTGCTCGGTGGGCAGCTCCTCGAGCACGCCGCGAACCTCGTCCGTTGCCACGTTGCTCATGGCCTGTCCGTGCGTACTCTCAGGCGCTTGGAGGCGTTCCTCGATGCCGTCATCGTTGGCACGCCGGCGATCGTGAACGCCCGCGCGGCGCAGGGTGTCGACCGCGCGGTTGTGTGTCACTCCCAGCGCCCAGGTACGCACGCTCCCACGTGAGCGGTCATAGCGCACACCGTTGCGCCACAACGCCAGGAACGCTTCCTGGGCGACGTCCTCGGCGAGCGACCGGCGCCCGCACATGCGGTAGGCGAGCGAGAACACCGCGTCCGCGTGTCGCTCCAGCACCACCTCGAACGCGTCAGCGTCGTTACCGGCCACGAGCCCCATCAGCTCCTCATCGGCAAGCCTGCGTAGACGGTCACGGGACATCGAGGCACTCTACGCATCAGAGGGTCCTAGCGGATCACCACAAGCTCGCCGCCGCCAGGTTAGCTCCCTGGAAAGCCCGCCAATCCAGCCGTTTCGTTCCGCCACTGATCCGCCAGTCGCACTGGATGCGTATAGGGAGGTCAATGGCGCGGCCCCACATGTGCGGGGCGCCCGGAAACCGACAGGGAGAGAAACGATGAGCTATCAGATCAATCTTGACGAGGTCGACGTGGACTGTGCTGTGCGTGAGGCCGCAGAGGAGGTCTCCGGCGACACACGTCTGAGCTTTCTGAAGAAGGCCGGGATTGCTGGTGGCACGGCGATGAGCGGCGGCGCGGTGCTGTCGGCGCTTGCACCCAATGCCTTTGCCGCGAGCGGTCACGGCCGTCCCCCCAGCAGCTTCGGCAAGGGCGACGTTGGAATCCTCAACTACGCGCTGACGCTGGAGTATCTCGAGGCGGCGTTCTATAACGGCGCGACCGCGGCGAACCTGCCGCTCAGCTCCCAGGCACAGGTGTTCTTGAAGGTCGTCACCAAGGACGAGAACGCCCACGTCGCGTTTCTGAAGAAAGCCCTTGGTTCGAAGGCGGCGAAGGAACCGAAGTTCAACTTCAAGGGCGCCAACACGAACGCGGAAATGTTCCTCAAGACGGCTCAGGTTCTGGAGAACACCGGTGTGCACGCCTACTCAGGGCAGGCTGTGAACATCAAGAAGGGCGCTTATGTGAAGGCCGCCGTGTCGATCCTCACGATCGAGGCGCGTCACGCCAGCGTGATCGGCCTGCTCAACGACCCGAGCGGCGAAATGATCGCTCCCGACGGTGCGTTTGACACACCGTTCACCGCCGCAAAGGTGCTCGCCGCAGTGAAGGGCACCGGGTTCATCGTCGGCTGACGGCGCGAAACCCACAGCTCAGTTGTGATCCGAATTCTCATTGTCCTGCGAATAGGAGGTGTCCATTATGTCCAGTCCACCCAGTGAACAGTCCGAGCAGCCGGTGCCCCAGCCGGCCGGGATCGTCGAGCGCCTGGTGCGTGATGATTCTGACCGCAAGAAGTTTCTGAAGATGGCCGGCGCCGCTGCTGGCACGAGCTTCGGGGCGTTCGTGCTCGCCGCCTGCGGCTCGAGCAGCAAAAGCAGCAGCAGTTCGAGCGCGACGGGCACAGCCGCCACGGCGAGCACGAGCACAAGCTCATCCAAGGAAATGGGTGATCTGGCGATCGTCAACTATGCGCTCACACTCGAGTACCTGGAGACTGAGTTCTATGCCAAGGTCGTCGCTTCCGGCTTGTTCAATGGCAAGGTTGGGAGCCTGATCAAGGACTTCGGCCGCCAGGAGCAGACCCATGTGGAAGCGCTCAAGGGCACCGCCGAAAAGCTCGGCGGGACACCCGCTGCCAAGCCCGAAGGGAAGTTCCCGATCCAGTCGGCCAGCCAGGTCGCGCAGCTCGCGTACACGGTGGAGAACCTCGGCGCCTCCGCCTATTTGGGTCAGGCGGCAAGCATCCAGAGTCCCGAAGTATTGGCCGCGGCGCTCGCGATTCACACGGTCGAGGCGCGGCATGCGGCGACGCTCGGAACGCTGGTGAAAAAGCCGGTGACTCCGAATGGCGCGTTCGCGAAGCCGGCCGACATGCCCACCGTCCTGGCGGCTGTCAAGCCGTTCCTGGCCTGACCCCAGATAGCCGAGAAAGGAGCTTTACAGATGTCCGATCACACACTCGCAAACCCAGAGCTCGCCGCGTTCGAGGTTCACGGCATGACCCGTGGAAGCTTCATCCTGCGGGGAGCGCTCGCCGCAGGAGCCGTGTATGGGGTGGGAGCGGTAACGCCGTTCGTCTCCCAGGCCCTCGCCGAAACGGGCGGTGGGGATGCCGAAATCCTCAACTTCGCGCTGACGCTCGAGTACCTGGAGGCCGACTTCTACCAGGTCAAGGGCAAGCAGGTTGGCCTCTCAGGCCAGGCCAAGGCGTACGCCACCCAGTTCGGTATGGAGGAGGCCGACCACGTCACAGCGCTAGCCGCCACGATCAAGGAACTCGGCGGCACCCCGGTCGCGAAACCCAAGTTCGTGTTTCCCGCTACCGACGAAAAGTCGTTCCTGGCGCTCGCGTCAGTGCTGGAGAACACGGGTGTTGGCGCCTACAATGCGGCCGCGCCGATGCTCCAGTCAAAGAAGGTGCTCGCCGCGGCCGGCGGGATAGTGCAGATCGAGGCACGGCACGCTGCCGCGATCAACCTGCTGATCGGCAAGAGCCCGACACCTGACCAGGGGTTCGACAGGCCGATCGAAAAGACCAAGGTACTCGCCGCGGTGAAGCCGCTGATCAAGGCGTGAGCCCAGTCCGGGAGGGGCCGCCGGTTGTGTGCGACCCCTCCAGGTAATCCAGGCAATAGCCATCTGTTAGCAGCCCATCGGTGATGGGCGCCCGAATTCAACCTCGAAAGGAAACCCTGACCATGGGACTAGATAATCCAATCCACATCGCGTTTCTGCTGATCCTGCTGCTGCTCGTCTTCGGAGCCAAGCGGCTGCCCGAGATGGGACGCTCGCTCGGTAGTGGGATGCGCGGCTTCAAGGACTCGCTCAGTGGCGAGACTCATGAGCCGTTGCTGAGCGGCCAAGACCAGCAGCCGGCCCCGATAACGGCCCGCATCCCGGCCCCGGCAGCGGTGGCGGACCACACGCCGCCGGCCGCGGCCTGACGGTAACGCGAGCGTCGGGAGAGATCATGGCTGTAGCCGCTGGCCACATCGGCCACGAAGACAGGCTGGATGTCGTCGAGCACCTGACGGAGCTGCGCGTACGGCTGATCATCTCCCTGGCGGCGCTCGCTGTCGCGTTCGGCTTGTGCATGTGGCAGAACCACGCGCTGCTTCAGATCATCAACAAGCCGCTCGCGCACGAGACCCAAAAACAGGTGCGCGCGGGTAACGGGCCGCTCGGCGCGACCTACACCGTCCAGCAGAGCGCGCGTACCGTCGCCACACAGCTGCAGGTGGTGGTCGGCGCACTGCAGCGGCCCGGCAGCGGCGCCTCCCAGGGGACACGCGCTTCCCTTGCCGGCGTGACGCCTCAACTGCACAAGGCGATCAGGGGTCTCTCAAAGCCACCTGAAGGTAACAAGCCGGTGACGCTCGGGATCGGCGAGCCGTTCACCACCACCATTGGGATCGCGCTGATCTTCGCGTTCATCCTCGCGCTGCCGGTAATCCTGTATCAGCTCTACGGGTTCCTGCTGCCCGCCTTCAGCCCAGAGCAGCAGAAGATCACATCCTCGCTGATGCTGTCGATCCCGTTCCTTTTCATAGCCGGGGTCACCTTCGGCTACTTCGTCGTCCTGCCGGCCGCCGTCAGGTTCTTTCAGAACTTCAACAGCAGCGAGTTCAACGTCCTCGTGCAAGCCAACCAGTACTACCACTTCGCCGCCGTGACACTGCTCGCGATGGGACTCGTCTTCCAGGTCCCCGTCGGCATCCTCGCCGCCACCCGCACAGGGATCGTGACACCCCGTCAGCTGCGCCACAACCGTCGCTACGCGATCCTCGCCTGCGGAGCCGTAACAGCATTCCTCCCCGGCGACGCGATCACACTGCTGCTGGAGACCGTCCCCCTCTATCTGCTGTTCGAGGCGAGCCTACTGCTCGCCACCATCGTCGAGCGGCGCGGTATGCGCGCCGTGAGAGCGGATCGGTCGTGAGAATCGCGATCGTCAGCACCGACGGTGTGTCCTGTAGCTACGGCACATTTCGCTGGTGAACATCGACTCGCAGGGTACGGCTGTCAAAGGCAGCAGCACCTATGGTCAGACGACGTGCACTGCGAGGTCACGGCCGATCGCGGCGGCGATGCGACGCAGATCATCTGGATCGCTGGTCACTATCAGATCTCCCCGGTCAAGCGAGGTGACCACGACCGCGGCGTCAACCAGATCACGCCCATCACTCGCCGCAAGGGCCACGCCGGCAGAGCGCGCCTGCTGCTCGGTGAGCGGCTCGATGCGACACCCGCGCACGAGTCGCGACAGCCGTGCCTGGGTGCCGCCTCGCCAAGCCTGGCCCAGCACAACCGTCGGGAGCGTCGGTCGAACCTTTTGCCTGAGCAATTCACGGTGCAGCGTCCACACCATCTCCGAGCCACGTTCAGCGGCGATCAAGGCGCCCGCGTCGTAGGTGACGCCCCTCACGCGGCGCGGCGGGGCTCGCGCCTGCGGCCAATCCCCGCAGCATCGAGGACCGCGGCGGCCTCAGCCACCACCTCCGCGGAAGGCGGCCCATTTTCGGCTTCCCATTCCGCGACCCCAGCCAGCCCGTCTTCCAGACTAACCTCTGACTCCAAGGCACTCTCGGCCGCGTCGTTCAACCAGGCCGACAGGCTCATCCCCCGGCGCTCGGCGGCCTCGCGAGCAGCCAGGAGCACCGACTCGTCGAGAGAGATGGACAGCTTACGAACAGGCATATCGAAATAGTAGCACCCGGTTCGTACCGCGCGCATCGACCGGCAGGGCGACCAAGCGTGACCGCTGCTGCGCTTTGGCTTCTGGAGCATCTTGACTAATCTTTTGGCTTGCCATACTATTGTTTTATGGCTAGCAATGAACTGTTGCGCTCACCGGCGGTCGAGGACTACTCGAAGGCCATCTTCTCCCTGCAGTCTCCTGACGGTGAGCCGGTCTCGACCAATGCCTTGGCCGAGCGGCTGGGTATCACGCCGGGGTCCGTGTCGGCGATGCTCAGCAAGCTGGACGAGCTCGGCCTCGCCACGCACGTGCCCTACCGGGGAGTGCGTCTCACCGCCGAGGGCCGCCGGCTCGCGCTGGAGGTGATCCGCCACCACCGCCTGCTCGAGAGCTACCTGGCCGAGGCGCTGGGAATGCCGTGGGACCGCGTGCACGCCGAGGCGGAGGTGCTCGAGCACGTCCTCTCCGACGATCTCGAGGAGCTGATCGCCGCCAAGCTCGGACACCCCACGGTCGACCCGCATGGCGACCCGATCCCGACCGTCGACTTCGATCTGAAAGAGTCCGAGACCAGCCGCCTGGACGATCTTCCCGTCGGCGCCACGGGCCGCTTCGTGCGCGTCTCCGATGAGGATCCGGAGATGCTGCGCTACCTCGCCGAGCAGGGCATCAGTCTCGGCGACCGGCTCGAGGTCACCGGCCGGCAGCCGTTCGGCGGGCCACTGTTCGTGCGTTTCGGCGAGCAGACCCACGCGCTCGGAGACGGCCTCGCTCGCGCGATGCGCATCGAGGAGGTGGAGCAGCCGGGATGACGCCCCTTCAGCGCAGCCCTGTGCCGGTGCTCGAGGGCAACGACGGCGTGGCCGTCACGCTCCCGGGCGGAGCGCTGGCGCCCAGCGCCCTGGAACAGCTGCTCGCGAAAGGACGCCTGCGCGCCACCCTGGCGATGCTCGGCCCGGCGTTCGTCGCGGCCGTCGCCTACGTCGACCCAGGCAACTTCGCCACCAACATCCAGGGTGGGGCCAAGTTCGGCTACCTGCTGTTGTGGGTGGTGCTCGCGGCCAATCTGATCGCGATGCTCATCCAATACCTATCCGCCAAGCTGGGCATCGCCTCCGACCGGGACCTGCCGCAGAACGTCCGCGCGCACTATCCACGGCCCGTCGCGTGGGGCATGTGGATCCAGGCGGAGATCATCGCGATGTCGACCGACATCGCCGAGTTCCTGGGCGCCGCGCTCGGCCTCAACCTGCTGTTCGGGGTCCCCCTGCTGCCGGCGGGCTTCATAACGGGCGTGATCGCGTTCGCCATCCTCTTCCTGCAGAGTCGCGGCTTCCGCCGCTTCGAGCTCGCGATCACGGCCCTGCTCGGGATCATCTTCCTGGGCTTCCTGTACGAGGTGCTCCGCATCGGCCCGTCCGTCCACGGCTCGCTGAACGGGCTGATACCGGGATTGCACGGCAACAGCTACCTCTACCTGGCGGTCGGCATCATCGGCGCGACCGTGATGCCGCACGTGATCTACCTGCACTCGGCGCTCACGAACGGGCGCGTGCCGCCCCGCGACGATGCCGAGCGCCACCGCATCCTGCGCTTCGAGCGCACAGATGTGCTGATCGCCCTCGGCCTGGCCGGGCTCATCAACCTGGCGATGCTGGCGGTCGCCGCCAAGCTGTTTCACACGCCCGCGCTCGCGGGCCTGGACTCGATCCAGGCGGCCCACACCCAGTTCGGGAACCTCGTCGGCGGCGGGGCGGCGCTCGCGTTCGCGGTCGCGCTGCTCGCCTCCGGCACGTCCTCCTCGAGCGTTGGTACCTACGCTGGGCAGATCGTGATGGCGGGTTTCATCAACGTCCGCATCCCGGTTCTCGTGCGCCGCGCCGTGACGATGCTGCCGGCGCTGGTCGTGCTGGCTGTCGGGGTCAACCCGACGCAGGCGCTGGTGCTGAGCCAGGTGGTGCTGTCGTTCGGCATTCCGTTTGCCCTGGTCCCGCTCGTGATGCTCACCTCGCGCAGTGACGTCATGGGCGCGCACGTGAATCGCGCTGTCACTCGCGTGGCCGCCTGGGGTTGCGCGCTGGCGATCAGCGGCCTGAACCTGTTCCTGCTCTACGAGCAGATCTTCGCCTGATAGTCATCTGCACCTTCAGTCCCCGCCAGAGGGCTCGATGCTGAGCAGCTCGCCGCCCTCATGGTCGACCTGGAGGGTCGTGTGCTCCAAGCCGAACTGCTCGTGCAGCGTCCTTTCGAGGCTCCGGCGGGCGGCGTGGCAGTCGCTGTCGCGGCCGACGAGGACATGTGCCGATAGCGCGGGGAAGCCGGATGTCACCTCCCAGACATGGAGGTCGTGTACCTCGACCACCCCTTGCACGGCCACGAGCGTCCGGCCGATCCGCTCGGGATCGAGTCCCTCCGGCGCGGCCTCCAAAAAGACGCGCCCGGATGCCTTGACGAGCCCATACCCTGAGCGCACCATCAGGGCGGCGACGAGCAGCGAGACGATCGCGTCTGCGCGCTGAAAGCCGGTCAGCAGGATCACCCCGGCGGCGATCGCCGTGCCGGTGAAGGCATACAGATCGGTGAGGATGTGCTGGAAGGAGCCCTCGACGTTCATGCTCCGCCGGTTGGCCTTCGCCAGCGTCCAGGTGGCGGCGAGGTTAACCGCGACACCGGCCAGCGCGACGGCGAGGATCAGCCCGGCCTGCACGTGCGGCGGGTTAAACAGGCGGCGGATTGCCTCATACGTGATCAGCGCGGCGAGGATCAGCAGCGTCACGCCGTTGGCCTGCGCGGAGAGGATCTCCACACGCTTGAAACCGTAGGTCAGTGCGCCCCTTGCCGGGCGGAGCGCCAGCCGGGCGGCTACCAGCGAGAGGCCAATCGCGGCGGCATCGGTGAGCATGTGCCCGGCGTCTGAGAGCAGCGCCAGCGAGTGAGCGATGACGCCGGCCGTGAACTCGAGGACCAGCAGCCCCAAGATCAGCCCGAGCGCGATGGCCAGCTTGCCCGCGTCGGCATCAGTGTCGGCGCGATGCGAGTGCCCGGCGTGACCATCCAACATTGTGCTTCAGAGGCTATACGCCAAGACCGTCCAACCGCTTAAGCCAAGACGGTCCAACCGCTTAAGCGATGTCAACGGTGTTCAGGGCACAAAACTGTGCTGCTCGAATGCCTGGAGGGCATGCACCTCATGCGTCCGGATGGCGCACGAATCGCGCCCTGTGCTGCTGGCGCTCATACCCAGCGGCCTGCCAGAACCCGATCGCGGCAGGGTCCTCGTCGATGGCGATCGCGGTGAGCCTGGCCGCGCCTCGCTCTTGTAAGCGGCGCTCGCCCTCCCGCAGCAGCTCGGTGGCGAGGCCCTGCCGGCGCTGGCCGGGATGCACGGCGAGCCGATAGAAGCTGCCTCGCCACCCGTCCCACGTCGCGATCAATGAGCCCACAACCACCCCCTCGGACTCTGCGATCAGAAGCGCATCGCGATCGGCGGCCAGCAGCCGGGCCAGTCCGTCGGGAGAGTCGCTGACGGTGGGAGGGCTGTCCGCCACGGCCCACAAGCCAAGGACGGAGGCGATGTCCTCTTCGGTGGCGCTGCGGATCGTCCAGCCGGGCAAGACCAGACGAATAGCAAGAGCGGCGGACCCCACGACGGTAGGCGACATTTAGGCTGTGAGGGTGGAGAACGTTCTGCTCGCCGTGCCAAACGTCTCGGAGGGCCGCGATCAGACAACGGTCGAGGCGATCGGAGCAGCGTTTGCAGCTGACGGCACGGTCCGGCTCCTGGACACCCACTCCGATCCAGATCACCACCGCTCCGTGTTCACGCTGGCCGGTGGACCCGGTGCCCTCGGGGATGCGTTGCTGCGGGGGGCGCGGGCGACGATGCAGCGGATCAATATCGACGATGGGCGTGGAGTACACCCGCACGTCGGGGCGATCGATGTCATGCCGGTGGTCTACCTGGACGAGGGGGCGCGCGGGGCGGCGTGCGCCGAGGCGCTGGTCGTGGCCGACCGCATCGGCGAGGAGCTTTCCGTGCCCGTATTCCTCTACGGCGAGCTCGCCGGCGGACGTACCCGAGCCGAGCTGCGCTCCGGCGGGATCTCTAGGCTGGAATCGCGCATCGCTCAGGGCGAGCTGCATCCGGATTTCGGCCCGTCCCGTCCGCACCCGAGCGCCGGGGCGACGCTCGTCGCGGCCCGCCCGCCCCTGGTGGCATTCAACCTGCAGCTGGCGCCTGGAGCGACCGTTGAGGACGCACGGCGGGTCGCGAGCTTGATCCGCGAGGGCGGTTCCGAGGGCCTGCCGGGGTTGCGCGCGATCGGGGTGGAGCTCGGTGGAGGGGTTGCGCAGGTGTCGATGAACATCGAGCGTCCCTTCGAGATGACCTTGGCAACGGTGGTGGCGGCAGTTCGCCGGCACGCGGAGGTTGCGAACGCGGAGCTGGTGGGGCTGGCGCCGCGCGCCGCGCTGGAGGACTTTCCGGATGAGGTGCAGTTCGTCGGATTGAATCCAGAAAAACAGGTGATCGAGAACATCCTCGCCGTGTGAGGACCGGGGCCCGCCAAACGCACTAGGCTCCTGATATGGCCCAAACCAAGCGCAAACGCCAAACTAAGCACCGCGGTAACGCCGCTGGGATGGTCGAGTCACGGGGCCGCACGGGACGCAAGCCGACCGCCGCGGAGAAGAGCGGCGATGCACGTGAGGCTGCAAAAGCTAAGGAGAAGCTGCTCGACAAGCGCGACCGTCCGCCCACCTGGCGCGGCGCGTTCATCAAGGCGATGTTCGCCACGGTGGTGCTGTTGCTGTTCGCGATCGTCTTCCTGAAGCAGTCCAACCAGGCGGTTGGGCTCTTCCCGGTCGTGCTCGCAATGTACACGCTCATCAGCTACTTCACCGACAAGTGGATGTACGACCGCCGCCAGCGCAAGAAGTCCAGGGCTGGCGGTGGCGGTAAGACGGCGCGGCGATGAGTGGGATGACTTTGAAATGAGCGGTCTAGAGGGTGGCACAGACGGACGGAGGCCGGCGAGCCGGGCCCCTCTTCTTCGGTTAGACGTGCGGGCATTCACCGTCGGGCCGGTTCAGGAGAACGCCTACATCGTCAGCAACCCTGCCGTGGCGCCTTGCGAGGACGGCCGTCGCCCCGCGGTGATCGTCGACCCCGGCGAGGAGGCCGAGCGGCTGCTGGAGGCGGCTGAGGCATTGGGAGTGGAGGTGCAGGCGATCCTCATCACGCATTGCCACTTCGACCACATCGGCGCGGTCGCCGGGGTGGCGCGGGCAACAGGGGCCCCGGTGTACTGCCCAGAGATCGAGCGGCCGGTGCTGGCGGATATCAACAGCTGGACGCCGCCAGGGTTCGGACCGTTCGAGAGCTACGAGGCGGATCAGACGGTCAAGGGCGGCGAGCGATTGAGCCTGGCGGGGCTGGACATCGAGGTGGTCTTCACTCCCGGGCACAGCCCGGGGCACGTCACCTATGCGATCGCCCCTTCTGACGGCGAGCAGAAGGAGCGGGCGCTGCTCTCAGGGGATGTGCTCTTCCAGGGGTCTGTCGGCCGGGTGGACCTGCCCGGCGGGGACTGGCCGGTGCTCGAGCGCTCGATCGGGACGCTGCTGAAAACCTATCCCGCAGAGACGACGGTATATCCCGGACACATGGGGGTGACGACGCTGGGGCGCGAGCGCGACACCAACCCGTTCCTGACGGAGCTGCGCGTTCCGGTGCCCCGCGAAACCGTGGCGCAGGACGCGACAGCAGCCGAAAGTTGAGCAGCGGGGAGAAGATCAAAGCGCCACGGGGCATGTCCGACGTGCTCGGGGAGCAGGCGGCGGCGCGCGCGACGCTGGAAGAGCGCGCGAAGGCGATCCTGGAGGGGGCCGGGTATGAGCGGATCGAGACGCCGGTGCTGGAGACAACCGAGCTGTTCGCGCGCGGGGTGGGCGCCTCGACGGACATCGTGCAGAAGGAGATGTTTACGCTCGACGATGGCGGCGGGCGTTCGCTGACGCTGCGCCCGGAGGGAACCGCGCCGGTCTGCCGGGCATATGTGGAGCACGGCATGCACAAGCGCAAGCAGCCGGTGAAGCTGTGGTACCTGTCGAGCTTCTTCCGCCACGAGCGCGCGCAGGCCGGGCGTTACCGGCAGTTCTGGCAGGTGGGTGCGGAGGCGCTCGGCTCCGAGGATCCGGCGGTGGACGCCGAGTCGATCGTATTGCTGGCGACGCTGCTGGACGAGATACGGGTCACTGACGTGCGCCTTCGCCTCTCGAGCTTGGGCAACAGCGACAGCCGCAGCGAGTATCGCGAGCGGTTGCAGTCGCACTTGCGTGCGCACGAGGCGAGCCTGTCGGAGGATGTTCGCGGCCGGATCGAGCTGAACCCGCTGCGGGCGTTCGACTCCGAACACCCCGGCACGCGCCAGGTGATGGAGAGCGCGCCGCGGCTGCTGGACCACCTCAGCGACGATGACGCCGAGCACTTCGCCGAGGTGCGCGCTCTCCTCGATACGGCAAACGTGCCCTACGAGGTCGACTCGACGCTCGTGCGCGGACTCGACTACTACACGAGGACAGTGTTCGAGTTCACATCCGATGCCCTCGGGGCGCAGAGCGGCGTGGGGGGAGGGGGACGCTATGACGGCCTGGTCGAGATGATTAATGGCCCACCCACCCCCGGCCCACCCACGCCGGGTATGGGTTGGGCGGCTGGGGTCGAGCGGATCCTGCTGGCAGGCGGGGTGGGTGGGCCATTAATCAACGCGGCGAGCCCGGTGGAGCTGTTCGTGGCGCTCGGCGTTCCGGACGCTGATCTCCGCAGGGCGGCGTTCGGCCTGCTGGCCGAAGCCCGCTCGGCTGGGCTGACGGCCCAGATGGAGCTCGCCGGACGCTCGCTGAAGGGGCAGCTGGGGTACGCAGACGCGCTCGGTGCTCGCTATGTGGCGATTGTGGGTGCGGGCGAGACCGTGCTGAAGGACATGCAGGAGGGCGAGCAGGAGCGGATTGCCACTCCCACGGTGGTACACGCGGTGCTGCGCGGCCTGCGCACGCTCTGAGAACCGTCAGCGCTTCGCCATCGCTTTGCAATGCTGCGTCCAAGGCATATTGCCCGGCTCAACTCAGATGGGGAATCTGCCGAAAGAGAGGGCGATGGCACAGCTTTCCCGTCCCTACCAGATCGCTTTCGTGGCGATGGCGTTCCTGGTGCTGGTTTGGTTCGTAGCGCTGCGCGGGCATAGCGCCAGCCCCGGCTCGACGCCTGCCGCCAGCACGCCGGCGCCCACTGCGGCCTCCAGTGCAAAGGCGGCCGCTGCGCCAAGCCCGGTCTATCACGGCGCCGCTCCCGGCGTGGAAGGACTGACGCGCGCGATCGCCAAGGCGCACGGCGCGGTTGCGACCTCGCAGCAGAACGCCAAAGAACTTCAAGAAAAGTCAGCCCAGGCATCGGGCCAGAGCACCGCAACAACCACTCCGAGCACGACCGTGACTCACTCCAGCCAGGCCGTTGCCCCGGCGAGCACCCCGGCCACGACCTCCAAGAGCGCCGCGCGCACTCAGGTCAAGCCGCACAAGGCCACGGCAAGTGGTACCCCCGCTCAGCAAAAGGCGGTGGAAAGCGAGCTGAAAGGCGGCAAAGTTGTTCTGCTGCTGTTCTGGAATCCGAAGGCGTCTGTCGACGTGGCGGTCCACAAGGAACTGCAGGCGGTCGGGCGCAAGCTCCGTGGGAAGATAGCGGTGCACGACGCCGAAGCAAAGCAGGTGGGCTCGTTCGGCTCGATCACCAAGGCGATCCAGGTCTACGAGACACCGACGATCCTGCTCGTCAACCGGCATGGGGTGACGACGACGCTGACAGGCCTCACCGACGTCTACTCGCTCGAACAGACGATCGAAGAAGCACGGCACGCCTAGCCGTAAACTCGCCCGGGTGAGCACCACCGAGAGCCTGGCAAATCACCTCGAAAGACCAGCCGGGCGCGGGCATGTGCCCGACGGTGCCAGCACGGGAGCCGCAGGAGGCGCCGCATGCGGAGACCTGATCCGTGTTTCGGTCGCGCTCGATCAGAACAGCACCGGCGGGCTCATCGTGGATGCTGGCTTTGACGCAAGCGGCTGCGGCTCAGCGGTTGCGGCTGGCAGTGCCGTCATCAGCCTGATCCGCGGCACGCCGCTGCTCGATGCTGCGCGGCTCGGCCCGCAGCAGATCGAAGCCGAGCTGGGCGGGCTCAGCATCGCCAAGCGCCACGCGGCCGAGCTTGCCGCCGACGCCCTGCACCGGGCGCTCGGTGGCGCGGTACGCGGAAGTGCGGCCCTGGCCCCAGCGGCGGATCGCACGCTGGTGGCTATGAGCGGTGGCGTGGACAGCGCGGTGGCGGCCCTGCTCGTGGCACGGGAAGGCAGCGAGGCGGTGGGGGTCACCCTGGAACTGTGGTCGGATCCTGAGAACGACGGCGAGGCCAGCTGCTGCTCGGCGCAGGCGGTGCGCGGCGCGCGCGAGCTCGCGCATGGTCTCGGCATGCCCCACCTCTCGATCGACCTGCGCGCCGAGTTCCGCGCCGGTGTCGTGGACGGCTGGCTGGCCGATCACGCCGCTGGGCTGACCCCCAACCCGTGCGTGCGCTGCAACGGCAGCGTACGGCTCGACGCGATGCTCGAGCTCGCCGGCCGCCTCGGATCACAGACCCTCGCCACCGGCCACTACGCCCGCGTGGTGCAGTGTGCGGAGACGGGCGGGGGCGGGCGGGATCCGTTATTACGCACGGCCGCCGACCGCGCCAAGGATCAGAGCTACGTGCTTTCCGCGCTCGCGCCCGGCTCGCTCGCCCGGATGCGTTTCCCCCTTGGCGACCTCCACAAGGACCAGGTCCGCGAGCTGGCCGCACGGGCGGGCCTCGCGGTCGCTCGCCGGCGTGACTCACAGGACCTCTGCTTCCTCGCTGGAACCCGCCACGGCGACTTCCTCGAGCGCCACGGCGGCCTCGGGCACCGGCCGGGACCGATCGTCGATCAGGACGGTGCGACGCTCGGCGAGCACCGCGGCGCGCATGCCTACACGGTCGGCCAGCGCCACGGCCTCGGCCTCTCGGCGCCCGAACCTCTGTATGTGCTCGAGACGGACGCGCGCGCCAACACGGTCACCGTCGGCCCGCGTGGGCGCCTGCTCTCCAGCCGCCTCGCCGTCCGCGGCGTGACGCTCCACCGCGAGGCGAGCTGCGTCGACGGCGTGAGGATCCGCGCGCATGGGCGGCGCTTTGACTGCCGCCTCGACGCCGCCCTCGACCCGGGCAGCCATCCCTCGGTCGGCGTCGAGCTCGCCGGCCCCGCCGAGCGCACCGCGCCCGGCCAGATCGCCTGCCTGTACGCGGGCGACGTCGTTGTCGGTTACGGCACCATCTCCGCCTAGCCCGGCGCTCGCCCTAAGATCATCCGCACGATGACCTCGGATGAGATCCGCGAGCGATACCTGAGCTTCTTTGAACAGCGCGGGCACCTACGTATCCCATCGGCCTCGCTGGTTCCCTCCGCACACGATCCCTCGGCGCTACTCACCGTGGCGGGGATGCACCCGCTGAAGCCATATTTCCTTGGCCAGGAAACGCCGCCCGCGCCGCGGCTGGCGAGCTGTCAGAAGTGCTTTCGCACGGTAGACATCGACAACGTCGGCAACACCACCCGGCACCTGACGTTCTTTGAGATGCTCGGGAATTTCTCCTTCGGCGACTACTTCAAGCGCGAGGCGATCCGGTTTGCCTGGGAGATGTCGCTCGATGTCTTCTCCTTGCACGCGGATGACATCTGGGTGACGGTGTTCGCAGGGGACCAGGAGCTTGGACTGGGACCCGATGCGGAGGCGATCGAGCATTGGCTCGAGGTGGGGGTGCCGCGTGAGCGGATCATTGAGTGCTCGCGCTCGGAGAACTTCTGGCAGGCAGGGCCCACTGGTCCCTGCGGTCCGAGCTCTGAGCTGTACCTCGACCGCGGGACCGGGTTCGGCACTGCCGAGGACCTGCCGGGGGGGGATAACGAGCGATTTCTGGAGTACTGGAACCTGGTGTTCACGCAGTACGACCTGCAGGCAGGCGTGGGCGGGGATCCAATCCTTGCGCAGCTGCCGAGCAACAACATCGACACGGGGCTGGGACTCAACCGTATGGCCGCGATCCTGCAGGGTAAGCAGTCGGTGTTCGAAACCGACCAGTTCCAGCCGCTGATCGAGCTGGGCGAGGAGCTGTCGGGCAGGCGCTACGGACACGAACCTGCCACCGACCGCGCATTGCGGATACTGGCGGATCACAGTCGCGCGATGACGTTCCTCGTGGCCGACGGCGTAGTGCCGTCGAACGAAGACCGCGGATATGTGCTGCGCCGCGTGATGCGCCGCGCGATCCTGCAGGGCCGAGCGCTCGAACTCGAGCCCGGCTTCCTGACGCGATATGGCGAGCGTGTGGCTGAGGTGATGAGCGTTGCTTATCCCGAACTCCGCGAACAGGCTGACGCGATCCGCACGTGGCTGGGTGCGGAGGAGGAGGCCTTCGGACACACACTGGAGCAGGGCCTCGGCAACCTCAATGCGCAGATCGCGCGGGCCAGGGAGGCGGGCCGCGATCGCATCGCAGCCGATGACGCCTTTCAGCTGCACGACACGTTCGGGTTCCCGTTCGACCTGACGAAGGAGCTGCTGGGGGAGGAGGGCTTGACTGTGGACGAGGGCGCGTTCGACCAGCTGATGGACGCCCAGCGCGCCCGTGCCCGCGCGGCCGCCGGCGGGGGTGAGCAGGGGGAGAGTCCACGCGAGCGCGCCAGCGAGTTCGCTGAGCAGACCCTTGTAAAGAGCAGGTTCACGGGCTACGAGACCGAGGTGCAGCGAACCACCGTCGGCGCGCTGGCGGAAGAGAACGGCCATTACCTCGTGAAGCTCGCTGAGTCGCCGTTTTATGCGGCCGGCGGCGGACAGGTGGCGGATATGGGCACGATCGAGTGCGAGGATGGCGGCTGCCGCGCGCGCGTGCAGGACGTGTTCCGGCTGGGCGAAGACCAGGTGCTCGCGGTGGTGCTCGAGCAGGGCGAGCTGAAGCCGCAGGAGCGCGTGCTGGCGAGGGTAGACCGCGTGGCGAGGCACGCCACCGAGGCAAACCACACCGCCACGCACCTGCTGCAGGCGGCGCTGCGCGCGCGACTGGGTGGGCACGTGCGCCAGGCTGGCTCCTACGTGGGGCCGGACAAGCTGCGCTTCGACTTCAGCCACGGCCAGGGTCTCAGCGAGGATGAGCTGCGCGACGTCGAGGATCAGGTGAACGCATGGATCGGGCGCAACGATCCCGTGCGGCCGATCTCAACGACGCTGGCCGAGGCCAAGCAACTCGGGGCGATGGCCCTGTTCGGTGAGAAGTATGGCGAGGTGGTGCGCATGGTCCAGGTCGGCGAGGGTGAGTACTCACGCGAGCTGTGCGGCGGCACGCATGTGCACTCGACGGCTGAGATCGGCCCATTTCACATCCTCTCAGAGACCTCGAGCGCCGCAAACGTGCGGCGGATCGAGGCGGTCACAGGGCCGGCGGCGGTGGAGCTGCTGCGCAAGCACGGCCGCCTGCTCGAAGAGGCTGCCGCGGCGCTGCAGGCGCGTCCTGAGGATGTACCTGAGAGAGTGAGAACCCACGAGCGCGAACGCAAGAAGATGGATAAGGCGTTGCGGCTCCTCGAGGGAGGGCTGATCGGCGTCGACGCTCCCGAGCTCGCGGCCGGGGCACAGGCAATCGCCGGCGTGCCGGTGGTCAGCGCCGAAGTGGAGGTCCCCGAAGCCAAGGCGCTGGTCGATCTCCTCGATCGTGTCAACGGCCAGCTCACAGATGACGGAGTGGTGGTGCTGGGAAGCAGGACCGGTGACCGCGTCTCGCTGGTGGTGAGCGTCGCGCCGGCTCTCGTGCAGCGCGGCCTGCGTGCGGGAGAGCTCATAAAGGTGGCGGCTGCGGTCGTGGGTGGCGGCGGCGGTGGCCGCGACACCCTGGCGCAGGCGGGCGGGCGCGATCCGGAGAAGCTCGGCGAGGCGCTCGAGGCGGCGAAGGCCGCGATCGCCGCGGTCCTCGAGGGCTGATGCGGGTGCTGGCGCTGGACTACGGCAGCGCCCGTTGCGGATGTGCCCTGAGCGATCCGACGGGCACGATCGTCACTCCGATCGAGACGGTGCTGAGTCCCGGTACCAGGCGTGGGCTCGAGCAGATCGAGGAGCTCTGCCGCGAGCGCGAGGTGCAGCAGGTCGTCGTTGGGCTGCCGCTGTCGCTGCGCGGTACAGACACCGAGCAGACTCGTGAGACACGAGCGTTTGCAAGCCAGCTGTCGCAGCGGCTCGAGCTGCCGGTGGAGTTGCACGACGAGCGTTTCACCACGCGCATGGCCCAGCGGGAACGCGGAGAGGGCGCTTCGTCTAGCGCCAGCGAGGACTCGCGAGCCGCCGCGCACATGCTGGAGAGCTGGCTGGCCGCCCGATCCGGCTAGGTCCGTAGGATCTGTACCTTGGCCCGCGGCGACCGATCAAAGCCACCGTTGCAGCGCACCGATGAGGAACGCGAGCGCGACCGCGAAGAGCGCGAACGCCGTCGCGCCGGGCACGCGAGCGACTCACCAGTCCTCGAGTCAGCGCCGCCTGATCCTCGAGCTCTAGAAGACGGCCCTCCCACGGTTGAGCCGGCCCCCGAGCTCCTCTCCACGCCAGAGCCCGCCATGGCGGAGCCGCTCGCATCCGATCTGCCTGCGTCCGAGCCGCCGCTGCCCCAACCACCTCTGCCCGAACCACCCGCACCAGAGCGGCCCGCTCCCCCTAGGGATGTGCTCCCGCCGCTGCCACCTTCGCCATTGCGGGACGAGCAGGCGAGGAGCCCCGGTGGCCGCATGCCGGGACGCTCGCTGCTGGCGCGACTGGGCGCCTTGGTCGCGCTCGCGGCGGCGATCGTCGCGGTGATCCTGCTCATCCATTCCCTGAGCAGCTCCAGGCACACGAACACCGTCGCCGCTCCCATCGTGGTGAAGGTGGTGATCCCCGAGGGCGAGACGCGCGTGCAGATCGCTCAGATCGCCGCCAAGGCCGGTCTGCGCGGCAGCTACCGCGCGGCCTCCAAACGCTCCCGGCTGCTGAACCCTGCGCACTACGGCGCACCGCGTGGCACCCCCGATCTCGAGGGCTTTCTGTTCCCGGCGACCTACGACGAGTACCCCGGCGCGCCCGCCAGCCGGCTCGTTTCAGACCAGCTGGTCGCCTTCAAGGAAAATATCGGCTCGAACCTGTTCGCCCGCGCTCACGCGCTACACATCACGCCCTACCAGCTGTTGACGGTCGCCTCGATGATTGAACGTGAGGCGCAGACCGCGGGCGACAGGCCGAAGATCGCGGCCGTCATCTACAACCGCCTGCGCGAAGGGATGCCGCTCGGGATCGACGCGACGATTTACTACGCAGTTGAGTTGCAGAAAGGCATCGCCACTTACACGGGCGAACTGACCGAAGCTCAGCTGCACAGCGACTCTCCATATAACACCCGGCTGCACAAAGGCCTGCCGCCGACACCGATCTCAAATCCTGGGTTGGCCTCGATACAAGCCGCCGCCCACCCCGCGCACGTCCCCTACCTGTACTACGTGGCCGGCGCCGACGGCTGTGGCGAGCAGGTCTTCTCGCGCACGTCCGCCGAATTCGAAAAGAACGTCGCCTCCTACGACGCGGCGGTCAAGGAGAACGGCGGCAAGCCGCCCGCCTGCAAGCAGAAGTAATGCGCCGGCTGGGAGTGCTCGGATGGCCGGTGGCGCACAGCCGCTCGCCCGCGATGTTCAATGCCGCGTTCGCGCATCTCGGGATGGAGGGCTGGCGCTATCAGCGGCTGCCGGTCCCGGAGGAGCTCTTCACAGAGACCGCTCGCGCCCTGGGAGGGGCGGGCTTCCTGGGTGCGAACGTGACGATTCCCCACAAGCAGGCGGCGCTCGCGCTGGCCGGGGAGGCGAGCGAGGCGGCGAAGGCGATCGGCGCGGCGAACACGCTGACGTTTGCGCCCGGCGGGACGGTCATCGCCGCGGAGAACACCGACGCCCCCGGGCTGATCGCGGCGCTGAAGCAGCTGACCGGTATGCCCGCCCACCCGAGCGTGCTCGTGCTGGGCGCCGGCGGCAGTGCCAGAGCTACCGTCTGGGCGCTGCGCGAGGCCGGCGCGCGCGAGGTGTCGGTGTGGAACCGCACCCCTGAGCGCGCCGAGGCGCTGGCGCGCGACCTCGAGGTGCGAGCCGTACGGGAGCCGGTGGTCGCCGAGGTGCTCGTCAACTGCACTTCGGTGGGCCTCGCGGTAGAACGGTCGGCTAGTGAGGCTGAGGGGCTCAACCAACTCGGGCTGACGTTCGATCAAGTCGGTGAGTACTCGTATGTCATCGACATGGTCTATCGAACAGGATCAACTCCGTTGCTGGCGGCTGCCCGCAGCCACGGTGCACAAACCCTCGATGGGATCGAGATCCTGCTCCGCCAGGGAGCGCTCAGCTTTGAGCTGTGGACCGGCCGGCCGGCGCCGCTGGATGTCATGCGCGGGGCCATCGGCGCCGGCTAGAGCGGTTCTCTGTAGCTGTCCCGGAGCGGACGGGTCCGAAGATGAGTGAGCTGCCCCAGCAGGAGAGTCCCGACCTGCATGCGATCTTTGGCATAGAGGGTGGCGAAGCCGACGAGAAGCCGGCGAGCCGGGCCCCTCTTTTTCAATCGGAGAGTGGCACAGCCGACTCAAGCCGGACCTCTTTCCCAGACCAGGAAGATCCGCAGGCCGTGCCGGATCCCGTGATCGAAACCGTCCCGGACGTGCAGGCCGGTCCCGCGGCGGAAGATATCGCCGAGGGCACGCTCACAGTCCTCCCCGAGAGCGCGGAGTGGACGGGCGTCTCGAGTCCCTCCCGCCGGGGGTCTTCACAGCGCTTTCTCACGGACGTGATCATCGAGCTCGGACTCGCCTCACAGCGGCAGGTAGAGGAGGCGATCGAGACATCGCGCGCCACCGGCGCGGTGCCGGAGCGGGTGCTATTGGACAATGGGGCCCTGACGCAGGACGGGCTGACGCGCGCGCTCGCCGAGCGCTACGGGCTCGACCATCTCGACCTCGGCGTCTTCTCGGTGGATATGAGCGCAGCCAACCTCGTGAGCACTCCCGCGGCCAAGCGCTACCAGGCTGTCCCGGTCGCGTTCACCGACAAGCGCACGCTGCTGGTGGCGATGGCGGACCCGTCGAACGTGCTCGCGGTCGATGACATCGCGATCATGACGGGCTACGAGGTACGCGTCGCCGTAGCCGCCCCGGAGGACATCGCCAGCCTGATCTCGCGTCTTGACCGGCTCGAGGACGTGGTCTCCGAGCAGGATGGGCACGCCGAGGAGCTCGAGCAGAGCGCCGCCGAAGTGCTCGACCTGCGCGAGACGGCCGATGACGCCCCGGTCGTCAAGCTGGTCAACCAGATCGTGGCGCAGGCTGTCGAGCAGGGCGCCTCCGACGTGCACCTGGCGCCCGACGGGCAGGAGCTGCGCGTGCGCTTCCGGGTCGACGGAGTCCTGCACGACGTCACCACCGTCCCGCGGCGGATGGCTGCGGGAGCGGTCTCGCGCGTGAAGATCATGGCCGAGATGAACATCGCCGAGCGCCGGCTGCCGCAGGACGGCAGGGTCGGGCTGACCGTCGATGGGCACCACGTGGACCTGCGGGTCGTGACGCTGCCGAGTGTCCACGGGGAGGCGGTCGTGATGCGCGTCCTCGACAAGGAGTCGGTCGTGACCCGCCTCGACAAGCTCGGCATGTCCGAGTCCGATCGCGAGCGCTTTGAGCACGCCTGCCATGAGACGCACGGCGCGGTGCTGGTGACGGGACCCACGGGCTCGGGTAAGTCCACGACCCTGTACGCGGCGCTGCAGTTGCTGAACACCCCGGAGAAGAACATCATCACCGTCGAGGATCCGGTCGAGTATGAAATGGAGGGCCTGACGCAGCTGCAGGTCTCCGCGAAGTTTGGCCTGACGTTCGCGGCCGGATTGCGCTCGATGGTGCGCGCCGATCCGGACGTGATCATGGTGGGGGAGATCCGCGACGCTGAGACGGCGCGGATCGCCGTGGAGTCGGCGCTCACCGGCCACCTGGTGCTCTCGACTCTGCACACCAACGACGCGCCCTCGGCGATCACGCGCCTGATCGAGATGGGAATCGAGCCGTTCCTGGTCGCCTCGGCGCTCGACTGCGTGGTCGCCCAGCGGCTAGCGCGGATGCTCTGCCCGAACTGCAAGCAGCGCGCGATCATTCCCGCTGGGGTGCTGCGCGAGAACGGCTATAAGGCGCTGGTCGACCTCGAGGCTTACGAGCCGAAGGGTTGCCGGCGCTGCGCCGGCTCGGGCTATCGCGGGCGCTTGGGGCTCTACGAGGTGATGAACGTCTCCTCAGAGATCCGTGCGCTGGCGCTCGAACGCCGCCCGGCGGAGGAGATGCGCGACGTGGCGGTGCAGCAGGGGATGCGACGCTTGCGCGATGACGGCCTGGAGAAGGTCAAACAGGGCCGCACCTCGATCGCCGAGGTCGTCCGCGTGATCGGCAGTAGCTGAAAGCTGACCGAAAACTCCGAGGTCTCTCCTCACCCTGGCGCTGAACACGATCCGAGGAGTTTTCGGATAACAAGTCATCTAGAACCTTTGTCCAGTTGGCGGGAGGCTCGCGTCAGGGGCTAATGGCGGGGCCCGCATTTGTCGATGGGCGAGCATGGACATCGACTTCGCAGAGATCCTCATGGAGGTTGTCAACCGCCGGGCGTCCGATCTTCACCTGAGCGCTGGGGCGGCGCCGACCGTCCGCGTGCGCGGCCGGCTCATCCCGATCGATGGCTACCCCGTGCTGTCTTCCACCGACACGCGCGAGATCGTCTACTCGATCCTCACCGGCGATCAGCGCCAGCGCCTGGAGACCAACTGGCAGCTGGACTTCGCTTACTCGATCCCTGGGCATGCGCGCTTTCGCGTCAACGCCTACTACCAGCGCGGCGCGATCGGCGCGGCCTTCCGCCTGATCCCCTTTGGCCTGACCTCGATCGACGAGCTCGGGCTGCCCGCGGCCGTGCACGAGTTCACACGCCGCCCGCGCGGCTTCGTGCTCGTCACCGGCCCGACCGGGTCGGGGAAGTCGACCTCGCTGGCGGCGATGATCGACGAGATCAACGCCACGCGCGAGGAGCACATCATGACGATTGAGGACCCGATCGAGTTCCTGCACGCACACAAGAAGTGCATCGTCAATCAGCGCGAGCTTGGCTCCGACGCGCAGAGCTTCTCCATGGCACTGACGGCCGCCCTTCGTCAGGACCCCGATGTGATCCTGGTGGGGGAGATGCGCGACCTGGACACGATCTCCACTGCGCTGACCGCCGCGGAGACCGGCCACCTGGTGTTCGCGACGCTGCACACCCAGGACACCGCCCAGACGATCGACCGCATCATCGACGTCTTTCCCGCCCACCAGCAGGGGCAGGTGCGTGTGCAGCTGTCGGTCGCGCTGCAGGGGATCATGACCCAGCAGCTGCTGCCAACTACCGACGGCTCGGGCCGCGTCGTTGCGACCGAGGTGCTCGTCCCCAACCCGGCCGTGCGCAACCTGATCCGCGAGGGCAAGACCCACCAGATCTACTCGGTCCTGCAGACCAGCTCGGCCTCGGGTATGCAGACGATGGATGCATCGCTGGCCGGGCTCGTGCGCCAGGGCAAGATCACCCGCAAGCTCGCCGAAGCACGCTCGTCGACTCCCGAGGAGCTCGGGCGCTTGCTGGGATCCGAGGCGCTGGTGGCGGCATAGCGCCTCAGGCGAGCTGAAACTATGAGCACCTATGTTTTCAAGACGATGGACTTCGCCGGCGTCAAGGCACGCGGCGAAGTGGAGGGCGAGTCAAAGCAGGCGGTCTCCGACCAGCTGAAGGCGCGTGGGCTGATCGTCCTCGATGTCGCCGACAAGCACGCCTCGCGCCAGATCGACCTCGCGTTCACGAAGACAGTGAAGGTCTCAGAGCTGGCGGTCTTCTCACGCCAGCTCTCCACGATGATCTCCTCGGGCATGAGCATCCTGCGCGCGTTGTATGTGCTCGATGAGCAGACCGAGAGCAAGTTCCTGAAGGAAACCGTCGTTCAGGTTCGCAAGGACGTCGAGGGCGGCCTGTCCCTGAGCGACGCGATGGCGCGCCACCCGAAGGTCTTCAACCCCCTGTTCGTCGCGATGGCGCGCGCGGGAGAGGCCGGCGGCATGCTCGAGGACGCGCTGTTGCGCGTCGCCGACCAGCTCGAGAAAGACGCCTCGCTGCGCCGCCAGATCAAATCGGCGATGGTCTACCCGGTGCTCGTGATCTTCTTCGCGGTTACCGTGATGATGGCGCTGGTCGCCTTCCTCGTGCCGGTGTTCGAGGGCGTCTTCAAGCAGTTCGGGGGCGAACTGCCGAAGATCACCCAGGTCTCGGTGTTCATGTCCCACGCCGTGCTCGGCTACTGGTGGCTGATGTTCGCGATGGCCGCGGGCGCCGCCATCTCGTTCATCAAGTGGAAGAAAAGCACGTGGGGGCGCAAGCAGTGGGACCGCTTTCGCCTGCGTATACCGATGAAGATCGGCACGATCGTCCAGCAGGTCGCGGTCGCGCGCTGGTCGCGCACGCTGGCCTCGCTGACTGGCGCCGGGGTGCCGCTGCTGCTGGCGCTCGAGATCACCGGCAAGACCGGCGGCAACGTCGTCGTGGAGGAGGCGATGGACGGCGTGATCGCCTCGGTCAAGCGCGGCGGCACGATCTCCGCGCCGCTGGCCCAGACGCCGATCTTCCCCGCGATGGTCACGAACATGGTCGGCGTCGGCGAGGAGACGGGCGCGCTCGACGCGATGCTCGGGAAGGTCGCCGACTTCTACGACGACCAGGTCGAAGCCTCGGTCAAAGCGCTCGCTTCGATTATGGAGCCGATCATGATCATCGTGATCGGAGGCATCGTCGGCTTCATCGTCGTCTCGATGTACATGCCGCTGTTCACGGTCTACAACAGCATCCACTAAAGCCGCTTCGCCCGGCTCTAGCTGAGGGGCCGGGGCTCGATGAGCAGCCGCTGGTCGAGTGCCGCCAGCGACAGCCGGCCGTCGAGCAGGGCGAGCAGCTCCTCGCCAACCAGCTCGCGGCGCCATCCGCCCAAGGTACGTACATCGGCGCGCTCACCGGTTCGCTCGCCGGCGACGATCGCCTGTAGGTCCGCGCGCGATGCGAGCAGCTCATACGCGAGGTCCGCCTCGCGCGCACGCGAGCGCACGAGCGCCTCCGAGAGCGCGATCAACGGCGCGTCGTCTGGCCTGGTGTGAATAGGGCGCGGTCCGCTCGCAAGGGGCTCGTGCGTGCTTTGAAGTCCTCGTTGCACCGCGGCGAGCAACTCCTCGCCGCGTTTGCGCAAGCTGCCCTGGCCGACGCCGCGGATCTCCTCCAGCTTGTGCGGCGAGGAAGGCTTGCGCTTGGCTATCTCGACGAGCGCCGCATCGCTGAGGACTCCCTGAACAGGCCGGTTCTGGCGTGCCGCGGTCTGCTCGCGCCAGGCCACAAGCTCACGTGCCACTCTCTGTGAGGCGGCGCTCATGCCTCTGATACGCGGTAGCCGCGCGAAGATCGCGTCGAGGTCGCGCTCATCGCTGACGCGCTCGAGGAACTCGCACTCCTCGCGCGCCCACTGTAAGCGCCCAGCCTGCTTCAGCCGGAGCTCGAGCTCGGCGGCGAGCTCGAGCAGGTGCACCACATCCTCACGCGCATAGGAGAGCTGCTCGGCTGAGAGCGGGCGCGCGTCCCAGCGGGTGAAGCTCGCGGTCTTGGCGAGCTTCACGCCGAGCATCTCGGCGAGCAAAGTCTCATATGAGCATTGCGCCGGCATTCCAAGGAAGCCGGCGGCGACCTGCGTGTCGAACACGTTTTGCACATCGCACTCGAGCGCCCTGCGCAGCAGCGCGATGTCCTGGCGGCCGGCGTGTACGACAATCTCGACGGCTGGGTCAACGAGCAACGCGCCGAGCGTTGAGCCGTCGAAGCCCTCCGCGAGCGGGTCGAGCACGACGATCGTTTTGCCCTCGCCGCCGGCGCGCGGTAAGGCGAGCTGAATCAGGCACAGCAGCGTCAGGTAGCGGCCCTCACCCATGAACTCCGTGTCGAGCGCCACCCGCCCGCTGGCCCGCGCCGCCACTGCAAGCTCTTGCAATGAGGACTCGCTCATGGTGATGCTCCCGGTAGCAGCCACAGCACCTTGTGCCGGCTCAGACCGGCCTGAGCGGAGACATCCGTGCCGTTCGCGCGGATCCATTTGGCGGGCGCCGCGCAGGCGGCGTTCACCGTGGAGACTTCATGGCCGCAGTAGGAGTTCAGGAATGCATAGCGCACGGCCCCCTGGGCGATCAGCCGCTCGAGCTTTGCCACGCTCGTGAATACGCGGGCTTCGTAGGTGGTCAGGATCACCACGGGGCGGGCATCCTGCACGAGGAGCGACCCAATCTGGGTGGCCGACTCGGCCGCCATCTCGTAGCGCGCGCTGCCCTGGTGAGCGCGCAGGTAGGTGCTCACCAGCCGCTGCTCATCGGCCGGCAGCGCCCCCACGTAGCCGGCGTCTGACACGTTGTTGTCGATCAGCGTGACGTCGGTGCTCACAGGGATCGCCAGCACCGCGACGAGCGCCATCGCAAGCGTCCCCGCCGAGAGTAGCGTGCGGGAAAGTGGCGATGGATTCACGCGTATGCGTGCTAGCCCGGCGAGCGCAACCGCGCCCAGCGCTCCGGCGAGCGTGATCCACCAGATGTCGGGCCGGCCGTAGAGCAGGCGCTCGGCGTAGGTGAGGAGCACCGCCATCGCTGCGCCCAGCACGAGCAGGCGCGCGCGTGAGGATGCGGAGGCTGCCCACGCCACGCCGATCCCGAGCATCGCGGCCACGGCAGGCATGAACCCCTCCACATAGCGGGGGTGCAATCGCGCCATCTCGCTGAACAGTGCGATGCCGGTCAGCATCCACACGGCCAGTCCGGCCGCCGCGGCGCGGCGCATGCGCCCGTCTTGTGGTCCTCGTGCGCCGGCCAGCAGCGCCGGAATCCCGAGCAGCAGTGCGGCGAGCAGCTCGAGCCCCAGCCGCTCGCCCGAGAGCGGCCCGATCCTTGCGAGCAGGCGCGTGGCCGACGGCGGGACGATCGGAATGTGGTCGCGCTCGGACTGGGTCGCTTGGGGGTAGCGGCGGCCGCTTTCATAGACGGTGGACTGGGGTTCGGGTGATTTGCCGCTGAGGCGGTCGGTGCCGTTGAATACGAACGCGGCGTTCCATGCGCTGCCGTTCGTCGAGCCGATCGCATATGGGCGGTCGTGGGCGGGAGCCAGGAAGGTCGCTCCCAGCCACGCCAGCGCCACAACCACGTATACGGCGCCCGCCGCCGACAGCGCAAGCAGGCGCCGGCGCCGTGACCCGGGCAGCCCGAGGTATGCGAGCACCGCGAGGCC
>DASZFC010000015.1:0-1720 GCA_035940195.1 Solirubrobacteraceae bacterium
CTTGAAGGCGGGCGGGCTTGTCAAGTCGCCGCTATTTGTGGCGATCGTGCTCGTCTCCTCGGCACTGGGCGTGATCGTCCCGGTGCTGAAGGACTCAAATAACGCCAGCTCGAGCTTTGGTCAGCTGGTGATCGCTGCGGCCTCGATCGCCGAGTTCGGGGCGATCGTTTTGCTGTCGCTGTTCTTCTCGGGCAAGGGCTCGACCAGCACCGCCGGGACGCTGATCCTGCTCGGCATGTTCGGGCTGGTTGTCGCGGCGGTGGGCGTCTTGATCGCTGGTGTCGAGCGCTCCGTCAGCCTCTCACGCGTACTCCGGCGGCTCCAGGACACGACCGCGCAGATCCGTGTTCGTGCGGCGTTCGTGCTGCTGATCGGGTTCACCGCGCTCGCCGATCAGGTCGGGCTGGAGACGATCCTTGGAGCGTTTGCGGCTGGCGCACTGCTGTCGCTGCTCGACCGCGACGAGATGACCCATCCGCAGTTTCGCCTCAAGCTCGAGGCGGCCGGGTTCGGCGTGTTCATCCCGGTGTTCTTCGTCACGAGCGGCCTGCGTTTTGACGTGAACGCGCTGTTTGCCAGTGCCTCGACTGTGGCGCGAGTGCCGCTGTTCCTGCTCGCGATCTACCTCGCGCGCGGGCTGCCGGCGATCGTATACGCGCGACTACTCGGTCGCTCGCGCTCGGTAATCGCCGGCCTGCTGCAAGCCACCTCGTTGACGTTCACGGTCGCCGCCACCCAGATCGGGCTCCAGCTGGGCGTGGTCAGCCGTGCCAGCGCTGCGGGTCTCGTGACCGCCGGGCTGCTCTCGGTGGTGATCTCACCAGCGCTCGCACTCGTGCTGCTGCGCCGCCAGGGGCCTGACAGTAGTTCGAATTCGCCTGCTCAGCCTTCGCCCACCACCACACCGAAGCACGTTCCTCTCGCGACGGCGCGCAGCCGCGGATCTCGCCCCGGGCCCGACTGAGCCAGAGCCGGGCCGGATCAACGCCTGCGTTACCTACCAGCCGACCGCCAGCAGCCGGCCACGGACAGCGGCCCACACACGCACGCTCTGCCCCGCTCTCCCGCGACCACGGGACCCGGCACGCCCGGGGTGCTAACCCGGGGGCCCACCGGACGCGATGAACATACGCGGAGACCACCCTTCACGGCATCACCACGACGAAGACCGATCGATGTGGGCGCAAACGGACCGTCAAGGTAAGTAGCCCCTTGACCGGATCAAGACGGGAACACTCGGACGCCCTCCGTGAGCATCAGTAGCGGCGATCAGAGCGCCCACCGAACGGATCGCCGGTCTGCCGAGCGGGTCGTCGCTCGACGCTGCCTGAGCGTAGTCAGCAGTGAGGCTGGCCGCCCCAGCTTCGCTCGCCCGGGCAGCTGTCCCGTACGAGGGATCCATGCCTGCTGGCGGAACCGCGCGGGGTCGAGAGGAGCGCTTCGCCGTCCACGCGAGCGAGCATCTGATGTTGCACAAACTCGCTGCCATGGCGGTGCCACGGGGAGCTCCACATGACGGCGCGGGCCGACGCTGGATCTGTACCGGCGCCACCGCGCCGGCTCAGACGGTTGCACGGCCCCGCCGGGCAGCACATCCGCCAATGACCCCGCCAGAGCGCGTCTCCGTGATTCAGAACCAGAGGAGTGGCGCGTCTCCTGTCGCGGATCCCGAGCCGCTCCCGAGCGATGTCTCGCCGCACCGGCTCAGACGCGCGCTGCT
>DASZFC010000016.1:0-6925 GCA_035940195.1 Solirubrobacteraceae bacterium
GATCGGCATCCCCTCGGGCGTCGGAACCTCAGGTGTGTCGCGTAGATACCACTCGGCGTCGAGTGCCGCCTCACATCCGGACGCGGCGGCCGTGATCGCCTGGCGATAGGTGTGATCGACCAGGTCACCGGCTGCGAACACACCGGGCCGGTTGGTGCGCGTGGAGGAGCCGTCGGTCTTGACGTAGCCCTCGTCGTCGAGATCGATCTGATCGCCGACGATGCCCGACTGCGGCTCGTGGCCGATCGCGATGAAGGCGCCCGAGACGGGCAGCTCGCGCAGCTCGCCGGTCTCGACGTTCTCAAGCTCGGCGTGGCCGAGAGCGCCGTTCTCGCCGGCGATGAAGCCGTTGACCGTGTATGGAGTGAGCAGGTCGATGTTCTGCTGCTCGCGTGCCCGCTCGAGCATGATCTTCGAGGCGCGGAAGTCGGCGCGGCGGTGCACTATCGTCACCTTCGAGGCGAACTTGGAGAGGAAGATGGCCTCCTCCATCGCCGAGTCGCCGCCGCCGACGATGACTGTCTCGGCGCCGTTGAAGAACGCCGCGTCGCAGGTGGCGCAGTAGCTGACGCCGCGTCCGGAGAGCTCCTGCTCGCCGGGAACGCAGAGCTTCTTGTGCTCGGCCCCCATCGCCAGCACAACGGTGCGTGTGCGGTACTCGGTATCTCCCACCCATACGCGGTGCACGCCGCCGGGCTCCTCGGCCAGCTCGACGCGATCAACGTCCTCGCTCTTCAGGCGCGCGCCGAAACGCTCGGCCTGGTCGCGGAACTTCTGCATGATCTCCGGGCCCATGATCCCGTCGGGGAAACCCGGATAGTTCTCGACGTCGGTCGTCTGCTGTAGCAAGCCGCCCCACGCGAAGCCCTCGAACACAAGCGGACTCAGGTTGGCGCGCGCCGTGTACAGCGCCGCGGTGTAGCCCGCCGGCCCGCTTCCGATCACGATCACGTTCTCAACGTCGCTGCTCATTTCATCTCCAGTATCGCTTTACTTTGTAAAGTATAGCGTGTCGACGGTCAATAATCTAGGTTGGCAGGGGGTCGGTCACCTCGATTGCCCCAGCTGGCGCGGCATCTGCAGCGAGTGAGCTCTGCCGGTCGCGCCAGCGAGCCACAGTACGGCGCAACTGGAAATAGGCAATCGCGCCGGGGATCGTGGGCAGCCAGAAGGAGATGCCGCGATAGGCGAGCACCGCCACATACGAAAGGTTGAAGTCGACGCCGAATGCGGCGAACGCGCCGATCATGCCTCCCTCCACCCCACCGATGCCTCCTGGCAGCGGCAGCAGGTTGCCGACCATGCCGACGAAGTAGGCCATCCAGATGACCGTGAACGGCGGCGGGGAGCCAAATGCGTGGAACATCGCCCACAGAACAGCGATGTCGAAGCCCCACCACGCGGGCGCCCCAAGAAGGCCGGCGTCCCGCGCGCGCAGCAGGTCGATCGCTGTGCGCACGCCGCTGGCCACAAGCGCCGGCGCGGTGACCGCGCGAGCGACGAAGTGCGCGAAACGACTCGAGCCTGAGGCCGATCGCTGCAGGCGCCGCTCGAGATCGCCCGGCAGCAAGGCCATCGCACCGACAGCGGCCATCAGGACCGCCGCCACGATAGCCGGCACGATCGTGATGGCGAACGAGCCGCCTCCGGGCAGCAGGCCCGTGCCCAGCCCGATGCCGTCGAGCAGCAGCGAGCCCGCGAAGATCACGTACAGGACCACCATGAACGCGACCATGCGGCAGGCGACCAGCCGCGGGGCCATCCCTGAGCGGCGCAGCGCCCACGCGGTCAGCGCGATGCCGCCAGCGCCAGCGGTCGCGAACAGGCGCGTGGCGACTAGGCCGGCCATCGTGATCTGGTAGCTCTCCCGCCAGCCGATCGTTCCGGGGTCACGGGCCTTCGTCCTGACGAACACCGCGCGGAACAGCACGACGGAGCCGGCGAACGACGCCAGCTCCAGCACGATGCCAATCGCGATCCACCACGGGTCTCCCCGCTCGATGCGATGCAGCGTCGTGCCCACCCCCGCGAGCTTGGGCAGCACGAAGTACAGAAACCCTACGACCGCGACCAAGAACACGCCGAAGGCGATGGCCTGGCGGGGCGTGACTGGCACGCGCGGCATCCCCTCCTCCCCAGCCATCATCTGCTCCGCATCGTGTTGGCCGTCCCCCACCATCTCGGTGTCCGCTCACCTCCCCCTTTCAGCTCTTCTGGTGTGCAATACCCTCCAGCGCCGCGATCGCGCCGCCAGCGCTCCGCAGGGCCGGTTCCGTGCGCGGTCCCAGCCAGCGCACGGCGCCCGTCAGCGCGGCGCCCGCGAGCAGGTCCACTACATAGTGCTCTCCGAGATACACCAGGGCGAATCCGAGCGTCGCGGCGTAGGTGAATCCGAGCGTGCCCGCGACCGGCCCTACCTCAGCGAGCAGGAGCGCGGCCATCAGGGATGTGGCGAAGTGCAGCGAGGGCATCGCGGCTAAGGGGTTGCCTCCAAAGACACTGTAGAGCGGACCCCAGCCGTCTCGCCAGAAAAACTCTCCGTACTCCACCATCATCCGCCGCACCTCCGACTCGGCCGTCGCCTGCGATCGCAGTACCTCGGAGCTGTGCCCGGCGGCGCGGCGCGCAGGCGCCGAAGCGGCATACCAAGGAGGAGCAGTCGGCAGCAGCCAGTAGACGCTGGCACCGATATCGAACACCGCGTAGGTCATCACAGCCGCCCGCGGGAAGCTTCTGCGGTGACGCATGAGGATGTAGGCAAGCGAGCCGTGCGGCACCATGAACCAAGCCCAGTGGGCCCACACAAGTACGCGATCCAAGGCTTGCCATTCCGGACCGTCCGGACCGCGCCGGGCTAGCGCACGCTGCAGGCGCAAAGTGGGCAGCTCACCCAAGCCCAGCACGCGGTCGGCGAGGATCGGATAGTCGATGCGCACCCGTCGCTCCTGGGCGGCGGGGTCGTCGTGCGGGGACTTGTAGGCCGCCAGGTAAGCCCACATCTGCAGGCAGCAAGTGGCCACATCGCGCGTACGCGTGCGAGGAAGCGCCACGCAAAGACCGAAGGGAGCGGAGAAAGCCACCGTCTGCATGAGGACCGGTGGAGCCTTGACCCGCTTGCGCACCAGCGGCGCGGCTATGCCCGCCGCGACCACCCCCCAGGCGGCTGCTCGAATGGCGTTCGGCCGCCGCACGTGGCCTTCAGTATAGATCCGCGCACGGCGAGCGATCCGCCGGTGAGCGAAGCTCAGGAGGAGAGCTCCTGCGCCTGCGTGTTCCCGGCGTGCTCCACCATAGCCGCCTCCACCAGTGCACCGATCACCGAACTTGCCGAGTCTGCCTCGGGATGCCACTGCACCCCGAGCACGAAGCGGCGATGGGATGGCCCGCCCTCCCACTCGATCGCCTCAGGCAAGTCGTCGAGTGCCGAGCGGCCACTGATGGCAAGCCCCTCGCCCAGCCGGTCGATGCCCTGATGATGGTGGGACTTGGTCGCGTGCTCGGTCTCCCCCGCCGCGCGCGCCGCGAGCGTTCCCTCGATCAGGCGCACATCGTGGTCGGCGCCGTCGAACGAGCCGATCGCTCGCCGGTGCTCACCGTGGCCGTAGTGCTCGGGGAGGTGCTGCAGCAGCGTGCCACCACGGGCCACGTTGATCAGCTGCATCCCCCGGCAGATTCCCAGCACCGGAAGGTCGCGCTCGATCGCGGCGCGTGTCAGCGCGATCTCGAACGCGTCGCGCTCGGGCACCGTGTCCACCGTCTCGGCGTGTGCCTGCTGGCCGTAGCAGGCGGGATCGATGTCGGCGCCGCCCGTCAGTACCAGCCCGTCGATCAAGTCGAGCGCCTGGCCGGGATCCTCGAGCAGGCGTGGATCCGGCGGGAGCATCAGCACCAGTGCCCCTGCGCGCTGCACCGCGTCGACATAGTTGCGCGCGAGCAGCATCGCCGGCTGCTCCCAGACGCTCCAGCGCGCCTGCTCTAGCGCGGTGCACATGCCGATCACGGGCCGGGACATGAGCACACAATAGGATCACCACCTCATTCACGCCTCCGGCGAGCGAGAAGAGGAGAGCAGACAACAATGAGCGACCCGTACACCCCGCTCGAAACCGTCAGCGTCTCGCTGGCGGATGGCGCGGCCACCGTTGAGCTGAACCGGCCAGAGGCACTGAATGCCTGGAACAAGCAACTCGGCCTCGACCTGCTGGCCGCGCTGCGCTTCGTGGCCGAGGACGATGCCGTGCGCGCCGTGGTCATCACCGGCGCCGGGCGCGCCTTCTCCTCTGGCGCCGACCTGAAGGATTTCGGCGTCGAGCTGACCCCCGAGGGCCGTCCGGACGTTTACAAAACGCTCACCGAGATCTACCACCCCATCATGCACGCGATCCGCGAGCTTCCCAAGCCGGTAATCGCTCGCGTCAACGGACCAGCCGTCGGCATCGGCTGCTCGCTGGCGCTCTGCTGCGATTTGATCGTCGCGGCCCAGAGCGCTTACTTCCTGCTGGCGTTCGTGAACATCGGGCTCGTCCCCGACGGCGGCTCCTCACTGTTCGTGCCGACCCGCGTCGGGCTGGCCCGCGCGAGTGAGATGGCGATGCTCGGCGAACGGATCGCCTCCGAGCAGGCGCTTGCGTGGGGCCTTATCAACCGCGCCATCCCGGACGAGCGCCTGGACGAGGAGGTCGCTGTACTGGCGCAGCGCCTCGCCAGTGGCCCGACCCGCTCCTACGCCGGGGCAAAGCGTCAGTTCAACAACTGGCTCTACGCGCGCATGGACGAGCAGCTCGAGCTCGAGGCCGACCTCCAGCGCGAGATGACGGGCACCGGCGACTTCCTCGAGGGCACGAGCGCCTTCGTCGAAAAGCGTCCCGCGCGCTTCTCCGGCACCTAGATTCACCCTCGTGGCAAAAGTCATCAAGCGCGTCCTGTCCGGGGCTGAATAGAATCCCCGCCGCCTTGGGCCATCTGCTCCCCTCAACGCTCGCCTTCTTCACGCCCGAGTCGGGCGGGTCCCCCAACGCTGATCACATCGACGGTCTCTTCAAGATCACGCTCGCCATCGCGGCCGTGATCTACGTCGCTGTCACGGGCGCCCTGGTATATGCGCTGATCAAGTTCCGTGCACGCAAAGGAGCCGTGCCAGCACAGATCCGGGGCAACACCCGCCTGGAGGTCGGCTGGACAGTCGCAGCCGCCGTCATTCTCGTTGGGCTCGCGGTGCTCACCTTCGCCAAGCTCTCCTCGATCCAGGATCCTGCCAACTCGGGACCCAATGGCGATCAGCTGGCTGGCCAGAGCGGGTTGCTGTACGCAAGCGCCGTGCGCAGGCTGCCGCCCAGCGGAAAATCCCTGAACATCCAGGTGATCGGCCGGCAGTACATCTGGCAATACGTCTACCCGGGCTCGAGCGAACCCGACGGGCTGGGCGCGCCCTACTCCTATGAGGAGATGGTCGTCCCCACCGAAACCACGGTCACTTTGGACATAGTCTCTGAGGACGTTGTCCATTCCTGGTGGATCCCCGAACTGGGGGGCAAGTTCCAGGCGGTTCCCGGCTACCACAACTACACGTGGTTCAAGGTCTCAAAGCCAGGGATCTACCGTGGCCAGTGCGCGGCCCTGTGCGGCCGCGGTCACGCACGCATGATCGCCACGGTAAAGGCTGTGCCACCCGCGCAGTTCGATGCCTGGCTTGCCTACCAGAAGCAAGAGATCACGCAAGCCAACGCCGAAGCCAAGGTCGAGCGGGCCAAGCTGAATGCCCAGACCGGCCCCGGACAAGTCGAAAACCCCTAGGACATCGAGGAGCGCAAGCGCACGACATGGCCACGTACGTCGCCCCCGTCCCACAACTCGTAACCCACCGCGCCGAGCCCCCGGCGCGCGGCTGGACCAGCTGGATCACCACCACTGACCACAAGCGAATCGGGATCATGTACATGGTCACGACGTTCGTCTTCTTTTGTCTCGGCGGTGTCGAGGCGCTGATGATACGCCTGCAGCTGGGCGCCCCGAACAACACGCTGGTCACTCCCCAGACTTACAACCAGCTGTTCACGATGCACGGGACGACAATGATCTTCTTGTTCGTGGTGCCGATGATGGCGGGCTTGGCGAACTACTTCGTGCCGCTGATGATCGGCGCGCGAGACATGGCCTACCCGCGCCTGAACGCGCTCTCCTTCTGGCTGCTGCTGGCTGGCGGCATCGTCTTCTACGCCTCGATCTTCTGGAACCCGCCGGAAGCCGGCTGGACGAGCTATGCGCCGCTGTCGGACTCGCTCTACTCGCCAGGCGGTGGCCAAGATGCGTGGATCTACCTGATCCACCTGACGGGGCTGTCCTCGATCCTGGGTGCGATCAACTTCTACGCGACGATCGCCAACATGCGCGCGCGCGGCATGAGCTGGGGTCGTTTGCCGCTATTCATCTGGGCGATCCTCACCTACTCGGTCCTGATCATCTTCGCGATGCCGGTGATCGCCGGGGCAGTGACGATGCTGCTCACCGACCGCCACTTCGGCACGCACTTTTTCGATCCGGCGAACGGCGGCTCGGCGCTGCTCTGGCAGCACCTGTTCTGGTTCTTCGGGCACCCCGAGGTCTACATCATGGTGCTCCCCGGGTTTGGCATCGTCTCGGAGATCCTGCCGGTGTTCGCGCGTAAGCCGATCTTCGGCTACAAGGCGATTGCGGCTTCGACCGTAGCAATCGCGTTCCTCGGCTTCCTGACGTGGGCACACCACATGTTCACCGCACCTATACCCGAGGCGATCCTCGTGTTCGTGATGCTCAGCTCGTTCCTGATCGCCGTGCCAACCGGCGTAAAGATGCTCAACTGGATCGCAACGCTGTGGCGTGGCACGATCGAATTCAAGACGCCGCTGCTGTTCTGTGTGGGCTTCATCGCGCTGTTCTTGATCGGAGG
>DASZFC010000017.1:0-17285 GCA_035940195.1 Solirubrobacteraceae bacterium
CAGTGCAAGCAGGCGCTGGCGCCGTGACCCGGGCAGCCCGAGGTAGGCGAGCACCGCGAGGCCCGGGAGCGCGACGAGCGACTCGAGCAGCTTCACGTCGAAGGCGATCCCGAGCACCGCCGCGCCCGCCAGCAGCCAGGCGCTCGAGCCGTTCTCGGTCGCGCGCACGATCAGCAGCAGGGCGAGCACGATCAGCGCCATCATCACCCCGTCCATCGTGTCGCTGCGCGAGGTGAGCACCTCGACCGGCAATACCGCCAGGGCCAATGCGGCCGCGAACGCCGCGGGGGTGCTCCACATGCGCCGCACCGCCGCGAACAACAGCGGCACCGAAGCAACCCCCGCGAGCGCCTCCGGCAGCTTGAGCGCCGTGGAGGAGAATCCCAGCAGCTTGACGCTCGCGACCTGCAGCCAAAGGTCCACGGGCGGCTTGTCGATCGAGACGCTGCCCCCCGGCTCGAAGGCGCCGAAGAAGAAGTTGTGCCAGGAGAGCGTCATGCTCCGGACGGCAGCGTCGTAGAAGGGATCGGGCGCGACCTTGCCGAGGTGGGTCAGGCGCAGCGCCGCCGCGAGAGCGCTGACCAGTGCCAGCCCGGCCCACGTCAGTCCTCCGGGAGGCCTTTTCATCGGCAGAACGCTAACCTCGCCGCGCATGGCTGGCGAGCAAGACGATGACGAGGTGGCGGTGGCCCATGGGCCGCGGGAGTGTATGCCCTGCCGCGGTAGCGGCAAGCTGATCTCCAAGCTCGGCGGCGAGCCGAGCACGGTCACCTGCCCGTGGTGCGCTGGCGGCGGCGTGCGCCTCACGGGCATCGACGCTCAGGCCAAGTGGCTCGAGCACGCCGCCGGCGCGCCGGGCGGTTCATAGGCCAGATGGCCATTTTGTCCAGGTCTTATGCAGCTGTTCAGGTTGTGCGCACCGCGGCCGATGAGGGTCTGACAAAGCCAGTGCCAAGGTGCCAAGGCAAACGCCTGTAGTGGGTGTGTCGCAAAGCCGGCGGCTCTCGCAAGGGGGACGTATCGCCATTTGAGGCGATGGAACCAGGGGCTGGCGCCCTGTAACCGGATCCTAGGAGGATCAACATGTTGTATCGACTGCGCCAGCGCTCGAAGGATGAGGGTGGTTTTACCCTCATCGAGCTTCTGGTTGTCATCCTGATCATCGGCATTCTTGCCGCGATCGCTATTCCGTCGTTCCTGAATCAGAAGGGCAAGGCGAGCGATGCTGCCGCCAAGACGCAGGTGCGTACCGCCGAGACGGCGGCCGAGACGATCTCGACCGATCACAACGGTGAATACACGGAAGTGACGTTGGCCAACCTGAAGGCCACGGAGCCTACGCTCAGCGATGAATCCAGCGCAAAACTGAGCATCGGCACGCCCGCGTCGAATGAATACACGGTCACTTCGACTTCGAACGCGACCAAAGACACATTCACCATCAAGCGCACGAGCACTGGTGCAATTGAACGAACCTGCACAAGTACCACTGGCACGAAAACCGGCTGTTCAGGTGGGGCGTCCGGTAGCTGGTAGGCGTCACATCCGAGGCCTAATGCCTCGACAGATGGCTCAAGCATGTAAAAGGAGGCGGCCCACGGGCCGCCTCCTTTTCACTGCCGTCGCCAATTCGTCCGCAATCGGCGTTGCGATGGTCGGCAAGGTTGTAAACCCCGCCGATGGGTCTGCGATGCTGCACGGATTGCCTAACCACTCCAAGGACCAGGCTGGGTTCACGCTTATCGAGCTCCTGGTTGTGATTCTGATTATCGGCATTCTTGCCGCGATCGCGATCCCGTCGTTCCTGAACCAGAAGAGCAAGGCGACCGACTCGGCGGCCAAGGTGCAGGCGCGCACCGCAGAGACTGCCGGCGAGGCGTACTCGACCGATCACAACGGTGAATACAAAGAAATGACCGTGGCCGAATTGCAGGGCATCGAGCCATCGCTGAGCGACACGTCCAAGGCCACTCTGACGCTCGTCGAACCGAAGTTCGCCGGCAAGGGCTACCTGGTCAGGTCGACCTCCAGGACAGGCGCGACATTCTCGATCGAACGTCAGGAAAACGGCGCCGTCTCCCGCACCTGCACGCCTGGCAGCGAATCCAACCGCGGTGGCTGTCCGTCCAGCGGTAGCTGGTAGGCGTCGCTCCCAACCGTCGCGCTTCGGACAGAAGCTCGACGCATCGCAGCAAGAGGAGCGGCCCATGTGGGACGCTCCTCTTGCGTGCCGAAGAACCGTGCGCTGTTGAGTGTTTGCTGCTGTAAAGGAAAGAAGCTGTCGTGCCGATGCACGCTTTGATGTCAGACCGACCAAATCAACGCGCAGGGTGCGATCAGGGTTTTACCCTCATCGAGCTTCTGGTGGTTATCCTGATCATCGGCATTCTTGCCGCGATCGCTATTCCGTCGTTCCTGAACCAGAAGAGCAAGGCCAGTGACGCGGCTGCCAAGACGCAGGTGCGTACCGCTGAGACGGCGGCCGAGACGTTTTCGACCGATCACGGTGGTGAATACACGGGTATGGAAGCGACAAAGCTGGGAGAAATCGAGCCCACGCTCAATGACAAATCCAGCGCGACGCTAACTGTCGGCGCCGTTACGCTCAACTCGTACGTAGTCACGTCGACTTCGAAAGCGACCAAAGACACGTTCACCATCACACGCGAATCGACCGGTGGCATTTCACGAACCTGCACCAGTAGTACAACGGGTTGTTCGGGCGGTAAATCCGGCAGCTGGTAGTAACGTCTCTGAGCTTCGGCTCGACGACGAGCATCGCAACGCGAGGGTGGTTCCCATGCCGCCCCCGGTGCGCGCGGTGCTCAAGTGCCGTCCGGTGACGGTCGATTACTCTGCCATGGAGACAATCACCTTCGCCGGAGTCTTGGGCGCGATCATGGGCTCGTTCCTGAACGTCGTGGCCTACCGCCTGCCCCGCCACGAGTCGCTCGTCAGCCCGGCATCGCGCTGCCCCCGGTGCGGAACGCCGGTGCGGCCGTACGACAACATCCCGATCCTCTCCTGGCTTCTGCTGCGCGGCCATTGCCGCAGCTGCTCTGAGCCGATCTCGCCGCGCTACCCGCTCGTCGAGGCGGCCACCGCCGCGCTCTGTGTAGGCGCCGTGCTCGCTCACCATTCCGCGGCCGGGATTGCGCTCAGCATCGTGTTGATTCTGCTTGTCGTGCCCGGGGCGCTGATCGACCTCGAGCACAGGATCATTCCCAATCGCATCACCGCCCTCGGTGCTGTGCTTGCGCTTGGGCTCGGCATTGCTCTGGACCCGGCTGGTGAGCCGGAGCGACTGATAGCGGGCGTGGCGGCAGGTGGCTTCCTGCTGATTGCCCTGCTGGCCTACCCCGGCGGCATGGGCATGGGCGACGTCAAGCTCGCCGCCATGATGGGGCTCTTCCTCGGTAGCGCCGTCGCCCCGGCGATCCTGGTCGCGCTGCTCTCAGGTGTGCTCGCCGGCGCTGTCGTGATCGCTCGCAAGGGCTCGCGGGCCGGCCGCAAGACGGCGATCCCCTTCGGCCCCTTCCTGGCGCTGGGCGCGCTAGTGGGCGTATTCGCCGGGCAACCGCTGGTCGACCTGTACGTCAATCACTTCTTGCACTAGCTCCTGCACGAATCCTAAAGCGCCGGCGCCTGCGCGCCGATAGGACTCCTGCGGCCGCCTCTCTCCGATCTGGCCCGTCATATCCTCAATGCCCTCGCTACCCAATCCCACGCTCAGGCTCAACCTCGGCCGTCGTTCCGGCGCAGACATCGTCGGCCTGGACATCCAGCCAGGCCACGTCGCCGCCGTGCAGGCGCGCGTGAACGGCTCAGTCGTCGTCAAGCACGCGGCCGGTGCGCCGCTGCCCGCCGATACCGTCCGCGAGGGCGAGGTCCTCGACGAGGGTGTGCTCAGCGAAGCGCTGCGCGCCCTCTTCGCCGACAGCCGCCTGAGCCGGCGCGTGCGTCTCGGCGTCGCCAACCAGCGCACGGTGCTTCGCACGCTCGAGCTGCCCCCGGTCACCGATCGCAAGGAACTCGCCGCGGCGGTGCGCTTCCAAGCCCAGGATCAGGTGCCGATGCCTCTGAGTAACGCGGTGCTCGACTTTCACCCGCTTGGCGTCTTCGACACGCCGGACGGCCCCCGCCAGCGGGTCGTGCTCGTGGCCGCCCAGCGCGACATGATCCAGCGCCTGCTCGCTGCCGTGCGCAACGCGGGCCTGCGCCCGGAGGGCATTGACCTATCAGCCTTCGCGCTGATCCGTTCGCTCTACCGTCCCGACCCCGAGCACATCGACCGCGTGCTGTACCTGAACGTCGACGGGCTGACGAACATGGCGATCGCCGAGGGGACGACCTGTCGCTTTACCCGCGTGGTCGGGGGCGGCATCGAGGCGATGGCGAGCGAGCTCGCCGAGCGCCGTTCGATCCCTCTGGTTGAGGCACGTGAGTTGATCATCTCGGTCGACCTCTCCACGCCGCCCGAGGCTGAGGTGACCGTCTCCGAGCCCGAGCCAGTGGGCGTGGCCGAGGACGAGCAGCCCACCGTCGCTGCGCAGGACCCTCAGCCGGACCCCACAACCGGCCCCGCATATTCGACTGCGTCGCCCTCCGAGGTCGCGTCCCCAGAACCTGAAGCCGACGTGCGTGCGGTGCTGGATAACGGCATCCGCGAGATCGCCGGTGAGGTACGCAACTCGCTCGATTTCCACCGCTCTCAAGAGGGCGGTGGCGAGGTATCGCGTGTCGTGCTGAGCGGCTCCGCGCTCGACCTCCCTGGTTTCGCCGACTCCCTGCAGGAGCAGTTGGGAGTCCAGGTCGAGCGCGAGTCCGTGCGCCTGGATGAGCAGGAGCTCGGCGGGGTCTCCGTGCATCGCCTGGCGATCGCCGCCGGCCTTGCCGTGGAGGAGGTGCCCCAATGAGGGCCTTCAATCTGATCCCGGCGGAGCAGCGAAGCGGCGGCGCCTCGCTCGGCGCAGGGCGCTCGCAGGGCGCCGCCTACGCGGTGCTCGGCGTGCTCGGTGTGCTGGCGCTCTTCGCGCTGCTCTACGGCATGGCCAATCACCAGGTCTCGAGCCGTCAAGCCCAGGTCTCCTCGCTTACCGCCCAGGTGCAGCAGGCGCAAGCACGGGCCGCCCAGCTCGCGCCCTACACGAGCTTCGCGGCGCTGCGCGAACAGCGCACCAAAGCCGTTTCCGATCTCGTCGACTCGCGCTTTGACTGGGCGCATGCGGTCCACGAGCTTGGCCGCGTACTGCCCCACGGCACTTCGATTGCCTCCTTGACTGGCACGATTGGCGCAACGGCCACGGGCGCTGCCTCCCCGGCGCCCGCCGCGCCCGCGGCCTCTGGCGCCGCGACTGCCGCGGCGGTCACCTCGGCGACCCCGCCGGGCAGCGTCCCTCTGTTCACGCTCAGCGGCTGTGCCACGAGCCAGTCCGAGGTCGCGCTGACCCTCAACCGCCTGCGCCTGATCGACGGCGTCAGCGAAGTGACGCTGCAGAGCTCCACCAAGGGCAGCGGCAGCGGTTCCTCGGGCGGGTGCTCCGGACAGGACCCAGTTTTCACCGTGCAGGTCGCCTTCGCTCCGCTGCCGGCGGCAGCGGCCCTCACCTCCCTGACCAGGACCGCGTCGGCGAAGAGCTCCGCGACCGCACCGCCCGCGACACCGGCTGGAGGCTCGCGATGACCGGCCGCGACCGCATCGTCCTGATCGTGCTCGCGTCGCTCGCCGTGCTCGCGGCCGTGTGGCTGTTGGCCGTCTCTCCCGAGCGCAAGCGGGCAACCGAACTTGCCACGAAGGTCAGCACCGCGCAGGCGCAGCTCACCACTGCCGAAAGCGAAGTCGCGAGCGCCCGCGGCGCACAGGCTCGCTACACCGCCGAATATGCCTCGGTCGTGAGCCTCGGCAAAGCCGTGCCCCCTAGCCAGGAAGTGTCATCGCTGATCTACCAGCTAGACCAGGCATCAAACCAGAAGCAGGTCGAATTCAACTCGATCACCTCGGGCTCCGGCGCGGGCGCGTCTCCGGCGAGCGCCGCTGCGGCCGGCGCCGCTCTTGCGGGCTTCACCCAGATGCCATTCACATTCGTGTTCAACGGCAGCTTCCTGGACCTATACCACCTGTTCCAGCAGCTCAACCACTACACCCTGCGCACCGCCTCCGGGGGCCTTGAAGTCAGCGGCCGCCTGCTCACGATCCAGAGCCTCAAGCTGGCTCCGGATACGGTCGCCGCGCAGGGGACCGGCAAAGCTGGTGGTAAGAGCGCCGAACAACTCACCGGCACGATCACAGCTGCCGCCTACGTGCTGCCCGCCTCGCAAGGGCTGACCGGCGGTGCGACGCCCGCGTCCCCAGTGGGCGGGGCTTCGCCCGCCGCCGCGGGCAGCGCAGCGGCTGGCTCCCCAACCACTCCGGCGATCGTGAGGGCAAACCCATGAACGACTTCCTCGACTCCCTGAAGGCCGATCTGCTCAACCGGCGGGTGCTGCCGTTCCTGGCTCTCGCCGTGGTCGCCCTGGCTGGGGCGCTCGTCTATGCCCTAACGGGCGGCGGCTCGACCGCCGCTGTCCCGCAGGCCACGGTCCCGGCGGCTCACGCTCCTGCCGCTGTCGCGCCGGTCGCCGTGAGTCAGGCCCCCGCGAACGCCAAGAAGGCCGTGGCGGAGATCACCAGCGGCGCCGCCCAGCAAAGCGGCGGTCCGACCCGCAACCCGTTCACGCCGCTGCACGCGGCGAAGACAGCCGCCGCGAGCACCACGTCTACTGCCTCCACCACGACGAAATCCTCCTCGGGCTCGGCGACATCCCCGTCGGGCGCAGGCGGAACAACTCCCGCGGCACCCAAGGAAACGACGCCGGCGAAGCCCAAGAAACTCTACGTTCACTACCACGTGACCGCACAGCTCGGCGTTGTGCCACCGACGCCTGAAGGCGCCTCCCCGCAGCCCGCCCAGCTGAAGACCTACAAGGACATGGCCCTCGACGAACCGCTCCCCGGCAAGGTCAATCCACAACTCATCTTCCTTGGTGTGGTGCTGCGCACCGGCAAGGACGTGGCGTTCGGCCTCACGGGCGAGGCGATCCTGCACGGGAGCGCCATCTGCAAGCCGAGCCCGACGCAATGCCAGGCGATCGAGCTGCAGGTCGGCCAGTCGGAGACGCTCGAAGTCTTCGAAGCGAACGGCACCCCCGTGACCTACGAACTGAAGCTCCTCAGCATCACCAAGAGCGTGAGCACCGCGTCGGCCGCCCGTGCCCACACCGCATCGAAGGCCGGCCGCGAACTGCTGCGCCGTGACGGCGTGCACGCGCCGTCAGAGCTGCGCTTCTTACCAGACCGGGGAGGGCTCGTGTTTGCCGGCCACTCGGCCTTCGCCCCGCGCGCACACACCGCGCGGCGCTTCGACTCAAGCGGCTAGAAACCATCCGAAAACTCTGAGATTCATCCTCAGCGGGCACCGGAGCCGCGATCTGAGGAGTTTCGGATGGGACACCAATCTCCCAACAAATAAGCTAGGGGCGATGGCGCTCCGTCTTATAACCGCTGGCGAGTCGCACGGCCCCGGCCTGACTTGCATCGTCGAGGGTCTCCCCGCTGGGCTGGAGCTGCGCCCGGAGGACCTCAACGCGGACATGGCGCGCCGCCAGCTCGGCCATGGCCGCGGTGGGCGCATGAAGATCGAGCGCGACGCGGCCGAGGTGACGGCCGGCATTCGTCACGGGCGAACGCTCGGCAGCCCGGTCGCATTGCAGGTCACAAACCGCGACTACGCCAACTGGGAAGAGCGCATGAGCCCGTGGGTATCGGACCCCGCCCACCCCGTCGATGAGGTCCACCTGCCGCGCCCCGGCCACGCCGACCTGGTGGGCACCCAGAAGTACAAGCAGTCAGATGTGCGCAACATCCTCGAGCGGGCCTCCGCGCGTGAGACCGCGGCCCGCGTCGCCGGCGGCGGGGTGTGCAAGGCGTTTCTGCGCGCGCTCGGCGTCGAGGTGCGCTCGCACGTCGTACAGATTGCGTCCGTGAGCGCGCCCGAACGCGCGCTCACGCTGCAGGACTTCGATGGCGTCGATGAGTCTCCCGTACGCTGCCTGGACCCGGAGGCGACGCGTGCGATGGTGCTCGAGATCGACGACCTGCGCAAGGCCAACGAGTCGCTCGGCGGCGTCTTCGAGGTGCAGGCATTCGGCCTCGTCCCCGGCCTCGGTTCGTACGTCTCCTGGGAGGAGCGTCTGGACGGGCGCCTGGCGATGGGGATCTGCTCGATCCAAGCGGTAAAGGGCGCGGCGATCGGCGACGCCTTTGCGATCGCGGGGGTGCCGGGGTCGGAGGCTCACGACGAGATCTACTACTCCTCGGAGCGCGGGTACTACCGCGAGACCAACCACGCGGGCGGCCTCGAGGGCGGCATGACCAACGGCCTGCCCTTGATCGTGCGTGGCGCGATGAAGCCGCTGCCGACCCTGACCAAGCCGCTGCGCTCGGTCGACACGGAGACGCACGAGCCCGCGCAGGCACTGCGCGAGCGCACCGACTCCTGCACCGTTCCCGCGGCAGGCGTGGTGGGTGAGGCGATGGTTGCGTTCGTGCTAGCCAGCGCCTACCGGGCGAAGTTCGGCGGCGATCACATCGACGATGTGCTCGAAGCGCTCCGCGCCTATCAGGAGCGGATCGGGTGGCGCTCGTCCTGATCGGCTTCATGGGCGCCGGCAAGTCGACCGTCGCTCGCGAGCTGTCCTCTGCCTTCGGGGTGCGGGCGCTCGACAGCGACGCGCTGCTGGAGGAGCGTTTCGGGCACACGGTTGCGCAGGAGTTCGAGCTGCATGGAGAGGCGTCGTTCCGTGCCAAGGAGGAGGAGCTGGCATGTGAGTTGCTGGGCGCTGCCGGTCCGCGCGAAGTGATCGCGCTCGGCGGCGGCAGCGTCTCCTCGGAGCGAGTGCGCGAGGCGCTGGCCGGTCACCTCACCGTCCTGCTCGATGTCGACCCGGTCCTCGCCTGGGAGCGCGTACACGCATCTGAGGACGGCGCCGGGCGTCCCCTCGCTCGCGATCGCAGCGCGTTCCTCGCGCTTGCATCCGAGCGCTCGGCGCTATATCAAAAGCTGGCTGACGCGACGCTGTTGTGGGCGAGGTCTGCCTCGGGTGACTACCCGGTGTTCGTGGGCCGCGGGCTTCTGCGCGAGAACCGCCTCACCGGCATCTGGCCGCTCGACCGGTCCGCATCACATCCGTTCTGCGTTACCGACGAGACCGTCGCCCCTCTCTATGCCGGACGGCTCGGGGACACGCGGGCGCAGGTGAGTATCCCCCCCGGTGAGCGGCACAAGACATTGGCCAGCGCTGAACGCGTGTGGCACGAGCTGGCGGCTGCTGGCATGACCCGCGCCGACCACGTGGTCGCGCTCGGCGGTGGCGTGGTCGGAGACCTTGCCGGCTTCTGCGCGGCCACCTACCAGCGCGGCGTTCCGGTCGTGCAGGTGCCCACGACGCTCGTCGCACAGGTCGACTCCGCCTACGGTGGCAAGACCGGTGTGGATTTGCCGCAGGCGAAGAACTACGTAGGCGCCTACCACCAGCCCGTGGGCGTGATCGTCGACCCGGACACGCTCGAGACCTTGCCTACGCAGGAGCTGGCCGCTGGCTGGGTGGAGGTGCTCAAGACCGCCCTGATCGCCGGAGGCGAGCTCTGGGAGAGCGTGGCGCGCGGTGGTGAGGTGGACGAGCACGTGATCCTGGCCTGCATACGGACGAAGCTCGCGGTCGTCGCCGCCGACGAGCGCGACGCCGGACGCCGCCAGGTGCTGAACCTCGGACACACGGTCGGGCACGCGATCGAGACGGTCACCGGCTACTCGCGCTACCGCCACGGCGAGGCCGTCGGCTTGGGGTTGCTCGCTGCGCTGCGGCTGTCCGGACAGGCGCACCTGCGCGCGCAGGTGCGTGAACTGCTGATCGAGCGCGACCTGCCCGTGACATTCGATGGGGCACCGGTAGAGGCGGTGCTCGGGGCGATCGCCCGCGACAAGAAGCGTGTGGGCGATCATGTGCCGTTCGTGCTGGTGCAGGCGCCCGGCGAGGTCAGCCACGGCTCTGAGGTGGCCGAAGGCGACGTGCGCGCGGCCGTCGTGGAGCTAGCGGGATGAGCCGCCCAACCTTCCGCATCGAGGTCATGCACGGCGTCAACTTGGACCAGCTTGGCCGCCGCGACCCGCTGCTATACGGCACGTTGACGCTCGCCGAACTGGGGCGCCGGATAGAGCACGAGGCCCGCGAGCTCGATCTGGAGGCCAGCTTCTTCCAGACCAATCACGAGGGCGCGTTCGTCGAGCACCTGCACTCGTTGCGAGACCCGGATGCCCGGGCAGACGCGCTGCTTCTCAACCCCGGCTCGTGGACGCACTACTCCTATGCGATCCGCGACGCCCTGGAGATAGCCGGCCTGCCTGCGCTCGAGATCCACCTGTCCGACATCGAGCACCGCGAGCCGTGGCGGCGTGTGTCGGTCATCTCCGAGCTCTGCTTCGCGACGATCTCCGGTCTTGGCCCAGACGGCTACCGCGACGCTCTCGTACAGCTGCGCGAGGAGCTCGAGCGGGGCGAGTCGTGAGCAGTGCTGTAAGCGCCGGTGTCACAGGCCGCGCCGGGCGCCTTGCCGCCGGGCTGCGTGAGCGCGACGTCGACGTGTTGCTCGTCGGGACGCCAGTGAACGTGCGCTACCTCACCGGCTTCACCGGCACCAACGGGCTGGCCCTGGTTGTCGCGGGTCAGGCCGAGACCCACCGGTTCTTCACGGACTTTCGCTACGCCACCCAATCGGCCGCGCAGGTTCCGGAGGAGTTTGACCGCGAGATCGTCGCGGGCGACCTGCTCGAGGCGGCCGCGGGCGCGCTCTGCGCAGCCGGGAGCGCTGCGGGCGGGCGCTTGGGATTCGACGAGGCGAGCATCACCGTCAAGCAGCACACGCGCCTGGGCGAGCTGCTCGGCGGGGAGTGGGAGCTCGTTCCATGCGCTGGCGCCGTTGAGCGGTTGCGGGCAGTCAAGGATGCCTGGGAGATCGACCGTATCCGCGCGTCTGCAGAGCTCGCCGACGAGGCGTTGCGGGGCGTACTCGAAGAAGGTGTTGTTCGTCGCACCGAGCGAGACGTGGCGATCGAGCTGGAGCTGCGCATGCGCCGTCTCGGCGCGCAGGCCCCGAGCTTTCCGTCGATCGTTGCCGCGGGTTCGCAGGGCGCTCTGCCGCACGCCGAACCGCGGGCACGTGAGATTCGCAAGGACGCGCTGCTGACGATCGACTGGGGCGCCCTGCACGAGGGCTACTGCTCGGACTGCACTCGCACGTACGCCACCGGCGAGCGGATCTCCGCGCGCGCGAGAGAGACCTACGAGCTCGTCCTCGCCGCCCAGGAACAGGCGCTCGCCGCGGTCAGGGCGGGGCCGAACGGAAAAGAGGTCGACGCGGTCGCGCGCGAGCTGATCGAGGCGGCTGGGGAGGGCGATCACTTCGGTCACGGGCTCGGCCACGGCGTCGGGCTCGAGGTCCACGAGGGACCGCGCCTGTCGCGTCTGGCAAGCGAGGACCCGTTGCTGGTCGGGAACGTGGTGACGGTCGAGCCGGGGGTGTACCTGCCCGGCCGGCTCGGCGTGCGTATCGAGGATCTCGTGGTGATAACGAAGGACGGTCAGGAGGTCCTGAGCCGCCTGGGCAAGGAGCTCACTGTGGTCTCATGAGGAGTTCGTGAGAGTCGCGAGCGCAGTCCCGGCGCGTACAGCCACAATCCAAGGGCGCCCGCGAGTGGCAGCGACCAGGCTAGGAAGAAAGCGGCCTGGATGTCGGCGGAGGCCCCGTGTTCGGGCAGCCACTGGCAGCTGACCCACATCAGCACGGAGCTCGACAGTGCCAGCACCGGTGGGCGCCGGGATGGGCCGCTGACCTCCCAGGTGAGCAGGGCGAAGACGAACGGCAGCAGGTAGTAGGAAATGTCCCAGGTGTCGAGCACGCAGCGCAGCAAGAGCAGCAGCGCGAGTGCCAGCAGCGCGTCCCGTTCTCCGAGCGAAGCGCTGTTGCTGGCGCGGCGGCGTCGTTGCAACCACAGCGCCACAGTCAGTACGACGCCGAGTGCAATGATCAGCGGGTGACTAACCGAGCTTGCCCAGGCGGGCCCGGTGCGGTAGCCGGGCTTCGGCGCACCGAACAGGCCGTGCACGAGAGCGCCGTGGTGGCCGAGGAACCAAAATGCCTGCCACGGCTGGAAGATCACGGCGGGTGGTGCGGCCGCTACGCGGGCGCTGGCGACGAAGCCGCCCGAGGAGACGAGCGCCAGTGGCGCCAGCACGGCGCTGGCGACCGCTCCAGCGCTCGCCAGGCATGGCAGCCTCCGCCTGGCGGGGAGCGCCAGCAAGACGGGCCCGGCAGCGAGCAGGGCCCACTCCTTGTTGGCGATCGCCAAGCCTAGAGCTACACCGGCCCAGAGTGGACGCTCACGCGCCGCGAGCAGCACGGCGGCCACGCACAGAGCCCCGCCGATCAGCTCCTCCGGATGACCGATTTCCAGTGCGCGCAGCGTCAGGGGATTGGCCACGCATACACCCAGCGCCACTGCCCGCCAAAGCACTGGCCGGGGGATGAAATGGCTACCCACACGCATCTGCGCACACAGCCACACGCCAAGTGCGGCCACAGCCAGCAAACACGGCAGCGCCGCCATCCGGTACACGGCGAGCTGACCCCCGCCCCACAGGCCGGGGGCGAGCGCGAACGGCGCGCGCTCCACGAGCGAACCGCCGTAGGCGGGCGCGAGGCGCAAGAAGTCGAGCAGGTGCCCATGCACGAGCGCGTCGAAGGCTGGCCGCGCCTCGGTGTCATAGTCGTTCCAGGCGAAGCCATAGAGGCCTAGCCACGCCATCGTCGCGCTGCCTGCGCCCGCTAGGAACGCGCAGAAGGCATTCTCGCGCACAAGTCGCCTCATAGGAGCGCATCGGCGCCCCTTACGCGCGGCTTGAGCTTCAGGCAGGCACAAACGCCACGGCCTGCGGCGACCGCTACCCTGCGATGTCGTGGTCAGCACCAACCAATTCAAGAATGGCTCTCATATCGATGTCGATGGGACCGTCTTCAAGATCCTCGACTTCCAGCACGTCAAGCCCGGCAAGGGTGGCGCGTTCGTGAGGACGAAGCTGAGACGGGCGGCGGACGGCAACGTAATCGACCGGACATTCAGGGCGGGCGAGAAGTTCCGCTCGGTCAGGACAGAGTCGAGGAAGATGCAGTTTCTTTACGCGGACGGGACTGACGCGCACTTCATGGACACGGAGTCCTTCGAGCAGATCGCCGTCGCACAGAGCACCGTGGCAGAGGCGTTGCGTTGGACAAAGCCGAGCAGCGAGGTGGACGTGCTGTTCATCGACGACGAGCCAGCCGATGTGCAATTGCCGAGTGGGGTGGACCTTGAGGTCACGCAGGCCGGCCCAGGGCTGCGCGGCGACAGCGTGTCAGCGGGCGGCACGAAGCCGGCGACGCTAGAGACTGGCGCGAGCATCCAGGTCCCGCTGTTCGTCGAGGTGGGCGAGCGCATCCGAGTGGACACGCGCTCGGGCGAATATGTCTCGCGCGCATGAGGTTGCGCGGTGCGGCGCTCTGACCAGCGGAGGGCTGCGGTGGTGGCGCTTTACCAACACGACCTGACTGGCCGGCCGCTGCTGGAGACGCTTGGGCCGAACGCGTCGGTGTTTGCCCGCGCGCTCGCGTATGCAGCGGCCGACCGTGCGGATGAGCTCGACCAGGTGATCGACCGCCATGCGCACGGCTGGTCTGTGCAGCGGATCCAGCCGCTCGAGCGCAGCATAATGCGTGTAGCGCTGATCGAGATGCTGCATCCCGACGTGGCCCCGGGCGAGGAGCCGATCCCGGCGGAGGGGGCGATCGAGGAGGCGGTGCGGAGTGCGAAGACGTTCTGTGGGAGCGAGGCCCCGACGTTCGTGAATGGGGTGCTGGCCGCAGTTTTGCGCCAACTGCGGGAGAATGCTCCGCAGATCCCATGATCACAACATTGAGCAGAGCATCATGAGCGGTGCCGGGCACTTGGACAATCTGATCGCGCAGCTGGAGCGCGCCGCGGAGCAGTTGCGCTCGGGTGAGCTCTCCTCCGATGCTGCGGCGACGATGGTCGAGGATTGCGCCGCGCTGGCGACACAGGCCGCGGCGGAGCTCGAGCAGCTGGCGCTGGCCGGTCTCCGGTCGGCGGAAGGCTTTACGCCGGCGCCCGGCCAGGACTCCCTGCTGTAGCCCGGCCGGCGAGGTTGTGAGCACCGGCGCCTATCCTGAGCACCTGCGCGAGGAGGTCGAGCGCTATATCCAGGCGATGCGTTTTTCCGGGGAGGCGCTGACGGCGGGACTGGAGGAGGCGATGCGCTACTCGCTGCTGGCCGGCGGCAAGCGCATCCGTCCAGTGCTTGCGCTGGCGAGCGCTCGTGCGATCGGACTGGAGCAGCGTGAGGTGCTGCCACTCGCGGGCGCGATCGAGCTGATCCATACGTACTCGCTGATCCATGACGATTTGCCGGCCATGGATGACGACGCGCTGCGCCGCGGGGCGCCCACCTGCCACGTGAAGTTCGGCGAGGATGTGGCGATTCTCGCCGGTGACGGGCTGTATGCGGAGGCCTTTCACCACCTGCTGAGCAACCAGCGCTCGCCGCCGGAGCGGGTGCTGGCGGCGGCGGCGGAGCTGGCGGCGGCGACCGGTGTGAGCGGCATGGTCGGCGGCCAGTATGCGGACGTGAACCCGCATACGCCGAGCGGGGGAGAGGCGCTGCGGCGCTTGCACGAGCTGAAGACGGGCCGTTTGATCGGAGCTTCGGTGCTGTGCGTACTACTGTTGGGAGGGATTGGGGATGGACCTGCGACAATCCAGTTTCGCCGTTTTGCCGCTGAGCTGGGTGTGTTGTTCCAAATTGTTGATGACATTCTCGACGTGACAGGCACCGACGATGCACTCGGTAAGCCTCAGGGCAGCGATGAGCGTCACGGCAAGCGCACATATGTGAGTGAGTTCGGAATCGATCGGGCCAGGGAGCTGGCGGCGGAATCCCACCGGATGGCACGGGAGGCGCTCGCCGGGGCCGGAATGGGCACCGACCCACCTAACGCGACCGGCGAGCTCGAGCAGATCACAGACTTCATCTACACCCGCACCTCATGAGTACAGATAAGCAAGCGCCACGAAAACGCCTCCTGGAGGGGATCGACGGTCCCAAGGACCTGCACGGACTGTCTGAGGCGCAGTTGGCTGAATTGGCTCAGGAGGTGCGCGAGCACATCATCGAGACCGTCGGAGAGATTGGGGGACACTTCGGCGCGAACCTCGGCACCTGCGAGCTGGCGGTCGCGCTGCACTCGGTGCTCGAGTCGCCTAAGGACAAGATCCTCTGGGATGTCGGACACCAGGCCTATCCGCACAAGATCCTCACCGGTCGTCGCGAGCGGCTGAGCACGATTCGCCAGTACGAGGGACTGGCCCCGTTCTGTTCGATCGAGGAGTCCCCCCACGACATCATGGGCGCTGGCCACGCCTCGACCTCGATCGGGTATGCGGTTGGCATCAAGGAGGGCATGCGCCAGGGCAGCGCGGGGCGCTACGAGGGTGGCGCAGCCGACCAAGGGTCGGCGAGCCGGGCCCCTCGCTCTTCAGACGACGGCAACGTCGTCGCCGTGATCGGCGACGGCGCGATGACCGGGGGGGTGGCCTTTGAGGCGATCGGTCAGGCAGGCGGCCTCGGCACCCCGATCGTGGTGGTTTTGAACGACAACGGCATGTCGATCGCGCCAAACGTGGGAGCGCTGTCCAGATACTTCAACCGCGTGCGGCTGAACCCCAAGCTGTGGCATGCGCGTGAGGGCGTCGAGGGTGGGTTGACGCGCCTGCCAGGTGGGATCGGGGCCGCGTTCGAGCGGATCGGCCCGCAACTGAAGGAGTCGATCAAGGCGTTCTGGGCGCCGGGTTTGTGGTGGGAGGAGCTCAATTGGGCATATATGGGCGTGATCGACGGTCACGATGTGCGCGCCCTGCGCGAGGCGCTCCGAGAGGCGCTGGCGGCGGAACGGCCCGTGGTGGTGCACATCGCGACAGTCAAGGGCAAGGGCTTCGCACCAGCCGAGGACGGGGGACTCGAGGGCATGGAGAAGTGGCACGCGGCCAAGCCGAAGTCGATCCTCAACGGCTCGCCCACACACGCTGTCCCGCCGGTCATCCCGGCGGGCGCTGAGCCACCGAGGCCGCCGGCGCCTCAGTACACCCAGGTGTTCGGGGAAGCGCTCGTGCGTGAATGTGAACGCGACGAGCGGGTGGTCGGGATCACGGCCGCGATGAACTCGGGCACCGGGCTGAGCATCCTCCAGAAGGCGCTGCCGGATCGCTACTTCGACGTCGGGATCGCCGAGCAGCACGCGATCTTGTTTGCGGCTGGGCTGACGCTACAAGGGATCAAGCCGGTGGCGGCGATCTACTCGACGTTCCTGCAGCGCGCCTACGACCAGATTGTGCACGACGTGTGCCTCCAGCGGCTCAACGTCGTGTTCGCGATGGATCGCGCCGGACTCGTCGGGGATGACGGGCCAACCCATCACGGGGCTTTTGACATCGCCTACCTGCGCTGCCTGCCAAACATCGTGCTGATGGCCCCGCGCGACGAGGCGATGCTCGTGCACATGCTGCGCACGGCCCTGGAGTACGACGATGGCCCGATCGCGCTGCGCTACCCGCGTGGAGAGGGTACGGGCGTGCAGCTACCGAGCCAACCGCGTGCGCTGAAGATCGGCACCGGCGAGATCTTGCGCGAGGGGGGAGCAGGGGAAACGGCGGGGCGGCGAGTCGCGTTGATCGGCTACGGCAGCGGTGTCGGCAAGTCGCTCGCCGCCGCCGAGGAGCTGGCCAGCCAGGATATCTCGGTCACGGTCGCCGATGCCCGGTTTGCAAAGCCGATCGACGCAGGCCTCATGGCACAGCTGGCGGCCGAGCACGATCTGCTCGTGACCGTTGAGGAGGGGGTCCTCGCGGGAGGCTTCGGCTCAGCGGTCTGGGAGACCCTCAACGAGGCTGGAGCGACGCCGCGCATTCTCCGCGTGGGGCTGCCTGACAGGTATGTGACGCATGGCAAGCCGGCGCTGCTGCACGAGGAGGTCGGATACACGGGCAAGCGCATCGCCGAGCGGATCGAGGCAGCCATCCTCGATCGTGGGCACACAGCCCAAGGGGCTGGGTCCGCGACTGTGGGCGCCTAGGTTATAGGTCCCG
>DASZFC010000018.1:0-80138 GCA_035940195.1 Solirubrobacteraceae bacterium
CGCGCAGGGTGCGGGCAAGCCGGAGCTGGCCGACACGATCACGCTCAGCGCCCTCGCGCAGGGCGCCGGCTAGCGGGCGCTGGCCGATGCGGTGTGGGCGGCCGGAGCCCGAGCTGTCGGGTGGGGATCGAGCGAGGCCCACAGGCGCGCCAAGGACCTCGCGCTCGCGGGCGCCCCGGAGGCGATCGAGGCGATGCGCACAAGTGCCGCAGGCGCCCCGGCCTCGCCCTGAATCGCGCCTCGATATTGTTCGTGGCGGTGCCAGACAAGCACACCCAGCACAAGTCCAAGTACACCGCCGACCGGGGGATCCCCGGCGCCTTCGAGGGCGAGACGGTCACGCGGCGGCGGTTCATGACCGGCACGGCACACACGGCGGGCGCGATCGCGGCCGGTGCCTTCACGCTCCCGGCGCTCGGCTTTGCGATCGGGCCGATCTTCAAAGAGCCACCGCATTTCTGGGAGGACATCGGCTCTACCACTGACTTCACCGCGGAGAACTACACGCCGGTGGTGATCACGATCACCCAAGGGATCGGCGAGGCTGGCAAGTCGACGGCGTATGTGCGCAAGTTCAATCCGGCGATCGACACCGACCCCTACGACCGCAACACGCCGTACATTGCGATCTCGACGCGCTGCGCCCACCTGGGCTGCCCGGTGCGCTGGGTGGATGCCGCGGAGCGCTTCATCTGCCCGTGTCACGGCGGCGTCTACAACCTGCTGGGCCAGCCCGTTGGCGGTCCCCCGGTGCGGCCCCTGGACCGCTTCCCCACAAGACTCACCGGCGATCGGGTGCAGCTGTACAGCGGGCGTTTCAGCGTCAACAGTGAGCTCAAACGCTTCTCCCCACGCGACCCGGGAGAGCCGCTGGACGGCATCGGGCAGTACCTCTACCCGTCGCGACCGAGCGCACAGAAGTAGAGCCGACCGCCACCGTGCCCAAGCTCCCAAAGCTCCCCGCCCCCCCGCTCCCAGCCGCGCTGCAGGAGCCGCCCCCGCGCCCAGGTGAGGGTAACGGCACGGCCGGCCCGCTGGAGAGCGCCAAAGAGGCCGGGACCACGGTCGTCGACTGGGTCGACGAGCGCACCTCGCTGAGCGGCGCCGGGCGCTGGCTGATGTTCCGCAAGGTGCCGAAGGGGACCAACTGGTTCTACACGCTCGGCTCGGCGACGATGTTCGCGTTCCTCTCTCAAGCCGTGACCGGCGTGTTCCTGGCTATGTACTACCGCCCCGATCCCTCGGGCGGGGCGTATGAATCGATCAGGTACGTCACCAACGATGTGTTCCTCGGGCAGTTCGTGCGAGGCATGCACAAGTGGGGATCGAGTGTGATGGTGGTCCTCGTATTCCTACACATGGGCAGGACGTTCTTCTTCGGCGCCTACAAGTACCCGCGCGAGCTGAACTGGGTGATCGGCGTCGTGCTGCTGATCCTGACGATGGTGATGTCCTTCACCGGCTATTTGCTGCCCTTTGACCAGCGCGCATACTGGGCGACGATCGTGGGCGTCAACATCAATGGTCTCGGTCCCCTGGTCGGCCCTTACCTGAGCGACTTCCTCAGAGCGGGCCCTGAATTCGGGGCGACGACGCTGTCGCGCTTCTATGCGATCCACATGCTGCTGATCCCTGGCGCGCTGGTCGCGTTGATCGGTGCGCACCTGTACCTGGTTGCAAAGCTAGGCACAACCGCGCCGCCGTGGATCAAAGCCGAGCAGAACCCCGAGTTGCGCAAGGCTGACGCATGAACCAGCGCGAGAAGGAGGAGTACCTCCGCGAGTACGGGATCCTGAAGGCGCAGGGCAAGCCGTTCTTCCCCTATGCGGTCGCCAAGGACGGGGCGATGGCAGTTGTCGTGATGGCGGTCATCATCACGATGTCGCTGGTGCTCGGCGCAGAGCTCGGCTCCAAGGCGAACCCCACCACCACTACCTATGTGCCACGTCCCGAGTGGTATTTCTTCTTCCTGTTCGAGGTCTTCCGCGTGCTCAAGGTGCCCAGCCTCGTGGGGCTGGCCGGGATCGGCATCCCTACGCTGGGCATGATCCTGCTGTTCCTGCTGCCGTTCTATGACCGCGGCCCCGAGCGTCGCCCCGAGCACCGCCCGATCGCCACGATCACGGGCATCTTCGTGATCGGGGCGATGGCGCTGCTCACCTACCAGGGCGCGAGCGCCGGCTCACCGACCGCGATCGAAATGGCCACGCCGAAGGCCACCCTTCAGGCTGGTGGCAAGACGCTCGCCGAATACGAAGCGGGCAAGGCGGTCGTTGCCCAGTCGGGGTGTGAGGCATGCCACAAGATCGGCGAGAACGGCAACGCCGGGCCGGGTCCTGACCTGACCCACATCGCCTCGCGGCTGCCCGCGCAGGGGATTGCGCGCACGCTGGTGAACCCCACGGCGCCGATGCCCTCGTTCAAGAACCTGCCACCGCAGAAGTTCAACGCGGTTGTCGCCTTCCTGTCGCAGCTGAAGTAGCTGAGGCAAGCCATGCCAGCGCCTCCGAGCACCGGACCGAGTGGCGTAAACGGGTCCTCGCCGGAGGACGATGATCAGACCCCCCCCTCCAATCCTCCAGCGGGAACGCTTGAGGCGAAACAGGTGCGGACGATGTTCGACGGTATCGCGGGTGTGTATGACCTGCTGAACAGCGTTATGACGGCAGGGCTGCACCACCGCTGGCGGGAACGGGCAGCCGATCTCGCCAGCTTGGGTCCGGGTGACCGCGTGCTCGATGCCGCGACCGGCACGGGAGATTTGGCGATTGAGCTCGCGCGGCGGGTGGCTCCCGGAGGGGAGGTGGTGGGCAGCGACTTCTCCGAGACGATGCTCGACCGCGCCCGCGAGAAGCCCAAGCCCACGGGCGCCGGGTTGCGCTTCGAGTGGGGTGATGCTCTGGATCTGCCCTATGAAAACGGGTACTTCGATGCCGCGACAGTCGGATTTGGCGCCCGCAACTTCGCTGATCTCGGACGTGGGCTGCGTGAGCTGGCCCGCGTCGTGCGCCCTGGGGGAAGAGTGGTGATCCTTGAGATCACCACGCCGAGGAAACAGCCGCTGTCGCTGTTCTTCGGGTTGTGGTTCGAGCGTGTCGTGCCCGCTCTCGGGCGGCTGTCCGGGAACAGCGACGCGTACAGCTACCTGCCGAGCTCAGTCAGGCGCTTCCCCGAGCCCGCTGAGCTGGCAGCGGAGATGGAACGCGCGGGCCTGCAGGAGATCCACTATCTGCTTACCGCCGGAGGCATCATCGCGATCCACAGCGGTACGGTTCCGCCCTCACCGGGACAGCAACAGCGATGAACACGGCTCCAAGCACGGCCAGCGGCGAGCGCGGTGAGGAAGTGGACAGAGTCGAGGCGATCATGCGCCGCGGCGGGGTGAGGCTGCGTGAGCGGATGGAGAGCACGGAGCTGCACCTGGAGCGGGTGACGGCGCAGGCCGGCGTGCCGCTGGCGGGGCACGCGAGCGCGACGATCATGGCGGGCGGCAAGCGGCTGCGCCCGCTGCTGGTCGTGCTCGCCGCCGAATCCGCCGGCTGCCCACAGGACATGAGGGAGGGGGAGGAGCAGCTCATACGAGCAGCGGTGGCGGTCGAGCTGGTGCACTCGGCGACGCTCGTGCACGACGATTTGATCGACGGCGCGAGGCTGCGGCGGGGGCATCCGACGGTGGCGGCGCTCGCCGGTCGTGAGGCTGCGCTCGCCACTGGCGACCTGCTGTTCTCGCGCGCGTTCGGCGAGCTCGCCAAGAACGGCTCGAGCGCCCAGCTGAGCGCCCTGTCCGCCGCCAGCTCCGCACTCGCCGAAGGCGAGCTGCTCCAGCGCGAGGACGCCTACGCCCCGCACGTCACAGTGGAGCGCTATATGAGGCGTTGCGAGCTGAAGACCGCCGCGCTGTTCGAGGCCGCCTGCCGTCTCGGGGCGCTGATGGCACCCGCAGGAGACCCGACGGCCCTCGCCGGCGCACTTGGGGGATTCGCCCGGCGGATCGGGCTGGCCTTCCAGATCCTCGATGACGTGCTCGACCTGTCGGGCGAAGTGGAGCGCACCGGCAAGGCGCGCGGCACCGACCTGCTCGATGGCACGGTCACGCTGCCGTTGATCCTCGCCCGTGCGCACGAGCCGCAGCTCGCCTCCTTCGACCTGGCGACGCTGGACGAGGCGAGCGGGCAGGAAAAGGTGGAGGAACTGTGCGAGCGGATCGCGGCCACGGGCGCGCTCGGGCAGGCCCGCGAACAGGCCCTTCAGCTCGTCGCAGAGGCCAAGGCGGAACTGCCCGCGATCCTCCCGGGCGGGCGCTCTGCGCTGCTGGAGCTCGTCGCCGACGCAGTCGTCGAACGCTACAGCTAGAAGTCTGAGGGGACGATCAGGTCGGCGTCGAGCGCGCGGACGAAGAACTCGACTTCGTCCTTCATGTTGGCCTGGGTTAGCTGTTGCAGGTCGCCGAGCAACGCACCGGCGGCGCGGTCGAGCTGCTCGTCGAGCTGCTCTACGGTTGCCTGCTCGAACACGCCTTCGCGGCGGGACTCGCATTCGGGGCAGCGCAGGACGATTCGCCAGTGCCGCGGTCCTTCCTCGATCCAATCCAGCGGGTACACGAGATCCCCGGCGCAGTGGAAGCAGACGTGCAGGGGATCGGGGACACAGGCGTTATCCGGGGCAGTGGGAGCCGCAGGAGCGCCAGCACCAGAACCGGCTGGAGCCGCTGCCTGGTTCCGGTCGCGGTAGACGACCTCGATCTGCTTGCCGCTGGGCAGCCGCACGCGATGACGGGTGTGATGGCTTCTGTTGGGTTCCATGCCTGATCTGCGTGCTTCATCGACTCCTGCGCCGGGCGCCTTTAGCATGCTGCTCGTAGTTCGGAGGTTTGCGTAGCGCTGCTCAACCGGTCCTCAACGGTCGGCTGTTCAGGCGCGGAGGAAAGACCCATGCGCCGGGATAAGGCAGCGATCGCGGTGGTAGGTTCATATGAGCCATGGCCACCACGATCCGCGCGATCGGCCACGATGAGCGGCTCAGCCTCGTGGACCATCTCGATGAGCTGCGCACCCGCCTGATCGTCAGCGCGGTCGCGTTGGCGATCGCCTTTGGGTTCTGCTTGTGGCAGAACCATGCGCTGCTACGGGTGATCAACGAACCGCTGAGCAAGCAGACCGAAAAACAGGTCGCCAAAGGTCACGGGCCACTCGGCCAGACAGCGCTCGCTCAGCAGGCGGTGCTGAAAGTCGCACACACCACGGAAGGGGTACTCGCCACGTTGAGCGCGCCCTCCAGTGGTCTCTCGCCCGCCGCCCGCTCGGCGATCGCGAGCCAGATCGCAAACCTGAAGGCCGACGTGGCCCACATCCCCAAGCCGCCGGAAGGCAACAAGCCGGTGACGCTGGGCATCGGCGAGCCGTTCACGACCACCATCACCGTGACGCTGTTCTTCGCGCTGATCATCGCGCTGCCGGTGATCCTGTTCGAGCTCTACGGCTTCGTTCTGCCGGCGTTCAGCCCGAGAGAGAGGCGCATCGCCCTACCGCTGCTCGCCGCGATCCCGTTCCTGTTCGTGATCGGTGCGGCGTTCGGTTACTTCGTCGTCCTGCCGGCCGCCGTGAGGTTCTTCCAGAACTTCAACAGCGGTGAGTTCAATGTCCTGGTGCAGGCCAACCAGTACTACAAGTTCGCGGCGACCGTGCTGCTGGCGATGGGCTTGGTCTTCCAGGTACCTGTGGCGATCCTTGGCGCCACCCGCGTTGGGATCGTCACCCCCAGGCAGCTGCGCAAGAACCGCAGCTACGCGATCGTAGCCTGCGCCGTGGTGGCTGCCTTCCTGCCGGGGGACGCGGTTACGCTGGTGCTCGAGACCGTGCCTCTGTATGTGCTCTATGAGGCGAGTATTCTGCTCGCCTCGGTATTTGAGCGGCGCGATGCTGCCCGCGCGAGAACGCAGGCTGCTGAACATCCCCCACAGGAGCACCCGTCAGCACCGAACGCCGCCGCGGAGCCAACTGTGCAGGAGATAATCGACCACGTCGACAGAGATCTCTCGGACTAGATGGCCACCCTTCGCCCACCCGCGCGGGTACGTCCGTAGAATCGACCACCTGATGCTGTTCGATCTAAGAGGACGCGGCCGTCGTCGGATGGTTCGGGTGATCTACACGGGCCTAGCTCTGTTGATGGGCGTCGGCCTGGTCGGCTTTGGGATCGGGGGAGGCTTTGGGGGCGGCGGGCTGCTGAACGCGGCGACCGAAAACGAAGGCGCTAACAGCGCGAGCTTCGCCAGCCAGATCAAGAAGTACGAAAAGCAGACCAAGCAGCAGCCGGCGAACATCAGCGCGTGGGAAAAACTGACCGAAGCCCTGTTGCACGAAGCAGGTGGCGAAGCGTATGTGACGAGCACGGGTGCCGTCACCAGTAAGGGCAAGGAACTCTTCTCCAAGGCCGCCCGGTCGTGGAGCGGCTACCTGGCGCTGAACCCGCCCAAGCCCAGTGCAAAGCTCGCCCAGTTGGTGCTGCCGATCTACGCGTCGGCAGGCCTCAACCAGCCCGCCGAAGCCGTACAGGCGCTGCAGATCGTGATTGCCGCCAAACCAAATAGTGCTTCGCGCTATGCCGAACTCGCCGAGTACGCCTACAAAGCAAAGAATGTTCGTCTCGGCGATCTGGCCTCTGAAAAGGCGGTTAACCTCGCACCGGCCGCAAAGCGCAAAGGGCTTAAAACCGAACTGGAAGCCGTCAAGAAGAGTCCCGAAGGCGAAACGCTGACGACGACGACGAATGGCACGACGTACACGGGTAAAGCCAACGGCGAAAGCGGCTTTACGGGCACGGCCGTCAAAACCACGCCGCAGCCGTCCAGCCCCGCGGTCTCCAATGGCACCGTCACCATTGGAGGGAAAACGTACAAAATCAATCAGGGCACGAAAAAATAGGCCGTGGGCGGCGCGTGCAGCGCCTGCTTGGCTAGAATCGCAGTCCGAGCCGGCGCGCAGGTCTCGCCGGCGCCCTCACGGGCCGTTAGCTCAACCGGCAGAGCAGGGGCCTCTTAAGCCCAAGGTTGCAGGTTCGATTCCTGCACGGCCCATCTTCAGAATAGCCTGCAAAATAGTGGGTTTTGTCGCGCGTTGGAGAGGCAGTCCTAAGGCGCAGAAGTCCGTGGATACCACCCGCTGGTACCAAACGAGCCCGTCAATGTGACGGCTGTGCATCCAGCTCGCCGGCGCCGAGGGTCGTTTGCATGCCAGCGTCGGTCCAGATCACCTGCTCGCGCCCGGGGCCCACTCCCACGAGCGTGACGGGCGCCCCTGTGTGCTCTGAGACGAACTGCAGGTACTCGCGCGCCGCGCCGGGCAAATCTGAGAACGTGCGGCACTCGCCAAGATCCTCATTCCACCCGCGCAGCTCGGTCAGCTCAGCGGTCGTGTGATGAAGGACCGTCTGGTGGTAGGGAAAGTCCTCGAACTCCGCGCCCGCCACGCCGCGGTAGCTCGTGCACACCTGGATCCGGTCCAGGCCAGAGAGCACATCGAGCTTGGTGATCACGAGCGCCGTGAGCGTGTTCAAGCGGGCGGCGTAGCGCAGGGCGACGAGGTCCAGCCAGCCAGTCCTGCGTGGGCGCCCGGTCGTCGTGCCGAACTCGCCTCCGCGCTTGCGGATCAGCTCACCCATCTCGTCGTGCAACTCGCTCGGGAAGGGCCCAGCGCCGACGCGCGTCGTGTATGCCTTCGAGACCCCCCAGATCTCATCGATGTCCTTCGGCCCGACCCCGGTCCCCACGCAGGCGGCGCCTGAGAGCGGGTTGGAGGAGGTGACGAACGGATAGGTGCCGTGATCGATGTCGAGCATCGCTCCCTGCGCACCCTCGAAGATCACGAGCTCCTCGTTATCGAGCAGCTCCCACATCAGTTTGGCGGTGTCGGCGATGTGCTGCTCCAGGCGATGTCCGTAGGTCAGGTACTCCTCGGTCATCGCGTGCAGGTCGAGCGTCGGGTCCTTCTCGAAGGGCCTGAGCGAAAGGCGCTTGGGCTCCATCGCCGCGACGATCTTCTTCTTGAGGATCTTCTCGTCGAGCAGATCCTGCACGCGAATTCCCAGCCGCGCCGCCTTATCGGCGTAGCAGGGGCCGATACCCCGGCGGGTCGTACCGATTTGGCGGCTGCCCAGTTTGGCCTCGCCGGCCGAATCCAGGAGCAGGTGGTAGGGCATGATCAGATGCGCGTTTGAGGAGATTCGCAGCCCGCTCACGTCGATCCGCCGCGCGCGCAGCCCATCGAGCTCCTCGATCAGGACCTTGGGGTCGATCACGACGCCGTTGCCGATCACGCAGCGCTTGCCCGGGTAGAGGATGCCGGAGGGAATCAGGTGCAGCTTCCACTCGACCTCGTTGCGGACGATCGTGTGGCCGGCGTTGTTGCCGCCCTGGAAGCGCACGACCGCACCTGCTCGCTCGGCGAGCAGGTCGGTGATCTTTCCCTTTCCCTCGTCGCCCCATTGGGCGCCGACAATGACTATTCCGGGCATCGCCAGTGAAGTTTACGGAGGGCCTACTGCGCGTAGCGCTCGCCGGCGTAGTTCAGGAACTTCGGGTATTCCTTCTGGAAGGTGAGCGTGACTTTGCCGACGGCCCCGTTACGGTGCTTGGCGATGATCAGGTCGGCCTCGCCTGGGCGCTCGGAGTCCTCGTCGTAGTACTCGTCGCGGTAGATAAACATCACCAGGTCGGAGTCCTGCTCGAGGTTTCCTGACTCGCGCAGGTCTGAGAGCTGCGGTTTCTTGTCCGGGCGCGACTCGACCGCGCGGCTCAGCTGGGAGAGGGCGATCACCGGTACGCCGAGCTCACGGGCGAGGATCTTCAGGCCACGGCTTAGCTCACCGACCGCTGTGACGCGGCTGTCGTAGCGGCTGTCGGTGCGCATCAGCTGCAGGTAGTCGATGATGATCAGCCCGAGGCCGCCCTCGCATTGGCTGTGCAGCCGGCGGGCCTTTGCGCGGATCTCGAGCATGCCGACGTCTGAGGAGTCGTCCACCCACAGCGGCGCCCTCGCCAGCCGCTGGCTGGCGTCGAGGATCTTCGGCCAGCGCTTCTCTGCCACCCGCCCCTTGCGCAGCTCCTCGCCCTTGATGCGCGCTTGGGAGGCGACGAACCGCTGGGCGAGCTCGGCCTCGGCCATCTCCAGGCTGAACAGCGCCACCGGCTTGTTGTGCTCGACCGCGGCGTTCTCCGCGATGTTGCACACGAGCGCTGACTTGCCCATCGCCGGGCGGGCGGCGATGATGATCAGGTTGCCGGGCTGAAAGCCGCCGGTGATCTCGTCGAGGTCTTTGAATCCGGAGGGCGTGCCCGTCAGGGAGGTGCCCTCGATCGAGAGCCGGTGCAGCTTGTCGAGCTCCTCATCGAGCACCTCTTCGATCGCGCGAAAGTCCTGCTGGCGATCGTCACGGGCGACCTCGAGCATCGCCTTCTCAGCCTGCTCGACGAGCTCACGCGGTGCGGCCCGGTGTCCGAGGACGCTCTCCTGAATCTCATACGACGCCCCCAGCAAGCGCCGCAACAGTGCGTTCTCGCGCACGATCTGCGCGTAGCGGCGGGCGTGCCCGGCGGCCGGTACGACGCCGGTCAGGCCATCGACTGTCGCGATCCCACCGGCTTCGTCGAGCTTGCCGGTCTGACGCAGGCGGTCGGCGACGGTGAGCACGTCGACCGGCTCGGACTCGTTGTAGAGAGCGAGCATCGCTTCGTAGATCGTCCCGTGCCGCTCGCGATAGAAGTCATCAGCGCGCAGGCCCTCTTCGATCACCAGCGCGTACAGCGAGCGGTCCGAGAGCAAGATCGAGCCCAGCACCGACTGCTCTGCCTCGAGATTGTGGGGGGGTGCGAGCACCCCCGCTGGAGCGCCTGCCTTACCGTTGGTTACCGAGACCGCGCTCATGCCTTGCGCGAGTGTAGGCCGGTGCCGACTTCCGGCGAGCGGGTCTCCCCGCTATCTCGGACGAAATTGCTGGCTGAGAAATTGCCCCCCACGAACACATGTTCTCAAGGCACTCAGACGGGTCCGCGCGTATGTGTGCAGGACCGGCTGGCGACAAGCTACTTCTTCGCGACGATCATCGCCGAACAGGCCCGCCAAGGCCCGGGAGGGCGGGCCATTCAAACCCCTCCCACGTTTCGTCACGCTCGCCGGCAAGAAACGCTCCCTGATCACTTCTTCGCGACGATCATCACTCAACGGGGGGAGGGCAGGCCTTCCCCCCGACCCCCTCCCACGTTTTTGATCACTTCTTGGCGACAATCATCGTCTTGATCGTCGCGGTCACTCCCTCGACGACCTCGACCTCGACCATGTAGGTGCCGACACTCTTGATCGGCTCGGGCATGTGAACGCCGCGTTTGTCGATTTTCAGCCCGCGTGCTTCGCGCACCGCGGTGGCAATGTCCTGGGCGCTAACCGACCCGAACAGCCGGCCGTCGGCGCTGGCCTGCTGGGGAATCGTGAGCACCGTGCGGTTCAGCAGGTTGACGTTCTCCTGGGCCTTTTCGACCGCGTTCTGCGCCGCTCGCTCGGCCGCCTGCTGGCGCTCGCGGATTACTTCGATCGCGCCTTTCGTGGCAGGCTGGGCCAGCTTGCGCGGAATCAGGTAGTTGCGCAGATAGCCCTTGGAGACCTCGATCACCTTGCCCTGCTCGCCGAGCGTCTCGACATCCTGCAGAAGAATTGCTTCCGGAATAGGTCCCACCCACCCCTAGCGTTCCCGGTCGCCGCGGTCGCGCCCACCGCGAGGGCTGTCCTCGCGGCCGCCCTCGTTCACGTACGGCAGCAGCGCCAGCTCGCGGGCTCGCTTGACCGCGGTGGCGATCTGGTTTTGATGGCGACGGCAGGATCCAGTGATCCTCCGTGAGCGGATCTTGCCCTTCTCGGAAATGAACTTCTGCAGCATCGACACGTCCTTGTAGTCGACCTGCTCGACCTTGTCCTTGCAGTGCTGGCAAGACTTGCGCCGGCCGCTTCCGGCTGGGCCCTTCCTATCTCGGCGGCGAACAGGCTTGCCGCGACCGCGCGCTTTTGCCACTGGCTACTCCTTGTGCTTACTAGAACGGAATGTCGTCGTCGCCGGCCCCGCCGGCAACAGGTGCGGGCTGAAAATCACCCTCGTTTACTGGGATATCGCTGCCCGCCCCGTTGACGGCTGGCCGGTCTGAAATCGGACCGCCTCCGCTGGGGGCATCATCGCGCGAGCCCAGGAACTGCACCGAGTCGGCAATGATATCGGTTGCCTGGCGCTTTGCCCCGTCCTGTGCTTCCCACTCACGCCACTCCAGGCGCCCATCGATCGCGACGGGCCGTCCCTTGGAGAGGTACTTGGCGGCGTTCTCGCCCTGCGAACCCCACACGGTGACGTTGAAGTAGTTCGGCTTGTCCTCCCACTCGCCTGTGCTCCCATTCTTGCGGCGCGTGTTGCACGCGATGCGCAGGCTGCATACCGAGTTGCCGCTCGGCAGCGAGCGCAGCTCGGGATCTGCGGTCAGGTTTCCGGTCATCACGACCCGGTTGATGTTGGTGGCTCCCACGGTCTTCTTCCTTTCGGATGTTCTCCCCCCCGCTCGCGAGGGCTCGTCGCTCTTCTTGTGCTTGGTCCTGCTTGTGTTTGAGCTTCGAGTCTAGAGGCGCCTTCGGTTACAACTCTCGATCGGGGGTGCCACCACCCCGCTAGTTGCGAGGAATGCAGCGCTGCGTTTCAGCGCTCTGCTGGCTCGTGCGGGCCAGGTGAGGACTGTTCAGTACGCCCGCGGGAGGAGGTTTTGAAGATCTCGTCCCAGTAGGGGGCGCTGATCCCGAAGCCGCGCGTGTCGTCCTGGAAGTGATGGCGCATGTGCCGTTCGCGCAGCATCCTGCCGAGCGGGCCACGGGGGCGGAAGTGGTGTATGTAGTAGTGGGTCATGTCGTACGCGACGTAGCCGGCGAAGAACCCAGCTCCCAGCCCTGGCGCGTAGGAGGAGCCGAAGAGCAGGTACAGGACCCCGAACACAGCCGCCCCCAGGGGCACGCTCACCGCGGGTGGCATCACCAGGCGCAGCGGATCGTTTGGGTGATCGTGATGGACGCCGTGGATGATCCAGTGCAGCCGCGCGCCAAGGCCCTCCTGCGGTTCAAAGTGGAACACGATCCGGTGCAGCCAGTACTCGAACAGCGTCCATATCGCGTAGCCGCTGATCGCCAGCAGGATGGTGCCCAGAGCGGTCGTCTTGGAGAGCTCCCACGCCGCCAGGAGGAGTACCGCGGGCGTGAAGATCAGCACCGGGACCACGGGATGTACGCGCGAGAGGACATCGAGCAGCCGCGAATCAAACATAGGCGGAGAGGCCCGCAGCACATCGGTCCTGCTCGCCGGGGAATCGCTCATGTCTTCGGCCCAGGCCATGTGAGCAATTTTATTACCCGTTCGGAGTTTGTATAAGCGCGACGCGGCGAAATACTAAGCCGGCTCGCTGAGCGCGGCCGGGGTTGCGAGGGTCTCAGCGGTGGGCTCTGCTGCGACGGCCTCAGCCGTGGGCTCCGCTGCGAGGCTCTCCGCCTCAGTCGCGGGCGCTACCTCGGCCTCGGCCTCGGGCGCTACCTCGGCCTCGGGGACGGGCGCTGCCTCAGCCTCCGCCGCAGGCGCCGCCTGCACTCGCGGGGCCGCTCCGGCTTGTGCGGGCATCTCCGGCGCCTCGGGTGTGCCCGGCGCGAGCTTGATGATGCGGAAACGGATGAGCTCGTCGGTGATCCGCAGCGTACGGTTCAAGGTGCTGAGCAGCTCCGGTGTGGCGTGAAACTGCAAGAGGTGGTACTCGGCGCTGGTCTTGTGATCGATTGGGTAGGCCAGTGTCCGCTCGCCCCACTCGTCGTGGCGCAGCAGCTGCCCCTGTGACTCGATCGCCGTGCGGGCGCCCGCGACGATTTTCGCGCGCGTGGGCTCCCCGGCCTGGAGGTCGAGCATCAGCACGAGGTCGTATGTGGGGGCGGGCAGCGTCATCGAACGGCGACGAAGGTTAGCGTGTCTGCACCTGCGGGCCCTGTCCCTATGGGCGATCCCGCCGGCTGCAGCCCGCCCGGCACACTGCGCTCAGGAGAGGCCCTTCGCGCGGATGTCCGCGAGCTGCTCGTCAATCCAGTCGCCCGGGTCGCGGGAGGTGACGATCTCCGCCAGCCCTCTCGCCCGCCGCTGGCGCTCAGCCCCATCCATCGTCAGCGCGGCGTGGATCGAGTCGGCCGTCTCCTGGATGTCGAACGGGTTGACCGAAAGCGCGAACTCGCCGAGCTCCTCGTGCGCGCCCGTGTTCTCGGAGAGGATCGAGACGCCATCGCGCTCGTTGACGATCGGTCCCTCCTTGGCGACCAGGTTCATGCCGTCGAACATCGCGTTGACGAGCAGTACGTCGTAGTGCTTGTAGGCCGCCATCGCCTCCTCCAGATCGTCGCGGAGCTTCAGCTGGATCGGCATCCAGTCGGGTGTGCCGTGGCGGTGGTTGACGACGGCAACAAGCGCCTCGATGCTCTCGAGGTACTCGGCGTACTGGGGCACGTCGGTGCGTGAGGGCATCATCTGCGCGATGAACGTGACGCGCTCTGAGAACTCAGGGTGCTGCTCGAGAAACAGGTCGAACGCGGAGAAGCCGCGGAGCACGTTCTTGGAGAGATCGGCGCGGTCGACGCGTAGGATCAGGAAGTCGCGGCGGCGGCGCAGCAGCTCGTCCTCGAACTCGCCGACGCGCTCGCTCTGGGCTACCTGCCGGGTGGCGCGGTGGTCGATCGGCAGGGGATAGGCGCGCACCCAGACCTCCCGCTCGCCGAAGCGCACGACGCCGCGCTCGAAGTCGACCTCGAGATCCATCAGGTCCTGGCAGCACTGCAGGAAGTTGCGCCGGTAGGAACGGGTGTGGAAGCCGATGATGTCGTTGGCCAAGAGGCCCGTATAGATCTCCTCGCGGATGCGGGAGGGCAGCACCCGCCAAGCGTCGGACTGCGTCCAGGGGATGTGGATGAAGTGATGCAGAAAGACGTCTGGGCGCGCACGGCGGACGAGGTCCGGGAGCGTGTAGAGGTGGTAGTCGTGGACCATCACGACCGGCTCAGGGACGTCATCGAGCTCCTCCACGACGGCCCGCGCGAGATCCTCGTTGACGGCGTTGTAGCCAAACTCGAAGGCCTCGATCTCCTCGCGGCGGATGTCGGGGGCGTTGGAGAGATCCCAGAGGTAGTGCTGGATGAACCACAGCATCGGGTTGGCGAAGACGTTGTAGAAGCGGTCGTAGGCTTCCGGATCGCTCACGACCAGCCTTACCTGGAACTCGCCTCCGGCGGGGGAGCGCACCGGAAAGGACCGTCCAGCGTTGGCGCGCGAGACCTCGGCATCGTGCTCGTTCATCGCGGAGGCGATCCAGATCGCTTCGCGGTGCGAGGCCAGGCCCGTGAGCGCCGTGACCAGCCCGCCGGAGCCGCGCTGGATCTCGCCGTGAGAATGGAACGTGACCGGTCCCCGGTTGGACACCAGCACCAGCGGAGCCCGCCCGGCGCTCATGCTTCCTTTAGCTCATTGAAGATCTTCAGATAGTCGCGCAGGTAGCGCGGCATCAGGAAGTGGGCGCGTACGTGCTCCTTGCCGCGGCGGCCGAGGAACTTGCCGAGCGCCGGGTCTTTGAGGATCTCCAAGGTACGCTCGGCGCACTCCTCGGCGCTCGAGACGAGAAAACCGGTCACGCCGTCCTCGATCTGCAGGGGAATGCCGCCGACGTTGCCGCCGATGAAGGGACGGGCCTTCCAGATCGCCTCTGAGACGGTCAGGCCGAAGCCCTCGCGCGTGGACTTCTGGATCAGGACGTCGGCGTGGGACTGGAACGCGTTGACCTCGATCGCTCCGACATTGTTGAAGTTGTTGAGGATGTGAATGTCGGGGTCGCCGTCCGCGTGGGCGATCGTAGCGTTGAAGAAGTCCCAGCCCTCGGGGTCATCCGAGGCCATCGACCCGACCAGCGCGAGCTGCATGTTGGGGACCGCGGCCTTGACCGTGCGGTAGGAGTCGATCACGCCGAGGGGATCCTTCCAGGGGTCAAAACGCGAGACCTGGCACATCAGGGGCCGGTCGATGTCGATGCCGAACTGCTCGCAGACGAAGGAGGCATCCTCGGGGAGCAGCGCCATGTTCTTCGGTGTAAGGGGGTCGATTGCGGGGGGTACTACGTTGACGTTGCCACGCATGCCCGCGGGGACGTAGTCAGACATGTGAAAGAGAGACTGCGGGTAGTCGGCGATGTAGGGGAGCAGCTGGGCGATCGTCTGGGGGTTGGGGGTGGAGAGGTCGATGTGGCAGCGCCACACCCAGCCATTTGCCTTCTCTGGCACGAGCTTGTGCAGCGCGGCGGGCTGCGGGTCGTGGACGAGGCAGACGTCCCAGCCGCCTGACAGCTCGCGGGCGTTCATCTCGTTGTAGCGCCGCCAGGTCTCCCACTGTTCCTCGTCGAGGTCCTGGGGAGCGCCCTGGAGGGCGTTGTGCATCAGCTTGGTGGCGTTGAAGAACTCCTCCCGGCCGTAGATGACCTGCCACTCGCAGTCAAGGCCCACGTCGCGCATCAGGCCCACGAGCGTGTAGAGGATCTCCGAGACCCCTCCGCCAAAGGCGGTCGCCGAGATGTGCACGACTCGCTGGCCCTTTAGCGGCCCTGCGAGCTCGTGGATTTCGGCGATCAGCTCCTTGCCGCAGATGTGGGTGTAGTCGGAAAGGGTCTTGTGGCCGACGGCTACGGGTTGGAGCACGCGGCAGCACGATACCTAAAGGCCTGTACGGATAAGCGGATACGGAGATTTCATTTTCAACCCAACTAACTGCAACAGCACTCAAAAAAGCCCAGGGCCCAATGAACTGAGCCTGCCTGTGGGCCCGAGGACCGCAGACGGGACTAAGGTCTCTGCCAGATGCTGAACTGGCGCCTCTACCGCGCGACTTTCGTGCCGTTCCTGGTTGCCTTGGGCGTGGCGGCGTTCTCGCTGGGCGCGCGCCCGCAGCCGCTGACATCGACGCTGGCCCCCGACGCGTTCAACGGTGCTCTCGCGTTCGCTGAACTGAAGAGCCTGGCGGCTGAATTCCCGGACCGCCGGCCGGGTAGCGCAGGCGATCAGCGGCTGGCCGCGCGGGTCGCACAGACGCTGGAAGGACTGGGCGGTGCTGGGCACGGAGGCTTTCAGGTGCGAACCCGCCGTTTGCAGGCGCAGACGATCGACGGTGAGAAGACGCTCGAGACGGTGATCGCGCAGCGCCCGGGCTCGAGCGGCGGCAGGCCGGTCGTGATCATGGCCCACCGCGACGCCGCCGCGCGGGGCTCTGAAGCGGAGCTGTCCGGGACGGCAGCGCTGCTGGAGCTGGCACGCGTGTTCGGTTCGCGCGAGACGCAGCGCACGATCGTGCTCGTCTCGACGAGCGGTGGCAGCGGCGGTGACGGCGGTGCCGCGGACTTCGCCGCAAGTGACCGGGGCTCGCCCGGGGTCAGTGGGCTCAAAGCGGACGCGGCAATCGTGCTGGGTGACGTCGCAGGCGTGAGTCAGCGCAAGCCGTTCGTGGTGCCTTACTCGGATGGTTTCGGCAGCGCTCCGGAACAGCTGCAGCGCACGGTTGCGGGCGCGATCACGCAGGAGCTGGGCTCCGATGCGGGGGCTCCGGGCGCAATCGCGCAGCTCGCCCACCTGGCGTTCCCGTTTGCGGTGGGTGAGCAGGGCGCGCTTAACGCCTCCGGGCTACCGGCGGTGCTCGTGCAGGTATCTGGAGAAGCGGCACCACCCTCCTCTCCCCGGGAGAAGGTCAGCGAGGAGCGGATGGAAGGCTTGGGGAGAGCGGTGCTGAACGCCGTGGATGCGCTGGACGTAGCGCCGGACATCTCCTCCGCGCCGCAGGCGGGCGTTCTGGTTACGCCGAAGGTGATTCCGCAGTGGGCGCTGCGGCTGCTGATAGGGGCGCTGCTGCTGGGGCCGCTGATTCTCTCCGCCGATGGGTACGCGCGCCTGCGCCGGCGCCGGGGGAGAGCTGGCGAGAAGTCGCTGCGGCGGGGGCTTGGGTGGGTGCTGAGTTGTGCGCTGCCATTCTTCGTGGCAGCGGTGTTCGCCCGGTTGCTGGGGTGGCTGGGAGTCCTGCAGGGGGCGCCGGCGATGCCCGTGCCGGCGAGCGGGCTGACGCTCGACGGTGCGGCCTACAGGGCGCTGCTCGCCCTCGCGCTGGTGCTGGGGCTCGGCTGGCTGGCATGGCCCAGGCTAATGGCGCGGCTTGGGTACGGGGTGTGGGGGGACCCGGAGGGGGCCGGGCTGGCACTGCTCGTAGCGGTACTCGGCTTGGGGGTGCTGGTGTGGGTGCTCAATCCCTATGCGACGCTGCTGCTGGTGGGAGCTCTGCACTTGTGGGCGGCACTCGCCGATCCGGAGCTTCGCCCGCGGCGGGCCGCGGCGCTCGCGCTGGTGGCACTGGCGCTGGTGCCGCTGGGGCTTTTGATCGTCTTTTACTCACACGAGCTCGGCGCGGGCCCCGCTGTGTTCGCCTGGGAGGCGGTACTGCTGCTCGCGGGCGGGCACGTCGGTGTCGCGGCGGCTGCGTTGTGGAGCGTCGCCTGCGGCTGCGGGGTGGCGGCCATGCTGCTCGCGCTAGCGCCCCTGGCGCCTTCGGCTCACTCCAGGAACGGCGCCGGCGCGCCGGTCACGATTCGCGGTCCGTTGTCTTACGCTGGTCCGGGATCGCTTGGTGGTACCGAGTCGGCTCTGCGACGATAGTAAGGCGATGTCCGACATCCTCTACACCACCAGACCGCGCCCGCAGCGGCGCGGGCGGCGCGGGAAGGCCTCGCGGCGTGCGTGGCGCGCGCTGTCGGTGGTGCTAGTTCTCGCTGGCGTATTGGCGCTCGTCGACGCCGGCGTGACGCTGGTGTGGCAGGAGCCGTTCTCGGCGCTGTACGCGAAGCTGCGCCAAGACCATCTGAGCGGGACACTGCGCGCGGTCGAACGGGAGGCGCCGACGCCGCTGGAGCGCCGCGCGCTGGCACGGCTGCCCAACGAACGCCGGCGGGTTGCCTTCCTCGCCCGCGAGCTGGAGCGTCACTCAGCCGAGGGCAGCGCGGTGGGGCGGATCGTGATTCCGCGCATCGGCGCGAGCTTCGTGGTGGTGAAGGGCACGAGCACCTCGGCCCTGGAGAGCGGTCCCGGGATCTACTCCGAAACGAGGTTCCCAGGGGTGGGCGGCACGACCGCGATCGCCGGGCACAGGACCACCTATCTGGCGCCCTTCCGCCACGTCGACGCGCTGCAGCGGGGCAACCGCATCCTGCTGAACATGCCCTACGCCCACTTCACATACACGGTGACCGGTGAGCGTGTGGTTGCGCCGACCGACGTGCGCGCCGCCGTTGCCAACGTCGGCTACAGCCGGCTGGTGCTGTCAGCCTGTACACCGCTGTTCAGCGCCGCCAAACGGTTGCTCGTGTTCGCGCGCCTGAGCAGAATGGTGGCGCTCACCAGCGGTGTTCGAACCCCTCCAGGTGTTGTTCGTCTCCGCGTGCGTCCAGGAACGACACGCCCGGCGCGCCCGCGCTTGCGTGTCCGATCCACGTGACCTGCACCCCGCCCGCGGCGCGCAGGGCGTCTTCCACGGCCCCGCGGTCCTCCGGCGAGACGCAGAAGCAGAGCTCGTAGTCTTCACCAGCCGTTGCCGCCACCTGGAAGCCTGACACACCCTCGCCGAGGGGCAGCTCCTCCAGCTCGATCTCCAGCCGCACGCCGCTGCGCTCGCCGATGTGCCGCGCGTCTGTCGCGAGCCCATCGGAGAGGTCGATCATCGCGTGCGCTCCGGCCTGCGCCAGCGCTCTGCCCTCGTGCAGGCGCGGGACCGGATGGCTGGGCCTGGAACCGAGCGTGCCTGTCACGCCGACGAGGTCCCCTATCCGCACCCCGTCGCGCCCCACCAGTTCACGCTCCTCCTCCGCCCAGCCCACGACCGTTACGCACACCGTCACGACCGGTGCGCTGACGACATCGCCCCCCGCCAGCACGGTTCCAGTGGCGCTGGCCAGCTCCACGGCGCCGCGCATCAGCTCGAGCGCCTGCTCCTCGCCGAGGAGTTCCGAGACGCCGAGCGCGATATACGCCTCGCCTGGCTGGGCGCCCATCGCCGCGAGATCGGACAGCGCCCCGGCGAGGGCACGCCAGCCGGCGTCGAACGGGCGGCACGTGTCATCGAGGCGAAAGTGCACACCCTCAACGATCGCGTCCACGGAGGTCACACACAGCTTCCCTCCCGAGCGCACTACCGCGGCGTCATCGCCAACCCCGCGCACGACCCTGCTCCCGGGCGCGTCTCGCGCCAGCTCGGCCGCGATGGCCGCGATCAGGGAGCGCTCAGCGATGCCGGTAGACGATCCGCGCGCGATCCAGATCGTAGGGGGAGAGCTCACAGCGGACGCGATCGCCGGGCAGGATGCGGATCCGAAAGCGGCGCATCTTGCCGGCCACGTGGCCGAGGACTACGTGGTCGTTGTCGAGCTTGACGCGGAACATCGCGTTTGGCAGGGCCTCGATCACCTCGCCCTCGAATTCGACCTTGTCTTCCTTTGCCACAGCGCTAAACCTACCAGCGCGCTCGCAATCAGGCGCGGAGCAGAGCTAGTGGGGGGCGGCGCCGCCGGTCGTTCCGCCGCCGCTACCGGCCGGGGGCGAGGGTGGTTCGCTCGGTGGGGCGGTATGCGGAGTGGGCGGAGTTGATGGCCCGCCACCTGTGTTGGATCCCCCGCCTCCGGGACTCGCGGTGCGCTGGGGTTTGCCTTGCTTGCCGTGCTTCTTTTCTTTCTTACTCGCGTTTTCTTCGCTGTTTTCGCTTGCTTGGGCTGACTGTCCGGTACTCGCGAACTTGCCAAAGAACGCCTGATAGGAGATTGGTTCTTTGGGCGTCGGGAATTCCGCGCATGGTTCATGTTCCGTGACGGCGCTCATATAGGTTTTCCAGATCACCGACGGGAGGGCGCCGCCCTGCTGGAGCTGGCCGTGGACGCTCGTCATGGAGACGCGCCTGGTGGGGTAGCCCATCCACACGACCGTGGAGTACTTCGGGGTGTAGCCGTCGAGCCAGGCGTCCACGAATTCGCTCGTGGTGCCCGTCTTGGCTGCCGTGGGACAGTTGATCACGGAGTTCACCGCGGTGCCGCCGAGCACGTTCTGGTGCAGGATGTTTGTCTCCTCAGCGACGACGCCTTCGCTGAGCACTTTCACCCGATGGGGCTGGCCCCAGCTCGAGTCCACATGCCCGTCGGCGAAAACGACCTTTTTGATCGCGATCGGCTTGTTGCGATAGCCGCCGTCGGCAAGCGTCGCGTAGACGTTGGCCATCTCCAGCGGCGTGACTTCTCTGGAGCCGAGCGCCTCTGATGCGTAGCTATTGAGATGGGTCACCACGCCCATCTTGTAGGCCATCTGCGTGATCGTTTCCTCGCCTAGGTCGGCCGCGAGCTGTGCGTAGACGGTGTTGTCGGATTTGAGCGTGGCCTGGACCAGGTTGATCGGGCCGCTCTGCTCGCCCCCGAACGTTTTCACCGTGTAGGTCGGGTAGTTGGGTAGCCAGCCCGCCGGGAGGGTCTTCGAGACGTAGATAGTGCTGTTCGGGTCGATCCCGCGCGAGAGCGCGTCTGCGAGGTCGATCGCCTTGAACGTCGACCCTGCCTGCCGGTGTCCATCGGCGGCGAGGTTGTACTGGGATTGCTTGTAGTCCTCCGACTCGGCCATCGCATCGATCTCGCCATTGGCGGGGTTGATCGTGACGATCGCCGAAGCGGGGTCTTCGGGCTGGTTGAGAACTTCGGCGATCGCCTTGCGGGCCTTGCGCTGCATGCTCAGGTTGATCGTCGTGTAGACCTTCAGGCCGCCCTGTTCGACCATCTTCTTGCCGTACCGGTGGACCAGCTGCTCGCGGACGTATTCGAAGAAGAAGGGTTCGCTGCGCTGGGAGTAGTAGTGCCCACGTTTGACCTCCAGCGGCGCGGCCTTGGCGGCGGCGGCTTGGGCGCCTGAGATGTAGTTCAGTTCGGCCATCTTGGTGAGCACCTCGTTGCGCCTGAGCCTGGCAGCGGAGGAGTCCAGGAAGGGGTTGTACTGCGAGGGCGCCTGGGGCAGGCCGGCAAGCAGCGCAGCCTGCTCGAGATCCAGCTGGGAGGCCGGCTTATCGAAGAAGATGCGCGCGGCTGCCTGCACGCCGATCGCGGTCTGCCCGCCGAGGGTGCCGTAGGGAACGCTGTTGAGGTAGCTGGTGAGGATCGAGTGCTTGCTGTGAAGTTTGGCGTAGTCGATCGCCAGCTTGGCCTCGATGATCTTCTGACGGAGCGTGTGCTGGTCTCCGCCTAGATAGAGGTTGCGCACGAGTTGCATCGTGATCGTCGAGCCGCCCTGCAGAGCGGCGCCGTGAGTGATGTCCTTCACGGCCGAGCGGAAGATCCCGGTGAGGTCGACGCCGTTGTTCTTGTAGAAGCGCTGGTCCTCGATCGCGATCGTCGCGTCCTTCAGGCTCGTGGGGATCTCACTCCAGGAAACCGGGCTGCGCAGCTGATCGGACTGGATGAAGCCGAGGCGCGTGCCATCCGCGGCGAACACCTGTGAGGAGCCGCCGCCCACGAGCGGGCGCAGCGAGCTGATCGCGGGAGCAGACTGCGCCACCGACAATACGTAGGCGACCGCCGCAATTGCGCCGAGGACGAGCGCGGCGGCAAACACGCCGCCGCCGACGAGGAGGATGCGTGTGGGTCCGGCGCGGTTGTGCCGGTGCCGACGCTGTCGAGCTTGTCGAGACATCCTTCGCTAGCCGAGATTACCGCTCGGATTGTGATTTCCTGCCATTTGCGCTGCGTATCTCACGCCCGGCGCTCCCTTTGCATATGAACCCGGATACCGCCGAGAGGGCTGTCGTGGATGCCACGAGCGAGCTCGTCCCACCGTTTGAGCCCCCGGCGGCTGGCCTGGCGGGATCCTGGGCAGCACTCCGGAGCGCTGCGCGGTCGCTCGATCCCGCGCAGCGGATCGCGGTGCGCGAGGTCTGGCGGGCGCTATGGGGCTCGCGCCTTTTGGTGTGGGCGGCCGGGGCGGGAACTGTGCTGGCGTTTGGGTTTGGCCCGGCGCGTGGTGCGTTTGACCCGCCGCGCGTGACGAGGGGATTCGGCTGGCTAGGTGACCTGCTGGCGGCGCCGGCCGCGCGCTGGGATGGGGCGTGGTACCTGGTGATCGCGCACTACGGATACCGTCCCGACCTGGGGGCGTTCACGGCCTCGCGGACCGCGTTCTTTCCGCTGTATCCCCTGGGCCTGAGCGCGATCTCTCACCTCGGGGCACCGCCGGTGCTCGCCGGTGTGCTGCTGTCGGTAGGTGCGCTCGCGCTCGCGCTGTACGGCATCCACCGCCTGACGACGCTCGAGCTCGAGGGGAAGGATGCGGACTCCACCCTCCCTCATCAGGATCCCACCCGCCGCGGTGAGGTGGCCCGGCTTGCGGTGATGGTGACGGCGTTTACCCCGATGGCCTTCTACTTCTCGGCGGTCTACTCCGAGTCGCTCTACCTGGCGCTGTCGGTGGGGGTCTTCTGGTACGCCCGCAAGGGGCGCTGGGCGTGGGTGGGAGTGCTCGGTGCGCTGGCCGCCACGACGCGCAGCGCGGGGGTGGTGCTGCTGGTGCCCGCGGCGATGCTCTACCTGTACGGGCCGCGGGAGGACCGCGCGCCCGACTTCCTCACACACGCGCGCGGGTGGGCGGGTGGGGTGCAATACAAGCTGCGCAGGGATGTTCTGTGGCTGGGCTTGATGCCGGCCGGCCTGGGACTGTACTTGGCCTATCTTGTGCTCTCTGGCGGGGACGCGCTTGAGCCTTTTCACGCGCAGGACGTTTGGGGCAGGCACTTCGCGGGGCCATACCTCGGCATGTGGGACGGGATCCGCGCTGCCTTCGAGGGCGCCCGCCAGCTGCTGTCCGGCCAGCAGGCTCATCTGTACTACCCGATCACCGGCGACAGCGCCTTCATCAACTCCGAGCACAACCTGCTGTTGCTCGCCTTCCTGATCGCCGCCGCTGTAGCGATCGTGGGTGTGTTGCGCCTGTTGCCGCTGGCCTATGGCGTTTATGTGATCGCCGCACTAGCGCTGCCACTGTCCTACCCAGTGAGCGCCCAGCCGCTGATGTCGTTGCCGCGTTTTCTCGTGGTCCTATTCCCGCTGGGCATCTGGCTGGCGGCGTGGCTGGCCGGGCACCCGCGCGCGCGAACGCCGGTGCTCGTGGCCTCGGGTTTGCTGATGGCGGCCTTCACCGCCCAGTTCGCAACCTGGCATTGGGTTGCTTAGCCGGATGGACGATCTGATCGCCTCCTCCCTGCCCGTCGCACCCCTTCCGCCGGCGAGGGATCGTGGAGTGGTGACCGACTGGCCCGCGTGGATGGCACCCGCGGCGCTCCTCGGCGGGCTCTTCCTGGCGGCAGCAGCGGGGCTGCTGGTCGATCTCCCCGCCGCCGCATTCGGAGTCAACATCACCTCCTCTCACATTCCTGCTGGCCTGGTGATAGCGGACACTTTCGTGCAGGACTTCGCGTTCGTCTTTGTTGCGGTGATCTTCGCGCAGATGGGCGCGCGCAAGGTGCGCGCGTGGCAGTTCGGGTTGCGTCATCCGGATGTGGGCTGGTGGCGGGCTGGTTGGATGATCGTCGCGCTGCTGGCTACGTTCCTGCTGCTCAGCGTCATCTGGACAGAAGTGGTTCACCCGAGCAGGGAGAAGGTGCTCGAATCGCTCGGGGCCAACGAAGGCACAGTGCTGCTGTTGCTAAGCGCGGGGCTTACGTGCGTCGTGGCGCCGGTCTGCGAGGAGCTCCTGTTCCGCGGGTTCGTCTTCACTGCGCTGCGCAATTGGTGCGGGATGTTTCCGGCGGCGGTAATCACCGGCCTCGCGTTCGGCGCGGTGCACATAGGGTCGGCGCCCGCGCTCGACCTCGTGCCGCTCGCGGCGCTCGGCTTTGGGCTGTGCCTGCTGTACCGCTATACGGGCTCGTTGTACCCGGGCATCGTGGCGCATGCGCTGAACAACTCAGTTGCGTTTGCCAGCCTCGAGAACTGGAATTTTGCGCAGGGGCTCCTGCTGGTCGCCTGTGCGCTCATGGCAATCGTCGCACTCGTGCTGGCGGCCAAGCGTGTGGGTGTGATCTCTTCAGAGCTCCCGCCGCCCGGCTCCCCCACCGTCGTCCCGAGCGCATAGGATCGCTATTCATGATTGCCCCAGCTCCCGTGCCGGTACCGGCACCACTGCCGCCCAGTGCTCACATCAGGCTGGTTGTTCAGCACGTGTATGGCAGTCCGCTGTTCGCGCTCACCAGCGGGCGGATCGTGGTGCGCGGCGTCGTCACCCCGTATGTCGCCGGGCAGAGCGTGAAGGTGAGCTTCTACCGCGAAGGGCGCAAGGTGCAGGTGCGAAAGCTGAGCGTGCTCGCCATCGGCAACGGCTCGGGACAGTTCCACATCAACTTCTCCAGCAGAGACGCGGGGCTCGTGCAAGCGCGCGCCGCACACTACGCCACACCTCAGCAGGGTGCCTTCAGCGGCCGCTCGGCAGGCGTGCAGTTCGTACATACGAACCTCTCGGCAGGTGCGCGGGGCCAATCGGTGCGCCTGCTGCAATCCGAGCTAAACGTGCTCCACTACGCGGTGCCGCTGAGTGGTGTGCTCGATGAAGGAACCGGGCGCGCGCTGGTCGCCTTTCGCAAGATGACCGGCTTGGCCCGTATCCCGAGCGCCGATTCCCAGGTCTTTCACCGGCTCGAGCAGGGGGCGGGCAGCTTCCAGGTGCGTTACCGCAGCGACGGCCGCCACGTCGAGGCGGATCTGACCAAACAGGTGCTTGCCGAGATCGAACCGGGCGGCCGCGTGCGGAGCATCTACACGATGAGCTCGGGCAAGCCCTCCACGCCCACTGTCATCGGCCACTTCCAGGTCTACTCCAAGACGCCCGGTACCAACTCCCACGGAATGGTCGACTCCAACTACTTCATCCGCGGTTATGCGATTCACGGCTATGCCGAAGTGCCCACCTACGCGGCTAGCCATGGCTGCCTGCGGGTACCGATCCCGGATGCCGCTGCGATCTACGGATGGGTGCGGGAAGGCACGCCGGTGGACGTCTACAACGAGAGTGGCGGCGGTAGCCACAGGGTGCGCGGCAACGCCGGTCCCTAGCGGCTAAACCCTGACCCGGATCACGCGCGCGAGGAACCCGAGGCCGAAGCCGTAGAGCACCAGAGCGAGCAGCAGCTTGATGCCGCGGATCGCCCATTGGCTGCTGAATCCCGAGGTGATGCCCGAGAACGGCGAGGTGAGCTCATCGGAGGCTTCGTCGATCGTTTTGTGCACAGTGCTCTTGTGCGGGGGTTGGGTCTTGGGGGTCGGGCTGCCCGGGGTGACGGTTGTGGTTGTTGGGGTGCCGCCCAGTTCTTCCTGCTGGTGGGTGGATGCGCTGCTCGTCTGGTTGACGACGAAGATCGTGAATGACGCGATCACAATCAAGCAGATGACCAGGGAGGCCAACCGCAGCAACCCGGCGAACGAGGAGAGCACATCGCTAGATTAGATCCCCCTGTGGACACCGTGGCCAAAAGCAGTGGCGATCTCGTGGCGGCCCATGAGCGCCTGGTCCAAGCACTGCGCAAGCACGCACTCGTGATCGGCGAGGTGACGCTGACGAGCGGGCGTAAGGCCTCCTATTACGTCGACGCCAAGCGGGCGATTCTGCTGCCTGAGGCGTTTATGGCGATCGGCCTGCTGGTCGCAGAGCGCGCGCGCTCGTGCGGCGCGAGCGCCGTGGGTGGCGTGCCCGTTAGCGCGATACCAGTGGCCTGCGCGCCGCTGGCCGCGCCCGACCCGCCCGCGAAGGGGTTCATCGTGCGCAAAGAGCGCAAGGAGCATGGCCTGCAGCGCTGGATTGAGGGACCGCCGCTGGACCCCGGCGAGCGCTGCCTGCTCGTCGAGGACGTGGTCACCACCGGCGGCTCGACGATCGAGGCGCTGGAGCGCGTGCGCAGCGAGGGCTTGACGGTCGCGGGCGTGGTCAGTGTGCTCGACCGGCTGGCGGGCGGGGGTGAGGCGATCGCAGCGGCGATCGGCGATCAGGCCTCATATACGGCGCTGAGCACGATCGACGATGTCTATCCTGACCGCCCAGATCGTGGCTGATGCAATCGTCCGCGCAGCTGAGCGCGGCGATGTGCCCGTGCTGCTCAGCCTGTTCGGTGAGCTGGCCGAGTATGAGCACCTCGAGCACGAGCTGAAGGCCACCGAGGAGCAGCTGAGTGAGGCGCTGTTCGGCGAACGTCCCGCGGCGCAGGCGCTGATCGCCGAGCGCCCGGCGGGCTCCGGCAGCCCGGAGGTGCTCGGCTATGCTCTGTTCTTCCCGACCTTCTCGAGCTTCCTGGCGAGTGAGGGAGTGTGGCTCGAGGACCTGTTCGTGCGCCCCTCCCACCGCCGGGCCGGCGTCGGCAGGGCGCTGCTCGCGGCGGTTGCATCACGCGTGCATGAGCGCGGCGGGCAACGCCTGGAATGGGCGGCGCTCGACTGGAACGAGCTCGCGCTCGGCTTCTACCGCCATCTCGGCGCCGAGACGATGGGCGAGTGGATCACACACCGCCTCGACGGCGAAGGGCTGGCGCGACTCGCGCTCGCCGGCGGTGCTCCTGCCGCCGGGGAGGAGCGCCAGTAGCCTTCCCGTCGGGCCCTGCAGTGACGCGGGGCCAGCGCCCTCGTAGTCCAATGGATAAGACGACCGCCTCCTAAGCGGTAGATCCAGGTTCGACTCCCGGCGGGGGCACTAGCCGAAAGCCCTGTCCATGGGCAGGTTTGAGGAGCGATCGCTTGCTCAGGACAAACCCGCTCCTGGATATTATGGCCTCGCTGCTGCCCATTGCTGCCAACAGCCACGCCCACCTGTTCCAGCTAGTCGAGAGCTTCGAAACAAGTTTTCATCCCGATCCTGGGCCGACCTTCTAGGCTGCTGGGGAGATGAGCGCCTGCAGCCACCTCGAACACGTTCGGATCACTCAGCTTCCAGACTCGGTCGATGGCTGCGAGGATTGCCTGGCCACCGGCGGCCAGTGGCTTCATCTGCGCATCTGCCTGGAGTGCGGGAAGGTGGGATGCTGCGACGACTCCCCCAACCGCCATGCCAGCGCCCACGCTCACAGCAGTGGTCATCCCTTGATCCGCTCACTCGAGCCCGGCGAGGAGTGGTCCTGGTGCTTCGTTGACGAACTCGCACTGCTGATTCCCACGATCGAGGGCGAGACGCGCATCCCGCCCTCCCCGTTGGGGTGAGTGAGTGGCGGTTCCGGTAAGCCGAGTGCTATCGAGCTCGCAGCTCGCGACACTCGCCGAACACGGCGAGGAGCGGACCGCCGAGGTGGGCGAGAAGCTGTTCCAGATCGGCGACGAGAGCTATCCGTTCATCGCGATCATCGAGGGCGAGGTCGTGGTGCTCGACGGCGCTGGCGGGGAGATCGTCCGGCACGGTGTATCGGGCTTCCTCGGCGAGATGAATCTCCTTACCGGGCAGACCGTCTTTCTCACCGCCGTCGTGACCAAGCCGATGCGCTATATAGCGGTTGATCGTGTTGTCCTGCGGCAGTTGCTGTTCGAGGACGGCTCGCTTGCGGACCTGCTCCTGACCGCGTTCGTCGAGCGGCGCGAGCTGCTCCAGCAGCGTGAGGGGATCGGGGTGCAGATAATCGGTCCACGCGAGTCGCGCGAGACGCGTCGGCTGCTTGACTTCGCTAGGCGCTTGCGGCTTCCCTACTCGTGGATCACTCCAGAGGAGAGCGAGGACGCGGCGGCCCTTGTTGAGCATCTCGACCCCGCCGAGCTCCCGCTCGTTCGCCTTCCCGGCGGTGGGGAGTTGCGAGGGCCCAGTAACGGAGAGCTCTCGCGTGCGCTAGGGATTGGTCTTGAGCTCGAGCAGCGCGAGGAAGTCGATCTGTTGGTCATTGGTGGCGGGCCGGCCGGTCTCGGCGCGGCGGTCTACGGTGCCTCCGAGGGCTTGGACACGTTGGTGATAGAGAGCACCGTCGTCGGTGGTCAGGCGGGCACGTCGCGCAGGATCGAGAACTACCTTGGCTTCCCGGCCGGTATCAGCGGCACAGAATTGACCAGCCGCGCGATCACGCAGGCGCGGAAGTTCGGCGCGCGAACGGCGACGCCCTACCGTGCCCGGGCGCTCGAGCCCGGTGGCGAGCGTCACGTCGTCAAGCTCGAGGACGGGAATGAGGTCGCGGCGCGAGCGGTGCTGCTCGCGACTGGCGCCGAATACCGGCGGCTGCCGGTGGGGGATCTGGACCAGTACGAGGGGGTCAGCGTCTTCTATGCGGCAGGGCCCCCGGAGGCGCAGCTCTGCGGCGCTCAGCGCGTCGGTGTGATCGGGGGCGGCAACTCGGCTGCCCAGGCCGCGGTATGGCTGGCGCGTGGCGGTGCGCTGGTTACCCTGATGCACCGTCGCGCAAGCCTGAGCGAGACGATGTCGCACTACCTGATTGACGAGCTCGCGCGCTACGGCGTTGCGGTCCGCGACGAAAGCGAAGTCAGCGCGCTGCACGGCGAAGAGGGCCGGCTTGAGTCGGTAACGCTCACCGACGGCACGAAGCTGCCGTTCTCTTTCTTGTTCCTCTTCCTTGGCGCTGTCCCCTGCACCGAGTGGCTCGGCGATGCGGTTGCGAGAGACGCCGATGGGTTCATCATCACCGGCGCGGACGCAGGCGCGGACGGCCTGCTCGAAACGAGCGTGCCCGGCGTCTATGCCGCAGGCGACGTGCGGGCGGGGTCGACTAAGCGCTGCGCAACCGCAGTCGGTGAGGGCGCGGCGGTCGTTGGCTTCGTCCACGATCGCCTGTCGCAGGTCGCTGCCCTGCATCGCTAGCGCTGGGCCGGGACGAGCAGACGAAAGCCATGTCCGCAGCGACGATTGACGAGCTCACGCTTGCTGACGAGCCGGCTCGTTGGTCAGCACTCGGCTTCACCGTGCTCGACGATTGCATCCAGCTCGGCACGGTGCGCCTGCGCCTCACCGGCGCTGGCGCTGGGCGGGGCATCCTCGGCTGGTCGTTGCGGGCGATCTGGAGCACCGAGCTCGACGGGCTGCCGACCACGCGTTCTGACTCGGCCGTGCCCGCGCCAGCCGCGCCGCACCCGAACGGGATCGCAGCGATCGACCACGTCGTCGCGATGACGCCCGCACTCGACCGCACCGTGCAGGCGCTGAGCAACGCAGGGCTCGACCTGCGGCGGATCCGCGAGGAGCCGACGCCGGCAGGCGCGCCGCGTCAGGCCTTCTTCCGCCTCGGCGCCGAGATCCTCGAGGTCGTGCAGGAACCCGAGCACATCGTGGCCGCTCGCGACGACGGCGCCACGCGTCCGGCTCGGCTGTGGGGGCTCGCCCTGCTCGCCACCGATCTCGACCGCACCGTCGACACGCTCGGCGAGCACGCCGGGGAGGTGCGCGATGCGGTTCAGCCGGGGCGGCGGATCGCCACTGTGAAGCGCTCGGCTGAGCTCGCAGTGCCGGTTGCGCTGATGAGCTCAGAGGAACGACCTTCGTAGTAGCAACCCCAGGCTGGCTGCCTCATCGAGGCGGCCAAACGTTCTCTCAACCCAGCGACATGTCGTGGTAGCCGATCTGCACAAACTCGATCGTGCCGTTCGGGAGCGAGAAATAGTGCAGGCGCGGGCCTCCCGCTGAGCGCTTCAAGGCCGCACGCATCGCTTTGGCGCCGTCGTCTCGTTCGGTTTCTTCGCTGCCGCGGTAGATGTGAGCGTCGATGCTGGCGTGGCCGGTCGCGCGGTCGCCGATCACCATCGCGCAGACCCAGGCGATGCGCTCGATCGGTACATCCACGCGACGCTGAGCGATCGTACGGACCAGGTCACGGTGCAATAGGAAACGGCGCGGCGGGCGCTCGCCGCGCTCATCTGGTGGGCAGATATCGACCCACTCCGAGAAGATCAGCTTGTAGAGGGCGCCTTCCAGATCGCTCTCAGCGCGCTCCGGTTGCCCGGTCTCCTGTTCGCTCGGATCTCCAGCCTGGCGGGCATCCGCCTCAGCCGCCGCGCTTTTGGCTGGGTTCTCCTGCGCGGTTTGCCCGGAGGCGGGCGATATGCCACGCAGCGCCTCGTCTCGTTCGCGACGCGTTTCGGCAAGCGTGCGTTCGAGGCCTCCTGCGCGCTCGGCAAGCGCAGAGCGCTGGCGTTCTGCGAGCACCAGTTGTTGCTTGACAGTCAGCTCTGGATGCTCCGGCACGCTGAGCTCCGCGGCGAGCCTTCGCAGGCTGTCCTCGCCATAGCTCCCGCTGGGGTCATAGATACGCGGGTGCGCCATGTGGTCGCTGAACTCGCTCACGCCTGGCCACCACACGCGTGTCGCGCCGTCCCACACGTCAAAGCGCGCCGGTAACAGGTCGCTCAGATATCTAGTGAGCCGACGGGTGGGAACGAAGTAAATTGGGATCTCGGGCCCGGCTATCTCGCGTACCGCAGCAGCCGGGAGCGCCGGGTAAAGCTCTCCGGGGCGTGCCGTCAGGCACACGATCGGGTAGTCACGCTCGGGGTCCAGGATCGCTTTTGAAAGCGCGGAGCACCCCGACTCAGAAGAGATCTCGATGCAGTTAGCCCCCTCCGTCTCATTGCCATCCGCGGATTGCGCGTCGCTCTCTGCGGTCCTGCTCGCGAATGTGTGCGAGCTGCTTAACGGTGAGACCCTATGTGTCTGGCCGTCATCCATGAACTTGAGCTTAGAACCTGTTCCTAAACGATGGGCACGCCCGGACAGCGCTCCGGCCGGTGAGCCCTCGCGACGCCCGCGCTCAGGCTCAGGAGGACATGTGTGCGCAATACGCGACGGTGGTCACGTCGAGTATGGCCGGTGTGCCTGATTCGTTGCGGAAAAGGACTCCACCTTCCCAGCTGTTGCCCGGCGAGCCTGCTTCGAGGACCGGGCCGTCGGCGAGGACGGTGCCTGCATTGCCATCGACGCCACCGCCGAGCAGTTGCTTGCCCGAGGCGCATCTCGCGGGGCCAGTGAACAACTCGGTCGTGGCTCCTGCCGGCACAGATACGGACTTTGACTGTTTGACGACTTCGTAGCCGGGGATCCCTGAGCCTGGTTCACCTTTTATCCCCTGCGGTCCCGCTTCACCCCGCGGGCCCGGGGCGCCCGTTTCACCGCCCGGTCCTTGGGCTCCTGCCCGCCCGGCAGGGCCCGTATGTCCCGTAGCACCTGCGGGTCCCCTTGCGCCCTGGCGGCCCTTCACACTCCACGAGATCGGTATGTCCGCGGTGTGACACTGCTTGCCGTGCGGGGGAACATAGATTACGCGCGAGGGCATCGACTCACACCCGGCAATCTCGTTGGGATTGAACGGGGTGAACTCGGCTTCGTGCGCATATGCGACTCCTCCCACGGCCACGATCAGCGCCAGCGACGTGACTATCAGGGCGGGAGATGAACGAAGTCTACGAACGCTCTGCATCATCAGGTTCCTTTCGGCCCGCAGGGACTACAAGCGTAGGTAAGCACCCAGCGCCGATCAAGGTTTTGGAGCGAAGTTGGCGCGTAAACGCTCGCAAGCTGGCTTTCCTCAGCGCCGTCGCAGACCGTCGCAACTGCTCTCTAGAGTTGACGGGATGCACTTGACTGAACCCATATCTCCCGCCCCCGGCACCGCCGCTGGCGGGCACCGGCGATGAGCACTCTTGTCGAGAGTGACTTCCGCTCCGCTGCCGGATTCCTGGCGCTGCAGTCCTTGCCGGGAGTCGGTCCGGCCACGGCGTTGCAGGCGGCGCTGCACACCACTCAAAAGGAGCAGCTGCTCGAACGCCATGGCCCGGAGCTCGACGAGGCGTTCGAGCGAGCGCAAGCGAGCCTAGATGACTACGCAAGCGCTGAAGTGGACCTCGTGACCTTCTTCGATGAGCGCTATCCCGATCGCCTCCGCGACCTGTCGGACCCACCGCCCCTGCTCTACGTGCGAGGCGACGTGGAGCTGCTCGCTCGCGACGAGCTGGTGGCGGTGGCGGGCACGCGCGAGCCCACGCTCTTTGGAACCTCGGCGGCGGAGAGCTTGACAGGCGCCCTTGCCGATCGTGGGTGGGGCATAGTCAGTGGCCTGGCCAAGGGTATCGACACGGTCGCCCACCGCACCGCGGTGGCGCGCGGTGCCCCCACGATCGCGGTGATGGGCGGTGGGCTGGACCACATCTATCCGGCGGAGAACACGGACCTGGCCGCACAAATCCTCGACAGTGGCGGGGCGCTGCTCTCCGAGCAGCCCTTCGGTGAGCGATCCCGGCCGTACTACCTGATCGCGCGAGATCGTCTACAGAGCGGCCTGTCGGCCGCCGTGGTCGTCGTCCAGAGCGCGGTGAAGGACGGCACTATGTACACGGCTCGCTTCGCCGCCGCCCAGGGACGGCCGCTGTTCTGTCCGATACCGCGCAGCGAGAACAGCGCGAATGAGGGGCTGCGGGCTTTGCTCGAGCGTCCCGCGCAGGAGCTCTGTTCGGTCTTGCCCGCTTGGCGTGATGCGAAGAAGCTATGCGCCCGGCTGGGCAATCAGCCGCTGGCACAGCCTGTGCGCCGCGATGGCCTGCAGGAGTTTGTGCAGGCCGTGGAGGTGGCACGCCGATCGCTGATGCTCTCTTCCTCCAGCGCGCGCAGGCGCGCGAGCCTCGGCTAGCTGCACGGAGCTCAGATGGCGGTGATTTTCTATAGTGACCCCTCAACCAAGCGAGGGGATCGTGATGAGCTTCAAGCTCGCCCATCGGGACGATTGTGAGACGGCTGGTAACTGGCAGCTCGTTCGCCGCACGCTCGGGCTGCGGGCGTTTGGCATCAACATCGTCGAGATCGGACCAGGGGAGCAGATCCCCGAGCACGACGAGACCGACCGCGACCAGGAGGAGGTGTTCTACTTCATCAGCGGCAGCCCGACGATGGTGATCGACGGCGCGGACAATCCGGTACGCGCCGGGACGTTCGCACGGCTCGACCCCGTGCACAGGCGCACCGTGCGCAACGACGGCGAGGAGCCCGCGAGCGTGCTGATCGCCTCGGCACCGGTTTCGAGCGGATACGAACCCATGAGCTGGGCATGAGCGGTCAGCCCGAGGATTTGCACGAGGCGATCGCCGCCTACAACGACGCCTGGAACGCCCACGACGTCGAGCGGATCGCGGAGATGCACGCACCGGACATGGTGTTCGAGAACCACACGGCCGGCGAGCGCGCCGAGGGTGCGCAGGCGCTTGAGCACATCGCCCGCATCTTTGAGTCCTGGCCCGACATCGCGTTCCAGACGCGCAGGCTGTACGTGCGTGAGGATCTGGTGGTACAGGAGTGGACGGCGGCGGCGACCCATGTCAAGCCGCTTAGCCGGGGTGAGATCGTGGCCGAGCCTTCGGGCAAGCGCATCGAATGGGACGGGATGGACGTGATCCCGTTCGAGGACGGCAAGGTCAAGCGCAAGGACGTGTATTCGGACTCGGTGTCGATCCTCCGCCAGGTGGGATTGCTTTAGCCCCCCGTTGGTCGCCGCTGGTTGCGGTTTGGCGCAGAGTGCAGCTGTTCCCGTTGCAGGTGCGCTTCAGCCGCCCGGCGGAGATGGTCTGGACGAGGCCGGCGATCCAGCACGTGGGGCAGCCGCGGAAAGCGAGGAGGCCCGGGGGTGCAAGCAGCAGTGCGGCTGGCCCGATGCGCGGAATTAATGCAACCGCCGAGCCGGTTAGCCCAAAGCCTATGACTCCGCGCGTGAGGTGGACAGCGACTGAAGTACTGGCGAAAGCCCCGTGATTAGTCACGAGAGCGGGCTCTCATGAAGAAGAACAGGCAGCCGCAGATAACGACCGCGGCGGCAATCAGATAGATGGTCATGATGATGAGCCTCCGTTGAAGGGCCGGGACGAGCTTCGATGCCCAGATAAGAGGTCTGCTGTCGCGAAAGGGTTCGCCAAGAGGTGTGTTTTCGATGCCTACCTCGTTCAAAGCCCAGAACGGTCAAGCAAGATTTCGCTTTGCTTTAGGCAGCATGATTAGGTTCACCCCGGAATGAGGGGAAGGTTCTCGAGAGGGGCGAAGTTTGTGCGCGCGTACGGCTCGCTGTCCGTGGGCTTGATGCTCGCGGGCGCTCTGCTCACAGGCTGTGGCTCCTCCTCTAATGGCTCCAGTGGTCAGGCGGTCAGGACCGCCGCTGGCTCCGGGGCTGCTGGGCATGAAGGTCCGGCGGGTGCAGGTTCCGCGGCGAGCGGGAGATCTGAAGCGTCCAGAGCCAGCAAGCCGGCGAAGCTCCCCAGCGGGACGGTGGCGAGGGTTGATGGGATACCGATCACCCTGGCCGCCTATACCCATCAGCTGCAGATAAGCGCGCAGGGGCCGGTCAAGCCGCTGATCTCAGGCGCGTCTGACTACCCGGCGTGTGTGGCTGCACTGAAGAGCAGAGAAGAACGGACGGAAAAGCTGATCAAGGCGCAGGAAGAAAAATATGCCAAGCGATTCAAAGGGCGCAAATCTCCCGGGTTCGCGCAGCGGCGCAAACCGGTAGGAAGCACACAGCGCAAGCGCCAATGCGAACAGCTGTACAAGTTCGCCAAGCAGCAGGCCGTGAGCTCACTGATCCGCCAAACGTGGACTCAGGCGCAGGCAAAGGAACTCGGCGTCAGTGTCAGCGAAAGCGAAGTGGCCAGCCAGGTGAAGACTCGCGAGTCAAGTCAGAAGGCGCTGGCCAAAAACCCTCGCCTCTCAGCCTTCGCCCTGTCCGAAGTCCCCCACTACACCAAAGCCGAACTCATGGAAGTGGTGAAGAACCAGCTGCTCCAGAGCAAGGTCTTTATGAAGATCCGCGAAAAGTTCGTAAAGCCCGGCTCAGTCAGCCAGGGTCAGGAGCAGGGGATGTTCAAGTACAACGAAGAAATCCGGATCAAGCAGAGAGAAAAGACCGAATGCGCGGCCGGCTACCTCACGCCGCTGTGCAAGTAGTCTCAGCCTCCCCCGCGCCAGCCCAGGGCGAGGTGTGAGCATCTTTCAGAACAAACGGCGCACGGGATCAAAGCGCGGGCGGCCCCCAGCGGGAAGCGCCCGGTCGCTCAGCAGCTCGTGGTCGGGCAAGAGCTCGCGACCAAGCTCACCTGCCGTCTCGCCCAGTCCCGAGAAGCCAGGCAAGTCCTCAGAGCCCGAAACGCAGACCGGTAAGAAGCGCTCGAAATCGACGCTGGGCTCAATCGTCGAGCTGGTCGCGATCGTGCTGGTCGCGCTCGGCCTGGCGCTCGGTATCCAGGCGTGGGTCGTCAAGCCGTACCGCATTCCCAGCGGCTCGATGGAACCGACTCTAGACGTCGGTCAGCGGGTGCTTGCGAACCGCATCGGGATGAGCATCAGCGGGCCGCACGTTGGTGAGATCGTCGTGTTCCACCCGCCCGAAGGGGTGAGTGAGGGGGAAACGGGGGAAAGGCCGATCTGCGCTACGACGGGCCGTCCGGTCGTCGAAGGCACCGCCGCCTGCTCGCAGCCGCTCGCGCAGGAGGCGAGCGTCAACTTCATCAAGCGCATCGTGGCCGGTCCCGGTGATGAGCTGTACATCAAGGAAGGCCACGCCTATCGCAACGGTGTGCGCGAGCAAGATTCATACATCAAACCCTGCGCGCAGCCCTCGATGCCCTTCTGCAATTTCCCGGTTCCGATCAAGATCCCACCTGGTCACTGGTTCATGATGGGCGACAATCGTGGCGAATCTGATGACAGCAGGTTCTGGGGGCCTGTCCCCACGGGATGGATCATCGGGGATGCCGTCGCCACCTACTGGCCACCCGACAGGATCGGCATCCTCTAGCTTTCAGCGCCCGGGCCGGTCAGCTGGCGGTGTCATTTGGAGCCGTGAGTTGCGTGCGAAGTGTTTCGCGCCCGCGATGCAGGCGTGACTTCATCGCCGCACGGCTGATACCGAGCGCCTGAGCGCTCGCGGCTCCCGACTGGCCCTGGATGTCTCGCAGCACGAGGACAGCGCGCTGCTCGGCGGGGAGCCCGGCGATGCAGCCGACGATCCGCTCGATCTCCAGGCGTGCGAGCGCCGCGTCTTCGGCGGAGGGCTCGGTCCCAGCGGCGGGGATCGGTCTGTGCAGTGCGAGTCGCGACCTGCGGATGCACTCGTTGCGCACGATTTGAAACATCCACGATGCCAGTGCCGCGGCGACACGCAGCGTTCCGATCTTGCGGTACAGGACGATCAGCGCCTCCTGGGCTGCGTCCTCTGCATCCTCGGGCGTCGAGCAGAGAGTCCGGGCAAAGCGCCGCACGTGTGCGTGAGAACCTGAGAGGAGTGCCGCGATCGCGCGCGGATCACCCTGCTGGGCGGCGCTTACGACCTGCTCAGCCGGCCAGGAGAAGGTAGGAGTGTCGGTCATGATGAAGCTAGTGTCGGGGACACGGCATCTTGATGGAGTCTCCCGTTCGGGCCGGTCAGGTGCTGGCACGTACATGAGAGCTCTGCCGTCGCGAAAAGGATTCTCGAGCCATAGCTGTCGTAGACCCGGACCCCAAATGGCGCCGGCTGTGAGAAGCTGAGCAGGTCAATTATTAGCGCCGGGAGGTGAGGGCGATGGTTCCGTTTCGCGCTGCAGTCGAGGCTCAGGATTTCGAGGCTTGCGTCGCGTTGCTCGCTGAGGATGTCCGCTTCCGCAGTCCGGTCGTGTTCAAGCCCTACCAGGGACGGGATGCGGTCGCGGCGCTGCTGTTCGCGGTCTCGCACGTCTTCGAGGACTTCCGCTACGTTCGCGAGATCGGCGCGCCTGACTGCAGTGACCACGCCCTCGTGTTTACGGCCCGGATCGGTGATAAGGAGATCGAGGGGTGCGACTTTTTGCACACGGGCGAGGATGGGCTGATCGACGAATTCGTGGTTATGGTCAGGCCGCTGTCAGCGGCAATGGCTCTGGCGGAGGCGATGAAGGCACAGCTCGCGGGCGCTGAAGGCACGCGCTAAAAGCCCAACCTGTCAAGCGCTGAAGAGGACGGAATACGGGGACGGAATTTGACGATGCCGACGAAGTTCAAAGAAAAAAACGGCAAGGAAATCCACCAGAACAGCAATATCGCACTACCACGAAAGACCTGCCACAGCTGAGTAGCCGATCGGTGTATGTTCCGTTGACTTCGTCCGAGCAAGGAGACACGCATGCGCAGGTACCTCGCAATAGCCAGTGCCGTACTTGGGTTCGCGTTTATTGGGGGCTCACCGGCAGGCGCCACACACCAGCCGTCCGCAATCACGGCGAAGACCTGTAGTGCCAGCTACGTTCACGCCGTGATCGGTGGTCAGCAGAAGTGCCTGCGCCGCGGTGAGTTCTGTGCCCACAGCTACGCACGCCAGTACCGGCGCTATGGCTTCTCCTGCACCAAGACTGACTATCGCGGCAACTACCACCTGACGTAACACCATCTGACTCAATCGTCCAGTCGATTACGCCGCGCCGCAAGCTCAGAGCGCAGGCAGCGCTCGCAACCGGAAGCGATCAGAGATACCGCCGATCGGTCGCCGGTCATCACCGCGGCTGGCTACGCGTGGACAAGGTCGCGCTGCTCGCGCGGGACCACGCCGAGGCGTGCGTTCAGTGGTGCTAGGAGTGCCGCGAGCGTGGTTGCCGTTGGGTTTGTCTGGCCGCGCTCGATACGTGAGATCTCGCCTTGGTTGATGCCGGACACGGCGGCGAGTTGCTTCTGGGTGAGCTTGTGTTGTTTGCGCAGCTCGCGCACCTCACGCGCCATGGTGTAGTGGGCGTTGAAGGCGTCCCAGCGTGCGGTTGCGTCTGGCCCTCCGGCCTTTGCCTTCTTCTCGATCTCACGGATGTACTCATCGAACTTTGTGGCCATGAGTGCTCCTGCCCTAAATGACTCGGTTTAGAATATGCAGCATACCATATATTACGTCAGGGCCTTCGCTTGCCTCGACGTTTGCGTGTGCCGTCGGCGCGCCGTATTCGCGTGTCGAGGCGATCCCAGCGGCAGGCATTTGTCTCCTCACCCCAAACAACTCTCCATGTCCGACGCCTGGGTCTACATGTTGCGCTGCCGTGATGGCTCCCTATACACGGGGTGGACGAGCGATCTCGACAGGCGGATGGCTCGTCACCAGGCTGGCAAAGCCAGCCGCTATACCGCGAGTCGGCTGCCGGTGGAGATGGCTTTGGCGTTGCCGATGGTGGATCGCATGGCGGCACGCCGGGAGGAGGCGAGGATCAAGCTGCTAACCCGCGCGGACAAGCTGAAGCTGATCGCGACACAAGAGTCGTGTTAGCCAGCTGGAGACATCCCCATCTTTCGCAAGCGCCACCGCTACCGGGCCATCCCAAGTGCGGCGTAGCTTCGGGGGGCGATGACCGGTGCGTACAAATTGGAGTTCTTCGCGGACGACGACGGCACGAAGCCCGTGCTCGCCTGCAGATACATCGAGGCCGTGCCAAAGCCACGAAAGCGTCGCAGAGCTAGTGATATGCTGATGTCCAATTACACATATCCATTTGGGATGCAGGAGCGCCTCGTGATGAGCGATTTCGACCAACTGATGCAAGACATAGAGCAGGAGGCCATAGCCGAAGGGCCCGAGGCCGTCGCTGAGCTCCGCTCGCTCGACAGTCACTTCCACATCGCGGGGCAGCTACTGGCGCTGCGTCACCGCTGTGGGCTCACCCAGCGTCGGCTGAGCGAGCTCTCAGGTATCCAGCAGGCCGACATCAGCCGCATCGAGCGCGGCGAGACCCAGCCCACCACCGTTACCGCCAAACGCCTCGCCGATGCGCTAGGCGCCGACTTCGGCTTCTACGAAACCGACACCGAAGGCAAGACCGTCCCAGTCGAGCCCGCCACGGTTAAAGCGGCATAGCTCCCGCAGATTGTCCTCCGGCCTGCGCGGAGGTCCGATCTCAGGGACGGCAAGCTGTTGGTCTACATGCTGCGCGGCGTATCGACAACGGTCCATTCGTTGACCTGGATGTCCAGGAGCGCGTCGCGCTGGCCGTCGTCGGGCCCTGACCCGCGAAAGCGGTGAAGGTCCTCCTCACAGTCCCAGCGCTCAAACACGTTGATGCGGCCGGCGTCGAGCAGATCGGGGGATAGCGCGAAGTCGTGGCAGCCCTGAGCCTGGCGAGCCGCCGCGACAACGCTCGCGCAGCCATCGAGGTATGCATCGCGTCCGTGCGGATCGACGGTGAGGGCTCCGGCAACGATGATCATCAGCTGACTCCTGTTCGCGTATTTGCGCTCGTTTGAAGTACGACCGTCAGCCGCGGGGAAACTCATCGCTGGGATCTTGGTCCCGGGCGTGGGCCCGGGACCAAGCGTGTCGCGTCAGGCTAGTGGCGTCTGCGTGGGCACGGCGCCTTGTATGTGGCGGGCACGACCGCGCCGCCGAGGAACGACAGTTCCGACTTCACCGGGAAGCCACCCCTCGGGCACTTCTTCGGCATCATGCCGTAGTAGATCGTTTTCCTACCCTTCTTGTAGGCGGCGCCGACCCTCACGTTGATGTATTCGGCCGACGCATCCAGCGCACCGGGCACCGATTCGATCAGCGGCACTTCGGCGACGAGCTTCGGACCGAAGGGCGCAGGCGCCTTCGTGAGACTGCCTTTGGAAATGATTTCGATCGAGACGGGCGAGGTGCCCTGCACATAGAACTGCAGGTTGCCGCCGGGAGCGAAGAACGGCTGCACCGACACCGTCTCTGAAACACGTTCGGTGCCGAAGCTCACGACACCGCGCGCGCTGCCCACCGGCCCAGCCTTCGATTTGGCCGGGCATCCTATGGCCCCCTTTTCCTTGAGCACGCTTTCTGAACAGGCGGGAAAGCCCTGCGGGTGCAGCTTCACACCGGAGGGCAGATAGAACGTGACCCCCATCAACGGGGCCGGGTGGCCACCGTATTCGGTCCCTGAGATTCTGTATTCGGCCTGCACTGCGGCACCGGCGCCGAGGATGTTGCCCGTGTGAGGGAAGCCTGGAATCGGCACGGCCTTTGCTTTCAGCGTGACCGTCGGTGCTGCCGACGCTGTCGCCGAAAAACCAAGAACGGCAAAGCCGAGCACGGCCAGATAGGCGGATATTCTGCGCATGGGATGACCCCTTCCCTCGTTTTACGGCTCTACTGGGAAGAACCCATTCCCATCACAGAAGTCGCGCCTGTGGAGGAGGCGATACCGCCAGCCGGCTACTCGAACTCCGGTGCGCTCCAGCCGGGCATGGTCTCCGGCAGGCCGTCGCTGACACGGTCGGGGAAGTGCGCTGGGCGCTTCTCCAGGAACGCGGTGATTCCCTCAACGGCGTCGGCGGACTGCCCGCGGGCGACCATGCCGCGCGAGTCAGCGCGGTGGGCGATCATCGGGTGCTCCGCGCCAAGCATCCTCCACATCAGCTGTCTCGCCACGGCCACGGACACCGGCGCCGTGTTCTCAGCGATCTCCCGTGCCAGGGCGCGGGCCGCGTCGAGCAGCTCGCCCTGTGGATGCAGGCTCCGCACCAGCCCGCCCTGCAGTGCCTCCTGTGCGGAGAACACCCGCCCGGTGGCGACCCACTCCATCGCGCGGCTGATTCCAACGATGCGCGGCAAAAACCAGCTCGAGCACGCCTCGGGGATGATCCCCCGGCGCGCGAACACGAAACCGATGCGGGCGTCATCAGCGGCTAGGCGCACGTCCATCGGGAGGGTCATCGTCGCCCCCACGCCGACGGCGGGACCGTTGATGGCGGCGATCACCGGCTTCTTGCACGCAAACACGCGCAGTGTGAACTCGCCGCCGTTGTCCCGCGCCACCTCCGAGTCCAAGCCTCGCTTGCGGTAGTCGAAAGTGTCGCCGCCGCTGCCGAGGTCGGCCCCGGCGCAGAAGCCGCGTCCGGCGCCCGTGACGATGACCGCCCGCACGTCGTCGTCCGCGTCGGCGCGATCGAAGGCCGCCATCAGCTCCTGGCACATCTGCGCCGTCCACGCGTTCAGGCGCTCGGGGCGGTTCAGGGTAATCGTGAGAACGCGCTCTGAGACCTCGGTGGTGATCTGCTCGAATTCAGTCATGCCGGCATCCTTTCAGCTCTCGAGCTGATGCACGCACGCGCCGGGGAGGGCTTTAGGCTGAGCGCTCCTATGGAGCTTCCACCGTCCGAGTCGCCAGAGCCGAAACAGATCGAGCGCCAGCGCTCGGTCGCTGAGATCATCGGTGAGGCGCTCGACATTTACCAGGCCTATCCGCTGCTGTTCCTGATACTGGCGGTCGGCGTGATCGCGCCGTATGAGCTCATCGTCCTGGCTATCACTCACGATGGGCCGCTGGTGAGCACTGCGCACCAGAACGTGGGGGTGACATACCTGTTGCTGCTGCTGGACACCGCGATGATCGGGCCCTTGGTGTCCGCCCTGCACGTACACGCGGTCCTGGACATCGGCCGCGGGAGCAGGCCTCGTTTTCAGGCGGTGGTCCTGCGCGCCCTGCGGGTGCTGCCGGTCGTGGTGGCCGCGGTGATCGTCTCCACCGCGGGCATCGCCCTGGGCTTCCTCGCGCTGATCGTTCCCGGTGTCCTGCTCGCCCTGCGCTGGGCAGTCGTCGCGCAGGTTGCGGCGCTGGAGAACGAGGGCTGGATCCCCTCACTGCGCCGCAGCCGGGAGCTCACGCGCGGGAACTACGGGCACATCTTCGGCCTGCTGCTGATCATCGGGCTGCTGAACTCGGGCATCCTCTTTGGTGTCAGGGCGATCCCGCTCGGGAGCACCTCGGGCGTTGCTTCCGTGGCTGCGGGGATCGCCGCGCGCACGATCACGGCCTCCTTCTCAGCACTGACAGTGGCGCTCTTGTACTTCGATTTGCGCGCGCGGCTGGCGCAGAAGCCCCTCGCCGGCCCACGGGCACCCGAGCACGAACACCTGCGCGACCTGGACCCTGAGCGCGACTGACAGAGCCCGGCTGTTGCGTCGGGGCGAGCACGTAGGATCGGCCTCCGTGCCGCTTCTTCTGACAGCCATCTCCGCGCGCTCCGGGGCGAGCTTTCGTGTCACAGCTATGCCACGGCCATAGAGAGCATGACCCCCCTTACCTCGATCGAGATCTGTGCGGGAGCAGGAGGCCAGGCGCTGGGCCTCGAGCAGGCCGGATTCGAGCACCTGGCGGCCGTGGAGATCGATCCCTGGGCCGCGGAGACGTTGCGCACCAACCGCCCCCAATGGAACATCGTCGGCCCCCGCCTGGCTGACCGGGGACCCTCAGAGGGCAGGCCTGGCGATGTTCACGCCTTCGACGCGAGCGCCTTCAACGGGCAGGTCGACCTGCTCGCCGGCGGCGTACCCTGCCCACCGTTCTCGATTGCCGGCAAGCAGCTCGGCGCCAGCGACGAGCGCGACCTCTTCCCTCAGGCGCTCAGGCTCATAGCGGAGTGCGCTCCGCGGGCCGTGATGCTCGAGAACGTGCGCGGGCTGCTGAGCCCGAAGTTTGATTCCTATCGTGCCGCCTTGGCCAAGCGCCTGCGTGAGCTGGGCTATGTCCCTCGCTGGAAGCTGCTGCAAGCGTCGTTTTACGGGGTGCCTCAGAGTCGCGCGCGCGCGGTCCTTGTCGCCCTTGCACCTGGGGCGGCGGGCGTCTTTGATTGGCCAGAGCATCATCCGGGCGCCCCGCCGGGGGTGGGCGAGACCCTCGCGGACCTGATGGGAGCAAACGGCTGGGAGGGCGCGGAGGCGTGGAGCGCAGGAGCCGGCGGCATCGCGCCGACGCTCGTCGGTGGCTCAAAGAAGCACGGTGGGCCGGACCTCGGCCCGACGCGGGCCAGGCGGGAATGGGCAAAGCTCGGCGTGGACGGCCGTGGCATCGCCTCTGAGGCGCCTTCGCCGGGCTTCAGCGGGAGCCCGCGCTTGACCGTCAGGATGGCCGCGCGCATCCAGGGATTTACCGACGAATGGGCCTTCAGCGGGCGCAAGACGGCGAGCTATCGCCAGGTTGGCAACGCCTTTCCGCCGCCCGTGGCGCGCGCGGTGGGTGTGGCCATCGCAGCTGCGCTGCGGAGCGCCGGTACAGGCGAGGATGCGGGGGTTGACCCTGCTCACAGGGCTGCATGAGGCGCTTGCATGCGCGAGGCGGACAGATTGCCCACTCCCTCACAGCCCCGCCGCCCGCCGGTGCGGCGAGCCAGTCCCATTGAGCCTCACCGGCTACTGGGCTTTGACCCGCCAGCTCTGGGGGCCGACCCCGAGCTCGATGCCGTGAGCAATGCCCTTCAGCGCGCTGACCCCACGGGCGAGATGTTTGCCGGCGTTCTGCGGGAGACCTACGACCAGCTGTATGACGGCCAGCGAACGGGACGCTACTCGTGGGAGCAGCTGCGCAAGACCGAGAAGACCTACATGGGGACACTGGTCGAGATCAACCTGCACCGCGCGTTCGAGTTCGCGGACGGTGTGAAGATGGACTATCTGATCGACGGTGTCGATACGGACTGCAAGTTCTCGCAGAAGCTCGGGGGCTGGGAGATCCCGCCTGAGGCCTACGAAGGCAAGCACGTGTGCCTCGTCGTCTGGGCGAGCGATGAGGAAAGCCGGTGGGAGGCGGGCGTCATACGCGTCAGCGATGACCTTTGGCTCTTGGGCCCGGAGAATCGCGATCGCAAGCGCAAGCTGACCCCCGCGGGCGAGAGCACGATCCGCTGGCTCTACAGCAAGCCAGCACTGCCCGAGAACCTCCTCCTGCACATCCCGCCGCTCCTGCGCGAGAAGATCTTCAACCCAGACCCCTCCTCACCGCGCCGGCCCAGTGGCCCGCGCAAGATCAACATGCTCTTTCGGCTGGTTCAGGGCCGGCTCGTAAATCGCGCATCGGTCCTGACCGTGGCCCAGCAGCAGGACGGTCTCAAGCGCCCGCGCGATGCACGCCTGCCCGAGCATCTCGGCAAAGAGGGCATCCTCGTGCTCGGGCATCAGGAACACGACCCGCTCATTGCAGAGGACCTTGGCCTTCCGCGGCCGCCCAAGGGCAGCTTCATCAGCGTACGGGTGATCGAGGCTGAGGACGGCCATCCCGGCATGACAGCCGAGATCGCCGGTCAGCGCTACCGGCTCGCCACAGACTCCGATCCAATTAGACCCGCGCCACGGCTTCCCCGGGGCAGGAGTGCGAGTGGTGAGGATGAGTAGCCCTCAGCGGGCGAGCGCGGTGGGCGCCGGGCGGCCAACCTGGCACAACGCGGCCAGGACGTCCTGCGCACAGCGCCCCACGTCCTCTTCGACTTCGAAGTCCCAGAAGCGCACCACGGTCCAGCCAGAGGCACGGAGCGTCTTGTTCGCGAGCCGGTCACGCTCCTGGGTGCGGGCGATCTTCGCGTCCCAGTAGCTCCCTGATTTGCCGAACGTGAAGAAGTCCGGGTGCCCGTGCCAGAACGCCCCATCGATGAAGACGGCGACCTTCCAGCGGGTGAAGGCGAGATCGGGCTTGCCGAGGATGCCGCGGGCGTGGCAGCGCCAGCCGCGGATCCCCGCCGCGTGCAGAGCGCGGCGGATGGCCAGCTCGGGCTTCGTGTTCTTGGCGCGGATCGCCGCCATGTTGCGGCTCCGGCCCGCGCGGCTGAGGTGGTCGGCCACGGCGCTCAGTGTGCCCTCGCGCGCCTGTGCGTGGCGCGCGCGAGGACGCTCGTTGCGAAGAATTCGCAGAGCATGCGGCAGGCCGAATCGCCTACGGCCGTTCGTTCAGCGTCTGCATGGGCGAAAAGTGTCGGGGGTGCGTGGTTACATGCCAGGCATGATCATCACAGCCGACTGGGAGCACACGGAGACCACGGTCAAGGGTGAGCAGACCGAGGTCGTCGTGCCGCTGCCTGCTCTGAAAGCGGTCGATCCCGCAGACGACAAGATCATCGCGCAGATTCTGCGCGAGCTAACCCCCTCCGCAGACGAGGATCTTCCTCCAGGTCAGGACCCGCCGCCGTGGAGAAGGCTGAGGCTGGACCGCGGCGAGTGTCACCTATCGATTCTGCTGGAGGACATCCCCGATGTCTCGGTTGTCAAGCAGCTGGTCGACGACGCCCTGCGCGATGCCTCCGCGGCGCTGGCTGAGCACGCACGGCAACGCTCCCAGGAAGAAGCACAGGCGCAGGCATTGGCTCGCAAGCGCCAAAAAGAAGCCGCCAAGTTACGCCATGCCTTCCGCGGTGCTGGCAGCGCAGGCGCTCTCCACCAGCAGGCAAAGCGCATTGAGGAGCCGCATCTGATCGGCATTTCGGCAGCGAATGTGCAGCAGCTCCGGGCTGCACACGAGCACCGCCTGAGCGCGCGCGCGCGAAACGGCGACGTTCAGGCGGTTGCGGCTGAATAGGAACTCGAGGTGGCGGGGGATCTCCTCGCCGCTGGAGGTCGCCATCGAGAAGAAGCAGACCGCCGCCTCCTGGCCCTGGAACTTGTCGACGGTGCCGATCCTGACGCCGTCGGGGAGGTGCTCGCGCAGGCAGCGCACCTGCGCGTTGTAGGGGGCCACGACCATGATGTCCTCTGGCCGCAGGCGATCGGCCGTTCCATCCGCCTGCAGATAGCGCCCCTTCAGCAGATCCGCGATCAGCGTGGCGATCGTTCGCGCCTCCTCGACTGAGGATCGCGTGTTGCCCTCGTGTGTCACGGGCACGTAGCGCACCCCCGTGCCGGTGAGCAGGCCGGGGGCGTCGATGCCCTGCGCGGCGCATTCGGGGGCGGACTCGAGCCGGCCCTCGTACATCGCCTGCGAGATGAAGCGGCAGACGTCCGGGTGCATGCGGCGGGTCTGATCGATGAACAGCCCCCGCTCGCGCGGGATCGTCGTGTCCGCCAGCAAGAGGTGTTCGAGCACCGATGAGCCGGCGCCGGGAGGGTGAATCGCCTGGGAAACCTGGGCAAGCTGCTGGGGGTCTCCAAGGAGGACGAGGTTGCGCGCGCAGGTGCCCATCGCCAGTGCGTCGGCGAGGGAGATCTGACCGGCCTCGTCGATAAACAGGTAGTCGACAGACTGGCGCATCTGCACCCGGCACCAGAGCCAGGCGGTTCCCGCCATGAGGTTGTAGCCGCCGGCGGTGAAGTCGGCCGGGTCCTTGGAGTTCTCGATCAGCCCTCGTCCGGAGGAGTAGCGATTGTCGTCCTCGCTGTACTTGTTTAATCCTGAGAACTGCGACTCTGTGAGGGCGTACTGCTCCACCTGGCGCAGGAGGGTGTGAATCGCTGAGTGGCTCCCGGCGGCGACCCCGACCCGGTGGCCTCGCTCGATCAGGTGGAGGATCAGCTGCGCGCCGGTGTAGGTCTTGCCAGAACCGGGCGGGCCCTGGATGAACAGGTAGCTGTCGCGCAAGCCCTCCGTGATCGACTTTGCGTCGTCCAGATTGAAGGCACCGGTCTGCAGCGATGCGCCATGGGGGCGTGCCGAGGTGTCCGGGACATCACGGCGCAGGATCTGACGCAGCGCGGTAAAGGGCTCCTCTTGGGCGTCGAGCCCGCGGGCGGTGATGTCGTTTGCGAAATCGCGTAGGGCTGAGCGCTGCAGTCGGGTGTCATACGGACCGGAAGGGATCAGCGCACGCGGCAGCGGCTCATGTGAACGTTTGGCGGCGCGGCTGATCTGGACGATTCCGGTCGCGTCCTCCACCGAGAGGACGGTCACGCTCTTCTCTGTTGCGGGGTCGGTGAAGCTGCCCTTGCTGATCTTGTGCTCCTGGGCTCCGAAGCGCAGCGTGTCAGCCACCGAGCGTGAGGGTGGCGGAAGCGGAGCCGGCGGATCGCCCGTGCCGGAGAGCCCGCCAAGCGCTTCGGTGTCGGCCTCGATGAGCTGCTGATCGTCAGCTTCGAGCCGTTCGAAGTACGCCCACCAAGCGGGCTTTGCCTCGCGCCGGTGGTAGTCGAGCAGTTGCGCGGTAAGCCAGCGCGCGTGTTGTCTCTCGTCCTGATCGGCAGTGTCCTCGGGGATGCCGTTGAGAAGTGCGCCTTGCAGCTCGTCGAGTTGTAACTGAGCATCAGGGTCTGGTTCAAAAGGCTGAGGTTGGGACTTCCAAAGGATCTCCCGTCCGAACAGACCGGTCGCCTCTCCGCGCCGGTCGAGCAGCCATTCGCGCAGCAGGTGGGTGGAGCGGCAGTCGTCCTCGTTGTAGCGCTCGATGGCCTGCAGCAAAGAGCGATCGCCGGTGTCCAGGAACCGCTCGAAGGAGATGATCGAGTCACCGCCTTCGGTGACCTCCGTGTCGCGCTCCTCCATGTAGAACGCCTCGATGCTCTTGATCGAGTAGCTCGGCTGGGACACGCGCAGCGCTTGGCGCACGACCTCGTACAGATCGACCAGGACCTTGCCGCGCAGCAGCTGGTCGAGCTCGTCCTCGCGCGTGGCGTGCAGGCCCATCAGGCGCCTCAGCGCAGTCGCCTCATAGGGGGCGTAGTGGTAGACGTGCAGGTCCGGGAAGCGAGCGAGCCGCTGCATTGTGAAGTCGATGAACCGCTCGAACGCCTGCTTCTCGGTTACACGATCGGTCGCCCAGAAAGCTTGAAAGTGAGGCTTGCCGTCCTGGAGCGTCACGGCGCCAAACAGATACTCGAGGCCATCGTCAAAGAACGGGTCGCCCTCCATGTCAAAGAAGATGTCCCCCTGGCAGGGCAAAGGCAGGCGGGCAAAGCCGCGATCATCCGCGGGCTCGAGCAGCTCGTAGCGCGGCTCGCCCGTGGTGCGCTGGGCGAGCTGCAGTTTCGCCTGTGCGCGCAGGCGCTCGAACGTGGCGGAGGCGATCCGCGGTGGCCGGTCCGCTGTCTGCGCAGTCGCGAGCTGCGCGACGGTCGCGATGTTCCGCTCGTTCAGTGCAGTGCGCTGGGAGCGCCGGATGTTGGCGACGAGGCTCAGGTGCTCGTCGGCCTCGCGTTTGGCGATGCAGTGCTCCTCCCAGCTGCACAGGCCACAGTGCTCGACCGGCTCCGGGTATGTGGTGGCAAGACCCACGTCGAGGACGGCCTCGAAACGATGCTTGACGGCGCGGTAGTAGGCGGCGAAGTCCGCCAGCCGGAACGACTGCACCTCATGAGTCCCGAGCACGACGTGCATCCTCACGGGCGCGGTGCCCTGGATCGACTCGAGGAGCTCGGAGTAGAAGCAGAGCTGCAGCAGGAAGTAGGGCTTGACGCGGCGGGCGAGCTTGGTGTCCGCCACCTCGTAGCTGAACGAACCGAGCTCCGAGGGGGACTCGACGCGCTGGAGGAAGTCGCTGTGCCCGCGCCAGCGGGCGCCGTCGAAGAGGACGCCCTGGTAGATCACCTCGGCCCCTGCTCGCATCGCCGCGGCCGTACGCTGCGCGCCCTCGCGCGTGCCGTCGAGGCCCGGTTCGCTCTCGATTTCGACGATCTCGCGCCCTTCGGAGCGCAGCTGGGCCAGGTGGGCCCGCTCGTGCTCGTCGCCCTTGCGCGCGAGCAGGTCGGTGGAGTCGGTGCGGGTGGCCTTCAGCTCGAGACGCCCGAGCGCGATCTCGATGTCGAGATGGGTGAGGTGCGGGCACTCGAGGTAGTTGATGAGATCCGTCGCCGAGAAGATCAGCCGGCCGTCGAGCTGCTGCACGTCAGGTTCTCCGGCCGGTCCTCATACGCCGCTCTGCGAAAGCCCCGCGAGGCTCTGAAGCGGCGGGCGCTCAACTGGGGCGTTCGCCGCCAGGCCCTCGCCCGCCAGGCGCCCTTCCTGCTCCAGGCGGCGGGCGATCGTCGCCAGCACCGTCAGCGCCATCGGCGACAGCGTCGAAAGCGGCTGGTGGCGGTTGTGGTGCTCGTCCAGGTCGACCTGTGCGATCCCCGCCTCACCGACCGCGCGCCAGGCATCGATCAGCATCGCTATCTCCACGCCGTAGCCCGTCGCAAACGGCAGCCGTTCCAGCAAATCCCTGCGCGCTGCCACCTCCCCCGCCAACGGCTGGCGCACGCCCGCGAGCTGTGGGTAGAACAGCGCCAGCGCCGGGCGCGCCATCAGATGGTTCACGCGCCCGCCTTCCTCGCCGCCCGGTGTATCGCTGGCCAGGGGGCGGCGGTAGAAGGCCTTGACGAACGACACGTCCGGCTCGCACAGCAGCGCGCCGAGCAGGCCCGTCGCGAAGTGCGCTGAGAAGCGCTCGCTGTCGGCGTCGATGAAGCACACCACGTCGCTATCGAGCGCCGAGGTCGCGCGCCACATCGCGTCGCCCTTGCCCAGCACCGCTCCGAACGATGGCAAGAGGTCATCCTGCTGGAGCACCTCCGCGCCCGCCTGCGCCGCCAGCCCGGCGGTGCCGTCCGGCGAGGCCGCGTCGAGCACCACGATCCGATCGAGCGCGCCCGCCTCGCGCAGGGCACCGAGCGCAGTCACGATCTCTCCCACCGTGCCCGCGCATTCGCGCGCGGGCAGGCACACCGACACGCTCAGCTCGCGCTGCGCTCGCGCTGCGGCGATCTGACCGGCCGTGTATGCGGAGTGGTGGAACGTACGCACTTGTGCGCGCGAGTTTCTCACGGAGAACCTCCTCCCGCGCGAAGCGCGGCGAGCCGCGTTCGATCGGACCCCAGAGGGCAGTTGTTTGGGTTGATTGATGTCATCCTTGGGAATCTCCTTTTGAGAGCCGTGAGAAAGTACGATGAGCGCAAGTGAAGCGAAGCACGACTGCCGCTGAGCGCCCGCTGCGCGAGTACAACGCCAAACGGAACTTTCACAGCACGCCCGAGCCCGCGGGTGAGACCGGCGCAGGGGCCGAGCGTGCCCGCTTCGTCGTCCAAGAGCACCACGCGCGCAGCCTGCACTGGGATCTGCGGCTAGAGCGAGATGGGGTGCTCGTGTCGTGGGCGGTCCCCAAGGGCATCCCGCAGGACCCCAAGACCAACCACCTGGCGGTGCACGTCGAGGATCATCCGATCGACTACATCGACTTCGCCGGTGAGATCCCCAAAGGGAGCTATGGCGCAGGCAGCGTGAAGATCTGGGACAGCGGCACTTATGAGACTCACAAGTTCCGTGACGACGAGGTGATCGTGACCTTCCATGGCGAGCGCCTGCAGGGCAAGTACGTCCTCTTTCAGACTAACGGCAAGAACTGGATGATCCACCGCATGGATCCTCCCCACGGAGGCCCCCGGGAGCCGATGCCCGAGGAGCTCTCACCGATGCTCGCCAAGCCGTCGAAGCTCCCGGCCAGCGAACAGGACTACGGCTATGAGATCAAGTGGGACGGGATTCGCGCCCTGGCCTTTATAGACGGCGGACGGGTTCGCCTGGAAAACCGCAACGGGCGCGATATCACACGGCAATACCCCGAGCTGCGCGAGCTCGGTAAGGCGGCCGGCGCCATGGGAATGATCTTGGACGGGGAGGTCGTCTGTTTTGACGAGCACGGCCACCCCAGCTTCGAGCAGTTGCAACACCGGATGCACCTCACCTCAGAGAGCGTCATTCGCAGGCGCTCGCACGAGGCGCTCGTCACGTACGTGATCTTCGATTTGCTGTATCTCGATGGTCACTCCACCATGGCGCTTTCGTACTCTGAGCGTCGATCCTTGCTCGAGCAGCTGCACCTGGAGGGGACCGCCTGGCAGACCCCCGCCTATCACTCCGGTTCCGGTAAGGACTTTCTCGCGGTCAGCGCTGAGCACGGCCTGGAGGGGATCGTCGCCAAGCGGCTGGACAGCCCATACAGGCCCGGCCAGCGCACTGGAGAGTGGCTGAAGATCAAGAACGTAAACCGCCAGGAGTTCGTGATCGGCGGCTGGCAGGCAGGCAAGGGGCGTCGTGCCGGGCTGATCGGATCGCTGCTCGTGGGCTATTACTCAGAGCACGACGGCAGGCAAGTCCTGCGCTACGCCGGTGGCGTAGGCACCGGCTTTGATGAGCACGAGCTGCAGCGCTTGACCAAGGAGCTCGAGGACCGCCCGCGGCCCGACAGTCCATTTGCGCCGGTTGGCACCCAACCGCCCGCAAGCGCCCGTTTTGTGGAGCCCGAGCTCGTCGCGGAGGTCGAGTTCTCCCATTGGACCAAAGAGCGCATCCTGCGTCACTCCGTCTACAAGGGCCTGCGCGACGACAAGCCCGCAGCGGAAGTGGCGGTCGAGCAGGACCCCGGCGTTGCAGGTGCCCAGCGGCCGTACGAGATCCTCAATGAAAGTAAGAACAGCGCCGAGATCGAGGCCGGGGGGCGTACGCTGAAACTGTCAAACCGCAGCAAGGTCCTCTACCCAGAGGCCGTCTTCACCAAGGGGCAGGTGGTCGACTACTACGCCGCGGTGGCGCCGGTGCTGCTCGGGCACCTCGCCGGCCGGCCGCTGACGCTCAAGCGCTATCCCGACGGCGTAAAAGGCAAGTATTTCTATGAGAAGCGATGCCCCTCCCACAGGCCCGAGTGGGTACACACCGCGGCGGTGCAGAGCGAGCGCGAGGGAGTGCTCGACTACTGTGTCCTGGACGACCTGCCGGCACTTATCTGGGTCGCGAACCTCGCCAGCCTCGAGCTGCACCCAAGCCTGTCCCGCGCAGCGGACATCGTCACCCCCACCGCGGTCGTGTTCGACCTCGACCCGGGGGCACCCGCCGGACTGAAGCAGTGCTGCCAGGTGGCGTTGTGGTTGAGAGAGCTGTTCGCGGCATTTGACCTGGAGATGATCGTCAAGACCTCCGGCGCAAAGGGGCTGCAGGTTTATGTGCCGCTCAACGCCCCGATCGCCTACGAGCAGACCAAGCCGTTCGCCCGCGCCGTCGCCGGGCTGATCGAGAAGGATCACCCCAAGCTGGTCACCTCGCGCATGACAAAGCAGCTGCGCCACGGCAAGGTGTTCATCGACTGGAGCCAGAACGACCAGCACAAGACGACGATCTGTGTCTACTCACTGCGCGCACGCGAGCGCCCCACGATCTCCACGCCGCTTCAGTGGGAGGAGGTGCAGGCGGGTGCTGTTAGCCGCAAGAGGGATCTCAACCTCAGTGCCGAGCCGTCCGAGCTCCTACGTCGTATCGATCAGCACGGCGATCTGTTCACGCCTTTTCTCAGCCTCACGCAGACGCTCCCCGAGCTCACCTCGCAATAGCAGCACGCCATTGCCCAGCTGTTTGCATTGCTCAGAGGATGGGTAGGAAGCGCTCATAGGTGATTCGCTGAGGGACAAGCCCTCTTCATTTCATGGAAGGAGGAAGTGATGGCCATGGCCTCTGTAGCGCCGGCCGTACGCCGCCCCGGTGTTTGCACCGAGCAGGACGACTGCAGTGAGCTGTTCGCGCGCTGGCGCGGCGACGGTGATCGTACAGCGCACGAGCTGCTGATTAGGCGATTCACACCGCTCGCGCGCAGCCTCGCCCGCCGCTACGCGCACACCTCCGAGCCCTTTGAGGATCTGTTCCAGGTCGCCTCGCTCGGCCTACTCAAGGCGCTCGCCCGCTTTGACCCGGAGCGCCAGAGAGCGTTCGCCTCGTTTGCGGTCCCCACGATCCTCGGCGAGCTGCGGCGCTACTTTCGTGACTCCACCTGGGGCCTGCATGTGCCGCGCGAACTGCAGGAGCGAGCGCTTGCGGTGAGCAACGCCCAGGAGCAGCTATCGAGCGTTCGCGGTCGCGCGCCCACCGTCTCTGAGCTCGCGGAGTATCTCGAGCTCGGATACGAGGAGGTCCTCGACGGGCTGCTCGCCGGGCAAGCCTACGAAGCGCTCCCGCTCGAAGCGCCCGTCCGTAGCAGTCACGAGGGCGAGGATCTCCTCACCCACCTGGATGCGATGGGCAGCGAGGACGAGCGCTACGAGCTGATCGAGCTGGACGCCACCCTCGTCGCCGCGCTGCGCCAGCTCCCGGCGCGCGAACGGGCCATCCTGCGCATGCGTTTCGTCGAGGAGCTCAGCCAGGCTGAGATCGGCCGTCGCGCCGGTATCTCCCAGATGCAGGTCTCGCGCCTGTTGCGCCGGTCTCTGCAACAGCTGCGAGTCATCGCCCACGCGCATGTGCAGACGTCTTGATGGCGGGCGGGGAAGCTCTGGGTACGCTCGTCGAGCAAGGCGCTGGCAGGCGTATTGAGCGAATGCCAACCCACGCGCCGCCAAACGTTCGCCTGCACTTGCGCAGCCAGCCCGAGAACATCTCGCTCGTCCGCACGACCCTCACTGGCGTCGCGGAAGCGATCGATCTGCTCCCCGAAGTACTCGATGACATCGCCACGGCGGTTACCGAGGCCGCCAACAACGTTGTCCTCCATGCCTACCGCGGAGACAGTGGTCCCCTCGAGGTCGACGTCCACATCGCTGCAGGCTGCATCGAGGTGGTCGTCCGCGACGAGGGCGTCGGCCTGCATCACACGCCCGATCACGGCCTAAAGGAGGCAGGTGAGAGCGGCGAGCAGGCCCTCGAGCTCGGGCTACCCGTGATCCAGGCGCTTGCCGATAGTGTCGAGTTTCATAGCCGGGCGAGCGGTGGGACCGAGGTTCGCATGGAGTTCGTCACCCCGGAGACATCTTCCCTGCAGGCCACTGCACACGATCAGATCGATTTTCCCCTCTTCGAGCAGCCCGAGCTCATCACCACCGCAACGATCGCAATCACGCCCGATCGCCTCGCCCGCGCGGTCTTGCCTCGCCTCGTCTGCGCCCTCGCCGCCCGCGCCAATTTCTCGACCGATCGCATCTACGACGCCCAGCTGCTCGCAGACGTTATCGCGGCCCAAGCCTTCCGCTCGATCACCGGCAGTCACCTCGGGGTGGGGATCGCCGTCGAGCCACGCCGCGTCGAGCTGCGCGTCGGACCGCTGCCCCCCGGGCATGCTGCCGGTGCCGTCACCATTTCTTCGGTGCTCGGAGAGCTCGCGCCCGTGGTTGGACGGCTGGCCGACGACCACAGCCTCGCGCCTGCTGGTCCGGTCGCAGTGCTCGCCTTGCAGCTGATCGACCGGCGGTAGCTCCGCCTGCGCCCATTCTCACGGCCGGGAGCGCGGCCTGGGCAATTGAGGCTGTGATACTGACGTCGTGAGCGACGTAAGGGGGACTGCACGGCGCGAGCCTGGCATTGATCTGCTGGTCGAGGCCGGCGCTGTGTTGGCCACGTCCTTGGACTTGACGACGACGATGGGGCAGGTCGCGCGGCTCACCGTCCCGCGACTCGCGGATCTCTGCGTGATCGATCTGCGCGATGAGCAGGGAACGATTCGCGACGTGGCGGTCGCCGCGGAGGACGAGGAGATCGCTCATCAGCTGGAGGAGCTGCGCGCCTGCAACCCGCTCGACCCAGCCGGCAAGCATCCGGTCGCGCAGGTCATCCGCAGCGGGGAGCCTGTGCTGCTGGCGGAGATGACGAACATGCTGTTGAGCTCGTTTGCACAGGGCTCTGAGCACGCGAGGTTCATGATCGACAACGGCTACCGCTCGGCGGTCGTTGCCCCGTTGCTCGCGCGGGAGCGCACGCTCGGCGCGCTGTCCGTGCTACGGCTCGGCGACGGCGATCCCTACGGAAGCGAGGACCTGGAGCTCGTCTGCGAGCTGGCGCGGCGGGCCGCCCTGGCGATCGACAACGCCCGCCTGTTCTCCGATCTGCACCGCGTCGAGCAGCGTCTGGAGGCGATCCTCGTCAATCTCGGGGAGGCGATCACGATGATGGACGAGCAGGGGAAGATGGTCTTCGCCAACCAGGCCGCCGCCGACCTGCTCGGCGCCGCCACGCCCAGCGAGCTAACGAGCGCCCGTCCCGGGACGATCTGGCCGCGCTTTCTTGTCCTCGACGAGCAGGGGCGCGAGCTCGACCTGGAGCAGATGCCCGGGCGACGGCTGTTCGCGGGGGAGCATCCCAAACCGCTGGTGGTGAGAAACATCGTCCGTGCCACAGGAGAGGAGCGCTGGCTGGTGGTCCGCTCCTCACCGGTCACCGACCCCGAGACCGAACGCATCCTCTACGCCGTCAACGTCTTCGAGAACATCACCGAGGTCAAGCGTGCGCAGCTGGCGGAGAGCTTCATGGCCGAGGCGAGCCGCGTGCTGGCCTCCTCGATGGATTACTCCGAGACGCTGAAGCGCGTGACGCAGCTCGCCGTTCCGCAGATCGCCGACTGGTGCGCCGTCCACCTCCTCACCGATCATGAGGAGATCGAACAGGTGGCGGTCCATCACGCCGATCCGGCCAGACTGGCTCTGGCTGAGCAGCTGAGCCGCGGCTACCGGCCGGCGCTCGACGAGCCCGCGGGCGTTCCCGAGGTGATCCGCACGGGAGCCGCCCGCATCTTCACGGACATTCCACCAGAGGCGCTCGCGGCCTACGCCCGCGACCCAGAACACCTCGAGCTGCTCCGCGCCGTCGAAGCGACGGCGGTGATCATCGTGCCGATGGCCGGTGCGAACAAGACGATCGGGGCGATCACGCTCGTCTCCTCCGAGTCGATCCGCCGCCTCTCGCATGCGGATCTCGCGCTGGCCGAGAGGCTTGGCCGTCGCGCCGGCACCGCTGTGGAGAACGCGCGGATCTACACCGAGCGCACACGCATCGCGCACATCCTGCAGCGCTCCCTGCTGCCCGAGTCACTGCCCGAGATTCCCGGCGTCGAGCTGCAGGCGCTGTACCACGCCGCCGGCGAGCTCAACGAGGTTGGCGGCGACTTCTATGACGTCTTCGCCTACGGACAGGACCGCTGGATGCTCGTGATCGGCGACGTCTGCGGCAAAGGGCCGCGGGCAGCTGGGGTGACGGCCTTGGCCCGCCACACGCTGCGCGCCGCCGCGATCGGCGGGCAGTCTCCCGCCGGCATGCTCTCGACGCTCCATGAGGCACTCTTGCGCCAGCCACCGGGTGCGGATCTGTGCACTGTCTGCTTGGTCATGCTGACCCGTGTGCAGGACGGCGCGCGCCTGACGATCGCGCTCGCCGGCCATCCGCCGCCGCTGCTGATCAGCGCAGGCGCAGAAGTCGAGCAGGCCGGTCTCAGCGGCACGGTCCTCGGCGTCGTCGATCCGGTCAGCATCGAGGAGAGTGAGATCACGCTCTGCACCGGGGAGACGCTCCTGCTGTACACCGATGGCGTCATCGAGGCGGGCAGGCCGGACCGCCAGCTCGCAGAGGAGGGTCTGCTCGAGCTGTGCGCGGCCGCGCCCAACCTTCCGCTGGAGGGATTCCTCGAGCACATCGAGCGCGCGGCCCTGACACGCGCTCGAGGACGGCTCCGCGACGACATCGCGCTGCTGGCGCTACGCATTGAAGGTTGACGCACTCCAAGGCGAAGGAAGTGTCTCAGCGCCAAACCGGTGCGCTAGTGTTTCGCCGATGGCAGTCGGGAGCAACCTCTTGATTGACGTGAGTCGCAACGAGGAGCGAGTGGTATTGCGCCTCGACGGCGAGCTCGACCTGGCCAGCGTGCCCCTGCTCGAGAGCGAGGTCGAAAACGCGACGCTGGATAACCCGGCGACGGTGGTGCTCGACCTCCGCGGGCTGGAGTTCATCGATTCCACAGGTCTGCGGGCGATTCTCTCGCTGGACAAGCGCTGCGCAGACAGTGGACAGACCTTCGCGCTGGTCCGTGGCTCGCAGCAGGTCCAGCGGCTGATGAACATGACCCGCGTGGACGAGCACCTGAAGATCATCGATTCCCCCGAGGAGATCCTCCTCTAGCTTTGACGGACACCGGCCGGGAAATCGTCCTTGGCCGGCCACGCGTGCACCTGCGCCAGACCGGCTCGACCAACGACTGCGCCCGCCAGCTGGCGATTTCCGGAGCGCCACACGGGACACTCGTCACCGCCTCTTGGCAGACCGCCGGGCGCGGGCGCCAGGGCCGGCACTGGACGGCGCCTGCGGGCAGCTCTCTTTTGGCCTCGCTCCTCCTGCGCTCTGCACCACCGCTGTTGCCCCTGATCGCCGCGGTCGCTGTCTGCGACATCGCCGGGGATGACGCTCAAATCAAGTGGCCGAACGACATCGTGCGCCCGCGAGCTAATGGCTTGGCCAAGCTCGCCGGGATCCTCATTGAGGGAAGGCCGCAGGAGGGCTGGGCGGTGTTGGGCATCGGCCTCAACGTGGCCGTGCGCCTGGAGCAGCTCCCCGCCGGGCTGCGCGCTGGAGCAGCGAGCATGGGTCAGAGTGAAGCGGAGATCGAGCCGGCGCTGGAGCGCCTGCTGGAGGCCTTGGAACGGCGCCTGCAGGAACCCGCACAGGCGACGCTCGAGGCCTGGCGTGCCCGCGATGCATTGCGCGGGCGCGTGGTCACGTGGGCCGCGGGCTCAGGGCGCGCAGAGGGGATCGACGGCGAGGGGCGGCTGATCGTGGCGCTCGCCGCTGGCGGCCACACCACCCTGCAGGCGGGCGAGGTTCACCTGGAGCTCCCCGGTCAGTAGCAGCGCAGCCGGTGCTCACTCCTCGGCGTGATGAAGCGCTTCATCGACATTCCGCTGCAGCTCCTCGCCCACGCCCGGTGCCAGCTCGCCACCGTTGCCCTCGGCGCTGGCTGCTGGCCTCGACAGCGCCCTGCTCAGCACCGCATCGCCTGAGGCCTGGGTCCTCTTAGGAGACCTCCCGGCCCCTGACGCTCTGGGAGCGCCTGCCCCGCCCGAGCCGTTGGCGGCGCCCTTTGACCCCTTGCGCCGTCGCCGCGCGTTGCGGGCGCGGCGCTTGGGGAAGTTGCGCAGCAGCTCGCGGGCAAGCGCCTGAGGCTTGCGCGCCATCCGCGTGCGAGCCCCGCGCAGCGCCTCCTCGGCCTCGGGCGTATGCGCGAGCGCCGCGGCCAGCAGCGCCGCCGCCAGCCGGCGGTCCTGCTTGCGCGAGGCGTGAATCAGCCGCCGGGCATTGCGCGCGTGTGCCCCGCCCGCGGAGTTGACGAGTAGGCCGAGCAGCCGCTTGGTCTCCGGCCAGCGCTGTACCGCGTACTCCTCGTGCACATCGCGCGTGTACTCCGCCAGGCGCCAGATCCAGGCGTTGGCCTGATCGCGCCGGCCGATGCGCCGCTCTACCAGCGCCCGCAGCATGATCTTCGACGCCTCCCTGCGCTCCTCGCGCGGCCAGCCACCGATGATGTCGATCGCCGTATCGAAGGCATCGGGCCCGTCCAGCGCGGGGATGTCGCTCAGTGCCCGCAACCGCAGCTGTGCGTTCTTGTTGCGCTGCACCGCGGTGATCAAAAAGCGGCTCTTGAGCTCGCCAGTGCGGTCGAAGTGGAGCATCGCTCGCGCCCTGCGCCAGCCGTTTGGCGCCACGCGCGCCCCGGCCAGCGCCGCCCACACGTGCTGCTCGCCATAGTCGAGATGCTCGACGGCGATCCGCCACAGCTCGCGCTCGAACACCTCAAAGCGGCGCTCCTCCTCGGCGCACACCGGCAGCACGCGCCGCTCCACCCGCATCCGCCGGCCGCGGCCACGGCGCACCGGCCCGACGACGAACGCCCCTCCGCGGTATACGTCGCGGTCGAGCAGCGAATGCAGCGTCACCACCGGGTCGTCGTGCTTGGTCGCGGGGTGCACGAAGTCGACGACGAGCCCCGCCTCCTTGCCGGGATGCCGGCGCGTCACGCGCCCCACCCGCTGCTGGTAGATACGCTTGGACGCGGTGGGCGCCAGGTGCACGCAGACGGTGGCCCGCGGGCTGTTCCAGCCCTCCGCGAGCAGCTGCGCGTTGATCAGCACATCGATGTCGCCGCGCTCATACCGGGCGAGGATCCCCGCCAGCTCGCGCTTGGGCGTCTCCCCCGACACCGCCTGCGCCTTGATCCCCTCGGCCCGGAACGCCTCGGCGAGGTTGTAGGCGTGGCGTACGCCCGCGGCATAGACGACGCCGGGTACGCCGTTGAAGCGCGTTTTGTAGAGGTTGGCGGCGGCCATGTTGAACGGCTGCTGGTCGAGCAGCTCGGCGAGCTCCTCCTGGTCGAACTCGGTATCCACCTCGCCCCGGCGCAGCGGCACCTTGGCGATCGTGCGCACCCCCGTACCGGGTGAGATCCGCACGCAGCGCAGTGGCGAGATCACGCCGCGTCGCGCCGCCTGCGCGAGGTCAAAGCGCGAGGTCTGTGTCGGGAACAGGTCGGTGACGTGCCTGGCAATCAACGCGCCCGTGGCGGTCATGCCGATGAAGATCGGTCCCGTCCAGTTGCGGATCGCGCCGCTCGTCTTCTCACCCAGGGCGGTGTGCGCCTCGTCGCAGATGACGATCGTGTAGGCGCTGGAGATCTTGCCCGCGTTGCGCACGAACCACTGGTAGGTCTCGACGGTTACCGGTCCCCACCCGCCGCCCCCAGCCACCTTGGGCGAGTCCTCGCCCTTCAGCAGCGGTTTTGAGATGCGCTTGGAGTAGCCGCGCTGGCGCAGCTCGCCGTTGAACTGGTCGACGAGGTTGCGCCGGTGCGTGAGGATCAGCACCCCGCCGGTCTGCGACGCCTCCACAAACCCGAGCGCCGCGACGGTCTTCCCCGCGCCGGTCGCGTGCTCGAACCAGAAGCGCTTGGCCGCGTTGGGATCCTCGGGCTGCTCGGCCAGGGACTCCTCGTCATCGCCCTCCTCGACCCAGTCGCGTGGCTCCTCATCGGAGTCTGACTGCAGCTCGGGCTCCTGTTCCTCCTCTTCGGCGATCGGATCGAGCTCGTCCTCGAGCTCGTCCTCCTCGTCCTCGTCCTCGTCGGGCGCGGCGCGCTGGACGGGACCCAGATCGTCATCGTCCTCCTCATCGTCCTCGTCCTCAGGCTCGTCCTCTGGATCCTCCTCGGCATCGTCGTCCTCTACGCCTGCAAACGCGGAGGCCTCCGCCGGGCTGGGACCGGCGGGATCCCGATCCCCCTCCGCGGAGCGCTCCTCTCCCAGCGCCAGATCCTCAGGACCGAGGATCGCCGCGGAGGCCAGCAGCTCGGGGGAGGCCATCGCACGGCCGTTGCCGTTCTCGGAACTGCGCATGGCCTCGGCCAGCAGCGCCGTGAGGGTGCCCGAGAGGGCATCGACCTGGTGAGCGCTAAGCACGGTCCCATCCGCCAGCTTCGGCTCATCCTCGGAGAGCACACGTTCCAGGCCGAGCAGCAGTGAGAACTCACGCCGCCAGGCGGTCGAGGGGTGCTTGGCCTGCTCGGAAAGCTCGGCCAGCGCCTGGTCGAGCGCCCGCCTGCGCGGCGATCCCGCGGCCAGCGCAACCGCGGGATCCTCACCGTCGTGCAGGAAACGCTCGCGCACGAACTTCTCCGCGCGGGCAATACCGGCGGGATTGGGAATGGACGCGGCCGCGAGGGCCACTGAAGTGGGCTCGGCCATAAAGGCTCTGGGCTTCGAGACGAGCCGCCGCAGAAAAAGCTTTCAGCGTGGCTCGGAAAGGCCGGCACTCAACCGGCGACGTTTGCCGGGCGCTGAGAGCGACCCGGCTCCTAAGTGCGCTTCAGGATATAGCAGGTCCAGGCGCGATTGAAGGGAGGGTCGGCTTCCTATCATCTGCAACCCTTAGCGGCGATGTCCCTGAGATGGTTCTCCAAACGCTTGCCGATGGTGCTCGCAGGCATCGGGCTGGTCGTGCTGCTCGCCATCGGCCTCGTTCAGCTGTTGCGCTCCTCGCAGGCGGCGCTGAAGCCGTCGGGGCTGACCGTCGGTGAGATGCAGGCCCGGCTGGCCGGCTCGCCGGCGCCGCTGATGGCGCTGCACGCCCAGGCCTCAGAGCTCCTGCCCGGCAACTCGCGCGCCCTGAACGCGCGCCTGAGCGCGCTGCACGGGTACCCGGTCGTGATCAACAAGTGGGCCTCGACGTGTGAACCGTGCCGCGCGGAGTCGGGTGTGTTCCAACGCGCGGCGGTGAGCCTGGGGCGGGAGGTGGCGTTCATCGGCCTGGACTCCGGCGAGGCCAGCCGCGCTGAAGCGGAGCATTTTCTTCGCAGCTTCCCGCAGAGCTATCCGAGCTACTACGACCAGAGCGGCGAGGTCGGGATCGCGATCACCGACTCCTCGTTCACACCCGTCACGGTCTTCTATGACCGCGCTGGCGGGCGATACATCCGCCAGGGTCCCTACCCGAGCGTCGCAAAGCTCGAAGGAGACATCCGGCGCTACGCACTGGGCGCGTGAGGAATGCCTGAGATCAGGATCGACCCGTTGAGCGGGCACAAGACGATCATCGCCGGAGAGCGCTCTGAGCGTCCCGGGGGAGCGCCGGTCTGTGAGCCTGCCGAGAAGATCGACCCCGAGCGCGACCCGTTCGCCGAGAGTCACGAGGACCGCACGCCGCCGGAGCTCTACGCGCTGCGTCCCGGCGGAGGCCCGCCAAACTCGCCGGGATGGATCGTGCGCGTCGTTCCCAACCTGTATCCGGCGCTCACTCCGGCCGGCGAGGGCGGCACCCCTGAGCGGGGCGTAGAGGGACGCGCACAGCCGGAGCTATTCGTCTCGCGGCCTGCCTCCGGCGCACACGAGGTGATCATCAATGGCCCTCAGTCAGTTCTGTCACTAGCTGAGCTGCCCCTCGAGCAGGCGATCGCTGCGGTGGACGTGTGGCGCGAGCGCATGCGCGTTCATTCCCAGAGCGCCTACACCCAGCTGATCGTCAACGAGCGCCGCGAGGCGGGCGCTTCGCTGCCGCACACGCACGCCCAGCTGTACGCGTTTGACTTCGTGCCGGCCGTCGTGGCGCGTGAGCGCGAGCGCGCCGGTGCCTACACCACACGCACGATGGGCCAGAACCTGCTCGGCGACCTGGTAGCCGAGGAGGTGCGCCTGCGTGAGCGGGTTGTCGCGATCGACGAGGATGCCGTGCTGATCGCTCCCTACGCCTCGCAACTGCCGTTCCAGCTGATGCTCGCCCCTCGTCGCCCCCGCGCGCGCTTCCAGGACGACGGGCCGACGGGCGCAGCGCTGCTGCACGATGGCCTGTGCCGCCTCGCGCGCCACTTCGGGTGTAGCCCGCCATTGAACCTGTGGGTTCGCACCGCCCCCCGAGGCGCCGAGCAGTTCTGCTGGCGCATCGACGTGATGCCCCGCCTCACCCACATCGCCGGACTGGAGCTGTCCACCGAGGTGAACCTGAACATCGTCGCGCCTGAGCGCGCCGCAACTCTCTTACGCGACGCATAGTCTGCCGAGGTATGCCTCCCGAGGAACGCTTCCTCCCCCGCTTCGCCGCCGAGCCGCCGCAGGAGGATCTGCCCTACGGCCGCTGGGCGGAGCGGCTGAGCGCAGCGTTTCTTCAGAGCGTCGCGCAGCTCGACACCGGCTCCGAGGATCTCGGCGAGCCAGGCGAGATCCGCTGGTACCCGGACCGCACATGGCATGGACGCACCTATGTGCCCGGAACATCGATCACCTCGGGCGGCTACGAACTGTTCGGCTACGTGCGCTTCGTCCCCGCGCCCGAGAACGGTGAGCCGAGCGACTTCTTTGCTTATGCCGACTTCACCGGCGATACGGCCGAGCACAACCCGGACTGGAAGCTAGACCTCTGCGACGAGGTGATCGGCTCCTGGCGCGGGCACCTCGGCGCCGTCGCCGCGATGACGCTCGTGTGGGGTCATCCGCTGCTCTCCGGCGGCCGGGTCGCGACAGCCGAGCTGGCCGGGCTGGCAGTCGACCAGTGCGAGCTGCTCCAGGAGCGCTTCACGCTGATCGCCCCCGACGACTATCGCCACGACCTGCTCGAGATCAAGCTGTTCGGTGTGAAAGGCCAGGAGCTGGCGCGGGAGTCGCTGTACGCGGCTGAGGATCAGGACGAGGAAGACGAGCAGGAGCAGCGAGGGGCCGCGGCGGAATAGCCGCGGCCCTCTCACCTATCCTCGGGAGACGGTCCTCCCCGTTTGCCGCTGACTACTTAGCTTTGGTGCAGGCTGCGAGCGCCTGTGCCTTGGCCTGAGAGGGGATCGGTGCGGCGTTGATGACTTCGGCGCATACTTCTTTGGCAGCCGCACGCGCCCCGGCAAGGTCGCCACCGGCGGCTTTGTTGCAGATCGATTCGACTTTGGCCTTCACGCTCGCTTGCAGCGTCGGCTCTCTTTGGATGATCGACTTGCACACCGCCACGGCCTCCGCCACGCCCGCCGCGGTAGATGGAGTGGGCGTCGCGGTGGATGGAGTGGAGGCAGACGTTGATGTGGACGCGGGTGAGGAGCTTGTGCTCGTACCGCCAGCGCTGCTCGGCGCGGCCACCGAGGTGCTCTGGCTGCTGGATGTGGAGCTGCTGCTACCGCAGCCCGCGAGGATCACGGCGGCGGTGAGTGCGATTAGGAGCCATGCGGAGAGCTTTCGGATCATCGGTCCCCCTAGCTTGAAAAGAACGCTCGCCCGGCGAAGGTGGCCTCGCCAGGCAACGGTGGTGGCACAGGCTATCCGGATCGAGGTTGCAAATGGCAGGTAGAGTCTTTGCCAGAGCCGTGCGAGCGACCGCCGTGCGGGAATACGCGACCGCCTGGAGGCCTCAGATGAGCAAGCTTCATATCCCTCGCGTGGCGGGGCTGACCGCGATCGTCATTTCTACAGCGCTCATCGCCGGGTGTGGCTCCTCCAGCTCGAGTACGACCGCCGGCTCGAGCGCCACGAGCTCTTCCACGCCCGCCTCGACGCCATCCGCCCCTACACCTTCGGGCTCCACTCCGGCGAGTAGCACCCCAGCCCCTTCCGCCGCCGGCGCGGCTCAGGTCCTCAAGCTCTCCGCCGACCCCGGCGGCCAGCTGGCCTACAACACCACGACGCTCACCGCTAAACCTGGAAAGGTCACGATCGAGTTCGCCAACGCCTCGCCGCTATCCCACAACGTGACCGTGCAGGAGCCCGGTGGCGGCGCGACGCTGGGGGCGACCCCGACTTTCTCCGGTGCTACGAAGTCGCTCACCCTGAATCTCAAAGCCGGCACCTACGCGTTCTTCTGCTCGGTTCCAGGCCACCGCCAGGCGGGCATGCAGGGCACGCTCACCGTGCAGTAGAGGCCGCGTCCGCGAGCAGCGCTTGAATGATCCCCTCGACGCTATGCGGCGCGGCCTCGATGTGTGGCTGCAGGCCGTGCTTGCGAAGCTCCTCGCTCGTGATCGGGCCGATCGAGACGATGCGTGTCTCCTCCGATAGCCCGGCGTTGCCACCCGCCGCGTCGAGGAAGAAGCGCACTGTGGAGGATGAGGTGAAGGTGATGTAGCCGGCCGTCTGCGCGGCGGCGAGCGCTCCGGGCGAGAGCGGCTCGGCGACAGTCTCATATAGGGGCAGCACCTCCACCTGTACGCCGCGCGCACGTAGAGCGTCGGGGAGCGTCTCGCGCGCCTCGCGCGCGCGTGCCAGGAGGGCACGCTTCACCGGGAGCTCGGCGAGCGCCTCGACGAGCCCCTCCGCGACGGAGCGCTCGGGCAGAATGTCCGCGACGATCCCGTGTTCAGTCAGGGTCGCGGCGGTTCCAGGCCCGATCGCCGCAATACGTGCCCCCGCCAGTGCGCGCGCGTCGCGGGCACCGGCCATGAGGCGCTCGAAGAAGTACTCCACGGCATTTGCACTGGTCAAGCAGATCAGGTCGTATGGCGCGGGGTCGAGCGGCGGTCCGGGCAGTGGGACAGTGCGTATGACCGGAGCTTGCACGACGCGCGCTCCGAGGGTTTCGAGCCGCCGGGCGAGGCCGCTGGCCTGGGCGCGTGCGCGCGTCACCGCCACGGTACGTCCGCTCAAGGGGGCCCGTGTGCGCCACGCCAAGTCCTCAGCCAACTGAGCCACCGGGCCGACGATGGTGATCGAGGGCGCACGGACATCCTCCGCCCGCGCCAGCGCGGCGATCGTGGCCAGCGTGCCGATGACCGTGCGCTGCTCGGGGAGCGTGCCGCGTTCGACCACGGCCGCGGGTTGTTCAGCCGGGCGCCCGGCGGCGATCAGAGACTCGGTGATTTGGTGCAGCTGGCGGATGCCCATGTAGAAGACGAGCGTTCCCGGGAACGCCGCCAGGGCGTGCCAGTCGATCGAGGTCTGCGCCTTGTCTGGGTCCTCGTGCCCTGTGATCAGGGCAACGGCGCTCGAGAGCCCGCGATGGGTGACGGGGATGCCCGCGTAGGCCAGCGCCGCCACGCCCGCCGTCACGCCGGGCACGATCTCGAAGGGGATACCGGCGGCGCGCAGCGCGAGCGCCTCCTCGCCACCGCGGCCGAACACGAACGGGTCACCACCCTTCAGGCGCACGACCGTCTTGCCGGCCAGGGCACGCGCCACCATCAGCGCCTCGGTCTGCTCCTGGGGGACGGAGTCGCCACCGCCCTGCTTGCCCACGAACAGCAGCTCGGCGTCCGCACGCGCGCCATCCAGAACAGACGCTCCGATCAGGCGGTCATAGAGGATCACATCGGCCGTCGCGATCAGCTCGAGCGCACGCGCGGTCAGCAGGCCGGGGTCGCCGGGCCCCGCGCCGGTGAGGTAGACACGGCCGGCCTCAGGCGTGCTCAATAGCCATCTCCTCTGCCCGGCGCAGCAGCTCTCCGGCGCCCGCCGCGAGCATGCGCTCCGCCACTCGCTGCCCGAGCGCGGCCGGGTCGTAGAACCCGCCCAGCAGCTCGTCCGCGACCCATGCCGACCCGTCGGGCAGACCGACCCAGGCGCGCAGCAGAAGGCAGCCGCAACCCGCGGGCGCGGCGTGAGCGCCAAGTGGCGTGTTGCAGCTGGCGCCCAGTTCGCGCGCCAGCGCGCGCTCGGCCATCAGGCACGCGAACGCATCCGCGTCGGTGATCTCCTGAACCGCCTCACGCACGCGTGCGTCCTGCGCGCGACCCTCCAGCGCGAGCACGCCCTGGCCGGGAGCTGGCACGAAGCGCTGAGGGTCGAGCACCGCACCGATATCTGACCCTCTGCCCAGCCGTTGCAGTCCGGCCTGCGCGAGCACGATCGCATGCAATTCTCCGCCTTCCGGGCTGGTGAGCTTACGCAGGCGCGTGTCGACGTTGCCAGCGAGCGTGACGATCTCCAGGTCCTCCCGTGCGGCGAGCAGTTGGGCGGCGCGGCGGACGCTCGAGGTGCCCACCCGGGCGCTCTTTGCGAGTGCGTCCAAGCCAGCCGCCCCGCACAGCACGTCCTCGGCGGCGGCTCGCGCGGGCGCGCCCAGCAGCTCGAGGCCCTCGGCCAGCTCGCTGGGGACGTCCTTGGCCGAGTGCACGGCGAGGTCTATCTCACCGGCCAGCAGCGCCTGCTCGATCGTGTCCACCCACCGCGACTTGTCACTGGGTGGCGATCCGGATGCCCGCCCGTCCGAATCGCCGCTCGTGGAGATCGTGATGATCTCGACGGGTGGATGGGCCTCCAATAATCCGGCGACATGACCCGCTTGCACAAGTGCGAGCGCGCTGCCGCGGGTTCCGATTCGCATCAGCCCTTGCGGCGGCGCTGGAGGTCGTGGACCTCGGCGAGCTGGGCGGGTGGGATCCGATCCTCCTGGGCGGGTGGGATCCCATTCTGCTCGTCTCGCAGCCCGAACAGCTCACGCACGAGCTCGAGGCTTGCGTGCCCGCGCTCCTGGGAGAGGCTGCGCAGGCGGATCGTCGGCTCGTGCAGCAGACGGCTCATCACCGCCCGCGCGATCTCCTGGACGCGGGCGAGATCGCGGGGCGAGGCCGACTCCCAGCGCCCGGCGTTCTCGGCGAGCACCTGCTCGACCAGGGTATTGCCGTGCTCGCGCAGCGCGCTCACCGTGGGCAGCGTCTCGAGCTGACCGAGCCAGCGCGCGAAGCGATGGATCTCCTCCTCGACGATCTCCTGCGCGCGGGGCGCCTCGCTGGCGCGCGTCGAGAGGTTGCGCGCTGCGGCGGCCTGCAGGTCATCGATGTCGTACAGGCTCACGCCCTCCAGTTCCGCGCAGCCGGGATCGATGTCGCGCGGCACCGCGATGTCGATCAATAGCAACGCACGCCCTTCGCGCTCGCTCATCACCAGCTCGAGCTCCTCGCGCCCGACGATCGGATGGGGGGAGGAGGTCGAGGACAGGACGATGTCGGCGAGCAGCAGCTGGTCGGGGAGGCCGTCGAGTCCGACGACCGATCCGCCGAAGCGCTGGGCGAGGCTGAGCGCGCGGTCGGCGTGGCGGTTGGCCACGAAGATCGTGCCGGCGCCTTGGTCGGCGAGCGCGCGCGCGGTCAGCTCGCTGGTCTCGCCCGCGCCGAGGATCACCACGTGGCGCTCCTCCAGGCCGCCGAGCACGCTCAGCGCGAGATCGACGGCTACCGACGGGACGCTCACGCGGCTGGCGCCGATCTCCGTCTCCGAGCGGACGCGCTTGCCGGTTGTGAGCGCCGCCGCGAACAGCCGGTTCGAGAGCGGGCCTGTCACCCCGGCCGCCATCGCCGCCTCAAAGGCGCGCTTGACCTGTCCCTGGATCTCCGCCTCGCCCACGATCATCGACTCCAGGCCCGCGGTCACCCGGTAGAGATGGCGCGCGGCGTCGCAGTTGCGCGGCGAGTAGATCGCCTCCGCCAGCTCGGTTGGGCGGATCCCTGCACGGCGGGCGAGCAGGCCGAGCACGTCGCCCTCGGCCTTGACAAGAGCCCCACCCGCCTCGCCCACCACGAGGTAGACCTCGGTGCGGTTGCAGGTGGAGATCACGACCGCCTCGCGCACCTCGGCGCTCGCCGTCAGTTCCCTGGCGAACTCGCTGGCCTGCGGCTCGGTGAACGCCAGGCGCTCGCGCAACGCGACGGGCGCTGTCTTGTGGGAGATGCCGAGTGCCAGCAGCTCGCTCATGCCAGCGTCGACTCCCGCTCGGGAGGGGGCGACTGAGCCTCAGCGGAGCGCTCGGAGCGCTTCAGCAGATCGCCCAGCTCACGCTCGATCCGGCTCAGGCGCACGGCCATGATCGCGACGTAGATCAGCACGATCGCGAACAGCACCACGTAGGCGCCGGCGACGTACTTGCCCGCCGTGTGCAGCGGCAGGGCGGGCGTGTCTGTGAGTACGAAGGCGAACATCACAGGCTCGGTACCGCGCTGCGGCTTCGTCGGTAGGAAGGATCCCCTTCGCCCACCAGCGTCCGCCGCAGCGCGCGCAGTTGCGCGCGCGTGTGCTTGGCGGTCAGCTCGTACTTGCACAGCGTGAGGTACAGCAGCGCGATCCCGAGCAGCGAGACGAGGAACGTGAGCTGCATCTTTGCCGGCAGGTTGGAGGAGCTGCCGAGCACGCGCGGGTGCAGGTATTCGGTTGACAGTCGTACCGCGAGGAAGTTCAGCGGCACGAACGCGCCGGCGACGATCGCGAACACCGATGCGTAGCGCGACTGGAGCTCGGGGTCCTCGATCGCGAAGCGCAGCGGCTGGTAGGTGGCGTACAGCAGGAACACGATCAAGAACGACACGAGCGTCGGCTCGCTCCACACCCACCAGTGCCCCCAGGACCCCTTCGCCCAGATCGAGCCGGTGATCAGCGTCGCGACGGCGAAGATCAGGCTCATGTGAATCGTCACATATGAGCGCATGTCCCAGCGTGGATCGCGCGTGCGCAAATGCTGGATTGCCATCAAACCGCCGGCTACGAACCCGCACAGGGAGACGATCGCCAGCGGCACGTGCACGTAGAAGATCTTCTGCAAGAAGCCCTGTTCGGCTTCGAGCGGCGCGTAGAAGAAGACGAGGCCGAGGGCGATGGCCATCACGGCGACCGTGGCGATGCTCAGTGTGCGAAGGCCCCGTCCGTACATGGGGGAAGAAATCAGTCCTCCAAGAGGAAGTCGAAGACGGCGTAGGCGATCAGCCCGAACACCAGATCATAGAGCCCGAGCAGCAACAGCCAGCGACCACCGGCGCTGCCCGCGTGCCCGGCGCTCAGCAGCGGGGAGCTGGCGCGGGCGGCGCCGATCACGATCGGCACGAGCAGTGGCAGCGCCAGCAGTGCTCCGAGCAGGTCGCGCGCACGGGTGCGCACGGCCAGCGCCGCGACGAGCGTGCCGATGACCGCGACGCCGAAATCCGCGAGCAGCAGTACGACCAGCAGGTCCGGCAGCGCCTGGCCGAGCGACGGGCCGAGCAGCAGCAGGGCGAAGGCCGGCACCGCGACCAGCTCGAGCACGAGGAGGTAGGCGAGCAGCGCGAGCGCCTTGGCGAGGAGCATCGCCGAGCGGTCGACCGGCGCGAGCAGAAACGCGTCGAAGCCGCCTTGGTCCTGATCGGCGACGAACAGGCGGTTGATGCCGAGCATCGCGGCAAACAGCAGCGTCACCCACAGGATGCCCGCCGCCTCGTCCCCGCTCACGCTGTTCTGGTTGAGCGCGAAGTGGAACACCACGAACGTCGTCACCGCGAACAGCGACATCCCCGGGACGGACTCCAGCGTGCGCAGCTCCACGAGCAGCTCCTTGCGCAGCAGCGCTGCGACCGTGCGCCTCATCGGTAGAGCTCCGCGATCTCGCTCGGATCGACGCGCTCGGCGTCGCGCAGCAGCGCCGGCCGTCCCGCGCGCAGGCCGAGCACCAGATCGGCCTCGCTCAGCCCCCCGCTCGGATCGTGGCTGGAGATCACCCGCGTACGTGTCGCGCTCGCGCCGATCAGTGGCTCGATCAGCTCCCGCGCCGCCGGATCGAGGTTCGCCCACGGCTCGTCGAGCAGCAGCAACTCGGGGTCGTGAAGCGTCGCCCTGGCGACGGCTACACGCGCCACCATGCCGCGGGACAGCGTCTTCAGCGGCTCCTCAGCTCGGTCTGTGAGCGCAACGGCTGCAAGGCGCTCCTCGACTCGCTCCGCGCTGAGGTCGTGCAGCCGGGCATGGAAGCGAAGGTTCTCGCGGGCGGTCAGCTCTCTGTAGAGCAGCGGGTCGTGGCCTAGCAAGCCAACGCGCCCTCGAATCGCCCAGGCCTCCTCCGGGAGGCTCTTGCCGAGGACGCTCACGCTCCCCGCATGAGCTCGCAGCAGCGTCGAGAGCACTCTCAGCAGGGTTGTCTTGCCGGCGCCGTTGGGCCCGAACACGACCAAGGTCTGTCCGCTGGCGACCGACAACGACACATCGCTCAGGGCCTCGCGTTCGCCGTAACGGCGGACGAGCCCGTCTAGCTCGATCACACGCCCGTTCTCTGTGGCTGGTGCCGGGTTTGCGCGGCCGCGATCAGCTCGCGCACGGCCTGTTCCTCGCCACTCCGCAGCAGCTCGATTGGATCAGGGTTCCCGCCCGCCCCGTTGACGATCCCCTCGAAGAACTCCTTGCGATCTTGGTAAGTAGGCAGCGTCGCCTTGGCCCAACCGCGCACCTCGTTGAGCAGCACCGCCAGGCGCGCGTATGGCTCGCCGTACTCCGCGGCGATCTGGCGCTTGATCCGCTTCGCCAGCGCCGGCGATGCGCCCGCGGTGGAGATCGCGATCGCGAGCGGTCCGGTGCGCACGATGGCGGGCAGGATGAAGTTGCACAGCGGCGGCACGTCGACGACGTTGACGAGCATCGCGCGCCGCTCGGCGTCGTCGTAGACGGCGATGTTCACGTCGGTGTCGTCGGTGGCGGCGATCGCCATGAACACGCCCTCGAGATCCTTTGCTCCCGCGTACGCGCGCTGTTCCCACGTGATCGATCCCTCGCGCGCGTACTCCCGCAACGCGGCCTCGGCCTCGGGCGCGATCAGCGTGACCTGGCCGTCGCACGCGAGCAGCCCCTCGACCTTCTCGAGGCCAATCTCCCCGCCCCCGACGACCACGCAGCGCCGGCCGGTGAGCTTCAGGCAGGCGATGTAGAACGGGGTGTCGAGCATCCCCTGCACGCAGCTCTGATCGCAGATGCCGCGACGCAGCTGACATACGCACTCCTTGCCTGCGTAGGCCTGGGCGGGCATATAAATAAGAGTACCCGCCCACCCCAGCCCCCTACCGCGGCACGCCGCGGCCCAGCAGCGCTCGGGCGCCTACCCGCGCCATCGCCAGCGCACCATGACGCCACGCGCCCTCACGGTCTGAGTCGCGCCCCGATCGCAGTTGCGCCACCGCCCGCGCCCCGCCTGCAAGCACCTGGTCATATGGTCCCCACCACAGCCCGCGCATCCCCGGCTGGCTCCAGGCGATCAACTTCTCCTGTGCGCACGCGCGCAGACCCGCCTCGCCGAGCGTCTTACCCAGCCCACCTCCGGCCGCCGCCCCCCACGGGCCACGTGACACGCTCGGGCCGGGAAGATGGTCGTTGCACCACACCATGCCCGCGTGCAACTCGCGTGCGATCCGCGAGCCCCGATAGCGATCATTGGTCCACACCGACGCTCCGAGCCCGTAGTCGCTGTCGTTCGCCAGCGCGATCGCCTCGTCGTCGGAGTCGACCACTACGAGTGACAGCACTGGTCCATCGATGGGCTCGCGCATCAGCCGCATCTCGCTGCTCGCGCCGGTGATCACCGCCGGCGCGTAGAACGCTCCGGAGCACCCCGCGGGCGAGGTCGGACCGCCACAGTGAAGTTGCGCGCCACGGGCCACGGCGTCGTCCACCAGCTCGCGCACGTGCTCCAACCGCCGCTGGGAAGCGAGCGGGCCAACCTGCGTGCCCGGCAGGGCGGGGTCACCGACGGTGAGCGCCACCGCACCGCTCACCAGCCGCGCGAGAAACCGCTCGGAGATCTCGCGGGCGACGTAGATACGCTCGATTGATCCTCGTGCCTGCCCCGCACCTGCGTAACCGGCCCACAAAGCTCCTTCGGCCGCGCGCGCGAGATTGCAGTCCGCGAGCACGAGCATCGCGTCCTTGCCGCCCAGCTCGACCGTCACCTCCTTCTCGTGGGACACGCACGCCCGCGCCACCGCCCGCCCGACGGCAGGCGAGCCTGTGAACAGTACCTTCGCTACCGGTGCCTGCGCGAGCGCCACGCCGACTCCGGCGTCGCCGTGCGCGAGCGTCACGAGGCCCTCCGGCACCTCAGCACGCCCCAGCACCCGCGCAATTCGCTCACCGGTCAGGGCAGCGCGCGCCGCGGGCTTGAAAGTAACGCCGTTACCCGCCAGCAACGCGCCGGCGATCTGGCCGAGCGGCTGCGCGAACGGTGCGCTCCCCGCGCCGATCACTCCGATTACGCCGTAAGGCTCATAGGCGATCCGCGCGCGCCGTGCGAGCGACATCGAGCGGTGGATCCCCACCCGCCGGCCACCCAGAACCTTGGCTCCGTCGTCGGCGATCCAGATCAGCGCGTCGATCGCCGGCAGCAGCTCGAGTGTCGCGATCTCCGCGCCCGGCCGTCCCTGCTCGCGGCTGATTACCTCCACCAGCTCGTCGAACTCGTCGATGATCGCCTGCGCCATCCTGCGCATGTACCGAGCGCGGTCCTCCACCCGCAGCAGCGCCCACAGCGGCTGCACCTGCCCTACCGCCTCTACCACCTCGTTGATCTGATCGGGCGGCGTCGTCTCCACGCTCCCCAGCAGCTCTCCCGTCGCGGGGTTGCGTGACTCGATCGTCGCATGTGCCTCCACGACCTCCATTATCGCCCGCGTGCCTTGCGAATCTGCGCCAGCCGCTGCGCCAGTTGCGCCTCCGCCTCCTCAGGCTCGTAGAAGTGCGCACCCTCCACACCTTCCGGCAGCAGCTCCTGCGGCGAAACGTGGCCAGGATGATCGTGTGGATAGTCATACCCGCCGACCTCCTGCCCCGGCCGTGGGCCCGACCGCAGCCATCCTGGGACCGCTGCCGCGCCGTGCTCGCGCACGTGTTGCTGGGCTGCCTGAAGCGCCCGTCCTGCGGCGTTTGACTTTGGCGCTACAGACAGGTAGATGGCGGCCTGTGCGAGCGCGAATTTGGCCTCTGGCAGGCCCACGTGCTCGACGGCCTGAGCAGCTGCCGTAGCCACGGACAGCGCCTGTGGGTCGGCGTTGCCGATGTCCTCGGAGGCGAAAATCACCATTCGCCGGACGATGAAGCGCGGGTCCTCGCCACCCTCGAGCATCACCGCCAGGTAGTACAGGGAGGCGTCGGGGTCTGAGCCGCGGGTGGCCTTTATCCAGGCGGAGATGTAGTCGTAGTGGCGATCTCCGCCTTTGTCGTAGAGCACCGCCCTGCGCTGCAGCGCGTCCTCGGCCCGTGCGATGCTGATTTGCTCCTCGCCCAGCTCCGCTGCGGTCGTGCTCGCCAGCTCCAGGGCGTTCAGCGCCGTACGCGCGTCGCCTTCGCTGCGCACGGCCAGGAACGCGATCGCCTCCTCGCCCACCGCCGGCGGTGAGTGCGCCACGGCTCGCCGCAGCACCTCGCTGACCTCCTCTGTGCTCAAGGCCTCCAGGGCATACACACGCATGCGCGAGAGCAGGGCGCTATTGACCTCGAAGGCGGGGTTCTCTGTGGTGGCGCCGATCAGCGTGACGAGGCCGTCCTCGACGGCCGGCAGCAACGCGTCCTGCTGGGCCTTGTTGAAGCGATGGATCTCGTCCAGGAAGAACACGGTTGGTGTGCCGTTCGCCGCTTGGCGATGGGCAGCGCGCTCGAGCACCGCGCGGACCTCGGCACGGCCGGCCGCTACGGCGCTGAGCTCCTCGAAGGCCGCTTGTGAATGCCCGGCGAGGATGCGGGCGAGCGTGGTCTTGCCGGTGCCGGGCGGCCCGTATAGGACCATCGAGTGAGGGTGCCCCTGTTCGATCGCTGTGCGCAGGGCCGAGCCGTCGCCAAGCAGGTGCGTCTGGCCGATGAAGCCAGCGAGCGTGTCTGGTCGCATGCGCGCTGCCAGCGGGCGGTCGTCCACGGCCGGGACGCCACCGGGCTCCCGCTCGCTGTCTGCGTCAGGTCCGAACAGCGTGTCTATGTCCATCTTTCAGAGGTCTCTCACGGGAGGTCACCGGCCAGAGAACGTCGAACTCCTAGACCTAGTGATGATCTACATTAGGAGCACATCCACTTCTCGGGCGAGAAGGGACCCATAGATGAGCGTTGGCGCTGGCGAGATCCTTCCGGGCGCTCCGGGGGGTCTGGGATTCTTGGACATGGGTGGGGAGATCGCCGCGCGCTCTCCCCTGCAGCTGTTCTGGCGTCGCTTTCGGCGGGACCGCGTCGCGCTGGCCTCGCTTGCCTTCATTGTTTTCCTCGTCCTCGTCGCGCTCGCGGCCCCGCTGATCGTGGCGCTGCTGGGCCTGCCCGGGCCATCGGTGCAGAACCCCAACCTGACTGACCAGTTCGGCAGCCCGTTGGGCCCCAGCCTGGCGCATCCATTTGGCGTCGACCAGCTCGGCCAGGACGTGGCCTCGCGCGTCATCTACGGGACGCGAGTCTCGCTCGAGGTTGGCCTCCTCGGCACGGCCGTCGCGACGCTGATCGGGGTGGTCGTGGGCGTGCTGGCGGGCTTCTACCGCGGCTGGGTGGACATGCTCCTCTCGCGCCTGATCGACGTCGTGCTGTCGATCCCGATCCTGCTTCTCGGCCTCGGCATCGGCGCTGCCTGTGCCGTTCGGGGCTGTGTGGGAGGGACGATTCAGCCCGGCTTGGGCGTGATCATCTTCCTGATCGCGCTGGCCAATTGGACGTACGTCGCGCGGATCGTGCGGGGGCTAGTGCTGAGCCTGCGCGAGCGCGAGTTCGTGCAGGCGGCCCGCGCGCTCGGCGCCTCGGACGCGCGGATCATGTTCGGAGAGATTCTCCCCAACCTCGTTGCGCCGGTGATCGTCTACGCGACGCTGTTGATCCCGCTGAACATCCTGCTCGAGGCGGCCCTGTCGTATCTCGGCGTCGGGATCCGGCCACCGACGGCCAGCTGGGGCCAGATGATCGCCGCCGCCACCCCGATCTTCAACACCGCCTGGTGGTACATGACCTTCCCTGGCATCGCGCTGCTGCTGACCGTGCTGGCCTTCAACCTGCTCGGCGACGGCCTGCAGGATGCTCTCAACCCAAGGACTGCGCGATGAGGCGTGAGGTTTCTAAGTCCCAAGTACAAACAAGAGGAGACGCTGTGATTAGTCGGCTCAGAATGTCCGCATCGGCCGGGCTCGCCGGAGTGCTCATGCTAGGGCTGGCCGCGTGCGGCTCCAGCAGCACTTCGGTCTCCGGCGGCAGCGGGATCAAGGTCGCCAGCGGAATCCAGACGCCGCTCACCCAGGCGCGGAGTGGGGGCAAGAGGGGCGGGACGCTGACCGTGCTCGACCACGCCGACTTCGAACACCTCGATCCAGGGCAGGCGTACTTCAACCTCGACTACGAGCTGACCTCGGCCACCCAGCGTCCGCTGTACTCGTATAAGCCGAACACATTCGCGGCTCCGAGCCCGGACATGGCCTCCGAACCTGCGCAGATCTCCGCTGATGGCAAGACGATCACGATCCACATTCGCCACGGCGTGCGCTTCAGCCCGCCGGTCAACCGCGAAGTGACCTCGGCCGATGTCGCCTACGCGATCGAGCGCGGCAAGAACCCGAACGTCAACAACCCCTACTTCGAATCGTACTTCAGCTCGCTCGCGGGCGCCGGGAAGGCCACCGGCGGACCGTTTCCGGGTATTACGACACCAGACAAGTACACGATCGTGCTCCACCTGACCGAACCAAGGGCCCAGATCGTCCTCGACGCGCTCGTGCTGCCGCTGAGCGCGCCGGTCCCGAAGGAGTTCGCGTCGAAATTCGACGCCAAGAAACCGACTGAATACGGCAACTATCTGGTCGCCACAGGCCCGTACATGCTCAAGTCCGACGGTGCCGGCAAGGTGCTCGGGGTCGGCTATCAGCAGGGCAAGTCGGCGACGCTCGTGCGCAACCCCAACTGGAATGCGAGCACCGACTCTAGGCCTGCCTATCTGGATCAGATCAACGTCCAGATCGGCGGAGACACGACGGTGATCGGGCGCCAGGTCCTGGAAGGGTCGGGCATGGTGCAGAACGACACGCCCGCGCAGTCGATCGTCAAGCTCGCGTATGAAAAGTTCCGCACACAGCTGGAGATCTCACCGGGCGCCGGCGACCACTACATCGCGGTGGACAACAAGCAGGGCCCGTTCTCCAACGTGAATGTGCGCAAGGCGTTGTGGGCGGCACTCGACCGTGAAGCGATGGACAAGGCGCGCGGAGGCGAACTCGTGACGAACGTCATGACGCATTTCATCTATCCGGAAATCCCCGGCTTCGAAGCAGCCGGTGGCCTGAAGGGCCCGCAAGCCGACTACAACGCCTACCCCCAGGGCAACCCGACGCTCGCCGCGAAGTACATGAAGCTCGCGGGCTATGCGAGCGGCAAGTACACGGGCTCGAAGACACTGCAGGTCGTCGGCTCGACCGGCAGCCCAAGTGCCGAAGACGCTGAAATCGTCAACCAGACGCTGAAGAACCTAGGCTTCAAGACGAGGTTCAACCTGGTCGATTCGTCGGTGATGTACTCGAAGTACTGCGGGGTTCCCGCCGAAGCTATCGATGTCTGCCCAAGCGTCGGGTGGGGCGCCGACTTCGGTGATCCCCAAGCGGTGCTCGACGTGCCGTTCAACGGCAAGAACATCATCCCCAGCGGAAACAACAACTGGGGGTTGGTGAACGACCCCGAAATCAACAAGGCGATGGACGCCGCGGAGTCGGTGCTCGGCACCCAAGCGCGGGCCACGGCGTGGGCGGCCATCGATCGGAAACTGGTCGCCCAGGCCGCGGCGATTCCGTTCGACTGGGACAAGCAGCCGAACATAGAGGCCAGCAATGTCGCGGGCGTCGGCGACCTGTGGGACACCGGCGAGTGGGACTACAGCTATACCTCGCTGAAGTAGCTCGAGGCCCGTGACGCGGTACATCATCCGCCGCATCCTGTGGGGTGTGCTGCTGCTCATCGCGGTGACGGCGCTGACGTTTGTGCTGTTCCGGATCCTGCCGACGGGCGACCCGGCGCGGCTGCGGGCGGGCCGGGTCGCGAGCCCCCAGGTGGTCGCCGCGATCCGCCACGACCTCGGGCTCGACAAATCGCTGTTTGCGCAGTTCTGGATCTACATGAAGGAAGTCTTCCTGCACTTCAACTTGGGCTTCAGCTACTACAGCTCAGCGCCCGTGCGGGGCCTGATCGCCAATCGTCTTCCGGCCACGCTGTCGCTGGTGCTCGGGGCGAGCATCGTGTGGCTGGCGGTCGGGCTGCCGGTCGGGATCGTCTCGGCGCTGCGCCGGCGTACGCTTTCCGATCGCGTGAGCATGGGCACCGCGCTGGTGTTCGTCTCGGCGCCAGAATACTGGCTCGGGCTGATTGCCCTGTACCTATTCGCCGCTGACATCGGCAAGGTGAAGGTGTTCCCCGGCGCCGGCAGCTACGTGGGCTTGACGAGCAGCCCGTGGAAATGGTTCAGCTCGCTGCTGCTGCCGTGGCTGGTGCTCGCCGCGGGCTCCGCCGCGATCTACGCGCGGCTGATGCGCGGCAGCCTGAGCGAGACGATGGAGGAGGACTACATCCGTACCGCCCGCGCGAAGGGCTTGAGTGAGCGCCGTGTGGTTATGCGTCACGGGGTGAGGGCCGCGATCAACCCGATCGTGACGATCCTAGCGCTCGATATCGCGACGCTGCTCGGCAGCGCTGTGCTGGTCGAAACCGTGTTCGACATCCCGGGTATCGGGCGGCTGAACTATGACGCGATCACCCATTCGGACTTTCCGATCGTGCAGGGCACGGTGCTGCTGGGCGCGCTGTTCATCGTCGTGGCGAACATCCTCGTGGACATCGCCTATGCGTACCTCGATCCCAGGGTGCGCTACTCATGAGCGCTGCCGGAGAGCCACTGTTGCGCGTCGAGAACCTGCATGTCGAGTTCCCGACCGAAGACGGGGTGGTGAAAGCGGTTGACGGGATCGACTACGAGGTGGGGCGCGGATGCACGCTCGGGATCGTCGGCGAGTCCGGGTCGGGCAAGACGGTAGGGGCGATGACGATCCTGGGCTTGACGCGCGCGCAGGGGGCAAAGATCACTGGACGGATCCTGTTCGAGGGGCGCGACCTGTTGGGCCTGCCTGACCCGGAGCTGCAAAAGATCAGAGGCAACGAGATCGCGATGGTCTTTCAGGATCCGTCCTCGTCGCTGCACCCGCTGTATAGGGTGGGCGCGCAGATCGTGGAGGCGGTGCGCGCGCACCAGGACGTATCGAAGGCGCAGGCCCGGGAGCGCACGATCGAGCTGCTGGGGCTGGTGGGAATCCCCGATCCAGGCAGGCGCGTGGACGATTACCCGCACGAGTTCTCCGGCGGGATGCGCCAGCGCGCGATGATCGCGATGGCACTCGCGAATGAGCCGAAGCTGCTGATCGCGGACGAGCCGACGACGGCGTTGGACGTGACTGTGCAGGCGCAGATCCTGGCACTGCTTGAACGGCTACGGGTGCAACTGGGAATGGCGATCGTGATCGTCACGCATGACATGGGTGTGGTTGCGGAGATGGCTGATGAGATCGCCGTGATGTACGCCGGGCGGATCGTCGAGATCGCAGCCACCGAGGCGCTGCTGAGCAGTCCCGAGCATCCATATTCGTGGGGCCTGTTGCGTTCGATCCCGACGCTGGCTGGTCCGCGCGTGGAGCAACTGGCGCCGATCCCGGGCAGCCCCCCGAGCCTGATCGAGCCGCCGACTGGCTGTCACTTCCACCCGCGCTGCCCATATGTGCAACCCGAGCACACCCGCATCGACCCGGGTCTCGAACCCGTAAAAGGCGAACCCTCTCATCGCGTCGCCTGCCTGCTCGCGGCCGGGGAGCGCAGGCGCATCTGGGAGGGTCTCAGATGAGTCCCGCTGAGCCGCTCGTCGAGGTGCGGGATCTGGTGAAGCACTTCCCGATCTCCAGGGGAATCGTGTGGAAGCGGGAGACCGGCGCGGAGAAGGCGGTCGACGGCGTGAGCTTTGAGGTGATGAAGGGCGAGACGCTGGGGATTGTCGGCGAGAGTGGCAGCGGGAAGACCACGACAGCACGGCTGATGATGCGGCTGCTCGAGCCGACCGCCGGCACCGTGCATTTCGACGGTGAGGACATCACCCACTCCAAGGGCGCCGAGCTGAAGGCGATCAGACGCGAGCTGCAGATGGTCTTCCAGGACCCCTATTCCTCGCTGAACCCGCGTAAGACGGTCGGCTCGATCGTGGCCGAGCCGTTCGTGATCCATGGTCTGTATCGCGACCGGACGGAGCGCAGGCAGAGGGTGAGGAAGCTGTTGGACACGGTCGGGTTGAATCCCGAGCACTACAACCGTTACCCGCACGAGTTCTCCGGCGGCCAGCGCCAGCGGATCGGCGTGGCGCGCGCCTTGGCGCTGGGACCGAAGCTGCTGATCGCCGACGAGCCGGTGTCGGCTCTGGATGTGTCGATCCAGGCGCAGGTGCTGAACCTGCTGCGCGAGCTGCAACGGGAGATGGGCCTGACGCTCGTGCTGATCAGCCACGACCTGTCTGTGGTGCGGCACATGTGTGACCGGGTAGCGGTGATGCTGAAGGGGAAGATCGTCGAGCTCGAGGACAACGAGACGCTGTACAGCTCGCCGGCGCATCCCTATACGAAGGAGCTGCTCGCTGCCGTGCCCGGGGCGCGCAGGTCCGATCGGCGTACGATCCCAGGGTGACGAGCACCGATCTGGCCGCCGAGGCTCAGGCTCTGCTGCAGAAGCTGATCCGCTTCGACACGGTCAACCCCCCGGGGAATGAGCGCCCGGCCCAGGAATACTTGGAGCAACATCTGTCTGCTGCTGGGTTCGAATGTGAGCTGCTTGGTGCCGAGCCCGACAGGCCGAACCTGGTGGCGCGGTTGCGCGCAGATCAGGGCCCCACCCACCCCGGCCCGACGCTTTGCTACCTGGGTCACGTCGACACGGTGCTTGCAGACGCGGGGGAGTGGAATAGTGGACATGGCCCGTGGTCGGGCGATCAGGCCGAGGGCTATATATGGGGGCGGGGCGCGCTGGATATGAAGTCGCAGGTCGCGGCGGAGATCGCCGCCGCGGTGGCGCTGGCGCGCTCGGGCTGGCGCCCGGCGAGAGGCGAGCTGCTGATCGTCGCGGTCACCGACGAGGAGACAGGGGGCGAGATAGGCGCGCAATGGCTCACCAGTACGCACCCCGAGAAGGTGCGCTGCGACATGCTCGTGAACGAGGGCGCGGGCTGCGTGTTCGAGTACGGCGGGGTTCGTCGCTATGGGGTGTGCTGCGCGGAGAAGGGCAGGTTTCGCTTCACGGTCACAGCCAGCGGGGTGGCGGGGCACGCCTCGATGCCAGACATGGGCGAGAACGCGCTGCTGAAGCTGGCGCCGGTGCTGGAGCGACTCGGCGCTCGCCAGCCGGCCTATGAGCTGACGGCCGAGCCGAGTGCGTTTTTG
>DASZFC010000019.1:0-20104 GCA_035940195.1 Solirubrobacteraceae bacterium
GTAGGGACTGGGCAGACGCGCGCGGTCTGGGGGCCCAGAGGCGAGGTAGCCACCGCCAAGCGCGGTTGCGACACCAGGCGCAGGTCGGCGCACGACCGGCAGCGCGAACATCGCCGCGGGCCGCGGCGCAAAGGCGCGGTAGGTGTCGAACAGCGCTGGCCCATAGAGCCCTGAGCCGGCGGCGATCTCGGTGACGGCGGCCTCGCGCGCGGTGCTCTCGAGGCTGCCGGTGCCGCCGCCGTTGACAAACTCGAGCGGCGCTAGCGCACTCACGGCGGCGACCGCCTCGCCGCGGCGTGTGGCGAGCTCGCGGGCAGATGCCCTCTGCAGCAGGCGGATCGCGGCCGCTCGCAGGCGGGGACCGATCCCCCGCCCGGGCGGGTGGGGACCCATTTCGTCGCCGAGCCCTGCGATCTGAGCCTCGTAGGCCATCACCCCAGCCAGCCGCACACCCGGGCGCTCGACGATCGCGCGAGCGAGCACAGCGGCCTGCGCCGGCGTGTGGATAGGGGAGCGCTTGGCGCCGATACGCACGCGCCCGCCCAGCATCCAGAGCCCGGCATCGAGCTCTAGGCACACGCGCACAGGCGTCTGATCCATGCCCTCCCTCACGCCGGTGGCGGAGTCGAGCAAGTCGAGCTGGTCGACGTTGTCGACCATGATCGCGATGCGGGTCTCGGGCCGCTCGGCGGTGAGCGTGGCGAGCGAGCGCAGGGCGCGACGATCGACGGTGGGGTAGGCAACGAGGATGTCCTCAAACCCGTGCCCAGCAAGCCACAGGGCCTCCGGGAGCGTGAAGGCGAGCGTACCGGCGAACCCCTCACGCTCAAGGATCCGCTCCTGTAGGGCACGACAGCGAACGGACTTGCTGGCGAGCCGGATCGGCTTGGGCGCAGCGCGTGCTTCCATGTCGGCGGCGTTGGCCCAGAGGGCGTCCATGTCGAGGACCGCGAAAGGAGGGTCGAGCTCAGCAGTGGCCTGTTCGAGGCGCTCGCGGGGGTCCTCAGGCATCGATGGAGTGGCGGGCCGGTGGGTGGACGGGTCCTAATATGCGCTCGACGTAGGCGTTGGCGAAGCACCCCTCCGGATCGAGCCGCGCGCGCACCGCTTGAAAGCGGTCCCAGCCGGGATAGCGCCCGCGCAGTGTCGCGGCCGTCTGGAAGTGGCGCTTGCCCCAGTGCGGGCGCCCGCCGAGCTCATCCATGATCTCCTCCACGGCGCGGAAGTAGGGCTCCCACTCCATCCCCTCATACATGTGCACGGCCACATACCCGCTGTCGCGACCGGTGGCGGTCGAGAGGAACGCATCATCGTCCGCCACTGTCCGCACCTCGATCGGAAAAGGCACGGCGAAGCCCCGTTGCTCGACGAGATCCATAACGCTACGCACGGCATCCGCCGTGTGCTCGCGCGGCAGCGCGTACTCCATCTCGGTGAAGCGCACCAGCCGCGGGCTCGCGAAGATCCGATCGGAGCGGTCGATCCGCTCCGATTTCCCGGCCAGGCGCGTCACGAGCCGGTTGAGTTGAGGGATCCGGCCGGGAAACCTGCGCCCGGCGCGACAGATCAGACCGAAGGCGTGGTTGGTGAGCAGCACGTCGTTGGCGTACTCACTCACCCGGCCGCGCGGACGTGGCGGCTCCTCGGTGCGGTTGTTCGTGCGCGTGAGCGCCGTCCTTGAATGGGGGAACACGAAGAACTCAAAATGGTCGTTCCCGAGCGCCAGCTCCTCGAAGCGCTCGAGCGTCTCCTCCAACGGCGCCGGGGCATCGACGCCGCGCAACGTGAAGGCGGGAACACACTGCAGCGTCACCTCCACGATCACGCCAAGCGCCCCGAGTCCCACGCGCGCGGCCCGGAAGGTCTCGATGTCGCGGTCCTCCGAGCACTCAAGCGTGGAGCCATCAGCGAGCACCATTGTCAGCTCGCTCACCTGCGCAGAGATGTTGCGCAGGCGAGCCCCAGTCCCATGCGTGGCGGTGGAGATTGCCCCGGCGATGCTCTGCACGTCGATGTCTCCGAGGTTTTCCATCGCCAGTCCCTCCCCGGCCAGCCGCCGGTTGAGCTCTCTGATCGTGATACCCGCCTGCACCCGCACCAGCCCCGACGCACGATCGATATCGAGCACACGATCCAGGCGCTCCAGGCGCAACTGGCTGCCGTCGGTGAGCGCCACATCGCTGAACGAGTGCCCTGCGCCGGCGACCCGGATGCGACGGTCGCGGTGCGTGGCGCGAGCTATCGCCTCGGATATCTCCTGCACCGAGCCCGGGAGCTCTACTGCCGCGGGGAGGCAGCGCTCGTCGCCTGCCCAGTTACGCCACTCCACGGTGTTCTTCTGCGGATCGCTACGCTCGCTCATCGAGATGACCCCGGCCGAGCCTACACTCCGCGCGCGCTCGCTGCCCACCCCGGGCGCCAGGCGCGCGACGGTGATCGGCGCGGGGTCATTCGGCACCGCGCTCTCAGTGCTGCTGTCCCGCGGCGGGCTGCGCACGACGCTCCAGGCGCGCACCGCCATCCAGGCCGCCCAGCTGGAGGAGGACCGCGAGAACCGCACCTACCTGCCGGGCGTTCAGCTGCCCGCCCAGCTGCGCATCGAGGCCGCCTCGGCCGGGGTGGCGCGCGCGGACTACGTGTTCCTGGCGGTACCCTCCAACGGGCTGGGCGAGGTGATCGCGACGCTCACCGCGGCAGGCCTGGGCAAGCGCACGGCGGTCGTGTCGGTCGCCAAGGGGCTCGTTCCGCCGGCCGGGCTGGCGCCGACGGTCGTCCTGACCGAGCACTTCGGCGCCCAGCGAATCGCCTGCATCGGCGGACCGGCGCACGCCCAGGAGATGGTCAACGAGGGCGCGGGGCTGGTCGCGGCTTCGAATGACGAGGAGCTCACGCGCGCGCTGGCGCAGGTGTTCACGCGCGCCGGAGTTGTCTGCGAGCAGTCCAACGACCCCCTCGGCGTCGAGCTGGCCGGCGCCGCCAAGAACGCGGCGGCGCTGGCGGCGGGGGCCACCGAGGCGCAGGGCCTGAACGCCGCGGGGGCGGCCGCCGGGCACATCTTCGCAGAGGTGTGGCGCTACGCCGAGGGCCTCGGTGCGCGACCAGAGTCGATGATCGGTCTGGCCGGAGCGGGCGACCTGGTGGCCACCGCCCTTGCACGCGACAGCCGCAACCGCCGCGCCGGGGAGCTGCTTGCCGAGGGCGTGCCCGCCGCGGAAATCCCAGCACGCATCGGCCAGGCGGTCGAGGCACTGGAGTCCGTGCCCCTGCTCGCCCGCGCGCTGCAGGCCGCAGGCGTGGGAGCGCCGGTCACGAGCGCGCTTGGGCGACTGATCTCGGGCGAGCTGCCGCTACAGGCCTGGGTGGCTTTGGTGCGAGCCACAGTGCCACCCCCGGCACTCTGGCGCAGACGCCCGCAGCCGGGCTTCTGGCGCCGTGCCTGGCGCTTCCCGAAGGGAAAATAGGCAAGCCTCGGAGGCGGGGCAAGGAGGCCCCGCCCCAACTCGCATCTATGCCCACTGCGACACGTGGACGATCTCAAAAAAACAACCCATCAAAGTCAAAATCAACCCATCAAAGTTCCGAGTACGGCCTCGTAAACTCCCGTGCCGTGCCCCGCCTCGGTGACGCGCACGTTCTCGTATTGCCCGAGCACCTCGCGGATCGACGGATCGCGCTCCACCGCGTTCGCCACCAGCCAGAAGACGTTCACCTGCGCCGCGCACGCCAGATCCTCGCGCGAGTCCCCCACTGCGAAGCACTCCTCCCGCGCATACCCGCGCGCCTTGCGGTGCCAGGCGACCCCGCCCGCCTTCGAGGCCCCCGCAGGCAGCAGGTGATAGCCACGCACGTGCTCTAGCGCCGCAAGCGCCGGGGAGCGGCGGCTGACCACGCCGTTGTCCACCAGCCGCAAATCTCCGTGACCATGCTCGGCCAGCAGGGCATCAACCTCGAAGGCATCGACCAAGCCACGAAACAGGTGCGAGACCTCGCGCTCGGTATGCCACGGCTCGTGGTACTCCAGACGTCCCTCATAGCGCTCCAGCAGCAGTTTTGGCGCGCCTGCGCTCTCGATCTGCTCGGCGATCGTCAGCTCGCCCGGTAGCAGCCCACCGGTCAGCCACTGCGCCTCTCCATCCAGCACCACACACGCCCCCGCCTCATAGATGTAGGAGCTCTGCCCAAGCAGTCGCGCGTCCTCGAACACCTGCGCGCGGCGGCGCCCTGACATCAGTACCACCTCGACATCCGCCCGCAGGCACGCCTGTACGGCGCGTACGCCCTCGATCGACACATTCCCCTCACCGTCGTGCAGCAACGAAGCGCCGCGCCCGAGCAGCGTGCCGTCGAGATCTACGTACAAACAGCGGGTGCGCGAGTCCATCGCCTCTACTATCGCAAGCGGTGGCCATCCAACGCACGATCGAGCCCTGGAGCGCGCTGCTGAACGAGGCTCGCGAGGATGGACGGCTCGTGCGCGAGGCACGGGAGGGATTCGGACCAACCCACCCAGCAAAGCTCCTCGAGCCCCCCGCCGAGCTTCACCCCGAGGTGCTCGCGACGCTTCAGCGGCTGGAGATCCAGCGCCTCTACTCACACCAAGTGCAGGCTATCTACTCCGCCTGGGAGGGGCCAACGATCGTCACCACCGGAACCGCCTCGGGCAAGTCGATGTGCTTCAACCTGCCCACGCTCGACGTGCTCTGCCGCGACTCCAAAGCGCGCGCACTCTACCTTTACCCAACCAAGGCGCTCGCCCAGGACCAGGCCCGAGCGCTCGCCAGCTTCGGCTTGACTAAGCAGGTGCGTCCAGCGATCTATGACGGCGACACCCCGCGCGAGGCGCGCGCGGGCATCCGCCGGCGAGCGAACATCGTGCTCACCAACCCCGACATGCTCCACGTCGGCATCCTCCCCAACCACGCTGCCTGGGCGGAGCTATTCGCGAACCTTGCAATCGTCGTGGTCGATGAGGCGCACGTCTACCGAGGCGTGTTCGGCTCACACGTCGCGAACGTGCTGCGCAGGTTGCGCCGGATCGCCCGAGCCTACGGCACCACCCCGCGCTTCCTGCTCACCTCAGCCACGATCGCCAACCCAGTGGAGCTTGCCGAGCGCCTCACGGGTTTGGAGGACGTGCGCCTAATCGACCAGGACGGATCGCCGGCGCAGGGCCGCCAGATCGCGATCTGGAACCCACCACTGACCGATGAGTCTCTCGGCAAGCGCCGCTCCGCGATCGCCGAGGCAGCTGAGCTGCTCGCGCGGCTCATCCGCGACGGGGCGCGCATGATCTGTTTCATGAAGTCGCGCAAGGGCGTCGAGCATCTCCACAAGCTCGTCGTCGAAAACCTCCAGGGCACCGACCCCGAGCTCGCAAGGCTCGTGTCTCCCTACCGAGCCGGCTACACCCCACAACAGCGGCGCGAGCTCGAGGGCCGCCTCACCCGAGGAGAGCTCCGAGCGGTGATCGCAACCGACGCTCTGGAGCTTGGCATCGACATCGGCGAGCTCGACGCCGCCGTGGTCGTCACCTTCCCCGGAACCGTCGCCTCATTGCGCCAGATGTGGGGACGCGCAGGGCGCCGCAGGCCGGGCCTCGCGGTGTACGTCGCGGGCGAGGACGCGCTCGACCAGTTCTTCTGCCGTCACCCCGACGATTTTCTGGGGCGGCCGGTCGAGGCGGCGATCCTCGACCATGAGAGCCCCCTGATCTTCCGCAAGCATCTGCTCTGTGCCGCGCACGAGGGTCCCCTCTCCGGTCAGGACGCAGAGTTCCTCGGGCCGCGCTTCCAGGCCAATGCCGAGATCCTGCTCAGCACCGGTGAGCTGCGCCGCTCCTCTGGCACAGCGGCGTCGTCGCACAGCACCTACGTCCCCCGCCAGCCCGGCGGCTACCCCGCGGGGGAGGTCTCGCTGCGCTCTGTCTCCCCCGAGCACTTCACGATCGTCGACGTCGCCTCTGGCGAGTTGCTCGGCACAACCGAGGCCGCGCGCGCCCACTCGACCGTGCACGAAGGCGCGATCTACTTGCACCTCGGGCGCTCGTATGAGGTACGCGAACTCGACCTCCAGCGCCGCCGCGCGCTCGTCGCACCATTCTCCGGCGACTGGGACACGCAGCCCAAGCGCGAGACCGACACCACGATCGAGCGCCTGCTCGATCGCCGCGACGCTCTCGGGGTCTCCCTCAGCTTCGGAGAGGTCGCCGTCACCGAGACGGTCCTCGCCTACCAGCGCAGGCGCGCAGCCGGCCACAGGGCGGGTGGGCATCAAGTCATCGACCTCGTCGCGCTCGACCTGCCCCCCACGAGCTTCTCCACGCAGGCCCTGTGGTTTGAGCTCAACCGCACCGAGCTGGCCGGCACGATTCCGGTGAAGCCCCTCCTCGGCGCGCTCCACGCGACCGAGCACGCCCAGATCGCGGTCCTGCCGCTGATTGCTATGTGCGACCGCTGGGACATCGGCGGACTGTCCACCAACCGGCACCCGCAGACCGGTGGCCCGACGATCTTCATCTACGACGGCCACCCCGGCGGCATCGGTATCACGCGCACCGCGTTCGCACGGTTCGAGGAGCTGTGCGCGGACGCTCACCGTCTGATCGCCGAGTGCCCCTGCGCATCCGGCTGTCCATCCTGCATCCAGTCGCCGAAGTGCGGCAACCTCAACGAACCGCTCTCCAAGCCTGGAGCACGCTTATTGCTGGAGCGAATGCTCACGGCCGCCCCAGAGCCAGCGCTGCCCGCACCGCTCTAAATGCCCACGGTCGTTGTTGAAGGCCATACACCGTGCCTGGAATCACCCTTCCCGCGAAGACGCTCCTGGCTGTCTTTGCCGCATCTTTCTGCCTGCTTGGCCTGGCCTCGGCAGCCCAGGCGCTGGCCGCCACTTTCACCTTCGGCCTCGCCGACTATGAACCAGCCACGTTTTCAGATCCGCGGGTCGCCGCTCTCGGCGTTCATACCGCCCGCGATGTCGTCCCCTGGAACGTCGCCCTCGTGCCGCGAGACCGGGCGGCCGTGACCGCCTGGCTCGCTGCCGTCCGCCGTGCTTCGATCACGCCTCTGATTACCTTCCAGCACGCTGGCAACAACTCTCGCGCGCCGGGGAAGGCCCAGTTCCTGCGCGCCTTCCTGCGGTTCAGGGCCCTGTTTCCGTGGGTCACCGAGTTCTGCCCCTGGAACGAGGCCACCCATTCCGGTCAGCCGACCGCGCGCCATCCGCGGCTCGCCGCCCAGTACTACAACGCGATTGCCTCCCACTGCTCCGGCTGCACGGTCACCGCACCAGACACGCTCGACGCCGACGGCAACATCGAGAGCTGGATCGAGACGTTCCTTCAGACCGCCCACCCCTACCCCAAGGTGTGGCCATTCAACCCTTACCTGAGCGTCCGCGCCAACAATCCCAGGGCGATCAGAAGGCTCCTCTCATTCGTCCACGGACAGGTCTGGTTCAGCGAGGTGGGCGGCATCGTCTGGTGGCGCTTTCACGGCAGGCTGATCTACCGCGGCGTGGCCGATGCGGGGAGGGTCGCCAAGAACATCTTTAGGCTTGCGGGCCTCAGCCCACGGATCACGCGCATCTATTACTACCACTGGCGCTCGCCCGGGACTCCCCAGGCCGCGAAGAAGTCCACCTGGGACGCGGGGCTCGTCAGCTCGAGCGGCGTCGCGCGCCCTGCCCTGCTTGCCGTCGCGAAAGCCCTCAACCGGCATATCCAGACCGCGACGCCTAGCTCCTTCTAGCCGGTGGGGTCTCGGCGCTCTCGCCAAGTGATCACGCGAAAGTACAAGAGCGCCCACACAGCTCGCAGCCCATCCCTCCAGGTGATCTTCTTACCTTCGGCAAAAGTGCGACCGTAGTAGGCGATCGGCACCTCATAGATACGCAGGTCGGGGAGCGCGCGGATGCGCGCTGTGAGCTCGGGCTCGATGCGAAAGTCCTCGGAGACGAGCGTCAGGCCCCGGGCGATGTCCCCGCGGAAGGCCTTGTAGCCGACCTCCATGTCCGACAGTGTGGTGTTAAACAGCATCCCGGTGAGAAGGCTCAAAAAGCGATTGCCGGCGTAGTGCCAGAACAAGTGCGCGCGCTGGGGCTGGCCGCCGCGCAAGCGACTGCCGTACACGACGTCGGCGATACCGCCAAAGATGAGGTCGACCAGCCGGGGAATATCGGCTGGGTCATACTCAGCGTCGGCGTCTTGGGTGATGACCACCTCGCCGGTTGAGTTCGACAGCGCGGTGCGGATCGCCGCTCCCTTGCCCCGGTTGCGCTCGTGGGTTAGCAGTTTGATGCGCGGATCGCGCTCGGCGAGCCGTGAGACGACGGTGGCGGTCTCGTCGTGCGAGCCATCGTCGACGACGATGATCTCCAGCTCGTACTCGAGCGCTTTCAGCGCTCCCAGCACATCTCCGATCGTGGCGGCCTCGTTGTAGGCCGCCATCAGCACGCTCAGCTGGGGCGCGCTCATGCGGTTAGTTTAGTAAGCGCGGATTGGCGGGCCTTCGTACTTCACTCCAGCGGGGCTCATCCAGCGCACGCGCCAGCTGACTCCCCGCGTGGAGGAGTTCAAGGCCCAGTAGCCCGCACCGTTGGTCCTCAGCGCCTTCAGCGTGCGGAAGCGGTGAGAGCCCTTGAGCTGCACGAGCACCGTGACGTTCGTGGCGCTCCTCGCCGGACGCACGAGCCCCCACAGTGAGTATCCGTGTCCGCGCTTTGTAACCACCAGCGGCACCGGGAAGCCGTAGTAGAGCGGCTTGCGTTTGCCGTTCAAGTATTCCAGACCGGTCTGGAAGCCGACGAAGCCGCCGATCGCGCTGCCGGTTAGACGCCCGCTGGTCGGGTCATCCTTTAGCAGGTACTGCGAGAACGCCGCCACCCGAGGGTTGGAGTAGGCCATGTGCTCGGAGATCGCGTCGTATTCGGCCTGCTTGGCGGCCGACACGCCTTCGTACTTGTTCGGCTTGCTGTTGACCCCGAACTCCGTCAGGTAGATCGGCACGCCCCCCGGGATCGCGTGGGCCCGCGCGGCCAGGTTGAGGGCGTTTGACAGTCGCGAGAGCGAGCCGATCGTCACGCTGTCCTTCTGCGGCCAGACAAAGCGGGGACCGGCCGCCGGGAAGTAGGCGTGGTGGGCATAGCCGGCCGTCTGCAGTTCGCTGCAGGAGCCGGATTTCTTGTACTTGGCGTTCAGGCAGAGCACTTCGCGCATGAACGCCAGCGGCGCCACCGGATGCAGCAGCGCTTTCGATTTTTCCTTGCGAACGTTGACGGTGTCATAGCCGACCGGCGCCGTCTCGCCGAACAGCACGAGTGGATGGGCGATCCCGGCCGCCTGCAGCCCTGCGTAGCCGGCCTGGTAGAGGCCGCGGTAGATGCGTCCGGAGACGGGCTTGCCGCCCGTGCTCCACTGCGGCGTCAGGTAGACGGCCTCGTTGGGCTCGTTCCAGATCGAGTAGAGCGAGACCTCCGAGCCGTAGTGACGCGCCACGGCGGTCATGAATTCCTGGAAGTCAGCAGGGTCGGGCCGGTAGGTGTAGGGGGCTTTCTTGTTTGCCGTGGCCCATCGCGGCACCGGCGCGGTGACGGTCAGGAGTACCTGCCAGCCCAGCCGCTTGGCTTCGGCGAGCAGGATGTCGTACTGGCCCCAGTTGTAGCTGCCGGGGTTGGTCGCATCGACGCTTGGCTTCGTCGCGCCGGTGGGCGCGGGCGCGACCGAGTACCAGCTGAGCTCCACGCGCAGCGCTTTCACGCCGAGCGTCTGCAGCGCCACGAGCGCGGCGGGACGCGTGGTTGGGTTGAGCAGGTCGGTCGAGCCCTCGAAGTACATCTTCTGAGCGCTCGAGGCCTGCGCCTGACCGGTGCCGATTGCGCCCGACGCAAGCGCCGAGCAGGCGAGCGATGCACAAAGAAGTATGCGGATACGCGACATCAGCCCTCGATTCGGTCGTTGCTTACGGGACGCGCTGGACGTGCTCGCGGAGGAGCAGCCTATGCCGCCATTGCAAAGGCGGGCACATCAGGCGCACGTTAGGCTGAGACACCCTAGCGCAGGGGAAGTTGCGCCCTCGAGAATCAGTGCGAGCTGACCTTCACCCTGCAGTGAGCGACGTGCATGTGCGCGCACACGATCACATAGCCGGGGCGCGGATGGTGACGAGCGTCGGTCAGCCCCGAATCGAAGATCGTCGAGGACGTGCCGCCGGTCCACTGGTAGACATATAGGCGCCTGATCCGCGAGTTTGTGGAGGCAAGGCCGAACATGTAACCGAGCGCCTTCGCCGCGCGCGACAGGCCCGAGCCGCGGTTGTTGGGAAAGGCGCCGCCGAATTTCACGATCCCGCCGGTCTCGGTCAGCCAGACATCTCCCGGCACCGCCGCCAGGATCGCGCGCGTGCGGGTGCTCGAGAAGCGGTTGGTGTCCGAGTAGTTGTGCAGACCCCACAGCGTTGGCGTGGGCACTTGCAGGTGATGGAGCTCGGCTTTGAATTCAGCGATGTAGTTCAGCGTGGGACGGACTTCGGCCTGGTCGAGGATGTCGAGGCCGAGGATCGTGCATTTGCCGCAGATGCGCCTGAGCGCCTGGTAATACTTCGCTGATTCGACTGCCGTCGGACTGTTGAAGCGCTCGTAGGTGTAGCGGACGTTGCCCCGGTTGGTCTCGTTCCACGGCTGGTACTGGTGAACGTTCGGGAACAGCTTGATGAATTTCTTTATGTCATGTTCGTACGCTGCGACACTCGGCATGCGTGTCGGCGTGTACTCGGAGTGATAGAAGGCCACCAGCACCTGCTGGTGCTGTGCTTCGGCGGCTCCGATCCAAGCTCTTGCGAGTGACAGCGAGTAGGACCGGACGGCCGCGTCGTAGGGAACGATGAAGCGAGTGATGTGCGTGTGCAGCTGCTGCCACAGCTGATCGGAGAACATCTCGGTCTTCTCATCCGCAATGCCTACCTTGTATGAGGCTGCGGCGTGGGCCACAGGCTGATGCGTGGAGCGAGCAGAGATCGCGGCGGGGACGGTGGCGCCGGGCGCTAGCGACAGGCCGCAGGCGAGCAGCGCGGCGGCGAGAAGGCGCTGGCGAAGGGTCGTGATCACAGCCACCGAAACAGCCTATCCGCCCGAAAGTCGCGATGCGCCAGGGGCCGCTAGGCAGCATAGGATGCGGGCGATGCACAACGGGCGATGGCGCTACTGGGGTCCGCTTTCGTTCGTGCTGGCGGTTGCTTTAGCCCTGCGCCTGTGGGGCATCAAGCAGGGCCTGCCCTACGTCTACAACACCGACGAGTACGGACACTTCGTGCCCGAGGCGGTGGCGATGTTTCACCGCGGCCTGGATCCCCACTACTTCATCAACCCTCCCGCGTTCACCTACCTGCTGCACGTCGTCTTCGCGGTCTGGTTCGGCGGCGGAGCGAGCGTCTCGCACGAATTTGCGCTGCATCCGGACCATTTCTTCCTCATAGCAAGGGTGACGGTGGCACTGCTCGGGACCCTCTCCGTGTGGCTGCTCTATCTCCTCGGCGCTCGCCTCTTCAATCGCACTGTCGGCCTACTGGCGAGCGCGCTTGAGGCCGTGGCGTTCCTGCCGGTTTTCTACGGGCACCTCGCGCTCAACGATGTGCCTACGCTGGCGCCGCTCACGCTCTCGCTGCTCGGCACGGCCGGGGTATTGCGCCGGGGTCGCATGCTCGACTACCTGGTGGCGGGAATCGGCCTAGGTCTTGCCAGCGCGACGAAGTACACGGCGGGAATCGGCCTGCTTGCGCTGCTCGCGGCAGCCGTCACGCAGTATCTGGACGGTGCGCCGGGCGCCCGGCGTTCCGTGGCGGCCGGCAGCGTGATCGCGCTAGTCGCGGCGCTGAGCGCGTTTCTGATCGCCAATCCGTTCTCGGTACTCGATTTCCACAGCTTCCGCGCGGACCTGGAACGTCAATCCAGCTACACCGAATCCTCGCATGCCTCTTGGATAGGCGGCCCCGGGCGGGGCAGCTTCTCCTATTACCTGTGGTCGTTCGCTTGGGGGCTCGGGTGGGTTCCCGCGCTGGCGGCCCTCGGGGGAACGGTGATCATCTGGCTGCGGCAACGACGGCTCGGCTGGGTGCTCGTGCCGGTGGCCGTGCTGTATCTCGCTTTTCTGAGCCTCCAGGGGCGCTACTTCGGCCGCTGGCTGCTACCGATGTTCCCGATCGTTTGTCTGCTGGCGGCGAGCTTCGCGCTGGAGGTGACCGGCTGGGCCACACGGCGTGCGCCGCGGCTGCGTCTCGGGTTCGCCGCGGTCGCGGTCATTGCGCTGGCGGCGCAGGGTCTGGTGTACAGCATTCACTCGGGTTTGGTTCTGTCGCGTGCGGACACCCGCAACCTCGCTCGCGCCTGGGTGGTGGAACACATACCCGCGGGTGCGCGGATCGTGGTCGAGCCCGTGGTCCCCAACGCCTGGCTGAACGACACTGGCGGGGTCGCTGACGGAGTGCCGCCCACCCGCTCGCGCTGGCTGAAGTACCCCACGCTGCGCCTTGTCCTTGACCCGGCGACCGGAATGCCCGAACCCCCGCACAGAACCGTGCTGCTGGAAAACTACGAGCGCACCCTCGGGCCCGCGTTGATTCCCTACTACGAGCAGCATGGCTATTGCTGGGTGATCAGCGGCTTTACCCAATCCGGACGGGCATTTGCCGATCCCGAGATCGTGCCGGATGCGATCGCTTACTACCGAGCCCTCGCCCAGCAGGCCCAAGTCGTCTACCGAGCCTCTCCATACGCTCCCGGGAAGGGTCCCATCCCATTCAGCTTTGACTGGACGTTCGACTACTACCCGCTCGCGTTCCACCGCCCAGGGCCGGAAATGACCGTCTACCGCCTTCGCGGCGGGCGCTGCTCCTACTGATTTCCCCGCGCGATCTTGCGGAGGTCGATGGTCTCGTCGTAGAGCTTTGCGTCCACGCCCGCCTCGAGCGCGATCTCGCGCAGCGGGCGCCCGGAGGCGGTTGCCCGTTTGACGATCTCGGTGCCCTTGTCGTAGCCGATCGCCCCATTCAGGGCCGTCGCCACCGCGAGGGTGTTGCCCGCAGAGGCGTCGGTGCCGGCCCTGTTCGCGGCGATCCCGTCGACGCACTTCTCCGCGAACACGACCGAGGTGTTCGAGAGCAGGCGCAGGGACTGGAGCAGGTTACGTGCGATCAGGGGGATGCGCACGTTGAGCTCGAACTGCCCCTGCAGGCCCGCCACGGTGATCGCCGTGTCGTTGCCGATCACCTGCGCTGAGACCTGCAGGACGACCTCCGGGATCACCGGGTTGACCTTGCCCGGCATGATCGAGGAGCCCTTCTGGAGCTCCGGCAGGAACAGCTCTCCGATCCCCGCCCGGGGACCCGATCCCATCAGCGCGAGGTCGCCCGCGATCTTGCTCAGCGACACGGCGATCACCTTCAGCGCCCCGGAGAGCTCAACAAGCGCATCGCGGTTGGCCTGGGCCTCGAACGGGTCGAGCGGCGGCGCGATCTGCTTCAGGTGAGACTCCTTCTTCAGGGCCGCTCTGACCCGCTCAGCAAAGCGGGGGTGGGTGTTGAGGCCGGTCCCCGTGGCCGTGCCGCCGAGGGGGATTTGCCCGACGTGCACGAGCGCCGACTGGACCCGCTCGATGCCGAGCGCGATCTGCGCGGCGTAGCCGCCGAACTCCTGCCCCAGCGTGACCGGGACGGCGTCCATCAGGTGAGTGCGCCCGGCCTTGACCACGTTCTGGAAGCTCTTGGCCTTGCGCGCGAAGGAGCGCTCGAGCTGTTTGAGCGCGGGCAGCAGCTCGTTCTGGGCCACGTCGAGGGCGGCCAGGTGGACGGCCGAGGGGAAGACGTCGTTGGAGGACTGGCCGAAGTTGACGTGGTCGTTCGGGTGCACGCCCTCGCCCGCGAGCTTGGAGATGACCTCGTTGGCGTTCGTGTTGGTCGATGTGCCCGAGCCCGTCTGGAAGACGTCGATCGGGAACTGGCCGTCGTGCTTGCCCGCCGCCACCTCGCCGGCCGCACGGGCGATGCTTTTCGCCTTGCCCTTCGCAATCAGGCCGAGCTCGCCGTTGACGACCGCCGCGGAGCCCTTGATCCGGGCGAGCCAGCGAATCACCTCGATCGGGACCGTCTCGCCGGAGATTGGGAAGTTCTCGACGGCTTTGGCGGTCTCCCCGCCCCACAACTGTTTCTCGCTTGGCATCGGCTCTCCTTGTCAGGTGGCGGCGCGACACGTTATCCGCAAAAGGCAGCCAGCTCGCGTGCGAGACCTACGGGGTCGTCGTAGGCCATCAGGAAACCCGTGCTCTGAAGCACGCGCAGCTGGCCATTGGGCAGCAGGGCCAATGCCTCTTCGGCGCCCGCGAGCGGGTGCAGACGATCCTGGTCAGCCCACAGCAGCAGTACCGGCATGTCCAGGCGCGGATAGAGCTCCAATAGGTGGGTCTGTGCCCCGCGCGGCCAGCTGCGCGCGCACCGGGCCCATGAGCGCGCGAGGCTCGAGTTGCCGGGAACGCCGGCGAAAGCATGACGAACGAGATCGGCGGCGGCCGGGTTGCCACGCACGGACAGGCGCATACCGCGCTCTGGTGCGAACACAGCTCGCGCCGCATAGGAGAGCAGGCCGTCGAGCCCGGGCACCGCGGCAGCCCGCGCACCGAGCCGCCAGGCGCCGCGCACGCGTTCGTTGGATGGCCTGGTATGCAGGCGGTTCCCCATCAGCACGAGGCGCGATGGCCTGACATATCCGCGCAGGACTGCGTGCATGAGAATCTCGGCGCCCGCGTCGTGACCGGCCAGCAGGGGTCTGGATCCAAGCACCTCAGCGGAGAAGCCGCCGAGCACCTCGGCGAACCAGTTGAGCGTGTAGGGATGACGAGGACGGTGCTCGGAGTCGCCGTGGAGGGGAAGGTCGGGGAGCACCACGCGAAAGCGATCCGCCAGCTGCTGGGCGGCGGGCTCCCACTCCTTGTGAGAGAGCAGTCCACTGTGCAGCAGCGCGAGCGGTGGGCCCGCGCCGAACTCCCGGTAGGCAACACGCGCGCCGTCGGGATGGTGGTAGAGACGCAGCCTCATAGTTGCATCGTAAGGACCCGCGGGAGGCCCCACTTACAATGGGCCGCCCGTGAGTGCCCCTGAAAAACCCCTGCTGATCCCCCGCCATGCGGTCGACCCGCGCCAAGAGCTGCCTGCACTCGAGCTCGAGGTACTCGAGCGCTGGCGCGAGCGCAACGTATTCGCTGAGTCGCTGCGCATACGGGAGGGGGCCAAGCAGTGGGTCTTCTACGAGGGCCCGCCCACCGCTAACGGCCCGCCGGGCTCCCACCACGTCCTCTCACGGGTCTTCAAGGACATCTACCCACGCTTCCAGACGATGCGCGGCCACCAGGTGCAGCGCAAGGGTGGCTGGGACTGTCACGGGCTGCCGGTCGAGATCGCGGTCGAACAAAAGCTCGGCATCTCCTCCAAGGCTGAGATCGAGGAGAAGATTGGCATCGAGCGCTTCAATGCGGAGTGCCGGGCGTCGGTGTTCGAGTTCCTGGAGGAGTGGAACCGGCTAACTGAGCGAATCGGCTTCTGGCTCGACCTCGAGGGCGCCTACCGCACGCTCGATGAGTCCTATATCGAGTCGGTCTGGTGGGCGCTCGCCCAGATCCACGAGCGCGGGCTCCTCTACGAGGGCCACAAGGTGGTCCCGTACTGCCCCCGCTGTCAGACCACGCTCTCTTCTCACGAGGTCGCACTCGGGTATGAGGACGTCGTTGATCCGAGCGTCTTCCTGAAGCTTCCGACGCTTGGCGGTGAGGACAAGCTCCTCGTGTGGACGACCACGCCCTGGACGCTCCCGGGAAACGTGGCGGTAGCGGTTTCGCCCACGGCGACGTATACGCGCGTGCGCGTCGGGCAGGAGACCTATGTGCTCGCACTCGACCGCGTCGCGGCAGTACTCGGCGAGGACGCGCAGACGCTCGAGCGCTTCTCCGGCAGCGAGCTGGTGGAGCGCTACGGTTTCTACGAGGGCCCGATCTTCGCCGCCACTGACCGCGCGCGAGGCGGCTCTCCGATCCTCGCCGACTCCTTCGTCACGACCCAGGACGGGACGGGCATCGTCCACCTCGCGCCCGCCTTCGGCGAAGACGACTATCGCGTGGCCGCGACGTCCCCGGAGGTGCCGTTCGACCCGACGATCGCGGGCAGCCTCTACAACCCCGTGCGCCCGGACGGCACGTTCGACCAACGGGTGCGCGACCGCGACGGCAACAGCCTCGAGGGCCGCTTCGTCAAGGACCCGGCCCTCACCGAGGAGCTGATCTCCGACCTCGAGGCGCGCGGTCTGCTGCTGCGCGCCCAAGACTACGAGCACTCCTACCCGCACTGCTGGCGCTGCGGCACGCCGCTGCTCTACTACGCCAAACCGTCCTGGTACATCGCGACCTCGAAGCTGCGGGCGCAGCTGCTGGCGAGCAATGAGACCGTCAACTGGTATCCGCCGCACGTCAAGCACGGGCGTTTCGGCGACTGGCTAGCGGGCAACGTCGACTGGGCGCTCTCACGCGAGCGCTACTGGGGCACGCCGCTGCCGGTGTGGCGCTGCACAAACGGGCACTTCCGCGTGATCGGCTCATTCTCTGAACTGGCCGATCTGTCGGGCACGGCGCTCGAGGATCACCATCGCCCTTACGTCGACGATCTCTCGATCGTTTGCGCTGAGCCCGGCTGCGAGCAGCCGATGAGGCGCGTGCCCGAGGTGATCGACGTGTGGTTTGACTCCGGCGCGATGCCGTTCGCCCAGCACCACTTCCCATTCGAGAACCAGGCGCTCTTCGAGCAGAGCTTCCCGGCGGACTTCATCTGCGAGGCCCAGGACCAGACGCGCGGCTGGTTCTACTCGCTGCTGGCGATCGCCACTCTGCTGGGTAAGCAAGCGCCGTACCGCAACGTCGTATGCCTCGGGCTGATCCTCGACGAGGACGGTCAGAAGATGTCGAAGTCCAAGGGGAACACGGTCGAGCCCTGGCAGGTGCTCGACACCTACGGCGCGGACGCCTTCCGCTGGTACTTCTTCACCTCCAAGCAACCGTGGGACGGATACCGCTTCTCGGCTGAGGCGATCGGCGAGGGCGTACGCCTGTTCCTCAAGCAGCTGTGGTCCACGTACTTCTTCTATGTCCTTTACGCGCAAGCCAACGCCTCCGTCCTCGGCGAGGCCTCAGAGCAAGCCGGGCTCACCGATGATCTCGACCGCTGGGCGCTGTCGCGGACTGCGGGCACGGTGGAGTACGTGACTGAGCGACTGGACGCCTACGATGCCACGTCCGCCGGCCGCGCCATCGCGACGCTCGTCGATGAGCTGTCCAACTGGTATGTCCGCCGCTCGCGCCGGCGCTTCTGGGACGGGGAGCAGGACGCCTTCCGCACGCTGCGTACGTGCCTTTTGACCGTCTCCAAGCTGCTGGCCCCGCTGTGCCCGTTCATGGCGGATGAGATCTACGACAACCTCGACGGCGGCCTGGACAGCGTTCACCTGTGCGACTTCCCCCGGCCAGAGGAGATCGCACCACGCGACGAGGACCTCGAGCAAGCCATGGCCCTCGCGCGCGAAACCGTCCGCCTCGGGCTGGGTGCCCGCGGCAAGGCCAAGATCAAGGTACGCCAGCCACTCGGCGAGGCCGTCATCGTGGCAGACGGGCGCGAGCGCGACGCGATCGAACGCCTCGCCGGCGTCGTGCGCGACGAGCTGAACGTCCGCGCCGTCCGCTTCGTCGCTGCCGCGGAGGAGCTGGGCTCCTACGAGGTGAAGGCCAACTACCGAACCCTGGGACCCCTGTTCGGCAGGGACATGCCGCTGGCGGCAGCGGCGATCGCGGCGCTCGACCCCGCCCACGTGGCGGCCAGCATTCGCGACGGCACCGCGATCGGGATCGGGGTGCAGGGACGCGAGCACACGCTCTCGGCGGAGGACCTGATCCTCACGATGCGCGCCCCAGAGGGCTACTCCGTCGAGCGCGAGGGCACCCACGCGGTCGCCCTGGACCTCGCAATCGACAACGACCTGCTCATCGAGGGCTACGCAAGAGAGATCGTCCACGCCGTGCAAAACGCGCGCAAGACTGCGGGCCTACAGGTCGAGGACCGCATCGAGCTGGCCCTCAAAGGCGACCCCACCCTGATCGAGGCCGCGGACAGGTTCCGTGACTACCTGGCACGCGAGACGCTTGCCGCCGGGCTCGAGCTCGGAGATGACCCGGCGGAAGCCTCCGCCGGGATGGACTACTCAGAGCAGACCGAGATCGGCGGCCTGCAGCTGAGCATCAGCCTGAGCCGGGCGGCTAGGCCGCAGTAAGCGCTGGCTCCAGCTCCTGCTCGAGCTTCTTCTTCGGGTAGGCGCCGATCACAGTCTTGACCGGCTGACCGCCTTTGAACAGGATCATCGTCGGGATCGACAGCACCTGGAACTGAGCCGCGGTCTGCTGGTTCTCGTCGATGTTCAGCTTCACGACGCGCAGATCCGGGCGCTCAGAGGCGATCTCCTCGAGCACCGGCCCAACCACGCGGCAGGGACCGCACCAAGGCGCCCAGAAGTCGACGAGCACAGGGCCCTCGGACTCGATCACCTCGGCCTGGAAGTTGGTATCTGTGACTTCGCTCAAAGTGCCTGCCATGGGGTCTCCTTGATTGCGTTCCTCTTATCTCTCACCACTATACAAAGTGTAGTAAGCCTCCAGAGTGCGGAGCGAGGACGAGCGTGTGTCAGTGGACGGTCACGGTCCAACCGTCGGAGTTACGCACGATCGGCGGATGGATGCCGGTGAGCACACTGAACAGGTGCGGGGATACGTAAACCTCGATGAAGGCGGCGATCACGAGCACCGGCACGGCCACCGCGACGGTCACGAGCGTGGCGGCCAGCAGCTGCTCCCACTCACCACGCCGGCTGGCGATGATCCATGCGGCCAGCGGCAGGAACAGCGCGACCAGCTCCGGGAGCGCGTGCGGGAGCACCCCCAGCAGCAAGAGGCCCGGTGAGACTCTCAGAAAGCCGGAGACACCGGCTAGCGTGTGCCCCAGTACATAGGCCTGCGCGCTCAGCGAGAAGGTGGTGGCGGCCACGACAAAGGCGATCGCGATCCGCCCACCGTGTTCGTGCACCCAGCGGGAGACACCGTGATGATGCTCCGCCTGCAGCGGCAGCGAGCTGCCCGCGATAAATCCCGCGACACACGCCATCGCGTGCAGGGTTAGCACGAGCAGATTGCGCCGCAGCACGTTCACCACATCGCCGCCATCGCCGACCGCAAACGGCGGCTGCAGGGTGATCACCTGCTGGTAGCCGCCGAACAGTGTCGAGATGAGCCACACCGCGCACAGCAGGCCGGTGGCGGCCACGGCCGAGCCTGCAGCCCAACGTCCCAGCACTGCACCGGGAGTCCGCTGCCAAGCGCGCAGCGTGGCGCGGGTGTGACGCACGCCGTGGGCCAGCGCGTAGGCCGAGACATCGTCCATCGCCTCTTCATCGGCGCGCGAGCGCCATCACATGAAGCGCAGCAGCCGGGATGCCTATCCGAGGCCCGGGGGGCGAAGCTCGATCACCTGAAGCGCAGACGCGGCACTAGCCACATGGCCTCCACCGCGATCCGCCAGGACATCTTGCTCTGCCCCCGCTCGCGATCTTTGAAGACGATCGGAACCTCGACCACGCTAAAGCCGGCGCGCACCGCGCGGTAGGTGAGCTCGACCTGAAAGGCATACCCCTGCGAGCGCACGCCGTCGAAATGGATCGCCTCGAGTACATCGCGGCGAAAGCACTTGAAGCCGCCCGTCAGGTCGCGCACATGCAAACCCAACACCAAGCGCGCATACGTGGAGCCGCCCTCTGAGATGAAGCGGCGCAACAAACCCCAATTCCTCACCCCGCCACCGGGCACGTAACGCGAGCCGAGCGCCAAATCGGCGCCCGCTGCCACGGCTTCAAGCAGCCGGGCGAGGTCGGCGGGATCGTGGGAGAAGTCGGAGTCCATCTCCATCACATACCCCGCGCCGTGATCGAGCGCGTTGCGAAAGCCCGCGAGGTAGGCCGGACCGATGCCTTCCTTCTCGCTGCG
>DASZFC010000020.1:0-33094 GCA_035940195.1 Solirubrobacteraceae bacterium
CGACCGGTGTTGCGCCAGCCTTTGCGATCGAGTCGTTCACCGACCTCGACGCGGACGTGCGCCAGTCCATCCTGCGCGTTCGCCGTTCTGAGTTCCTCCTGCACCGCGACATGGTCCGCGGCTTCGTCTACGACACCGACACCCACCGGTTACGCGAGGTCCACCCCGGCTAGGCGCCGCGCCCCTCAGCCGATCGGGCTGCCGAAGGCCGCGAGCATCGCCTGCACGATCTCAGGGCCGCGGTCCTCCTGAAGGAAATGCGCTGCTCCCTCGATCCGCACCTGCTCGCCCGCGGTGGGCAGCAATGAGGTGAACACCTCACCTGAACGCGGATAGGGAAACACCGGATCGGTGTCGGAGAAGGCGACGAGCACGGGCTTCTCCCAGCGGGAGAGGGCATCCTGCACGGCGAGCATCTCCGTGACGCCGCTGTCCTCTGCGCTGAGCGCCACTAGGAGGGGAAACTGCTGGGCGCCCGCCTTGCTCTCGACCGTCGGGAAGGGCGCCTCGTAGGCGGCGATGACCTCGGGGCTCAGGCTGGTGGTCGTGGCGCCCTGCATGATCATCCCGACCGGCAGGTCGGGAGTCTGTTCGGCGAATTCCCGCCAGGCCATGAAGCCCTTGCTCACGCGGCCCGTGAACAGGCCAGTGTTCATGACGACCAGCCGTCCAACCTTCTCTGCGTGCTCGACCGCCCAGCGCAGCCCGATTGGGCCGCCCCAGTCCGCCACCACCACGGTCACGTCCTCGAGCTCCACCTGCTCGAGGTGCGCTGAGACGTGCTCGCAGTGGCGCTCGTAGGTGTACCAGTCCCTATCGGTGGGCTTGTCCGAGCGCCCGAAGCCGACGAGATCCGGGACGACGACGCGGTGGCCCGCCTCCACCAGCGCGCCGGTCATGTGCCTGTAGAGGTAGCTCCAGTCGGGCTCGCCGTGGAAGCAGAGCACCGTTGGGCCCGCGCCCTCGTCGATGTGATGCAGGCGCAGGCCGTCAACCTCCACGTAGTTGGGCTGGAATGCGTAGCCCGGCAGATTCTCAAAGCGCTCATCCGGCGTGCGGAAGACGGCGGTCATGACGGGGCCTCCCCTGGCTGATTGAGCCCCAACCTTATCTACGCCGCAACGGCCTCACGCAACGCCGGCGCCATGTCGGGCAGCTCCGCCACCACGAGCTTCTCTGCAAGCGCCCGCCGGCCGACATTAATGAGATGGCGGTGGTGTGTGAGCACGATCACCTGCGTCTTTAGGGCCAGCTCGCCAAGCGCTCCGAAGATGCGCTCCGAGCGCGGTTCGTCGGACTCGATGAACACGTCGTCGAACACCACGGGCACAGGACCCGAGGTTGCGACGTAGCGTTCGATGGCCGCTATCCGCAGCGCGAGGAACAGTTGCTCGCGGGTGCCCGTGCTCATCTCGGGAACACGCTTGCGTATGCGGTCTCGCTGGCGGCCGATCAGGACGCCCTGCCCGCGCTCGTCGAGGTCCACAAACAGCTCGATGAAGCTCCCGAGCGTGAAGCGCTTGAACAGCTCGTTGGCGCGGGACAGCAGCGGGTCCTGATGCAGGCGCCGGTAGCGATCGATCGCGCGCCGCACGACCGTCGCCGAGAGCTTTGCCTTGGCATGCGCGATCGCCGCCTCTTCCACCGCGGCGCGCGCGAGCGCTACGTCCTGGGCCGCCTGCACGGCTGTGGTATCGCTCTCCGCCTCCGCCAGCTCGCGCTTGCGCTCGCCGATCCGCTCCTTGGTCTCATCGCGCGCCACGCGCAGCGCCTCTGCCTGCTCGCGAAGCTCGTCGAGCTCCACCGATGCCTGGTCGCGGTCAAAGCCGCAGGCTCCCTCGGCGAGCTCTGAGAAGCGCCCGTCACCCGCCTTGGCGACCTGGCGCTCGATCTCGGCGATTTCATCCCGCAGCACGCTGGCGCGGGCCGCGCGTGTCTCGATCTCAGGCAGCTCCTCCACGTCGCCGGTGCCGGCCGCGGCCAGCAGCGCGTCGATCTCCGCCCGCGCGGTGGCGATGTCGCCGTGAAGGACGGTGAGCTCGCTGGCCAGCGCAGCCCGCTGCTCGCTCAGGCCTTCCCTCTTGGCCAGGCGCCGCTCATCACCGGTCAGCCTCGAATGGAGCTCGCTCGCGGCCTGCTCAGGGTCAAGAGTGGCAAGCTCGGGGGCCAGTTGCTCGCAGAGGCCACGGACACGTGCCGCGAACTCGGCCTGGTCTTTGCGGATGCCAGCGATGCGGCGCTCCAGAGCAGTGGTCCTCTCCAGCTGGGAGAGACCATCCTGCACAGCGCGCACGATCTCCTGGGCGGCCTGCGGCGTCGCCGTGTCCGGCAGCCCGGCCTCGGCGCGTCGCGCAGGCCAGCGCTTCTCCCACTCCGCCCAGGCCGCGGCCGCCGAGCTCTGCGCGTGCTTTGCGCCAGCCAAGGCTCGCTCAGCGCCCAGTAGCGTTGCTTGCAGCGCCGAGCGTGCGTTTGTCTGCTCCCGCGCTTGAGTCAGCACTGCCTGCCCGCGGGCGATCAGCGTGTCGAGCGCCTCGCCGGTGGCGAGGTCCTGGCGCAGGCCGCGCAGGCATGCGGACAGCGCACCGGCGTGGCCGCGTTCGCGAGCGGCAAGCGAGTCCGTGCGGGCCTGGCGCTCCGCAGCGCCACGATCGAGGTCGAGGATCTTCTCGCGCTCATCCAGCCAGGCGCCTGCATCCTCTGCAAGCACGGGCTGCAGGCCCGTGAGGGCCCAAGCCTTTTCCCACTCGCTGTGCAGTGCCTCCTCACGCGCGTGGAGCTCTGCCTCACGCCCGTGAAGGACGGTCCGCTCACGCTTCAGGCGCCTGGCGCGCGCATGCGCGGCGGCGGTGCGCTCGATCTGCGCCGCGTGATCTGTGCGACTGTCGGCCAAGTGGTCGGCGCCGGCCAGCGCGCGCTCGAAGCCCTCAGCATCCGCGGGCTGGAGTGGCGAGCCGCCGGTGCCGACCCTGCGGATCGCCGCCCATTGCTCGTCGCGGCGCTCGCGAGCCTTTGCGAGCATCTCGGTTGTCGGGGCCTCTCCCGCCAGCGTGAGGCGCTCGAGCTCCTCGCGGAGCTCACTCTCTGCATCGGCCAGCCTGCGTGCTTCGGAGCGCAGATTCTCGCTGGCGCGCCGGAGCTCCTCGTTTTGCGCCGCGGCACGCGCTGCCTGCTCACCAGAAGGCGGCTGAAGGGCACGCAGAGCACCGGTCGAGGAGGGTGCGGGCATCAGACGCTCCAGCCGCCCGGTCGCCTCGCCGCGCTGGAGCTTCGCCTCGAGACGGCCCTGCTCGATCTGCTCGGACAGCGTGCCGGCTCTCAGCGCAGCCGTGATCGCAGCGTCCAGCTGCCGCACGTCCGCGGCTAGCGCAGCGCCGTCGAGGTCAGCTTGTGCGTGATCGCGGGCACGTTCGGCGTCCTTGACCTGGATCCGCGCGGCGCTTCGCCGGGACGCCAGCTCCTCACGCTGGCGCAGGCAGCGGTCCAGCGCGCGGCGCGCGCTGGCCGGGCGGCGGAGGGACTCGATATCGCTGGGATCAACGCCGATGATTTCTGCGGCGGCCCTCAGAGCAGTCCGGGCCTGCAGCAGCTCGTCCTCTCGCTTGCGCTCTTCAGCGCCTGCCTTGCTGATTGCCGAGACGCTCTCCTTGATGATCCGGATCTCCTCGCCGCGAGCGATCAGCTTCTCATCGAGGACGATCTCCTCGAACTCTGCCTCGAGCTTCGCGGCTGTGCTCTTGGCGCGCTCTAGGGCACGCGTGCCGGCCAGCAGGCGTCCCTGTGCGTCCGATCGCTGCGTGGCCGCTGAGCCGGGCAGCTGCGGGGTCCCAGCCAACCCTTCGAGCTCTGCCATGCGCTCTGAGTGTGCATCGAGCAGAGGCGCGATCGCCCGCTTGCGTTCGAGTGCGCGTGCTCTGAGCTCGAGCTGACGCATCTGCCGGGTGAGCTCCTCGCAAGCCTCTTCAGCCTCGAGCAGCGAGCGCTCCATCTCGCGGTGGCGCGCAGGCCGCAGCGTCGCGCCTCGCAATCGCTTTTCGGCCTCTCGCAGGCTCGCGAGCGCCTTGTGCAGCACGGTCGTACGCGCGCGCGGGCTGAAGAGCCGCTCAGCCTCAGCGTCGAGCCCGGCGAGGGTGTCGTGGAGGGTCACGGCGCCAGCGGCTGCGGCGAACAGACTCGAGCCGATCTCTCCCCGTCCTTGCAAGAGCTCGGCGCCCCCCTGCACCAGCGTCTCGTGGTCGACCTGGAACAAGGCGGCGTAGACCTCCTCGGTGAGGCCGCCAAGCGCCATCAGGATCACATCCTCAGGCAGGGGCTCTCCCTTCTGAGAGACGAGCGATCCGCCGCGGCGCTTGTGCCTGGAGAGCTCCACGCTGACCCCGTCGAGCGCAAGGCGCGCGCCGATACGCAGGTCGGCGTAGTCGTAGGTATGGCTGTCGGGCGTACGTGCTTCGATCCCGTAGAGCAGGCTGCGCTCAGCGCGGCTGGCGGTGGACTTTCCGGACGCGTTGGGCCCGTGGATCAGATCCACCTCACCCGGCTCGGAGCTGAAGGAAAGCGAGTGATCCTCAAAGCACCCCCATGGGCTGAGGTCGATCCGTTCGATCCGCAAAGACATCAGGCGGCCTTCTGCAGCAGAGCGGCCGGAAGCGACTGGCTCACATCGGCCATCAGTGCCTTGACCGTGCCGGGATCAGCCGGGTCCAGGCCGGCCAGCACACCCGGCGCCAGCGCCCTGGCCAGAGGCGCCAGCGCAGCTGTCAGCTCGTCCATGGCCCCGTTGCCGGCGGTGAGCTCCGCCAGCTCCTGGATCAGCTCGCCGACGGCGTCATCGCCAGCGTGCGCGAGCTCGCGCGACGGGCTCGTGTGCAGGCGGACGCTCTCGATCCAGACCTGGCCACCCGCGACATCGGCAGCGGCAGCCACCACGTCGTAGTGCAGGCGCTCGGCGTCGCTGAGGAGAGCCGTGTGTGCCTCGCAACGGCCCGTGATGAGGATGCGCGCGGCGAGCAAGCGATCGCCAGCCTCGCGAGCGGCCTCCCGCATCGCCGCCCCGACCCGCTGACAGGCATCGTCGCGTACCGCACAGCCCGTGGCGTCTACCTCGATCAGATCCCAGCGGACGACGTCCAGGACGCGATGCTCGAGTGTGACCGGGTGATCGTGGCCGATGTGCACCATCGTGGCGCCCTTGGGTCCGGTCTCGTGCAACCCTCGCCCCTGCAGGTTGCCCGGGAAGACGATCGGGGGCTCCGCAGTCAGCACCTCGCGATGGTGGACGTGCCCCAGCGCCCAGTAGTCATAGCCGTGCTGCTGAAGGCGGCTCACGCTGCAGGGCGCGTAGCGCGCGTGCCCTGGCCTGCCATCGGCGCTGGTGTGAAGGAGCCCGATGTTGATCATGCCGGCGAGCGGGGCTGGGTAGCCGGCCGACAGGTCCTCCAGCACAGCGGGCGTGGCGTAGCCCTGTCCGTGCACTGCAAGCCCGAGATCCTCGAAGATGACGGTCTGCGGCTTACGCGTGTCGAGCACGTGCACGTTGCCGGGCAGCCGCAGCGACTTGGTCAGCTTGGAGGAGGCGTCGTGGTTGCCAGCGAGCATCACCACCGGGATACGTGCCTCACGCAGGCGAGCAATCTCCGAGACGAAATGCACACCCGTTCCGTAGTGCGGCCAGTCACCGTCGAAGATATCCCCGGCGAGCAAGACGGCGTTGACATCCTCCTCGAGGGCTGTGTCGATGAGGTTGGTGAGAGCTAAGCGCGTAGCCAGCCGCAGCTCCTCGAGTGGTGCCTCCTCGTAGGCGTGCAGCCCAACCATGGGGCTGTCGATATGCAGATCGGCGGCATGCAGGACCTTCATGGCGATCCTTCATTGAAGCCAAAGGATGGGACGGGACGCCATCTTGGTGGGCCTTGACGATGCCTACCTAATTCACACCCAGAACGGCGCGGTGATGAGACACAACATGAACATCGCCGTCAGAGGCGCCAAGCACAAGGACTACGGCGCTGCCGGGACGACGATCAGCGGACCCTCAGTCTCGGGCAGATCACCGGTGTCGAAGCTCGGGCTCGAGAACCGTTCGACCTGCTCCGCCGCATCGAGGAACTCGTCGGCGGTCTCCAGGAAGGAGATGCGCGGGGTGCGGTAGTGCATCGGCACGACCCAGCGCGGTGAGAGACGCGACACGATCGCGATGGCCTGCTGCGCACCGGCCGTGGGACCGCCGCCGACGGGGAGAAACAACAGGTCGACGGGGCCGATCGCGGTGGCCTGCTCGTCACGCAGGGAGCTCTGACCGAAGTCGCCGAAGTGGCACACGCGTATGCCGTCCAGCTCGAAGACGAAGATCGTGTTGGGACCCCGTTCGGTGCCCGCCGCCTGGTCGTGCTCGGACGCGATCGCGGTGACCTCGCCCAGCGGCGACTCGAGCTTGCCCGCCGTCGAGCGCAAGATCGTGGGGTCACCGCCGATCGCCTCGACGCCGTTGTGATCGATGTGCTCATGCGTCACCAGCAGCAGATCCGCCTCGACGCCCTCGATTAGCGGGTAGCCGAACTGCATCCCGCGGCTCGCCGCCATCGCCGGCATGTCGCCGAAGGGGTCGATCGCGACCGTCTTGCCGGCGCCGTCCAGGCGGAACGCCGACTGTCCAAACCACTCAACGCGCATACTGCGGCTCCTCTCGGTTGACGGGTTGCTTGCCCGGTGCTTCGGCATGCTGGTACTTGCCACCGCGCATCAGCGAGGCGGCAGCCGCGATCAGGCAGGCGACGATCGCGAACGCGAACGCCTCGTGCAGGCCGGAGCGAAACGGCGCGGAGATCAGGTGCGGGAAGAAGGAGTGGCCGGTGAGCGCCGCGTGGTTGGCCGGCGAGAGACCGCTCAGCGCGTGGGCGCCGGCGAGGTGCTGGATCGGGTTGTAGCCGAGGAATGCGGCGAACAGGATCGACACCGGCGGTAGGTGCGCGACGCCGGCGACGGTGGCCGCGGCGACGCCGTGGGCCTTCAGGCCGGCGGTCAGCGCGGCGGGCAGGCTGGAGGACAGGCCGAAGATCATCAGCGTGAAGAAGATCCCGATCGAGAGCACTTGGGCGGAGTTCTGGAAGGTCTGGTTCATGCCGCCGCCGGCTCCGCGGTCGCCGGCCGGGAGGCTGTTCATCACGGCGGCGCGGTTGGGCGAGGCGAACATGCCCATCGAGATGCCGTTGAGAAACAGGATCGCGGCGAACAGCGGATAGGGAAAGTCGATCGGCAGGAGCGCCAGCAGGAAGAAGCTGAGCGCCGCGCCGAGCATCCCGCCCGTCGCAAACCAGCGCGCACCGAAGCGGTCGGACAGGTAGCCGGAGGCCGGTCCTGCGATCAGCATGCCGATGATCAGGGGCAGCATGTAGATCCCAGCCCACAGCGGTGTTTGGGTGAAGTCGTAGCCGTGCTGGGGCAGCCAGATGCCCTGCAGCCAGATGATCAGCATGAACATCAGCCCGCCGCGGGCGACGGCGGAGAGGAACGTGGAGAGCGTGCCGAATGTGAACGCACGGATCCGGAACAGCGGCAGGCGGAACATCGGGTCGGCGACCCGCCGCTCGATCGCCGCGAACGCCGCGAGACAGGCGAGCCCACCGCCGAGCAGGGCGAGCACCCGTGGACTCGTCCAGCCGGTAGCGTGGTGGCCGTAGGGGCGGATGCCGTAGGTGACCGAGACCATGATCAGGATCAGCCCGAGCGCGAAGGTGAGGTTGCCCCACCAGTCGACACTCGCCCGTTTGGGCGTCGAGCGCTCCTCGAGCTTGAGATACGCCCACACGGTCCCGAACACGCCGATCGGCACGGAGATCAGGAACACCATCCGCCAGTCGACCGGCGCCAGCAGGCCGCCGAGCACGAGTCCGATGAAGACGCCGCTGACCCCGACGATGTTGTTGATGCCGAGCGCCATCCCGCGCTGGTTGGCCGGGAACGCGTCGGTCAGGATCGCCGCTGAGTTGGCCAGCAGGAAGGCCGCCCCCACCCCCTGCACGATGCGAAAGACGATCAGATACAGCGCTCCGTCGCGCCCGGTCATCCAGTCGATTGTCAACAGCAGCGAGGCGATCGTGTAGATGAGAAAGCCGAGGTTGTACATCTTCACGCGGCCGTACATGTCGCCGAGCCTGCCGAGGCTGACGATCAAGACGCTCGTCACGACGAGAAAGCCGAGGATCATCCACAGCAGGTAGAAGCTGTTGGCCGGCTGCAGCGGATCGAGGTGGATGCCCCGGAAGATCGAGGGCATCGCGATCAGGACGATCGATCCGTCGAGCACCGCCAGCAGCACGCCCAGCGTCACGTTGGAGAGGGCGATCCACTTGTAGTGCTCGCGCGTGTCCGCCGGTGCGTGCGGAGCAGTGGTGGTGGCCATGCCTCCACGCTATCAACCTTACGATCACGTAAGGATCAGTTTGGCCGCCGGCCCGAGCGACGGGCGGCGCACGCTCGCCGGGCTGCCGGACGGCTGAGTGAGAACTAGCTCCTCATAGCTCCTTGATCATCATCGTCAACACATCTGAGAAGGAGCCGCCGGAGACGCGGCTGGTGGAGAAACGGTGAGAATGATGCCCGGCGGGCTCGCACGCCGGCGTGTCCGTGGCACCTGCCTCCGCCAGTGTGCGCCCGATCAAGCCCGGACCGGAGATGACCGCAAAGTCATGTCCTCGTCTCTTGCACAGCGCACTTCGGAACGCGATCGTGCGTGCGCCAGTGAAATCGATTGCACTGAGCTGACGAAGGTCGAGCGTAAGCGTCGCAACGCCTTCTTGGCACAGGCACTCGATCTCCTCCTCCAGCTCTGAAGCCGATTGCAAATCCAGCTTGCCGGTCAGGATCAGTGTATGTCTCCAGGTCCGCCCATGAGCAAGTTGCAGGCGCGGCCGGGCGCTCACATGCCCGGAGAGCTTTCCGTCAGCGGCGCCAGCTCTCCTTCGCCCAGCGACCGTCTCGGTCTCCTCGCCCTGATCGTGTACATGGCGGTTGCTCGCCGCCAGACTCAGATGACGTTTCATGTCTTCACAGCCCCTTTCACCACATCTTCGAACTGGTAACCGACCGGTCTGGACCGGGTGATCCAGACCGTGCTAGAGAGACCGGAAGGGGCTAGTCCGGGCGCTCTCGGATCAGAACGAAGGACGACGTGCGCCACAACGGCTGCGCGAGGTGCAACCGTCGCATCCATGAGGGCGCTGCATGCAGATGAAGACCGGGAAGTGCCGAGGCGCTCGCGCAGGACGCACCCGAACCGCTCCCCGCCGCCGAGGAGCCGCCCGCTCCGCCTGGCGGGAGGCCCGGCACGGCCGGCGATGAGTGGTCCTGCAGGCCAGAATCGCCGCGCTGCCTGCCGCCGTGGTCGAGATCGCTGAGCACGGCCGGTGAGGAGCCGGCGGCGGCGAGGACGGCCAGCGGGAATCCTAAAGCGCCCGGCGTGCCCAACCAGCCTGCCGTGACCGGCGCAACGGATCCGGACAGGCCACAGGCCACCTGCCCGGGGCTGCGCATGAAGATCCTGACCGGCCAGGACATGTCAAGCGACTGGCCAGCGACCGGCAACGCCGCGATTTCGGGCGTGAGGGGCCCCGCGGCAGAGCTCGCCGGGGCAATCGGGACTCCCGGGCTGGTTTCGGCCGCCGGGCCTGGTTCGGGCGCAGGCGACGCTGGCTGTGAGCCCGTGTCTGTCCCTTGAAGCGAGTGCCCTTCGGAACCCGCTTCTGTAGCCGGGGAGGAGGCAACCGGTTCGGGGGTTCGTTCTTTGACCGTCGTGGCCGCTTCTTCGTGCACGGGCGGAGATTGCGCAGGCGGCGCAGGGGCCTGTTCCGGCGCGGGCGGCGGCTGCTGAGCAGGCGCAGGGGCTTGTTCAGGCGCAGGCGGGGGCTGCTGAGACGGCGCAGGGACCTGTTCAGGCGCGGGCGGCGGAGATTCCTGGGCCGCCGCAGGAGCTTGTTCAGGGGCGGGCGGAGATTCCGCAACAACCGGCACAGGAGCTTGTTCAGGCGCAGGCGGGGCCTGTTCGGTGCCATCAGCCGCTCCTTCTGTGGAGGAGCCGCCTTCGGCCAGCACGAGGCTCGCCACTGCCGGCGCTGCGCGCGCCTGCGCACCGGGAACGAGCAGGAGCGCCACGAACGCGAGCGCGATGATCAGCCACACAGCAGCGCCGCCTTTCGTGAAGGTCGGCACCGCAGGGCTTTCGATCGTCTTGATCATGCTTGGCCTCGCCTAAAACATACGACTTTCTGCATCCTCGGTACTCAGTTCAGCGCTAAGCTCGTTCGAATGCAAGTTTCCAAGCACCAGTGCGGCCCGGGGAGCTGAGGCAAGTGCTTGTCCTCACGCGCAAGCGCAAGCAGAGCATCATGATCGGCGACGATGTCGAGGTGACGGTCCTGTCGAGCGATGGCGCCAAAGTGCGCCTCGGTATCAGCGCCCCCTCGGATGTCCCGGTGCACCGCAGCGAGATCTATCTGGAGATCAAGTCCCAGGACGGCCAGAGCGACAGCGGCGAGCAGCGCCAGCGCCGGAGCGCGCGCCGGTCTCAGGCGCGCTGAAGCCGCAGAGCTTCGAAGCCATATGGCGCGCTAGCCGGCGCCAGCGAGCGCGTTTGCCTCGCGGTCGTGCAGGGCCGCCAGCGGGGCTTCGTAAAGACGGCGCTTGATCGCGCCGAGCGTGGCCGGGTCCTTCTCGGCGAGTGCCGCCGCGAGCTCGATCGACTGCGCCAAGACGCGGTCCTCCGCTACGGCGTGATCGACGATTCCTGCCTGCATTGCGTCGAGCCCTCCATACCGCCGGCCGGTCGTCATCGACTCGTGGGCCGCCTGCGGGCTCAGCCGCGCGGCGATCAATGCGTTCATGCCGTGCGTAAACGGGATCCCGATATCGACCTCGGGCAGGCAAAAAAAGCCACGGTCGGCGCGCATCACGCGCTGGTCGTGCGCGAGCGCGAGCATTGCCCCGGCCGCGAACGTGTGCCCCTGAAGCGCCGCAACGCACGGCACGTCGAGCTCGAGCACGCGCGCCAGCAGCTCGTGCAGCCGCGGCACGAACTCGCCGATCAGCTCCTGATTGGACGCCATCCATTCGAGGTCCAAGCCGTTGCTCCAGATCTTGCCGCTCGCCGTGGTAACCAGCGCGCGCGGCGCCGGCGCACCCTGGACCTCGTCCAGGCACTGCTCGATCGCATCGAGCGAGGAGGCGTTGAAGCGGTTCTCGCCGTCGCCGAGGTCGAGCACAAAGACCTCGCCCTCGCGCGTCAGGCTGGGAATCCTCTGCACCTGCTCGTCTTGGCTCACTCGCTGCTCCTGTCTGCTCGGGTTCCCTTAATCTGTGGGAGTGTAGGAGGCGCCCGCGTCACGAACGCCAAAGGAGGGTCACGATGCCCGAGCACAAGATTGGAACCCGCGAGGAATGGCAAACTGCTCGCGATGAGCTTTCAAAGCTCGAGGCCGAGCAGGCAGAGCGAAACGCGAAGATCAAGGAGAAGCGTCGCGAACTGCCGTGGGTCCCGGTGGAGAAGGAATACGTCTTCGACACCCAAGACGGACCCAAGACGCTCGCCGAGCTGTTCGACGGGCGCTCCCAGCTCCTGGCGTACAACATCATGTTCGGCCCCGACTACACCAAGGGCGCGTGTCCCGGGTGCACGTCACTCGGCGACGGCCTCGACGGGTCGCTCCTCCACCTCAACCACCGCGACGTGACGCTGATCTGCTTCTCGCGGGCGCCGATCGACCGGCTGATCGCCTACAAGCAGCGGATGGGCTGGGACTTTCCCTATGTGTCGACCAACCGCACGGACTTCCCATTCGACTTCAACCTCGCGCTGACCGAGGAGCAGGCACAGCAGATTCCCCAGATCATGGAGATGGTCGAGGATCCGCCCGATTGGCTGCTCGAGTGGTCGCACCAGATCGGCGGCGAGCTGAAGGACGGGCTGCGCGAGGCGCCTGCCTGGATCGCCTTCGCGCGCGAGAACGGGACCGTCTACCACACCTACACCGTGAGCGCGCCCGATCCGTTCGTCGCGCCCTACTTCAACTTCCTGCTCGAGCGCACGCCCAGGCCTCAGCCTGAGGAGCCTGACTCGCTGCGCAAGGACGAATACCCCGACTGACCGGGCGGGGCGCTGACCCAGTCCCCGGGGCTCATCCGCGCGCGTTATCGCTCTGCTGCCGCAGCGTCGCGTCGCGCGTGCCACCAGGCACTTCCTCTCGCGTGTATGAGGAACCGCTCGAGGCGGTTACGTCTGGCCCACAGCTTCCCTTCGACGCCGTCTAATGCACGGCGCTGCTCGCGGGCGAGCTTCAGCTGGCGCTCGACGTGCTCGAGCGCCTGGGCCGCGAGTTCTCCTTGCGCTTCTGGGTCCTCGGTGTGCTCGAATTGCGCTCGCACGAGTCCGAGCGCGTCCTCGGCCTCGAGGAAGCCGGGGGTTCTCTCCAGCGGCTCACCGAGCGGCTGCTCGCTTCCTACGGCGCTCATCGGGACGCCACCAGGTGCTCGTCATCGTGCGCTGAGCGCTCGGAGGATTTGAGCTGCTGCGAGGACTCGGCGTGCACGATCAGCACCGGGACCGGGCTGTGGTGCAGCACGTAGTGGCTGACGCTGCCGAGCAGCACCGAGCTCACCGCGCCGCGTCCGCGTGAGCCCATCACGACGAGATCGTGGTGTCCCGTCTCGATCTGGCGCAACAGCGCGGGCCTGACGGGGTCGCTGCTCAGCACGGTGCTCACCGAGCTCTGATCGGGGACTCGCTGAGCGGCTGCCCGCAGGATCGCCTCGGTCTCGGCCCCGGCGTCGCGGGCGAGCGTCGCCGCGACTGCACCGCCTGCACCGATGTAGGCGGCGGCGGGAGGCGTCACGACGGCACTGAAGAGCGTCAATCGGCTGTGCTCTGACCCGGCCAGGCCGATCGCCTGCGTGAGCGCCTGATCTGAGTCCGGTGAGCCGTCGATCGCGACGAGGATGTTCTGGAACATGATCTGCTCCTCTCTTGGGCTTGAAGCTACGTTGACATCTATATCATAAGACTATATAGTTTTCAATGTGCCTAGAGCAATCGGAACTGTTGACAGCGAGCGGGCAGAGCAGGTCGACTACATCGCCGAGAACCTGCTCCCGCACGCCGCGATCCTTGTGCGCATGATCGTCAAGCAGGTGCGCAGCAGGGAGATCTCCCGCACCGAAATGGAGGTCTTGAGCATCCTCAGGGACGGGCCGCGAAGGATCACGGAGCTCGCCGAGCTCGAGGGGGTCGCGCAGCCCACGATGACGCTCCTGGTCAAGCGCCTGGAGCTCAGGGGCTGGGTCGAGCGCGACGGACTTCGCGACGACGGCCGCGTGGTCATCATCAGCCTCACCGAGGCAGGAGCGGCGGCGCAGCTCAGGTTCCGTGCGCAGTTCCTCGCAGCCATGCGAAGCGACCTGCAGCAGCTATCAGACCAACAGCTTCAGGAGCTGTCGGCCGCCACGGAGACCCTCAGCTCGTTCGTGGATGAATTGCGCCAGCCAGCTGCGCCACCGGGATCCTCGCCAAGCGCGGCCTAACTGTTAGGGGCGCAGGCCGTCAGGCCGTAGGGGTGCACCAGGTGTGCAAAGTCAGCAAAACCAGCGCCGCCCGCGAGAAGCGCAGGGTTGCTCTTGATCTTGTCGAGGTCGGTCTGGGCGACGTCGAGCATGTTCGCCACGGTGGCCTGATCGCCCGCGGGAGCGCCAAGGGCACGCAAGCCATCGATCTGGGTCTGGATGTCAGGCGCAAACGTGCTTCTCACGAAGGCCGCGATCTGTGCGTTGCTCGGCTGGTTGCCGAGCGCTTTGTCGGCGGCGCCGAGGCTCTGGTTGCCCCGCGCGCAGATTGCATTGCCCTGCGCGAGGAACTGCGGCTTGGAGAGCGCCGCTGTAGTCGTACTCTTGCTCGCCGGGCTCTTGCTGGCGCTACCGCAACCGCCCGCGAGGAGACCGAGGGCCAGCGTCGCCGCGAGCGCGACGGCGCCGGTCCGCTTGCCAGGCAACGGAGTGTCTGTGCTCACCAGGGTGGGCTTGGGGCGAAGGCGATCCAGCATGGATGGTCCTTTCTGCGGACGGTCGGTGTCAGTGATCATTGAAGGCACCGTACGTGGGCACACCGGGCCTGTCGCCGGCCGCGCGGCCGATCGTGGCCCCTCAGAGGGATGATCTGTAGCGGCCGTCGCCTCGTCCCCGAGGATGAGGGTGGATCGTCGCCGATGAGGATGTAGCGGCGGTCTTGCGGCGGTACGTTTGCGGGCATGCTGTTCCCCGCGCGCATGCGTTCAGTCCGGATACGGGGTTTCGATCGCGTGCGTGTGGACGAGCTGATCGGGTTCGTGCTGCTGATCGAGATCGAGCTCCAGGTGTGGCTCAGCCCGTATGTCCATCACCGGGCGCCGGCGGCCCTCGGTGGCGTGGGGCTCTCGGTCGCGGTGGCGGCGCGCCGTCGCTGGCCGTTCGCGGCCGTCATCGCTGGCGTTGGCTCGGTTGCCGGCCAGGACGTGTTCGGCGGGCACCTGACCCACCACGCGCTCGGCGCGATCCCGGCGGGAGTGCTGATCTTCTACGGTGCGGGCGCCTTTCTTGCGGCCCGGCGCTCGCGCTCGGCTCTGGGGCTCGGCGTGACGGTGCTGTTCCTCGACCTGCTCCTCGTCGCGCCGGCCTTCGCGGAATTCTTCTTCACCGGGATCATGCTCTGCCTGCTGCCGTGGACGGTCGGGCGGATAATGCGCGAGCGCGGCGCTGGCGAGAGCGCCGAGCGCGAGAGCGCCGAGCGGCTCGACGCCGAGCGTGAGCAGCGCGCGCTCGTGGCGGCCTCCAGCGAGCGAACGCGGATCGCGCGCGAGCTGCACGACGTGATCGCGCACAGCGTCTCGGTGATGGTGATCCAAGCTGGAGGTGCGCGCACGGTCATGGACTCCGAGCCAGAGCGCGCCGAGAGCTCGCTGCGATCCGTCGAGCGTGCCGGGCGCGAGGCGCTGGCCGAGATGCGCCGGCTGCTCGGGGTACTCGACGGCGGCGAGGACCCTCGCGCACTGGCGCCGCAGCCTGGGCTCGGCGATGTCGCGGATCTCGTCTCTCGCACACGCACGGCCGGTCTGGAAACCACGCTGCGCGTTGAGGGCGAGCCGGCGATCATCTCGCCGGCGCTCGACCTGTGCGCCTATCGGATCGTCCAGGAGGCGCTGACGAACGCGATCAAGCACGCCGGGCCGGCCCGCATCACCGTCCAGGTGCGCTGGACGCGGGACGCGCTCGTGCTCGACGTCTGCGACAACGGGCGCGGCCCGGTCGCCGACAACGGCTCCGTGTCCGGGCACGGGATCGCCGGCATGCGCGAAAGGACAGGCCTGCACGGCGGACACGTCCAGGCCGGCGCCGGCACGAATGGCGGCTTCGCCGTGCAGGCGCGTCTCCCGCTCGCTACCGGGCGTGTGGCATGAAGTCGCTGCTTGACCGCCTCGCCGGACTAGACGCCAAACTCCTCGACGCCGTTCTCGCCGCGGCGATCCTCATCGAGCTCGAGCTCGAGAGTTTGCTCGCACACGGAATCTCCGGCTCGGACCGCTTTCTCACCGCCGTCGCCGCCGCGCTCTTTGCCGCCCCGGTCGCGGTCCGGCGGCGCTGGCCGGCCGCTGCGTTGGTCTTCTGCGCGGCCCTCGCCGCGATTCAGGAGCTGCTGGGCGGGAATCTCGGCGCCTCAAACGGCGTGCTGGTGGTGCCGGTCGTGCTCGCATACTCCGCCGGCGCGTGGTTGGATCAGCGCCGCGGCCTGCCCGCCGTGATCCTCGGCGGCACCCTGTTCGGTGGCTTCGTGCTCCTCTCGGACACCAACCTGAGCTCGTTTGGCGAGATCGCCGCGGACCTGTTCTTCGCCTGTCTGCTGTTCGCAGCCCCCTGGTTCCTCGGACGGCTGGTACGCGAACGCGGCCGCCGGGCAGCGGCGTTCGCCGTGCTGGCTGTCCAGGCTGCCGCCGAGCGCCGCGAGCACGAGCGCGCCGCGATCGCGCAGGAGCGCGTGCGGATCGGCTCAGAGCTGCAGGACATCATTGCCCACAGCGTCAGCGCGATGGTCATCCAGGCCGGCGGCGCCCGGCGCCTGTTGCGCAGCGACCCAGAGCGGGCCCGCGACTCGATCCTGACGGTCGAGCAGACCGGTCGCGAGGCGCTCGCCGACATGCGGCGTCTGCTCGGGATGCTGCGCAAGGACGACGACCCGCGCGCGCTGGCCCCCCAGCCGGGCCTCGAGCAGCTCGCGACGCTGCTCGATTCGCTGCGTGATCGCGGCCTCGATTGCGAGCTGCAAAGCGTTGGCGAGCCAACCGGCCTGACGCCGGGAATCGACCTCGTCGGCTACCGGCTGATCGAGGAGGTGCTCGGCTGCGCCGCGCGTCATCGCTGCGCGCGGGCGCTCGTGAGCGTTCGCTACCGGCCTGAGGGGCTCGAGCTCGAGATCGGTGGCGAGGGCTCAATTCCCGGCCTCGAGATAGAGATACGCGGCATGTCCGAGCGCGTCGCGCTCTACGACGGCCGCCTGGAGACACTGCCCGCGGACACCGGCGCGTTCGCATTGCGAGCCCTGCTGCCGCTTGGGATGGCCGTCGCGACATGAGCATCGGCATCCTGATCGCCGACGACCAGGCGCTCGTGCGGGCGGGCTTCCGGATGATCCTCGAGGCCGAGCAGGACCTGCGCGTGCTCGCCGAGGCCAAGGACGGCGCCGAGGCCGTCGAGGCCGCTCGCAGGGTGCGGCCGGACATCGTGCTGATGGACATCCGCATGCCCAAGCTGGACGGCCTGGAGGCGACACGGCGAATCATGGCAGCGACCGATCAGCCGCCGCGGGTGTTGATGCTGACGACGTTCGACCTCGACGAGTACGTCTTCGACGCGCTCCACGCGGGCGCCAGCGGCTTCCTGCTCAAGGATGTCCCGCCGGAACAGCTCGTCGCCGGGATCCGCGTGGTCGCCGAGGGCGATTCGCTGCTGTCCCCGACGGTCACCCGCCGGCTGATCGAGTCCTTCGTACGCGACCACCCACGCACCTCGAAACCTCCAGCGCAGCTGCAAGAGCTCACCCCGCGCGAGGCCGAGATCCTCGTACTCGTCGCTCGCGGCCTCTCCAACGCCGAGATCGCGGAGGAGCTCGTCGTCTCCAGCACAACCGTCAAGACACACGTCGCCCGCGTTCTCTCAAAGCTCGGGCTGCGCGACCGCGTCCAGGCCGTCGTGGTGGCCTACGAGACAGGAGTCGTGTCGCCGGGACAGGGCTGATCCAGCGGGCGCCGGAGCTTGCTCTGGATGCAGCCCGCCTCTGAATGTGACCAAATCGCTACTTGCAGGACACTGCTATCCCACTGATCAATTGTGTCGGCATTACGTCTGTCTCGATGGCCTGATGTGAGTGTTTGTGTCAGCCGGTGTAACGATCCGGGCGAAGGCCGGCGCCTCGCCGCGAGGACAAACTCGCCGCTCGCTAGGCTCACCGCGATGAGCGTTCTGCGCGTCCTCGCCCCGGCGCTGCGCCCGCCACCCGGCGACAGGCACGGGCCGCTCGTGCCGATGCTCGTCACGCTGACGTTCCTGACTGGGCTCGTCGACGCCGTCAGCTATCTGACGCTCGGGCACGTGTTCGTCGCGAACATGACCGGCAACGTCGTCTTCCTCGGCTTCGCGCTCGCCGGCGCGAGCGGGCTGTCGGCGATCGCCTCGCTGATCGCGCTCGGTGCGTTCCTGCTCGGCGCGCTCGCCGGCGGCTGGCTCGGTGCGCGCCACGCCCACCGCGGGAAGCTGCTGCGCGCCGCGAACGTCATCCAAGCGGCTCTGATCCTGCTCGCGCTGATCGTCGCCCTGCTCGTGCACGAACCGCTGCACGAGGGTGTGCGCTACGCGCTGATCGTCATCCTCGGGCTTGCGATGGGTGTGCAGAACGCGGCCGCGCAGCGCCTTGCCGTGCCCGAGCTGACGACGACCGTGCTGACGCGCACGCTCACCGGGATCGCCTCCGAAGCGAGCTTCCTCGGCGGCCCCGGCGCGAAGGCCGGGCGCCGCGGCCTCGCCGTCGCGATGATGCTGCTCGGCGCGCTCGCCGGCGGCCTGCTCGTGCTGCACGTCTCGGTCGCCGCGACGCTCGCGCTCGCGCTCGCGCTGTCGAGCGGCGTCGGCCTCGCCGCGCACGCCGTCTCGCGCTCAGACGCCGTCTGGACGCGCGCCTGAGCGCGCCGGGTAGCTCACGAATCCCTCCATAGGCCGGGTCGTCGCTTTCACGACACCGCCCGGTGCAGTTCCTTCCCGGCCCCCCTGCGGCCGGCGGGCCGCCCCCGCCGGCCCGGGCATACGCCCCTCCCCGCTCTACCGTGTCTGCAATGCAGCTCGAACACGCGATCCGCACGCGGCGCACCCACAAGGCGTTCGCGCCCGATCCGCTCGACGCCGCGACGCTCGACGAGCTGTTCGAGCTGGCTCGCTGGGCGCCCAACCACCACCTGACCAACCCGTGGCGCTTTCGCGTGCTCGGCCCGCGCTCGCGCGAGCGGCTGATGGAGCTCGCCGAAGCAGCGGAGGCGGGCTCGGCCGTCAAGCTGCGCCGTGCCCCGACGCTCGTCGTAGTCAGCGCGCGGCTCGGCGGCGAGCCGGCGCAGGATCGCGAGGACGTGCTCGCGACCGCCGTCGCCGCGTACATCGTCCTGCTCGCGGCGCACGCGCGCGGGCTCGCCGGCTACTGGCGCACCGTCCCGCTGCTCGACGATCCGCCCGCCCGCGCACTGCTCGGGATCGAGCCCAGCGAGAGCGTGCTCGGGCTGGTGTACCTCGGAGCGCCCGTGCAAGAGCAGCGCCCGCCCGAGCGCGAGCCGGTTCAGCAGTTCGTCACATACCTCGACTGAGCTAAGCGGCGGCGCTCTCCGCAACCGGCTCTGCAGTGCCGTTGTCGGACGGACTCTCGGCGACGAGCGGTGGCGCAGGCTGCGAGGCCGTGATGAGGTGCGCGCCAACAGCGCCTACCGCACCGGCGGCGAGGGCTGCGAGCGCCCAGCCGGACCCCGACCGTTCATTACCGCGCGCCGCGTCGAGTGAGAGCGGACCAGGGCCGACCTCGGCGATCGCGAGCGCAGCCGCGATCAGCACGACGTTGTACTCATAGCCGCCGTTCGCCGCCCACGGCCCGTTCTTGAAGTGCACGGTGCGGATCGCCGTGATCATCGTCGCCGTCAGCGCGGCCGCAGCGAGCGGCGTCTCGAGCCCGGCGACGAGCAGCGCGCCGCCGCCTGCCTCGGCAATCCCTGCGGCCGTTGCGTGGACCTTGGCCGGGCGCAGGCCGAGTTGCTCGAAGCCTTCGGCAGTCCCCTCGAGTCCGTGGCCGCCGAACCAGCCGAACAGCTTCTGCGTGCCGTGTCCGACGAAGAAGCCGCCGACGACCAAGCGGAGGAGCAATCGTCCGATCTTCATCTCAAGCCTTTCTGTAGAGCGTCGCGTGGCTGTCCTCCATGTACCCGTTTGTGCAGTAAGCGAACCTGGGTCCGTTCACTGGGCAGCCCCACGGCGCCGCTCTCTAGGAGCCGGTGCGCTCGCGGTGCTTGCACCCCGGCCAGCAACAGGGCCGGCGCTGACCTTCCTCCAGCTCCTCGCGGGTCCGCCGAATACGGCGCTCGCGCGTGGTCGCCTGCTTGGCATCCTCGACCCAGCAGATGAACTCGTTGCGGGCCAGTGGCGTGATGTCTTTCCAGGCATCGAGTGCCGTTCCGTTGGCGATCAGCGCCTCACGCAGGTCCGCAGGCAGCTTATGCACCACTCCACCTGGCAGTCTCTGGCTGCTCACAGGCCCATCGTAGTGAGCTGGGCGCCCACTCGATGCCTACACCGGCGATCCCTTCCGAGCATGTCTGAAAATCCGAACACGGCACAGACAAGTGTTCTCGGTCGGAAAAAGCCGACTCCTTGTCTGGTGGATTTCCAGGCCGTTTTGGCTCTCAACGGAGTCGGCATGGGCAAAAAACCCATCTCCACGCCCCACCAGCCTGTTCGCTGCTGTTCGCCTGCCTTCGCAGACAAAAGCTTCATCGCCGCGCCCGGATTCGAACCGGGGCTCGGGTAGCGACTACTCGTGGTATCCCTCGAACGCGAACGGGTTGAGGAACTGGCGTCCCCAGAAGTAGTTCCGCTCGCCGGAGGTCATGCGTGCAATCTCGCCGACCTCCTCCCAGTTTGAGCGGATCGCGTCGACTTGGCGGTCGATGATCTTCCGCGCCTGCCCGTCGGAGAGCAAATACTCCGGGGCTGCGTCAACGCAACCTGCGAGCTGGCTGAGCCTGAATCCGCTAGCGCTGATGTCCATTGCTTGAGCGGCCTCCCCGCCGCTACGCGGCTGCGGGCAGAGGTCGTAGGCTGGCGTCAGTGACAGCTGGCCGCCGTCCCAGAAGGCTGCGTGGTTGCGCGCGTGGTCGTCGGTGTTGCCGACGAGGATGTTGAACGTGATCCTGGCGAACAGCTCATGCACGGCCGCGCGGCCGCCGGCGAACTCGTGCCTGATCTTCTCTGCAAGCGCGGCGTAGCTGGCACCTCGCCAGGGTGTCTCGCCAAGCTCGAGAATCGTCGCCGCTGAGACCACACCGAGGCGCTGGCCGGTCCCTGCTGGGCGGTCGAAGCGCTCAACCAAGAGAATGTCTTTTTCGAGCGCGCGATGGAGCCGCACCGGTGCGGCGTTTAGCCCGGCGCGCTTAGCGAGCTCCATCGCGGCGAACTCGCCCTTGACGACCGCGTACTGATCCGTGGTCGAGGAGAACTTGGCGATGAATTTGCGCTCGCCGGCGTCCAAGAGCGCCTTCGGACGGGCACCCCCGACTGAGCTACCGTGAAGCAGCGCTTCATCCAAGGCGGGTGAGAACGGGACGCCTTCCTCCAGTCGCTGCGCAGCGTTCAGGAGATCCTCGAGGGAGGCGTCACTTTCGCGGCACTCGTAGACGTCGGCAGACGTTTGAAAGTCAAGCGAGCCGATCCGGTCGGAGCCAGATTCCAACAGGAAGGTCAGCAGCCCAGGGCCGGCAGCGTTCTCTCCGGCGCTTCTGCGCCGCATGATCACCCGCCGGCCCCACGCGTCGGGGGCGCTATCAGCTATGCAGCCGGCCACGCGAGCGCCGGAGGGCGGGGAGATGACGCCACGGCGAAGCGGGAGCTCTGGCAAGTAGAGCGGGATAGCGTCGTCGCGCCCTAGGTAGCTCTGACCGTAGTTGAAGTTGAGGATGTCGCCAACAGCCTCAAGGCGCCCAGCGACGATCGGGCTGGATGCCCCTCCTAGCCATATCCAGACGTACGCCTCGGTCGGGTTAGAAATCATCCTTGGCCCCGTCCCCCGGGATGCGTACGCGCTGTGGAAGGACAGCGACCCGGCTGCGAGTGCGATCGAGATCCAGCGAGAGTCGCGTTTGGTCCTCGTGGAACAGCGGCACCCCAACCAGCGTGGCCACCTCAAAAGCGACGCCCATAGTCACCGTTGGATCGCCGCGTTCGACCTTGCGCAGCGTTGTTTGGGTGATCCCCGCTCGCTCTGCCAGCTCACGGGCCGGCCAGCGCCTCTCGCGCCGCGCGAGAGCGACCTGGGCACCGAGAAGCTGGGCGGCTTCGATCGTTTCGCGTGAGTACAGATGACGTCGCTTCATGCCGTTATAATAGCATTAAAGCTCGTAAACAGCAATAAAATGCCGCAATAGACCACCACGAGCGATCCACGTTCGTCATCGCCTGCGCAGCGGCGCTTGGCGAGTCGTGGACTCGATCGCAAACCCCCGGGCTAGCTGACTCTGCGCAACCCGCCTGCAACCCATTTCGGGCTGAGCTGCAACCTGTTTGCAACCCGAAACCACTCTCTAGGCCCCAGACACCTACCTCACAAACCCATACATCCCGGTTTTTCGCCGCTCAGCATGACTTTTGTAGAACGTGAACCGGGGACAGGCACCCGGTTCACACCAGAGACGACCGGCCCGACAAAAGTCCTGCGAGTCCAGGACTTCTGTCGCTAGCCACAGGGCCGTCGCAGACAAAAGCTTCATCGGGGCGCCCGGATTCGAACCGGGGACCTCGCCGACCCGAACGGCGCGCGCTACCAGGCTGCGCCACGCCCCGACGCATCCCTCAGTATCCCACACCGCTCTCATCCTGCTCTGTCTGCTCGCCCCTGTCATTGCGCGCATAACACAAAAGCGCCGCTAGGACTAAGATCCAAGGGTCCGTCAGCTGATCGAGGAGGAGAGTCGTCATGGAGGCCACCGCCACGGTGCCAACCACGGGGTCGTCGAGCACGGGGTCAACCACGATCGCCGGCCTGATCCCGCGGGCGGCCGCCAACTACGCGACCAAGACCGCCGTGCGCTTCAAGCGCGACGGCACCTGGCACGACGTCACCTATCTCGAGCTCGCCACGATCGTGCAGGAGACCGCTCTCGGTCTGATCGGCTTGGGTATCGAACCGGGCGAGCGTGTCTGCATCCTCGCCAACACCCGCCCCGAGTGGTCCTATGCAGATCTGGCGGCTACCTCAGCTGGGCTCGTGGTGGTGCCGATCTATCAGACCAACTCGCCCGAGGAGTGCCTCTGGGTCCTCTCCGATTCTGAGGCCTGCGCGATCGTCTGCGAGAACGACGAGCAGCTCGCAAAGATCGCCGCCATCCGCGATCAGCTGCCGAACCTGCGCACGGTCGTGGTCATCGACTCGCCGGCCGGCGAGTCCAACGGCGCCTCGGCGGGCATCGCCTCACTACAGGCGATCACGCTCGATGAGGTGCGCACACGCGGGCGCACACGCTCTGTGGAGGAGCTCGACGCGCGACGCGCCGCCGTCCGCCCCGAGGACCCCTACACGTTCATCTACACCTCCGGCACCACCGGCCCCCCGAAGGGCTGTGTGCTCACCCACGGTAACTACCGCGCGATCGTCGACATGATCGCCGAGAGCGGCGAGATCACCGACGATGAGGTCATCTATCTCTACCTGCCGCTCGCTCACTCCTTCGCGCTCTTGATCCAGCTCGCCGTCTTCGACCTCGGCGGCACGCTCGCCTACTTCGGCGGCGACACCAAGCAGATCGTGCCCGAGCTGATGGAGGTCAAACCGACATACCTGCCGTCGGTGCCACGCGTGTTCGAGAAGATCTACACGCTCGCCCATGGCGCGATCGAGGCCAAGCCGCCGGAGGAGCGCCAGCGCGCCCAGCAGGCGATCGCGCTCGGGGTAAAGGTGCGCGACATGATCAACCGAGGCGAAGCGGTGCCCGAGGAGCTGCAGAAGCCCTTCGACGAAGCCGACGCCGAGCTGTTCAAGCTCGTCCGTGGGATCTTCGGCGGGAACGTGCGCCATGCCACCAGCGGCGCCGCCCCGATCGCCAAAGAGATCCTCGAATTCTTCTGGGCCTGTGGCGTGCCGGTGCTCGAGGGCTACGGCATGACCGAGACGGCCACCGCCGCGACCGTCTCGACAGTCGAGAACCACCGCTTCGGCACCGTCGGCCGTGCCCTCCCGGGAGTCGAGCTGAAGATCGCGCAGGATGGCGAGATCCTGATCAAGGGCCCGAACATCTTCAACGGCTACCACAACCGCGCGGAAGAGAGCTTCGGCGCGGTTGAGGACGGGTGGCTGCACACCGGCGACCTCGGCTCGATCGACGAGGACGGCTACCTCTCGATCACCGGGCGCAAGAAGGACATCATCATCACCGCCGGTGGCAAGAACCTGACGCCGGCCAACATCGAGAACGACCTCAAGCAGTGCCGCTGGATCTCCCAAGCGGTGATGCACGGCGACCAGCGCCCCTACCCCGTCGTGCTGATCACGCTCGACGAGGAAGAGATCCCCACATATGCCTCTGAGCATGGCCTGCCAGAGGACATACCCTCACTCTCGCGCTCTCCGGAGGTCCATGCGCTGATCCAGCAGGAGGTCGACCGCGCCAATGAAAAATACGCGCAGGTCGAGCAGGTCAAGAAGTTCGTCATCCTCGACCACGATCTCTCCCAGGCGACAGGCGAGTTGACCCCCACGCTGAAGGTCAAGCGCAACGTCGTCAACGAGAAATACGCCGGCCTCTTTGACGCCCTGTACGCCGGCTGACCGGCCCTCGGCCGTATAGCTGCGAACATAGGGAAGATGCGCAGCGATTACGGACAGCTACCGCTCCCAATTCGCGTTACCATGAGTCTCATGAAAGCGGGGGTGCTTGGTGCGTAGCGACCCTTCAGAGAATGGTGGCCTGTTCGTCGGCCGGCGCCCCGGCACCGCCCCGGTTCGCTTTCGCGCCCTGCCCGAGCGCGGCAGTGCGCTGCGCCAGCGTATCGACGGCTCGCTGGCCGGTACCCTGCTCGGCGCGATGATCGTCCTCAGCCTGCTCTGCTGGGGACCGATCCCGCTCGCCTGCCTGTGGATCGGCTCGCAGGTCAACTACCTCTCAGGCAGCGTCAGCCTCGGCATCCTCGTCTCGTTCGTCGGGCTGTTCACGTTCCTCTTTGGAGCCCTTTCGGTTCTGCGCCGTCTCGACGAGGCCTGGATCCTTGTGCGCCGCGCCGCAGGTCACGACCAGCGCACCGGCGTACTGGGGCGGGTCTTTGCGATCACCGCCTTGATCTGTGGCGGGCTCTTCATGTTCTGGTTCTTGATCATCCACGGCCCCGGCTCGAGCACCTTCTCCGGCGGTGGCAGGGGATGATCGGCACCATGCCCAGCTGAGCCATGGGCCTGCTCGACTACTACCGCCAGTTCGAAGCGATGTCTGAGGAGGAGGTAAACGTTGGCCTTCGCGCGCAGGCCGCGGAGCGCAGGCGCAAGGCGCTCACCCGTGTGGAGACGCTCGACCTCTCCCAGACCACCTGGCCAGAGCTAGCCCACCCCCGCATCGTTTCAGCGATCACGTTCATCGCACGCCGTGGCCTGCAGCGCTACCCCCATCTGCGCGGCTCAGAATTGCACGACGAGCTCGCCTCCCGTCACGGTGTCGACTCCCGCCGGCTGATCCTCGGCAACGGCGCCGCCGAGCTGCTCAGCTCCGCCACACGCGCGCTGATCGCCCCCGGCCAGCGGCTGATCACCTCCTGGCCCTCCTACCCTCTGTACCCGATCATGGCCCGCCGTGCCCACGGCTACGCCGAGCCGGTAACCGGCGGGGTGGACGGGCTGCTAAAGGCCGCCGGCGAGCACGACACCCGCGTGATCGCGCTGGCCAGCCCCAACGACCCGACCGGCGCACTGCTCCCGGGCGCCGAGCTCTCCCGGCTGCTCGACGGCCTCCCCGAGAGCGTGGCTGTGCTGCTCGATGAGTCGCTTGTCGAGTTCTCAGACGCCCAGCCCACCGATAGCTCGCTTGCGCTACTCGAGCACCACCCGCGCCTGCTCGTCTTCCGCAGCTTCTCCAAGGCATGGGGCCTTGCGGGACTGCGCGTCGGTTACGCGCTCGGAGCTCCCGGCTCAGAGGACCTGCTCGCTGAGCTCGCGCCTGACCTCGGCGTCTCCGAGGTCTCCCAGGCGGGGGCCCTCGAGGCGCTGCGCAGCTGCTCGGAGCTCGTTGCCGAGCGCGCCCGGCTGATCTCTGCTGAGCGCACCACGCTGACCGCCGCCCTGCGTGAGCGCCACTTCGACGTCACCGATAGCCAGGCCAACTTCCTGTGGGCGGCCCATCCCTCCATCGACGGCGGCGAGCTGGTCGCGCGCTTGGGGCGCGCCGGTGTGCTCGTGGCCTCCGGGGACGCGCTCGGCGAGCCGCGTCACGTGCGCATCTCCGTGCGCGATCCGGCCAGCTCCGAGCGCTTGCTCGCGGCGCTCGAGAAAGCGCTGTCCTAGCCGGCGGACCCCGCCTGGCGCAGCAGCGCGCCGGTCGTGCCCTCGAGGATCTTCCGCCAGGCGCTCACCTCCTCGGGCTCATCGTCGAAATGCCGTATGACCTTCCTCAGCCGCTCGCCGGAGATCTCGATCCCGTGCCGTTCCGCTACCGCGTGGTAATGCTCGTATTCGCCCGCCAAATGCTTCGTCACGGACTCAAACCCGTGACGCGCTATCTCCACGCGTGAGGTGAAGTTCATCATCGAGGTCTGAAACATCAGCTCGTCCGCCGGCTCGGGCTCGATCAGCACGATGTCCACACCCGGATAGCGCTTCTCCCAGCCCTGGGCCAGCTCGTGCAGCCGCTGGTGAGCGAGCAGCTTGAACGCCTGATATCCGATCTGCGCAAAGCCCATGTCCGAGACCTTCCGCGCGCGTATCCCGCGCAGCGTCCGCACCCGCCCGGTGAAGTCGTTCACGAACGGCACGAGCGGGTTGATCACCACCACCAGCTTCGCGCCCGCCTGCACCGCTATGTCCAGGTTCGTGGTCGACATGATCCCGCCGTCGATCAGCTCACGGCCCTTCACCTCCACCGGTGCGTAGACCATCGGCAGCGCCCCCGAGGCACGCACCGCGGTGGAAATCGGCACGTCCTCATTGCCCTCGGCGCCGAACACGATCCGCTCGCATGTATCCAGGTCGGTGGCTGTCAGATACAGCTCGCGCTTCAGCTCCCCGAACTCGTCGCTGCGGCCCGGCTCGCTCAGCACCTTGTGCAGATAGCTCTCGATCCCCGCTCCCGTATATGCGCCAGATGGCAACCCCTGTGCGAGCCCCAACAGCACGTCCATCGCCGATACCTGACCCCGCTGGGCCACGACCTGGCGCGCTAGCGAGGCCACCCGCAGCGGCAAAAGCGCGCCCGTGCGGGCGAACTCGAGCAGGTTGATCTGCAGCAGGTCGCTGAGATCGACATCGCGGAACGGCGCTTTCCCCTTGTGGGTGACGACGCGCATCATCTCCTCCGGCGTCACTCCGTTGGCACACAGCGCCGCGATGAACGACCCCGCCGAGGTTCCCACGTAAACGTCGAACTGGTTGACCGTGCTGTTCACCGCCATCAGATCCAATGCCCGCAGAGCGCCGATCTCATATACCCCACCGGTGAAGCCCCCGCCGCCCAGCACAAGCGCGGTCTTGTTGCGCCTGCGCCTGCGCCTGCGGTCCAAGGAGGCCGGCTGCCCCACGCCGCGAGGGCTCATACGGCGACCCGGGCTCTTCTTGGCGGCGGCGCTCTTGGCCGCAGGTCCGCCCTTCCCGGTCGGTTCCAGCTTGACAACCTTGCCCATGCTCGATTCATTTTACGGTTCCTTGCCCCGGAAAAGCCTTCCCTGCCTGCGCTACCCGCCCTCGCTGCTCTGCCGGGCGCTCTTCCTAGCTCTCTGCATCTTCAGCCTGGCACCCGCCGCGGCGAGCGCTGCTGGTGGACTCGCCGGAGTACAAGCCGACCTCAGCCATCAGATGAAGATCGCCGGTACTGGTTCGAGCGCCTACGTGTATGACCTCACCGCCAAACAGGCGCTGTTCTCCGAACGCGCCACAGCGCTACGACCCCCGGCGTCCGTCGAGAAGCTCTTCACGGCTACCACGGCGTTGCAGCGGCTGGGGCCAACCGCGCGCCTGTCGACGAGTGTGCTCGGAGCCGGAGCGCTCAACCCGGGCGGCATTTGGGAAGGCAGCCTCTACCTGCGCGGCGGGGGTGACCCCACGTTCGGCTCGAGCTCCTTTATCCGCAGCCACTACGGGGCCCGGGGGGCGAGCATCTCGACGCTCGCTGGCGAACTCGTCCGCGTCGACGGGATCCACGCAATCACGGGCTCGGTATACGGCGACGAATCCTATTTCGACTCGCTCCGTGGCGAGCCCTCCAGCAACTTCCACCCCGACCCATTCCTCGAAGGCAGCCTCTCGGGCCTCGCTTTCAACCGAGGCATGAGTGGCTCGGAAAAAGGCTCCCACGCACCAGCCGCATATGCCGCCCGTCAGCTGTGGGCCGCACTCAAGAACGACGGCGTCAGTATCCACGGCTCGAGCACGGCGGCGAGCACCCCACCGGGCGCGCTGGCGCTCGCGCAGGTCAACTCCCCCACGATCACCCAACTGCTCGGTCTGATGCTGCCGCCATCGGACAACTTCTTCGCCGAGATGCTGCTCAAGGATCTCGGCGCTGCCTTCGGGGGTGCTGGCACGACCGCAGCAGGAGCGTCCATCGTCAGCCAAACGATCTCCGCGCTGCTCGGCATCCATCCACACGTCGTAGACGGATCGGGCCTATCCGAAGCCGACAGAACATCGACTTATCAGGTCGCCGACCTACTCGTGGAGCTCGCCCCGACACCAATCGGTGCCGTGCTGCGTGGCAATCTGGCTGTCGCCGGGCACACCGGCACGCTTTCCCACCGCATGCGGGGCACAGGCGCCTCAGGCCGCTGTCAGGGAAAGACCGGAACGCTCACCGGCTTCTCCAATCTCGCCGGCTACTGCCAGGCAGCCAACGGGCATCTGCTCGCCTTTGCATTTTTCAACGACGGCATCTCGACGACGCTCGCGCACGTAATTCAAGACCACATGACGATCACGTTGGCCGGCTACTGACCAAGCACTTCACGCAGGCCCCCTTCGTCGAGCACTCTCACCCCCATGCGCTCGGCGTTTCCTAGCTTCGATCCCGGGCTCTCCCCGGCAACGACGAAGTCCGTCTGCTTGGACACCGAACCGGTAACACGCCCCCCAGCGGCCATGATGCGCTCGGTTGCCTGCTCGCGCGACCAGTTCGGCATCGTCCCGGTCAAGACAACCGTCTTGCCCGCCAGCGGGCCCTCCGAGGGGGGCGGTCCCTCCTGCTTGAAGCACAGTCCGATCTCTTGCAGATCGCCAAGCAGAGCCTGCATGCGCTCGTCATCGAGCTGGGTGCGGATCGAGGCGGCCATCTTCTGGCCGATGCCTGGGATCTTGGCGATCTGCTCTGCCGGTGCCTGCAGAAGGGCACCAGCATCACCGAAGCCCTGGGCGAGGTTGCGCGCAGTGACCTCTCCCACCTCCTCGATCCCCAGCGCGAACAGCACGCGCGCGAACGGCCTCTCCTTCGAGGCCTCGATCGCTGCGACCAAGTTTCGCGCCGAGATCTCTCCGAAGCCGTCCAGCTCAAGCAGCTGCTCCTCTCTCAGCCGGTAGAAGTCGCCAGCGGTCTTCACCAGCCCGCGCTCTTGCAGCAGTGCCACCTGCTTCTCCCCGAGGCCCTCGATGTCCATCGCCCCGCGGGAGACGAAGTGCTTGAGCAGCTGCCACGCGCGCGCTGGGCAGTCGCGATTCGGGCACTTGGTGAAGACGCTGCCGGCCCGCTTCACAGTCACCGTGTTGCAGAACGGACAGCGCCCGGGTGCAAGCGGCGGGGAGGGGCGCTCCTTGCGCTCGGCCACGTGTGGCGCAGGCGAGAGTACCTGCGGGATCACATCCCCGGCGCGCATGACGATCACCTCCTCGCCCGCCCTGATGTCCTTGCGGGCGAGATCCTCCTCGTTGTGCAGCGTCGCCATCTTGATGCTCACGCCCCCCACTTCGATCGGCTCGAGCACGGCATACGGGTGCATGTCGCCGAACTTGCCGACGTTCCACATCACTTTCTCCAGTTTCGTAACCGCGATCGTCGGCGGGAACTTCCACGCCACCGCCCAGCGCGGGTCGCGCCCCACCGAGCCCAGCCGGCGCTGCAGCTCGAGGTCGTTCACCTTCACCACGACCCCGTCGATCTCGAAGTCCAGCTCGCCCCGCCGCCGCTCCCACTGCAGGCATTGCTCGATCACCTCGTCCTCGCTTGCCAGCCGCTTGATATCCGGGTTGACCCGGAAGCGGTGTTCGCGCATCCACAGCAGCCCCTGCCAGTGCGTCTTAAATGACAGCTCCTCGGTCACTCCCACCTGGTAGCACCACATCGACAGCGGCCTCTTCGCCGCGTCCGCCGGGTCCAGCTGGCGGATCGTCCCCGCAGCGGAGTTCCGCGGGTTCATGAACGTCGACTCCCCCGCCTGCGCGCGACGCTCGTTCAACGCCGCGAAGTCCCGCAGCGACATATACACCTCGCCCCGCACCTCCAACAGCGGCGGGGCGCCGGTGATGCGCAACGGGATCGCGCCGATCGTGCGCAGGTTGTGCGTCACGTCCTCCCCCACCTCGCCGTTGCCCCGCGTCACCCCGCGCTCCAGCACGCCGTTTCTGTAAATCAGGCTGATCGCCAGCCCGTCGATCTTCGGCTCGACCACGAACTCGAACTTTGGGCTCTTGATCCCCTCGCGCGCCAGGTGGTTGCGCATTCGCTCCACCCAGGCCCGCAGCTCCTGCGCCGAGCGCGCGTTTCCCAACGACAGCATCGGCTCCAGATGGGGGACCTTCTCCAGCTTGCCCACCGGCTCTGCTCCCACGCGCTGCGTCGGTGAGTCCTTGCTGGCCAGCTCCGGGTGCTCTCGCTCGATCTCGCGCAGCTCGTCCAGCAGCGCGTCATACTCCCCGTCCCCGATCACCGGGTCATCGAGCACGTAGTAGCGGTAAGCGTGCTCCTCGAGCGTGCTTCGCAGCTCCTTGACCCGGCCCGCGCTCACGGCGTTTGCAGCCCGGCGACCGGAGCGAGCAGGGCCTCCAGGTCGAAACTCCTCAGAGCCTCCAGCCCCGGGCGGTCGGTCAAATCAAAATGGATCGGGGTTACCGCGATCCGTCCGGCCGCCACCGCGGCCAGGTCGGTGCCCGGCTCGTCGTGAAAGCCAGGGTCCGAGCCGTAGATCCAGTAGCGCCGGCGGCCGTCCTCCTCACGCTCGAGCTTGAGCTCGTCCCTATAGATGCGCTTGCCCAAGCTCGTGACCTCGACCCCATCCGGCACACCGGCCGGCACATTTACGTTCAGCAGCGTCGTTGCGGGCAACGGCACCTCCTCGATGCGCGCCACCAAGCCCGCCACGAAGGCGGCCGCGACGTCGAAGCAAAAGCCGCCGTCGAAGCGGTAGTCGAGCGCCCGTGCCTTCGATTGCTGGGACACCGCGATCGAGGGCAAGCCGAGAACGACGCCCTCCAGGGCCGCGGCCACCGTACCGGAGTAGGTGATGTCATCGCCCAGATTCGCGCCGTGATTGATCCCAGAGACCACGAGATCGGGCTTGAACCCCTCGACCAGCCCAAGGCTGGCCAGGCGCACGCAGTCCACCGGCGTGCCATCTGTCGCATAGCCGACCGTCTCATCTGAGAACGCCACCTCCGCTACCCACAGCGGCCTGCGCGTGGTGATCGAGCGGGCCATCGCCGAGCGGTTGCCGTCCGGCGCGATCACCGCCAGGCGCACACCCTCCACCTCTATTAGCGCACGGCGGATCCTCTGCAGCCCCTCGGCCTCGATCCCATCGTCGTTTGTCAGCAGCACGTTCAGCATCTGTCTTCTCAGCATAGGGGCCACTTCGGCCCCCACGCGCGCTGGGTGTTACGAACCGGTGTCGTACTCCACAGAGGCCAGGGCAAGCCCATGAGCCGGCGCCGTCCTCCCCGCCTTCACACGCGGACGGCCCTCCAACAGACTCCTGAACTCTCCCACCGTGCCGCGCCCGCTCGCGACCTCCAGCATCGTGCCCACCAGAATCCGGTTCATGTGACGCATGAACGTCTTCGCCTCGATCCAGAACTCCAGCAGATCCCCTTCCGTGCGCCACTGCGCCCGCAGCACGTCGCGCTCAAAGCGCGTGTGCTCGGTCTCCGCCGGCGTAAAGGCGGTGAAGTCGTGCCGGCCAACTACCATCTCCGCACATTCATCGAGCGCCTCTCTGTCGAGCTTTCCAGGCCACCACAACGCATTGGAGCGCGCGAACGCGCCCCGTGCGCGCCTGGCGAGCACCCGGTAGCAGTAACTCCTGCTCTTGGCGTCGCGCCGGGCATCGAACCCCTCCCGCGCGGGCTCCGCCGCAAGCACCGCCAGGTCATCTCCCAGCAAGCCGTTCAGCCGCAACGGGTCCACAGCCTCGTGTGAGTAGCTCGCCACCTGTCCCCACGCATGTACGCCGCGGTCGGTCCGCCCCGCCACTGAGAGCTTCAGAGGCTGACCGTCGCTGCCGGTCTCTCCGAGAATCGTCCTCAGGGCCCGCTCGAGCTCCTCCTCGACGGTCCGCTCACCGGGCTGGCGCGCCCAGCCGGCAAACCCCCTCCCGTCGTACTCGAGCGTCAGCTTGGTGACCACACCGGCTGCCCGGCGGGCTACACCAGCTCGATGAAGACCATCTCGGTCGCGTCGCTATTCCGCGGGCCGAGCTTCAGGATGCGCGTATACCCGCCCGGCCGCTCCGCATAGCGGGGAGCGAGATCCTCGAACAGCTTGTGCACCGCGAACTTGTCCTGAGCGAGCGTCGAGAGCGCCTGCCTGCGCGCGTGCAGTCCCCCGCGCTTGGCCAGCGTGATCAGCTGCTCGATCTCCGGCTTCACGGCCTTGGCCTTCGCCTCGGAGGTCTTGATCCGCTCGTGCTCGATGATCTCCTTGCTGAGGTTCATCAACAGCGCCTTGCGATGCGCGCTCGAGCGGCTGAGCTTGTTTTTGGTCTTCTGGTGGCGCATGGTGACGAGAAAGTCTAGCCCGACCTTAGTCTTGGCGGAGGTCCAGGCCGCGCGAATGCAACGTCTCGATCACCTCATCGATCGACTTCTTGCCGAAGTTCGGGATCGCGTTCAGCTCGCCCTCAGACTTGGAGATCAAATCGCCCACCGTCTGAATCCCCGCCCGCTTCAGGCAGTTGTATGAACGGACACCGAGCTCGAGCTCCTCTATCAGGATGCCCCACTCCTCGCCCTGCAATGCCTGAGGCCCGCCCGCCCCACCACCGACCGCGAGGCCATGACCGTCGAGCTGTCCACCCGGCACCGCCCGCAACTCCTGGATCCGGTCGGCGTCTGTGAAGATCGCAAGCTGTGAGATCAACAGCTCCGCGGCCTCGCGCAGCGCGGCCTGAGGGTCGATCGAGCCATCGGTCTCGATGTCGAGCGTGAGCTTGTCGAAGTCGGTCTTCTGACCGACGCGCGCGCCCTCGACCGCGTAGGCCACCCTTCGCACCGGCGAGAAGATCGAATCGATCGGGATCACCCCGATCGGCTGGTCTGCGGACTTGTTCTCCTCCGCCGGCCGGTACCCGCGGCCGCGGCCGATCGTCATGTACAGCTCGAGCTTGGTTTTCTTCTCGAGCGTCGCAATAT
>DASZFC010000021.1:0-8136 GCA_035940195.1 Solirubrobacteraceae bacterium
TTGTGATCGCGCTGGCGCTCGGTGCGCTCGCTGGCCTGTATCCGGCCGTGCGCGCCGCCCGGCTAGCGCCCGCGGAGGCGCTGCGGAGCGTGTAGCCACCCCCGCCAGCACCTACAATCCTCACTCCCCGGGGGACTGGTGTATCGGTAACACGGTGGTCTCCAAAACCGCAACGCCAGGTTCGATTCCTGGGTCCCCCGCTCAGCTCTCCGGCTTGCCGCCCGTACGGCGCTCCACGCCGTCCTCGCCCGCGATCAGGATCGAGCTCACGAGCTCAGGCGCAAACAGGCCGTGCTCGACCACGCCCGGGGTGGCATTCAACCTCCCCGCCAGCCTCGCCGGGTCACCGACTGGCCCGAGATAGTCGGCGATCAGGTTGCCATCCGGGCTCTCCAAGTCCCCTCGCTGCTGTGCGTCGCCCAGCCCGGCGAGCGTGCACCCCGCGCCGAAGCGCAGTACCTCGAGCGGCACTGGCGGGCCCAGCGCCGCCACTGCCTTCTCGGCTGAGGCGATCACCACGAATTGCCGCGATGCCGCCGCGACGATCTTCTCGCGTGTCTGCGCGGCGCCCCCGCCCTTCACCAGCCACCCGTGTGGGTCGATCTGATCAGCGCCGTCGATCGCGATGTCGAGCCCACCGAGCCTGTCCAGGTCCTCCACCGTCAGCCCCAGCGCCCGCGCCGCTTGCTCTGTTGCGGGCGAAGTCGCCACGCAGCGCAGGCCGCTGAGGTTCCTGGAAGCTAGCGCCGGCAGCAGGTAGGCGACCGTCGACCCGGTTCCCAGCCCGACGCGCATGCCGTCCTTCACCATCATCGCCGCCGCCTGTGCGGCGGCGCGCTTGTGGCGCTCGGTGGCGCTCAGTGATGGCGGCTTGCGCCGCGCAGTCGCACGATCGGGCGCCATGGTGGGGGCGAGCGTATCGCCCCGGGCGTCTCTCTGAGGCGCAAGCGCTCTGGCGCGTCCGGCTTGTATAGGAGGAAGCCCTGTCCCAGCCCGCAGTCGAGCTCACGGGCAAGCACCAGCTGGCGGTTGGTCTCGATCCCCACAGCAACCGCGGTCAGCTTGCCCTCGCGGGCGAGAGCGAGCGCCGCCACGACCATCGCACGCCTGTCCTTGTTACGGTCAAAGCCCTGGATCAGCGTGCGGTCGAGCTTCAGCATGTTTAGCGGCAGGCTCCCCGGCAGGCTGAGCGCCGAATGGTCGGCGCCGAAGTTATCGAGCGCGATTGCCACGCCGAGGCGCCTGACATCCTTCAACGCCGAGCGCGCGCGGGCTGGATCCCGCAGGATCGCAGCCTCGCTCACATCCAGGCACAGCGCGTGTCCCGGCAACCGGCAGTACTGGAGCGCCTCCTGCACTCGCGCGGCGAGATCGGCCCCGGTCAGCTCGCGCGCCGAGATGTTCACCGAGACGGTCATCTCGATACCGTCGCGGCGCCAGGCGGCAGCCTGTGCGCAGGCGGCGTGGAGCACCCAGTCGCCGATCTGCACGATCAGCTCGCTCTCCTCGGCCAGGGAGAGGAAGCTCAGCGGCGGCATTGGCTCGGCGCCGTGAGGATGCCAGCGGACGAGTGCCTCACAGCCGACCGGCTTGCCGCCGTTCAGCGGCAGCATGGGCTGGTACTCGAGCAGCAGCTCGTGACGGGGCAGCGCATGCTCCAGACGATCCTCGAGCTCCAGCCGCGCGGTGGCCTCGCGGCGCAGGTCCTCGTTGAACAGCTCCAGGCGCTGGCCGCCGGTTCCCTTGGCCCGGTACATCGCCACATCGGCCTCGCGCAGCAGGTCCTCGGGCTCGGCCTCGGGGTCGTGCGTGATTGACACACCCACGCTGGCGAGCATCGATACCTCGGCTGAGCCAACCAGGAACGGCTCCTCCAGGGCATGCAGCACGCGCTCGGCGACGGCGAGCGCCTCGGCGTCTGACTCGAGATCCTCTGCCAGGATCACGAACTCATCGCCGCCCAATCGCGCGACCGTGTCCGAGTCGCGCAGCATCTCGGCCAGGCGCTCGGAGACGGAGATCAGCAGGTGGTCACCGACGGCGTGCCCGAGGCTGTCGTTGATCGCCTTGAACCGGTCCAGGTCGATGAACAGCAGCGCGATCGGCCCATTGCTGCGGCGCAAGCGCGACACCGCCTGCCGTGCCCGGTCCATCAACAGCAGGCGGTTGGGCAGTTTCGTCAGCGGATCGTGCAGCGCCTGGCGCTCGAGCCACATCCGGTCGGTCACGTCCTTCGCCGCGGCATACCAAGCCTCGCCGTCGCAGCGCGCGCTCCACAAAAGCCACCGCCAGGAACCGTCGCGGTGGCGGTAGCGGTTGGTGAAGTTCACAAACTGGGCGGGTGAGTGGTTGCCCACGAGCGTCAGCGCGAGCGTCTGCTCGATGTCGTCGGGATGGACGAGCTCCTGCATCGGCTGCGCTTTGAGCTCCTCGATGCTCCAGCCCAGCATCTGCTCCCATGCCGGGTTCAGCAGCGTGAACTGCCCGTCGAGCGAGATCGCGGCCAGCAGGTCGCTGGTCATCTCAAACAGGCGAGCGATCTGTGCCTCCCCGCCGAGTCCCGAACCGGCGCTCACCGCCGGGCCGGGCGGGATGCCAAGGCCGGTTCTCGCCTCGGGCTCGGTACTCGTGGGATGGGTGGAGCGCATGTGTTGCTTACCTCGTCGGCCCCGCGGTCGGATTGCTCGGGCAGGCCTTCCGTTGCTGGACGGATTGCCTACGGCTTTCCGGTCAAGAAGGCGTGATACCGAGGGGCGCCGTGGGCTCCGTCGCTGCAGGCTCAGCCGCCGGAGAGGTTCCCGGCGAGCCGGGCACGCCGCGCAAAAAACGCCAGACCGCGAGGCACATCACGATCGTGACGATCACCGCGCTGCCCACGCAGTACTCGCAGATGTGGTGGATCGAGAACAGCTCGCGGTAGGTCAGGTACGCGCTGAAGCCGAAGCCGACGACCGTGAACGCCACCGCCGCAAAGCGCGTCGTCTCGTTTTCGCGCACCAGCAGCGAGCCGGCGATCACGACGTAGCCGATCAGCCCGATCAGCGCGACCGGTACGCCGGCGAGCTCGGAGTAGACCGAAGTCTGCACGATCTCGCAGCCGCCGCCGTTTGTGCCGCAAAAGGGTTTGATCCCGGCGTAGTGGATGTATGTCAGGTAGGACGCATCACCGAGCCCGATCGTCGTGAGGACGAGCATCGTGATGCGCAGGGCCCGCGCGCTCATCGCAGGCCTAGGCTTTGAGCGCCGCGTTGATCGCCGATTCGAAGCCCGACGGTTCGCTCAGCGACGAGTATTCGAGCTTCTGCAGCGGACCGCCGGTCTTGCCGATCTGGAAGGACGGCGTGCCCGTGAAGCCCGCGTTGTTCGCCGCCTGCGCGTCGGTCGTGATCGCGTTCGTGAATTCGCTGTTGTTGCGGTCGGCCGACCACGTCGCGAGGTTCATGCCCGGCACCTGTTTGGCCAGTTCCTGCAGGTACTTCTCAGTCACATAGCCCGATCCCTCCTGGCCCTGCTGGTGATAGAAGAGCTCGATGTAGTCCCATGCCTTCTGCTGCTTGCCGGCCGCCAGCGCCGCCGTCTGCTGCGTCTTGAACGTTTCCGGTTCGCGCGTCGCCGTCTCCAAGTTGCGGTATTCGATCTTCAGCTTGCCCGTGCGTACGTACTTTTCGATCAGCGGCTTCAGCGCGCCTTCGGTGAACTGCCTGCAGATCGGGCACTCGAGGTCGCCGAAGTACTGAAGCGTGACCGGCGCCGCCGGGCTGCCCAGCGTGTTGCCGCTCTGCGGGATGCCGCCGAGGAGCGACGTAACTTCCGTGACCACCTTCGGCGTCGCCTGCGTCCCCCCCGGCGCCGAGGTCTTTTCGATGCCGCTTTTCGAGCCCCCGCCGCTTGTCGCGGCGAGGATCACGACGATGATCACGACCACGGCCCCGGCAACGGCGCCCAGCTGGATCAGGCGTTTGCGGCGCTGCGCGGTGGCCGCCTGTGCTTCTTCGGTCGCCTTGCGCTGCTCGCGTGCCTGCTCGCGCCGCTGCTTGCGCGTGAGATCCTGCTCGTCGTCCTCCACGCTGCTCATGGGCGCAACTTTTACAGGTTTCTCCTCAACGGTGCTTAAGTACTGGCACAGCTAGGCCCCCGTAGCTCAGCCGGATAGAGCAGCGGACTTCTAATCCGCAGGTCGCTGGTTCGAATCCAGCCGGGGGCATATGCAAAAGAGCCCGTAAACAGGGGCTCTTTTGCTGTCTATGGCCGTTCGACCGAGGCCGAAAGAGGTGGGGTGCAAACAAAAGTGCAAACATGCCTGGGAGGTCGGGATTGCACGGTCGGCCATGATCCTTGCGAGGGTTGGCGCAAGGCATCGGGACGCGGCAGCCTTTGATGCGATTAGGCTGAAACCATGGCTCGACCGCCTGCTCGCCGTACCGAGGAGATGCCGACTGAGTACCCACGGTTCCTTGCCGAGGTCAAGGCACGGATCGTGGCGGCACGTACTCGTGCCGTGCTCGCCGTCAACAGCGAGCTGATCAGTCTGTACTGGGAGATCGGCGGCGAGATCCTGGTGTGGGAGAAGCGTGAGGGTTGGGGTAGCGGGGTCATCAACCGGCTGGCCACCGACCTTCGTCGGGAGTTCCCGAATATCACAGGCTTCTCGCGATCGAATCTCAAGTACATGCGCGCGTTGCTGAGGCTTGGCCAGCGGAGCTGAGCGATAGGGCAATTGGCCAACAGCCCGTTGGCCAATTGCCGTGGGGGCAGAATATTGCGCTCCTGACGAAGCTCGATGGTCGCGACGCGCGTGCCTGGTACGCGCACGAAGCGATCAAGCATGGGCGTGTCAGGCTCGGGAATGGCTTGTGGGTGCCTGTGGGATCAAGGAGCGACGACCACGCCGGGGCGCGGGGTGGCCGGTAGCAGCGGGAACTCGACATCGAGGCCGACCTGCAGGGCATCGGCGATGGCAGCGAGCTGTCCGATGGTGGGGTTGCCGCGACCGGCCTCCAGGGCCGCGATAACGGGTTGGGATACATCCATGCGCTGCGCCAGCTGGAGTTGAGTCAGGCCTACCTCGTCGCGGGCAGCGCGGATGCGCTGACCGACGACCTGGGCGTGGACGGCGGAGCGACGCGTGCGGGGCACGATCTCAACGTGGCTGGTGCTCGAACGCGAGAGCAGGGGCGCTGTGCACCCGATCTGCGCCCGACGACGAGGCGACGGGCCCGAGGAGCTCCACGGCGCTGACGGTCACGGCGCCGTTGCGGTAGGCGCTTGGCAGGTTGCGTGCCCACTCCTCGCCGTCGGTGTCGAAGTCGATCAGACGGCCGTAGCGCTCGCTGTAGACCGGCATGCCGACCTGGAGGAAGCGCGGGTCGCCTGCGGTGACGTTGAGCTTCTGACCGGTTACCTCCACTCTAACCGCGAGCCGGTCGATCAGCTGCCCGTCGGGACGAATCTCGTTGGTGAAGATATCGAGGCGGATCATGGGGGTCCCTTCTTGGTCATCTGCGGAACACAGTATAGCTCAACAGGCTATGCCTTGTCCACTAGAAATCGGAGTGGCGCAGAATTTCTTGAGCCTGGTCCATCCGCTGCACGCGATCGCGCAAGGCGTCTGCGCGATCCTGCGGGAGGAGATCGGCGATGCCGAGGAGGCCGGTTGGATCTGTTTTGAGGCGTGCGAGCGCTGCCTGCTCGTGCGGGGCCAAGGCCGGCGAGAGCGGTCCGACGCCGGTGTAGTTGAGGATTGGGCTGCCTGGCGGCGAGAAACTGCGTTGGCCGTAGCGCAGTCGTTGGAAGAAGCCAGCGGTCGGGTACCTGTTGTGGTAATCGCGGGGACGGGCGAAGGAGTAGCCGTGATCGATGAGTCCGAGTGATGCGGGGAGCGCGGCGCGGAGGTTCTCGTCGTGACGGTCCTGGGAGCCGATCAGCGCGTCAAAGAATGCCGCGTCGGAGATAAGCTGGTCGAAGTCGGCGCCTGGCTCCGGCAGGTGGGCTGAGCCGCCCATACCCAATACCACGGGCCCGCTCTCCCCGATGGTGCTTGCCTTCGGAGGATCTCGCCACACTGCGGGGGCCACGATCTCACTCCAAGGCGGCCCAAGCTCACGGGCGAGCCACCAAGCCGCCACCTCATGGATGCCGATGTCGACGAGGCTGTCTTGCTGATAGTCATGCGCGGCTGTTGGTTTGATACCGCCCAGCGGCTTGAAGAACAGTGGCCAGCGGCGCCCGTTGAGTTCGGCGATGCCGACGTAGACGGAGTTGAGGTTGGGACCCGCGGTCGTGGAGAGGTGGGGTTTGTAATCAGGGGTTCGGGCATCGAGCATGAAGCGCTCATCGGGGTGGGCCAGTTCTGGCTGTGCATCACGGATGCGGTCAAGGCGCGCTCGATCGCCAGAGACGAAGTAGTCCATGGCGCAACCGTAACCGCTGAGAGGACGAGAGAGACTTGCGGTTGTCGTGCCGTTGTCGTGGGCCCTGGTTGGCCGACTCAGCAGCCGAAAAGCAGATCATCTGTCATGCGGCGACCTTCTGTGCCTGCTCCACAACGGCTCTCAAGCTCGGCACTTAGCGTCTTTTTGGTCGTCGCATAAGCCGCCAAGCGTAGATCGCCCCGAGTGTGATTCCGGCTGCCATGGTCCATCGGCGACGGTCGGTGACGCTGATGTGTGTGCCGTGGCGGATGTCCGGTAGCGCTGCGATTGGTGTCGTGCCCTGTTGTTCGAGCGTGGGTCGCAGGAGCTCCACGGGGTGCTGGTGGATCGAGATCCCGGTGGTGGTGTAGTCGCTGATCATGGCTTCCCAATCGCCGGGTGCCGGGAGGTTGGGCGCTTGCTCGAGTGGCAGCTCGAGCGCGAGCTGTGAGCCTGCGCTAGTGGTGCGGACGGGTAACGGTGGCGAACGCCAAGCGGTGCCGGCTGCATGGCGGACCGGATCCGGAACGGCTGCGCCTAACCGCCGTCTGCGACGACGGACGCTTACACTGGCGGACGCGATGAAATGGGGACCGGCGCGCGTAGCTATGGGGGCAGTGACACTCGGGCGCTTGACGCCCAGACAACGGGTGCTCGCGGTGGTACTCATGGCGCTCATAATCGCCGCTGGCATCTACCGTTGGGTTGTGTTTGGCAATGTGAACACCTTGCACGGCGGCTCAACGACTCATACCCTCACCGGAGAATCTGAGGTCTTCCCGACCAGCACCGAAGTGCAAGCAGGAGCGCGCAGCTTCGCAAGCCGAGAAGGAAAGGTCACCGGTCTAAGTTGCGGCCAAGTAGCTAGTTATTACACTTGGACCTGCTTGCTGCATTTCGCCGGGGGGCTAACGGCGGAATACCGGGGGGTGTGGGACGAATCTCACCAGACGCTCGGCTGGTCGGTATTACAGCGCAAGGCGACCGGTCATTTCAAGGTTCGGATTGGTCCCCATTCGGCTAAGAAACAAAGCGAAACCCACGAAACCGGCTACATCGATCAAGCGCCAACGCTGGTGCAAGGCCGCTGAGTCCGATCGCGAGACACGGCGATCGGCCGGCTGACGGTCAGCGGCTGAAGAAGCGCGACTTGCATTGGCTTAAGGCTAGGACACGCGGTCGCTGTCGGGCGAGGAACTGTAGGATTCGCGCTGTCTTGTCGTTGTCGGCGCCTGGGGGCATTCAGAACGTGAGCGGTGGAGGCATCGGGAGATCTTTGGGGGGCGTTGGTAGCCCGAAGCTGGCCGTAAGCCGGCTGGCAATGGTGGTGGTGGGCCTCGCCGTTCTGGCGGGGTTGATCCTCGCGGTGTCGGCCGCTCCGGCGTCCGCGCTGAGCGGCGTCGAGTACAAGCTGCACTTCACCGGCGAAGGCAAGGAGACGCTGTCGACGACGAGCGAAACATTGGAACAGGAAACACGCCAGCAGAACGCTACCTGGACGTTCCTACCCAAAGACGTGAACATCTGGCTTCCCAAGTTCAATGGGCCGCCGGGCGAAGCCAACGCAAAAGAAGCAGAAGTCCCAACGGTCGATGAACGGATCTCCAAAGGGGTATACACGCCGATTGGAGAAGTCAAAGAGACAGGCACCTACTTCGAAGAGCATGAATCTACTTCGGAAGCGGAACCGTTCTCGTGCAACGGATCGATCGTTTTCGTCGGGCCG
>DASZFC010000022.1:0-31345 GCA_035940195.1 Solirubrobacteraceae bacterium
TTTTCGATGTCCGTCGTCGTGTGCTTGGTGAGGAGCACGAGGAGACCCTCGCGGCGATGGGCAACCTTGCCGCCATGTTGCTGTTTCTCGGTGAGCCCGACGGTGCTCGTGACTTGCAGGAGCAGGCCCTCGACATCCACCGGCGGGCGCGGGGCGAGGAGCATCCACAGACGCTCGACGCCGCGAGCAATCTCGCGGCCTCGCTGCTGGCCTCTGGTGATGACGCCGGTGCCAGAGAGCTGATAGAGCGATTTCTACCAGCGGGGCAGCACGGCGTCGATCAGGAGAACCCTCGTACCCTTGTGCTGATGGGCCATCTCGTGAGCGCCTTGCGAGGGTTTGGTGAGCGAGGTCGCGCTAACGACCTCGCTAAGCAGATCCTCGCGATCAGCAGACGCCAGCACGGCGAGGAGCATCCCGAAACGCTACTTGCAATGATCAGATTCGCCCACACGCTGAGTGATGAGGGTGATTATCTGGGCGCCCGGGACCTCCAGGAGAGAGTTCTCGATGTTCAGCGGCGTGTTCTCGGTGGGGAGCATCGCAACACACTCCATGCGATGAGTGAGCTCGCCGGCACGCTGGAAAAGCAAGGCGATCTCGCGGGAGCCTGTGAGCTGCGCGAGCATGTCCTCCACACCTGCCAGCTCACCCTCGGGGACAAGCACGCTGAAACGATTCAAGCGATGAACCACTTGGCGGGAACTCTGTTTGCCCGCGGCGAACATGCCAGAGCTCTCGGGCTAGGAGAGCAGACGCTCGAGGCCAGCAAAGATGCCTTTGGTGATGAGCACGGCTTGACACGCGCTGTGGCAGCCAGCCTCAAAGATATGCGCAGCCAAGGCAACGGACCCGAGGTCATCTAGATGAACAACACCAACCCAAAATCTAAGTCGATGAGCAAGGCCGGAACCGAAGCCGATACTGAGCGCCAAGCCGTTGTCGAGCGCACCGTCGTCGATGGGCATGAGCACCGATTGGCCTATCCCGGCGAGGCGGACTGGCTGCTCCTGGGCACCTATCCCGAGGGAGACACATTTGCGGTTACCTATAACTGGCCGTCGAACGGCAGCGAGAGCTCTGTCCTCATCATGTGGGTATGGATACTGGACCGGCGGTTTGTCTCATATGAACCCGACACCGATGTCCTCATCATCCCCGACGATCTACCACAGGGAAGCACCGCTGAGCAGCCTGGCGTGATCCCAATCCCAGACGCCAGCACAGCGATCCCTCGTGAGCTACTCGAGAGGTTGGTGGCTCCCGGATGGTCAGACCAAGATTCGGATTAGTGGCCACATTTCCCGTGGATTTCAGTATGTGTGACTAGTGGGCAGAATCACGATGACGCCAAAGAAGTCAGCTCGACTCGATCGAGTGATCAGATTTCGCTGCTGGGCCGAGAGGCGCGCTGTCAGCCGCTCGCCGGCGAACCGCGACCTGCGTCTGGAAGGCATACCTCGGCGCTGTCCTCCGCAGTGCTCGGCCGGCGCCTCTCGGGTCGGCCGGCGTCTTGGTGGGGGTTCCTAAGCGGCACGTCAGCAGATGCAGCTGACCGGCGGCGGTCGGTGAGCTGCGGACGTGGACGATCCGCGAGATGTGGAGATACCACCGCCGCTGAGCCTAGACGAGGCACAGCGAGTCACGCGGTGCGGGTGCGCTCCAGGAGGGCGGCTAGGCGGGTGTGCTGCTCGGAGGTGGCGCCGAGGATCTCCTTGACCCAGCCGAGCGTCTCTGCCTCGTCGATCGCCGTGCCCCAGGCGATCATCTCTTCGACGTCCAGCCAGTCCTTCGGCCGGCCGAACACGACCTTGCACACGATCAGATGCTCGGGGCTGAGAATCGGGATCTGCACGGGACCAAAGCTGACCTGGCGTGAGCGCTCGGCCATCTGCCGGTGAAAATCGAGTGTGGCGAAGAAGATGTCGAGATATGACCCATCCCAGTCAAGCCTGGCTTGACCATCTCCTGCGATCGCGGCTCGATCAGCTTCCGAGACGGTCACGCCCAGATGAACGAGGGCTCCGAGCACGGGGTCCGCGTCCTCGGGGGAAACGGTCACGTTGAGGTCGATGTCGGTCGTGGCGCGTGGGTTTCGATACCACGCCAGCGCCACGGCCCCGCCGAACTGGTGTGTCACATGCATCGAGTCCAGCAGCTCGTGCACCGCCACGATCCTCCCGGCAAGACCACCCAGGCTCCCGGTGGCGCCCATCCTCAGTGCAGGCGCGAAGCTGTGGCAAGCCGCGACAGCACCGGAAACTCGAGCGGCGCAAACGGCCTGGCAGGCTGGCTGGCAGTGACGGCGTCGGCGAAGCCCAGCAGATGGATCAGCGCCGACCCTGGATCGGCCGGCCTGAGCGCCGGCGGGCGTTGCAAAGCCAGCGCCATTCGCCGGGAGGCCTGCACGAACCTGCTGGGTGAATCGCCGGTCTCTCGCCAGGCGCCGGTCGCCGACGGCGCCCCGGCCCGCCGTCCCGAGGCAAGAACCGCCTCCACATCAAAGGGTCGCTGTGCCCGCCGGGCCGCCTTGGCAAGCACCTCGTCAGTCAAAACATCGAACCCAGCGAGACCGCGCGCCCGGGGACCAGCCGGCGTGTGCAGCGACTCGCGAATCTCGAACCGTCCCTTGGGACGCGCAACGACATAAGCCATACCCACTAGAATACCACTAGATTGCACCCACTAGCTGGGCCGGGGTTTAACGGGAATCAGAAGCGCCCATCAAAGCGTTATTCGACGATCATTCGAATGTGTAGTATGATTCCTGTGCGGATTGTCACTATCCCTACCAGAAGGTAGGCACGTGCAGCGTCCAGAGGACCAGTCGATGGTCGACTCAGACCAGACGGCTTCAGGGGAAGATGAGCCGGCCGGGCCGGCTGCGCAGGAGACCGCATCTGGCAGAGCTGACCGGGCGATGGCATGGCTCGCGCGGCGCGGTGATTCACAAGGTGCGCCTATCGGGATGCTTGTCCTGCTCTGCGCTGCCGTAGCTTCGCTGCTGGCTGTTTACGCTTGGCGACACGGTGTCCTTGCCTGCGTCCTGCTGCTAGGTGCGCTGAGCATGCTGTTGTTGCTGGTGCTCAACAGCTCACGCCAGCGGGGTCTCGTATTGGTGCGCGATAAGCGCGACGAGCTTCAGCATCAGGCGTTCCACGATGCGCTCACCGGATTGCCCAATCGTGTGCTGGTGATCGATCGTGCGACACAGATGCTGGGTCGCGCACAGCGGATCCGCGCACCGGCGGCTGCACTATTCATAGATCTCGATGACTTTCAGGAGATCAACGACCGCTTTGGCCATCCGGCGGGCGACGAACTGCTGCAGACGATCGCCGCCCGGTTGCAGGCGGTGGTGAGAGGCGGTGACACGGTTGGGCGCCTTGCCGGGGATGAGTTCGTCGCATTGGTCGAGCCGGGCTCTTTTGAGATAGCACCAGAGCTCGTTGCCGAGCGCATACTCGAGGTGCTGCGCCAGCCGATCACCTTGCGCACGCCGAGCCACAGCACCGTAGTGGTCACAGCCAGTATGGGTGTCGCGACAGCCCAGGGTCTCTCGGCCGAGGCTCTTATGCGCGAGGCCCATGTCGCGCTGCACGAGGCCAAGCAGTCCGGCCGGGATCGCTACGTGCTGTTCCGCTCGGCGATGCAAGCGACTCTGCAAGCACGTCTGCTGCTGCAAACGGATCTCCGCGAGGCGCTCTCCAGAGATGAGCTTTTTCTCCTCTATCAGCCCACGATCGATCTTCAAACTCAGCATGTCGTCGGCGTGGAGGCCCTCATCCGCTGGCGCCATCCCGCACGCGGCGTCATCGCGCCGGATACCTTCATCCCGCTCGCCGAGGAGACCGGGCTGATCGTCCCAATTGGTCGCTGGGTACTCGCGCAAGCCTGCAAGCAGGCGGCCGTCTGGCACGACGAATCCCATTCCGTTCAGGTCTCTGTTAACGTCTCCGCACGACAGCTCGACCACAAGAACCTGCTCGAGGATGTCCAGGGCGCCCTTGCGGACAGTGACCTCGAGCCGAGCGCTCTGACGCTCGAGATCACCGAGACCGCACTGATGCGCGACGCGGACTCAACCGCCCGGCAGTTGAAGAAGCTGAAGGCGCTGGGCGTGCAGATCGCGATCGATGACTTCGGCACCGGATACAGCTCACTGGCGTATCTGAGCCAGTTCCCGGTCGATGTCCTGAAGATAGATCGCACGTTCGTCACACGCCTCTCGGACTCAGCCGACTCGCGCGCACTTGCGCACACGCTGATTCAGCTCGGCAAGACACTCGGCCTGGAAACCCTCGCCGAGGGGATCGAGGAGCATGCCCAACTCGAGATCCTCAAGCACGAGCAATGCGACCTCGGACAGGGCTACCTGTTCGCACGCCCAGTGGTTCCCGAGGAGATCCAGAGCTACCTTCGGCCGGTATTCGCTTGAGGGCCATGGCTCGTCGTTGACCGCGCCCTGATCGGGGTGCGGCAATTCCACGATCACGAATGCGGGTAACTACGCGCTTGTGGCTAACCCTGCCTGCCGATGCATGTCAAGAAATGTCAGCTCGACTCTCTGATTTACACCCTGACCGCTTGATTGCGAAGACAGGATCACGATGAAAAGCAAGCGAACGCGCCTCATGCTTCTGACCGGTGCCGCTGGGATGTTCATGCTCGGCCTCGCTGGTCCGGCCTGCGCGGCGGAAACGTCCGCCACGGTGACCGTCACGGGCGGAGCGCTGTCAATCACCGTACCCGTCAGCGCCGGCAATCTCGGAACGCGGGAAAATACCGTTTCCGGGGGAACCATCAGCGGGAAACTCGGCGAAGTGCAGGTGAGCGACGCGCGCGCTGCCGCTGCGGGCTCCGGCTGGGTCGCGACCGTCATCTCGACGGCCTTCACGCCGCCCGAAGGGCCGACGATAGGCGCCGCCGCGGTGGGCTACACCGCCGGGACGATCACGAAGGTGGGAACGGCGACCTTCACGGCGAACAATCCAACCAACCTCACCGGCGTCGTCGCAGCGGTCACCGCGACCGGGATCACGGGCGATAACTCCGCGACCTGGGACCCCACGATCAACGTCTTCGTCTCGGGAGGCATGGCCGCCGGCGTCTATTCCGGAACGATCACGCAATCCGTCTCGTAGTTATGCGACGTATCCTGGCCGTCGTCGCCTTTACTGTCGCGGTTGGGGCACCCGTCAGCGTGTCCACCGCGGCGCCCGTCGCGATCGCGCGTGCTGCCACCGCTGGCAGCATCGGCGTGCAGCTGCTCGACGTTCCGGCCACCGCACAGAGCGATCCCAGAGCTCGCCTCTACATCATCGATCGCCTGCACCCGGGGACGATCATCCACCGCCGGATCGAGATCTCCAACACGACGGCCTCGACCGTGCACGTCGTCTCCTACTCCGCCGCCGCCACCATCAGCCAGGGCGCGTTCGTGGGCGCCGCCGCGCATACCCCCAATGAATTGTCCACCTGGACATCCGTTCTTCCTGCCACGTCCGGCGTCCCCCCCGGCGAGCACGCGATCGCCACAGTCACCATCGCCGTTCCTCGCAACGCACCTCCCGGCGAACAGTACGGCGTGGTCTGGGCCGAGACGCGCTCGGCTCCAGCCTTTGGTGGCGGCATCACCCAAGTCAGCCGTGTCGGCATTCGCCTCTACCTCTCCATCGGGCCCGGCGGCGCGCCCTCTTCTGAGTTCACGATCAACTCGCTTACCGGCAAACGCTCGGCTGACGGTCAACCGGTAGTCGTCGCGAGCGTCCACAACACGGGCGGACGAGCGCTCGACATGAACGGCACCCTGCAACTCTCCTCCGGCCCAGGCGGCCTCAGCGCCGGCCCGTTCTCCGCCAGCCTCGGCACCACCCTGGCGATCGGCGCCACCGAGCCGATCACGATCGTGCTGGACAAGCAGATACCTGACGGCCCGTGGCACGCGCTGGTGACCCTTCGCAGCGGACTCCTGCAGCGCAGCGCACGGGCCACCATCAGCTTTCCTGCGACTGGGGTGCCATCCTCGCCGTACCTCATCATCGCGGGCCTCGTCATCCTGCTCTTGGGGATCCTCATAGCGCTGCACATGATGAGACGTCATAAACAGCCACCACCTGAGGAGCTCAGCACGCTGCCTTAAGCTCCTGATGGATGACAGAGGATGCCGAGGAGCTGTGGATCCGTCGCCTGCTGGATGTGGGTCGTGCGGTGATGACCGAGCTCGACCTGGCAGCCGTACTGGATCGTGTCCTGGAGGCGGCGCGTGAGATCACCGGCGCGCGCTACGCGGCGATCGGAATCCTGAACGAGCAGCGCTCCGAGCTCGATCAGTTCCTGACCTCGGGCGTCGACGATGAGACTCATCGGAGGATCGGCGAGCTGCCACGCGGCCGGGGGGTTCTCGGCACGCTGATCAAACATCCACAGCCATTGCGCCTCGCGGAGGTCGGTCAGTACCCGTCGAGCTACGGGTTCCCGGCAGGGCACCCGGTGATGCGCAGCTTCCTGGGTGTGCCGATCGTGATACGCGGGGAAGTATGGGGCAACCTGTACCTGACCGAGAAGTGCAGCGGTGAGTTCTCAGAGCAGGATGAAGAGGCTGCGGTGACCCTCGCCGATTGGGCAGCGATCGCGATTGATCACGCCCAGGTGCATGAGACCAGTGAGCGCCGCCGCGAGGAGGCGGAGAGGGCGGTCCGGGGTCTCGAGGCGACCCGCGACGTGGTCGCGGCGATTGGCGGGGAGATCTCCCTCGAGCATGTGCTGGAGCTGATCGTCAAGCGGGGCCGTGTGCTCGTGGGCGCCAGGAGCGTCGTGATCATGCTGCGCGATGGCGAGGAGCTGGTCGTGCAGGCGAGCGCCGGTCACGTCCGGGAGGCGCGCGGTGTGCGTCTACCGGTCGCGGGCTCCACATCCGGGCAAGTGCTGGAGCACCTGCGGCCGCAGAGAATCACCGACGTGGCCGCGAGGCTGCTGGTCGACCCCAGCGAGTTCGGGGTGCCCGGCGCGCATACGGCGCTGCTGGTGGCGATGGTCTACCGAAGTGTTGCCGTGGGAGTTCTGGCGGCATTCGATCGCGAGGGCAACGGCGATGAGTTCAGCGAGGAGGACGAGCAGATGCTGCGCACGTTTGCGGCGAGCGCCGCGACCGCAGTGGCCCTCGCCCAGAGCGTGCAGGCCGACCGGCTGCGCAGCTCGCTGGACGCCGCTGACGCCGAGCGTCGCCGCTGGGCGCGGGATCTGCATGATGAGACATTGCAGGGTCTCGGGGGTCTGCGCCTACTGCTCTCCTCGGCCCTGCGGGGCGGGGATCCTGACCGAGGTCAGGAGGCGATGCGCGAAGCCGTGGCTCACATCGAGCGGGAGATCGAGAACCTGCGAGCGATCATCACCGAACTGCGCCCCGCCGCACTGGATGAGCTCGGGTTGCGAAGCGCGATCGAGGGGCTGCTCGATCACCACCGTGAGCGGAGCGGATTCCAGATCGACGGCGAGCTTGTGTTGCCCGGTCCCTCGGCGGGAGCAGAGCGCCTCGACGAGGACCTCGAGACCGCCGTCTACCGGCTGGTTCAGGAGGCGCTCACGAACGTCGCCAAGCACGCGCGGGCGAGCAACGTGCGCGTAGCTATCAGAGAGTCCGACGGGGAGTTGCTCCTCGAGGTGCAGGACGATGGCGCCGGCTTTGACCCCGAAACCGGGAGTCACGGGTTTGGGCTGGCGGGAATGCGGGAGCGGGTGAGCCTCGCCGGCGGCACCCTGAGCCTCGACTCCGGCGAGCAGGGCACCCTGGTCAGGGTCTGCCTGCAGGCACGCCACCGCGGCCGGGCGCCCGGTCCTGTGAGACCTTCAGGTTCTGAGCCGCGTTTATCCGGGCCGCAACCCGCGGGCTGACGTACTCTTCGCCCTGCGCGGCAGCGCGCACCGCTTGAGGCAGCTCCTCATCGGCGAGCTCCTTCACCACAAACCCGAGGGCGCCGCAAGCGAACGCGCGCTGCGCGAACGCTGGGCTGTCCTGCATGGTTATCACCACGATCTGTGTCTCTACCACCCGTTCGCGCAACTGGCTGACGGTTTCCATGCCAGACCCGTCGGGCATGTTGAGATCAAGCACAAGCACATGCGGCTGGTGAGCATGAACGTGGCGTATGACAGACGCCAGGTCATCGGCTTCGGCGATTACCTCCATGCCTTCCTCACCGTCGAGCAGCATCCGCAGAGTACGACGCATGAGCACATGGTCGTCCGCCAGAACCACCCGGATGATAGATCCGGCGGAGAGGATGGCTCCCGTCTCGGTGGGAGCCGGCGCCAGGTGGAGATGTTGTGCAGCCATGATCGTGTGAGGGTGGCTACTCCTGCTCGTGGCCGAGCAACCCGGACAGCCACTGGGTCTTGCGGTAGGGCGGCATCAGCAGAATCAGCACGATCAGCACCGCTGTACCGGCGAGGTACTGGAAGAGCTCAGCGACGGTCGCGAAGCCGGCGGTGATGTTCTCGGCCCATGCGATCAGCGCGAAGGTGAACATCGACAAAGCGAGGCCGCTGAGCAGAATCGGCTTGCGCCGTGTCGGCAGGAACTCACCGGTGAGGACGCTGGAGGCGATAACCACAAACACAAGCGCCTCCAACAGGCCGATCAGCACCCAGGAGGTGTTCGTCCCGGGGAACGATGCGACGAACGTGCCATGGAAGCTCTTGGCCAGACCGGCCGGCATCGTGCCACCGTTATCGATCAGCTTCTCCTTGGCCGAGTAGTAGAAGAGTAAGCCGAACGTGAGGTAGATGCCCGCGCTGATCAGCCAATAGCTCACGCGGTCAGCGACATGGGTAACTGTGTTCTCACGAGTGCGGACTTGCGCTGGATGGGTCGAGGCGACTGTTGCCATTTTGGGCTCCCTCTGTTGAATGGGTGCTACCTCGATCAACATAGGTTCGGCCCGCCGATCGTTCATCGGGGCTTTGTGCGTTTTCTGCTGCGGCTTTCTACCCACTGCTCTCAGACCGTTGCGATCTAGCGTGTAAATAGATCCCAACAAGGAGGCCTGTGATGTTCAAGAACGTGCTCGTCGGGGCGGATGGCAAGCCCAATGGCCGCGACGCGATCGCGCTTGCCTCACGCCTCACCGATCCTGATGGAAAACTGACGCTCGCGCACGTGAACATCGGTCCTGGGTTCGAAGCAGAAGAGCCCGAGGCTTCCAAGGAGCTGCTCGAGCGAGAGCGCGATGGCGGCGATGTCAACGCGGAGCTAATCAGCATCTGCGCAGAGAGCCCTGGCCGGGGTCTGCATCAGCAGGCCGAGGAGCAGAGCGCCGACCTGCTCGTGGTCGGCTCTTGCAGCCACAGCGCCTTCGGCCGGGCGATGCTCGGCGACGACACCCGCGCCGCGCTGAACGGCGCACCCTGCGCGGTCGCGATCGCCTCGCTTGGCTACGCCGAGCATCAGGACGCGATCGTCAACATCGGCGTCGGATACGACGAGTCAGCGGAGAGCGACACGGCGCTCGCGACGGCCCACGTGATTGCCGGCGCAACCGGGGCAGCGGTTCACGCCCTGGAGGTCGTCTCGATACCGAGCTACGCCTACACCGGCTACATACCTCTGGCAGTCGGCGAGAGCATTGACGTGATGCTCGAGCAGGCCACTAATCGCATGAAGGCACTGCCCGATGTCGATGGGCAGGCGGTGTATGGGCTCACCGGCGAGGAGCTGGCCGCATTCAGCGAGAAGGTGGATATTCTGATCGTCGGCTCGCGTGGCTACGGCCCGGCGAAGCGCTTGGTGCTCGGCAGTACCTCCGACTACTTGCAGCGCCACGCACGCAGCTCACTTCTCGTGCTGCCCCGCGGCCGGTAGCGTGATGGGAATGGACGGCCAGGACACAGCGCCGGCCGCAGGCGCGAGCGGCGAGGCGGCATCCTCTACGGACCCCATCCGGCTGGTCCTCGCCGACGATCACGCGGTCGTGCGCAGCGGCCTGCGGATGCTGCTCGACAGCGAGAGCGAGTTCGAGGTCGTCGCCGAGGCGAGCAACATCGAAGATGCGCGGCGCTACGTGCGCGGCCACCACCCCGCGGTGCTCGTGCTCGACCTGAACATGCCCGGCGGCTCGAGTCTTGAGGCGATCCCGTTGCTCCGACAGGAGGCACCCGAGACGCAGATCGTGGTGCTGACGATGCAGCAGGAGCCGGCTTTCGCGCGAGAGGCGCTCGCTGCAGGCGCGCTCGGCTACGTGCTCAAGGAGGCTGCTGACGAGGAGCTCGTCGGAGCTGTGCGCAGCGCGGCCGCGGGGGAGCGCTACCTGAACCCCAGGCTCGGCGCGCGGATCGCGTCGGAGCCACCGCCGGGACCACCGGACGACCTCTCGCAACGCGAGGCCGAGGTGCTCCGGCTGATCGCGCTGGGGCATACGAACACAGAGATCGCCGAGCAGCTATTCCTGTCCGTGCGCACCGTCGAGACCCATCGCGCGCACATCCAGCAGAAGCTCAGGCTCACTTCCCGCGCGGAGCTCGTCGGCTATGCGCTGGAGCGGGGCTTGATCGGCGCCGACGGCGAGCGCGGCGTCTGACCCAGGTCGCGCGGTCTGCTGGATTCCTCAGCGCACCGCGCCAGCGTTTGACACCGGCCCTACCGGCTCGCTACCCTGGGCGGGAGGGCATCGACTGCGGGGTCGGCCAAGGGCCGACAGCTCGGTCTGACTTCTGAGAGTCTCGCAACTTCAGGAGATCCAATGCCCGCCCTGCCTACTCCGTCGGCCGCACGCCCCGGCGGCGCCGTACTCTCGCTCACAACCCGCGGCCAGTTCCGCCGGGACAGCCTGGCGCCCTACGCTGAGCCACATCTCACTCGCGGCCTGCTCGGGATCGCGACATCCGTGGTGCCCTATCTGGGGCTGTCCGCACTGATGTACCTCGGCTTGAACGTCTCATATCTGCTCACACTCGCCCTCGCGGTTCCCGCCGCCGGGTTCCTCATGCGCACCTTTATTATCTTCCACGACTGCACCCACGGCTCTTACCTGCCCTCGCGAAGGGCGAACATGTGGTTGGGCCGCGCCACGGGACTGCTCGTGCTCTCACCGTATGCGAGTTGGCGTCACTCACATGCGCTGCATCACGCGACCGCCGGCGACCTCGATCACCGCGGCGGCGGCGATGTCACGACGATGACCTCCGCTGAGTACCGCGCTCTCTCCTGGAGAGGCCGGTTCGGCTACCGTCTGTTTCGCAACCCGCTCGTGATGTTCGGGCTCGGCCCGATCTTCGCGCTCCTGATTCTCCCGCGGATAGTCTCGCGCAGCGCGCCCGCACGGGTGCGACGCAGCGTGCTGAGCACCGATGTCGTTGTCGCTGCGCTCTTGGGCGCGCTCTGCTGGCTGATGGGATGGCGTCAGTACCTGCTCGTGCAGGGACCGGCCATACTGCTCGCCGGTGGTGTCGGCATCTGGCTGTTCTATGTCCAGCATCAGTTCGAGGGCGTCTACTGGGAGAACACAACCCGGTGGAGCTACGCCGAAGCGGCGCTGCGTGGCAGCTCCTACCTGAAGCTTCCGAGGTTTCTGCAGTTCTTCACTGGGAATATCGGGTTGCATCACGTGCATCACCTGAACCCGAGGATCCCCAACTACAACCTTCAGCGCGCACACGACGAGAACGAGATTTTCCACGACGTGCCGACACTGAGCTTCTCAGATGGGATACGTGCCGTCCGGCTCAAGCTCTACGACGAACACAGCGGACGGCTGGTCACCTTCGCCGAGGCCCGCAGGGTCGATGGTCAGGCTAGCGGCCCGCGCTCGCCAGCTTCGACCGCCTCACCGGCCGGGTGAGGCGAGCGTATGCGTCCCAACGGCGGTTCGGGTCGGCAGCCGGGTGCGGTCAGGCGGTAAGGCCCGATCCGCCCGACGCGTCGCCCCACTCGTGGTCGTCGACGAGATCGGTGGGACCGAGGATGAACACCTCGCACATCAGATCGGGGTGCTGCTGGTTGCCGCTCATGAAGCCGATCACCGCCCGGCCGGTCGCCTGTTCGATCACCTCGGTGAAGCGATCGCGCATGACCTCCTGAAACTCCATGCGCTGCTGGATGACAGCGGAGCCACGGCCGCCATCGAGCAACGTTTGCTCTACTCGTGAGAAGCCGCCGCGCAGCACGCACACGACCAGGTCGTCCTCGTAGTAGGACTTCGCGCGGGTTGGGCCTCGCCCGTAGAACTCCTTCAGCAAAGCGACCATTCCGTCGGAGATCGCCGTGAGCACATCCCCATGAGTGCTCGAGATGCTCGTGCTGTTGGGAGGATTCATCGTGGACAGGATGCCGTCAGGCGAAACGCCGCTGAATCCTAGCTGAGCTGCACCGGCTTGCCTGCGGACTCGAACCGCGTCAGGTGTCCCCTTGGCGAGTGGCGAGTCCTCGCCGGCCGTCTGAGCAACGTCTCCAGCGGGCTGCGTGTGCGGCCGGCGCTATCCTCTCCAGCAGAGGGCATCACTGTGGTCGGTCCCAGCGGGACGGGCAACACGACGTGACTTCCGGCGTTCGCTTATTCAAGCCCGCGAGGAGGTTCACATGCCCCAAGCCTCAACCGTCACCAGCTCGACAACAGCGTGCCTTCGCGTTGTTCCACCGCGGTTCACCTGCACTTGGAAAGAGGGCTGCGCCGGCGCTGCCTGGGTTCACGTGACGGGCGAGGTGGATCTCGCGACCTCCCCCAAGCTCCGCCAGGCGCTGCACGATGCACAGCTCTGCGCGAGTCTGGTGGTGCTCGACCTGCGCGAGGTCACCTTCATCGCGAGCGCCGGCGTTCATGTGATCCTCGATGCTGCCGGTAGCGTCCGGCGCGGTGAGGGTCGGCTGATCCTCGTGCGCGGCCCATCCCACGTCGACCACGCGCTGACACTCACGGGAGCCTCCAGCCAAGTACTGGTCCTCGACCTCGACCCAAGCGAGGCGCCGGTCGGAGCGCTCTTGCATCTGGCCCAGCACGAACTCGTTGCATGAGCGATCGGCTGGTGCCCGGTTATGTGGGCCCTAGGTTCGGTGGAGGGATCAGGACCGCTGCCAGGGCGTCGCGCTGTCGGGTGGTGAGTGACCCGACCGTCTTGTGAGCGGATAGGGGTAGTAGGGCCATGATCTTGCGGCTGCGGGTCGCGCCCCAGCGGCGCTGGCTCATCAGCAGATCGGCGACCGCCATATTGCGCGCCTCCCAGGGGCAATGGAGGATCACCTCGGCGACCTCGATATCTCCATATGCCACCCGTCGCTTGAGCTCGGCACGGGCGAGGCGGACCTCATTGGCGCGTTCCAACGCTCGCATATATTGGGGTCCGCTCGCGCGGTCGGCAGGGGCGATCGTGGCTGTTACGTTCATGCTGCAACCTCCCAGGGAGCGCAGCATCCTTGCCTAGGTTATGGCGAGTGCGCGATCACCTGACTGTCGAGACCAAATCCGCAGAGCAAGCGTGGCTCGGCCCCGGTAGATCCGCTCCGCTGGCGGGTTCTTGGAGCGAGAGCACCAAGCGGCCATCCGGAGTATGCCCGGCTAAGTTACCTCTGGGTTGGCGTTGAGCCGGCTTGATGATCGTGAATTGTTCGCAAGACGCGGCTTATTCCCGATGCCGGATTCCAGCGTGCCCGCTCCGGGACCGGTGAGGATCGTGAGCAGGTCGCCGACCCGCTCGGCGCGGCCGAGACGGTCAGGGAGTGAGACGCCGGATTGGATCGTGTAGCGGTTGCGCCGCCCGTTGCGCTCCCGCTTTATGTAGCCGCTATCGGCGAGCTCGGTGACGATCCGGTGGGCGGCGCGTTCGGTGATCCCGACTTGCTCGCTTATCTCGCGTAGGAGCACGCCTGGATCGTGGGCGATGCAGACGAGGACCTGGGCGTGGTTGGTCAGGAACTTCCAGCGCGGAGTTGTGCTCTCGGCCATAGAGCAAGATTATCGTATCTAGACATAGTTTTCCTAGATATTGTTTTCATGCTATGCTGTTCAAGTCAACGGTGCTCCTCAGGTCGCTGGCATGCAGTTCAAACGGAGATCCGGCGGCGGTCCCAAGTGCACCTCGCCCGGCCCTTTCCAAACCGATGAAGGAGGGCCCCATGCCGAGCACGCTCACACCGGGCAGTCCACCGGTAGCTGACAACGGCCGGCCTGCTGTTGGTGCTGCCAGCCGGCCGCCGCTGACCGATCAGGAGCAGTTCGACGCTGTGGTCAACCGCGACGGCAGGATCGTCATGCAAATCCTCGCGGGCGTGGCGGTGCTCGCGGCGCTTGTGATGTCGACGGTCGCCCTCGTCCTTGCCAGCGCCAAGAGCACCACAAACGCTCCCGCGGTCGCGGCAACGGCCGCTGCGGTGGTTGCGCCGGTGCCGAGCGGAGCACCGCTCAACGTGACGATCACCGGGAGCAACAAGCTCGGGTCCGACGGCAAGATGCATGACTCCTTCTCCAAGACCAACTTCGCGGTGAAGGTAGGACAGCCCGTAACGCTGCGGGTCAACAACACCGACAGCAGCCCCCACAGCATCACCTCCGCTGAAGCGGGTGTCAGCGTCATCCTCCTTCCGGGGGTCCACAACTACACGTTCACGGTCCAGAAAGCCGGGCACTTCTCGTGGCTTTGCATTCTCACGTGCGATAGCGGTGCGGCCGGATGGGCGATGACTCACCCCGGTTATATGGCCGGGTACATCACCGCAACGTAAAACGTTCAGTCACCAGCTAACCCAGCACTCTCACAGTGTGTTTTTGGGTCGCATCCGCGCAGGCCGTGGTGTATGCAAAGGCCGTGGGGGCGGAGCGTCCCTGCTCCGCCTCGGAGGTGGGGTGCGTGGACATACGTTGAGTTGCTCGCGTTTGGCTAACGCTGAGGCGGCGAACTGCCGGTTGACATAGCAGGCCGAAGAGGGCTCGGGGAGCCATCCCCTTCTATCGCGGTTGTTTGACACCGCAGTCAGGAGACGCCCATGAAGAGTGGCGTCCCACCGATGCACGAGTCGCCGATCAGCGACTCCCTCGCAGTAAGCCGGCGTCCCCTGTTTCGGGCCGGCGGCAAGACGTTTCGAGCCGGACTGGCGCTCCTCGCGTCGCTCTCCACCCTGTTGTTCGCGAGCAGCGCGTTCGGCGCCACCGCGACTGTTGGCTTGGGTACGGCTGCCAGCTTCTCGGTGCTGGGTGGCTCGACGGTTACGAATACCGGCCCGACGACGATGTTCGGCGATTTGGGCCTGAGCCCTGGCTCTTCGGTGACTGGCGCCCCGCATGTGCTCGGGCAGACGCACGTCGACGACGCGGTGGCGATCGGGGCGAAGAATGCCCTGACCACCGCGTACAACGACGCGGCCGGTCGCCCGAGCAACGGCTCGGCCGGGACTGACCTTGCCGGTCAGACCTTCTCGCCGGGCGTCCGCACCGCGAGCAGCTCGTTGTTGCTCTCGTCGGGGAGTGTCACGCTCGATGCCCAGGGTGACCCGAACGCCGTGTTCATCTTTCAGATCGGCTCCACGCTGATCACCGGTTCGAACACCAGCGTCTCGCTGATTAACGGCGCGCAGGCGTGCAACGTCTTCTGGCAGGTCGGCTCCTCCGCGACGCTCGGGACGGGCACGCGCTTCGTTGGCACGGTCATGGCCTCGGCATCGATCACCGCGACTACGGCGGCCACGATCCATGGCAGGCTGCTGGCGAGCACCGGTGCGGTGACCCTGGACACCAACACCATCACTACGTCCAACTGCGCCTCCAGCGTTAGCGGTAGCGGTGGCGGCAGCGAAACGACCACGCCCGCGGAAACGGCCAAGCTCGCGGAAGCGACCAGGCTCGCGGAAGCCGCCGGTTCGGGTGCGGCTCCCGGTCCGACGACTACCCCGCTGCCACCGATCGGGTCGAGGACCGTGGGCAAACACGGCAAACACCGCTCCTCGCGCAGGCACCGCCGCCAGGTCTCACGGCACCGCTCGCCCGCACGGCCGGCGCTTCCGCACAGGCGGGCATCATTCACAGGCTGAGCGCCGTGCTGGCGGTGTGCCTGCTCGGCGTCACAGCAGGCTCAGCGTTCGGCGCCGGCATCCAGCCTCGTGTAAAGGCGACTCAGCAGCTTGCTGTGCTTGTGAGCGCCCACGGCGCACACCAAGAGCCTGAAGCCGGATCCCCGCAGACCGAGGTGGTGCCCTCCCGCCGGCCGATCACCGGTGAGCGGACCACGCTGCCCGTGACCGGGAGCCTGACCGGTGCCGACGGGGTCCGGTGGTTGCAGGTGATGCTGCCCGGCCGCCCCAATTCATCGACCGGCTGGATTGCCCAGCAGGGCACCCGCAAGCTCATGACCGGCTGGCACATCGTGGTCGACCTCGCTGCGCGCCGGGTGAGCGCCTACAGCAACGGCCACCTCCTGAGAAGCTTTCGGGCGGTGGTGGGCAAGTCCTCCACACCGACCCCCACCGGCCAGTTCTTCGTCGAGGAGATCGTGCAGATGGCATCCGGCGAGGCCGGGGGTCCGTTCGCGCTGGCTCTCAGCGCTCGCTCAGATGCGCTACAGGAATTCGAAGGTGGTCCGGGCCAGATCGCGATCCACGGAAGAGACAATCTGGGCGGCACGCTGGGCGCTGCAGAATCGCATGGCTGCATCCGTCTTGGCAGCGCAGGTATCGATTGGCTGGCCGCGCGTATCGGCCCGGGAACACCGGCGACGATCTACGGGTAGTCGCGTGCTTATCCGTCTAGGGGCCGGTGAGCTGCTCGATGTAGGGGCCGAGCAGAGTGGTGACTGAGGCGGCAGTCATGCCGGTCGGGCCGGCGGGCAGCGCTGCGTAGCTGATTGCCAGGCGCACGAGGCACTCGGCGAGCAGCTGGGCGTCGTTTCCCGCCGCCGGCCAGCGCTCTGTGATCGCGATGCTCAGCCGCTCCGTCGCGCCGTGTACGAGGGTCTGGCCCTGGGTGGTGAGGAACGGCAGCATCTCCGGAGACCCTCCGATCACGGCGCGTATCAGCGGGTCTTCCGCGGCCGCGGAGAGGAACAGCCCGAACGCCGCTGTGAGGGCTGCCTGCGGGTCGTCCAGGTGCGCATCCAGCGCGCCCTCCACTGTGCTGATGAAGCCATCGGCCTCGCGCAGGACGAATGCTTGTGCGAACTCATCCCGTGAGCCGAACTCCTTGTAGAGCGTTTGACGGCTGACGCCTGCGGCGGCCGCCACGTCGGCCATCGTGACCTCGCTCCAGGCGCGGTGCTCGAGCTCGCCGCGCGCCGCGCCGAACAGCGTTTCGCGCCGCAGCTCGCGGGCTGCCAGGGCGTACGGCTTGGCGGGCTTTCCTGCGGGGCGGTTCGCCGGGGCGGTTGTGCGCTCGAGGGTGCTCATGCTGGCTCAGTCTTCCCCGGCCGGCTCGCCTGTACCCGCCAGGGTGAAGTCGACCTTGTCGCGTACGCCGCAGTCCGGGCAGGCCCAGTCGTCCGGGACCTCGCTGAAGGGCGTGCCCGCGGGGAAGCCCTCGCGCGGGTGGCCTGTGTCCTCATCGTATGTGTAGCCGCATGCGGGGCAGCGGTAGGAGCTCATTGGACTGGACGGTAGCGGGCGAGCACCCGTGTCCGCGCGCGCGGGTGAATGTTGGCGCGCGTGAGGTCCTCCTGATAGTGCTCCAGGACACGGTGGTCCATGATCCGCCGCCACAGGGGAGGGATCACGGCGGTCACGATCATGCCCGCGTAGCCAGTCGGCAGCTGGGGAGCCTGCTCGACGTGGCGCAGCGCCTGGTAGCGGCGGATCGGGTTGGCGTGGTGGTCGGAGTGACGCTGGAGGTGGTAGAGCAGGACATTGGAGGCCACGCTGTTGGAGTTCCAGCTGTGCTCGGGCGCGGTGCGCTCGTAGCGCCCGTCCTCACGCTTCTGGCGCAGCAGGCCATAGTGCTCGAGGTAGTTGACGACCTCCAGAAGGGAGAACCCGAGGACCGCTTGGATCAGCAGGTAGGGCAGGACGACGAGCCCGAAGACTGCGGTGAGCGCGGCGAACAGTACGAAGGTCATCGCCCAAGCATTGAGGATGTCGTTGCGCGGACTCAGGTGGGACTTGCCCAGCCGGTCCAACCGCACCCCCTCGAGCTCCCAGGCCGAGCGCAGGCTGCCCGCGACGGTGCGCGGGAAGAACGCGTAGAAGCTCTCGCCCAGGCGCGAGCTGGCGGGGTCTTCGGGGGTGGCGACGCGGACGTGGTGGCCGCGGTTGTGCTCGATGAAGAAGTGCCCGTAAGCGCTCTGGGCCAGCGCCACCTTGGAGAGCCAGCGCTCGGAGCTGGCACGCTTGTGGCCGAGCTCATGCGCCGTGTTGATCGCGATCCCCGAGACCATCGCCACGGTAAGCGCCAGGCCGATGTCATCCAGGGTCGACAGTTTGCCGCTCGACCACAGCCAGCACGCGAGCACCAAACCGGCGTATTGGAGGGGGATGTAGAGGTAGGTGCACCAGCGGTAGTAGCGGTCCTGCTCCAACCACTTGATCACGCTGTCGGGCGGGTTGGAGGCGTCCATCCCGATCGCGAGGTCCAGGAGAGGGAAGACGGCGAAGACGAGGAATGGGCCGTAGAAGAAGAAGGCCCCGATGCCCGTCGCTTCCACGAGACCGAACGCGAGGAAGGGGAGGGAGGGGACGATCAGGCCGAGCAGCCAGGCATAGCGCTTGTGGTCGCGCCAGCGCGCGGGTGCAGCAACGGTCTGGTCGTTCGCGATCGATGCCATGCGGCACGCCTCCTGTGTCATTTCAGGACGATATGTGCGCAGGTTATACAAATATGGATTATTTGTCAATCTTCAGGACATGGATTTCTAAGCTGTCCAAGATCAGCCAGCCCTTTTGGATGGCCCACCGGGCCTATCCCAACGCCTCCTGCACCTTCCGCCGAAACAAAACCGGGTCGATCGCCGGATACCTGAACAGCTCCGGCTCGATCGCCTCGTAGTACTCGCGCAGCCGCCCAGGCTTCACCAGCCCACGCACGATCATCGTGCGAACGTCGTCGAGGTCCTGGTCGAACCCGCGCTCGATCTTGGACAGCGCCTGCGAGTACAGATCGAAGTGATGGACATCGACTCCGCCCTCCCGCAGCACGAACGGACTGCGCTCCCGCCAGCCGGGCAGCTCGGGGATGAAGTCGGGCGGCGACGCGAGCTCGATGCTCACGCCCAGACTCTCCTTGAGGGTTGGCAGCTCGCGCAGCAGCCGATCGTCCTCGGGCTCGAACCGCAAGTCCACGTCGGCGGTGGACTCGCGCCATCCCTCGATCACCGCAGTGGAGCCGCCGGTCAGATACATCCGAACCGGACCGCGAACGACACGTCCGAGAGCACGGGCGAGGGCATGGATGCTCGCCTCGTCAACGAGGGGACGCATGCTCAGCCGCCCGTGCGAAACTGACGATCCTGCCGATGAGTGCGTTGTAACGACTGTGCGCATCATGTTCGCCATCCGCAAGCAGTTCGTACAAACGGTGGTGTGCAGGTCCCAAGCCCTCACGAGACGGAACGTCGTAACCCAGCGCCCGCAGGCGAGGAGCGGCCATAGCGACGATCAACGCTGATTCGGTCTCCCGACCGGCCGCGAGGTCGGCAAGCCCCTCACTCACGAGCTCATGGCCAGGAAGCTCTGAGGTTGCACCGGACATGCTCCAATCCTAGGGCGATCCCGCCAGGGGCCCGGTGTGTGCGATGTGCGTGCTCAAGCCGGCCCTGGGCTTGTGTGCCTCAGCCGTCGGTGAAGGGTGCAATGGCCACGCCGTGATCGTGCTCGCGCATCCCCAGCTCGTAGGCCGCGCCGTGGGGGCTGTGCAGCGTGCGTGAGGGACTGCCCGGCTTGTTCACGGTCAGGGTGAGCGCGGCCACCGAGCAGTTGACCACGTCGTGCTCTGTGCCGTCGGGGCCGGCGTAGTGCCAGCCCGCGACCGACTCCTCGGGGTCCTTGACGTGCGCCTCTAGCGTCAGTCCTCTGGTGCCGGGGAGTGTGAGCTGACAGCTCGTGGGTGTCTCGGCCACGAGCAGTCCTCGTGCCCTCAGGCCACCGATGCGGTGGCGCTGTCCATCGAGGGAGAGCGCGCCGTTTGCCACCCAGGGCGTCATTCGTCCCGCCAGGCGCAGGCGGCCGAGCGCCACGTCCAGCCACGCCTGCGGCTCATCCTCGAAGAGGACCGCATGCAGCCAGATCCAGCGCTCGGCGTGCTCGGCGCCCCAGTTGTGACCCACTATCCCGGGCCAGTCGCGCAGCTCGATCGTGCGCTGCGGGAGCTCGAGGGTTCCGTTGAATCGTGCCGCGGGGAAGGGGCTCGAGAGCTTTGTGCGCGGAAGCGGTGTCCGGTAGAGCCAGCCGGGGGAGAGGTGGCGCAATTCGGGCTCCTCTGAGCGGAAGCTCAGTGACCAGCTTGCCTCGCCGCATGTGCCCTGAGCATCCCCGGGGGTTATCTGTGAGTCGCCCACCGCGATCCAGCCTCCAGCGGGTTCGTGCAGGTCGCTCGTGGTGAGCTTGGTCACGAACGGCCGCCCGCTGCTCGCGTCGAAGACCGTGCACCACACCGAGCCGCGCGGTGGCTGGCCTGGGCGCTTGTGGACGGTGTAGCGGATCCAGACGCCCACCGGTTGTACCGGTGAGACGGCACGCAGGTAGAAGGACTCATACATCCCCACGCGGCGAGGTGCTCTTGCAAAGACCGCACCAGCCGGCATCCTCTGGATCCTAACCCGTGCGGGGAACTGCGAGGATCGGAGCCATGAAGAGGAGTGAGCCGCTCGTCGAGCTGCCCCATGCGCTGACAGATCCCCGGCCCCGCCCGGACGCCCGCTTCGTGATGGGGATCGACGGCGGCGCGACGAAGACGCTCGCCGCGGTGCTCGACCTGGAGAGCAAGGCGCTTCACCTCGGGCACGCCGGCCCCAGCAATGAGGATGCGGTCGGTGCGCAGAGGGCGGTGCAGGCGCTGCTGGAGGCCGCGGATCAGGCGATTGGGCGCGCGGGCATCTCCAGGGAGGATCTCAGCGCGGCGGTGCTCGCGGTCGCCGGAACGGACACCAGCGCAGTGGCCCGGCACGTGCGCAGTGCCTGCAACGACCAGTGGATTGTGGTCAACGATGTGGTCGCCGCGTGGGCCGCGGCGACGGGCGCGCAACCAGGAATTGGGGCGATCTCGGGTACCGGCTCGAATGTCTTCGGCATGGGTCCTGCTGGACGCGTCTGGCGGGCAGGCGGCTGGGGCCATTTACTCGGGGACGAGGGCAGCGGCTACTGGCTCGGGATCGAGTCGATCAAGGCCGCGCTGCACGACCGCGAGGCGTCCGGTCCGGACACGGCGCTGAGCGCTGCGGCGTGTGCGTTCTTCGGATGCGGCAGTGTCGAGGAGGTGGCGGCGCTCGTGTATTCCAAACCCCTCACCAAGGGCGAGATCGCCGCGTTCGCGACGGAGGCGGCGAAGCTCGCCGCGCGCGGCGACGTGGTCGCGCGGGAGCTCTACGGGGACGGGGCCCGCGAGCTGGCCGGACAGATCCTCGTGGTGATCCGCCAGACTGGCCTCACCGGCTCCTTCCCGGTGGGTCTGATCGGCAGCGTCTTCAAGGCCGGTCCGGTGTTTGTGCAGCCGCTCAGCGAGGCCGTCCACGAATTCATGCCCGGTGCGCGCGTCTCGGTCGTGGAGATGGCTCCGGCCGGTGGCAGCCTGCTGCTCGCCGCCCGCGCCTGCGGCCACGAAGCGCTCGAGCTCGAGGAGCTTTCCCGGCTGACCGGCGAGACCCTCGCAGCGCAGTCAGGCGCTCCGTAGGCGAGCTTCGATCGCGGCGCGGTCACCGATCGCGCCGGGGCCGAGGCCTTCGATCCGGATTGCCGCGGCCGCGTTGGCGAAGGAGGCGGCGGGCGCGGGGTCCTGGCCCTCGAAAAGCGCGACGAAGAAGGCCGCCGCGAACACATCGCCCGCGCCGAGATCGTCCCGTGGATTCCCGGTTGCGGGGACCTCCACTCTGAGGACTTCCTCCTCGGGCAGGAGGATCTCGGCCGGCTTCGCTCCGGCGGTCACAGCGATCACCGGCGCCGGGATGCGTCCTTCGCAGATCGCGTGCTCGTGCTTGCTCAGCACGATTGCGTCCAGGTGCTCAGGGAGCCGGTCTGAATCCAGCGGCGCCGGTGAGAGCACGCCGTCGTGTTTGCTCCATGCGCGCAGCAGGCCCTGCGGGGTGAGCCCGACAAAGCCGGCGCGTCCCTGCCAGGAGCGTGGCGTCTCACGGGCGATGGGGGCGAGGTGCAGGATGCCAGTGTCGACGGCCGGTTCTTCGGCCATCGCGCCGGCCCAGGCGAGCAGACGCTGGGTGCGTGTGGCTCCAGACCACGATGTCTCGAGCGTCGTCGACGCCGGCGCCGGGATGATGTGCAGCTCGAGCTCGTCGCGGTAGGGCTCGAGCAGCGCTTCGATCTCGGGCGGTGAGCCCTGTGTCACGATGAGCGTCCGCAGGCCGAGCCGGGCGGCTTGGAGGGCACTGTAGAAAGCGCCGCCGCCCGGGCGGCGCGATTGCCCGGCGGCGATCACGTCGACGGTTACGTGGCCGACGGTGACGTAGTCGAAATTGAAGGAGTTGGGCTCGCGGATGCGTACACCAAATCAAATGGCCCGACCGACTGTTCTGCTTGCTGAGCCGCGATGAGATCTAAATGCAAACGAGACGGCGCGCAAAAGGCCCGCCGCGGCATGTTCCTGGTGCTCCTCGCGGCGCTGTGCCTGCCTGCGGGGTCCGCTTTCGCGGCCTCTTCCTACCCGGCGGCTGCCCAGCGTCCCGCGAAAGTAGCGCGGGCTTTCGAATTCGCCCACACCTCGAGTGCCGTGCACAAGAAGTCCTCCAAGCACAAGAGCAAGAAGCCGAAGCTGCCCGTCAACGTGCAGCGCGCGCAGCTTGCCTTCGCGGCGATGCAGAAGACCTACTACATCCCGGGTTCGGGGCTGTACGAGGGAGAACCATTCTCGTTTCTGTGGCCGTTCTCCCAAGCGCTCGCGGCAACCGTCAGCATGGCGAACATCCCGAGCGTGAAGAGCTCGTTCGCCCACGAAGTCAAAGTTCGCCTCGTCGGTTTGCGCTCCTACCTAGACACCAACAACTCCGGTGCACCGGAAGGTACCTTCACGAGCACGCTCGCTGGGTTCGACGGCACCGTTGCGCCGCCGGCAGGCCCGGGCGGGACGAAGTATTACGACGACAACGAGTGGGTCGGCATCGAGCTCATGCGAATCTACGAGCAGACCCATGAAGCCGCTGTGCTCGGCACAGCCGAGGGGATCATGGCGTTCGAGATGGCCAGCTGGAAGACGTCCGGCCCCGAAGGTCAGCAGATCGCCTGTCCGGGAGGCATCCCGTTCTCCAACGCCGCCGAAAACCGCGAACGCAACACGATCACCGATGCCCCCGCGGCGGAGCTCGGGGTGCAGCTCTACCGGGTGACCAGCAATCCTCAGTACCTGCAGTTCGCCGAGATGGCCTATGAATGGGTGCGCAACTGCCTGACGCAGCCCAACGGGCTCTACGGAGATCACATCTACCCGGACGGCGCTATCGACCCGACCGAGTGGAGCTACAACCAGGGGACGATGATCGGCGCGGGCGTGCTGCTCTACCAGGCGACCGGCAACAGCTACTACCTCTACCAGGCGCGCCAGACCGCGAAGGCGGCGCTCGCTTACTTCACCCCCGAACGGCTGGGATCGGAAATCCCCTTCTTCCCGTCGGTGTACTTCCGCAACATGCTCTACCTCGACTCGGTCACCCACGACCCCCCGGGACTGAAGCTGGTGCAGGGCTATGTCAACTACGCCTGGGAACATCTGCGGCTGAGCGATGGGGTGTTCGTCGCTGGCTCGCCCGCCATTGCCCAGCTGCTCGTACAGGCGGCGATCGTGCAGGACTACGCGCTGCTGTCGAGCACGCCGAGCACTTATTTCTGAGCTAGGTAGGCTGTCGCTCAGATGACCGACGCGACGAACCTGATTACCGCCGAGGGCCTCGAGGGCCTAAACGCCGAGCTTGCGGAGCTCGAGGGGGAGGGGCGCAGGGAGATCGCCGAGCGGATCAAAACGGCACGCGAGTGGGGAGACCTCAAGGAGAACAGCGAGTACCACGACGCCAAGAACGAGCAGGCGCACCTGGAGACGAAGATCGCGCGGGTGCGCGAGAAGATCGCTACGGCGGTTGTCGTGCAGGAGGCGCCCGCGGCGGGTGGAGTGGTCGGTTTCGGCTCGACGGTGCAGGTACGCGACGAGCACGGCGCCGAGCACACTTGGCGAATCGTTAGCTTTCACGATGCCGCCCCCGCCGAGGGCCGGCTCTCGGCCGATTCCCCAGTCGCGCTAGCCCTGCTTGGGCTTGGTCCCGGTGACAGTGCTCTTGTCGCCCTGCCGAAGGGTAAGCGCACCTTTACCGTTATCAGCGTTGGCTGAGGGCTCTGAGAGGGTGGCGACGAATGCCTCGACCACCTCGCTGTCGAACTGCGTGCCGGCGCAGGCTCGCAGCTCTGCGATCGCCTCGGCACGCGCGATCGCACGGCTGTAAGCACGATCGGTCGTCATTGCGTCGTAGGCGTCGCAGACGAAGATGATGCGCGCTCCCAGCGGGATTTCGTCGCCCTTCAACCCGTCCGGGTAGCCACCGCCGTCGAAGCGCTCGTGACTGGAGCGCACGAGTGCTGCCACCGGGCGCAGCGCGCTCGCGGCCATCAGGATGCGCTCGCCGAGGATCGTGTGCCGGTGCATGAACTGCCACTCCTCATCGTTGAGCGCGCCGGGCTTTGCGAGGATCACGTCGGGGATCGCGAGCTTGCCGACGTCGTGTAGCTCGGCTGCGCGGGCTAGCACGTCGAGCTCTTCCCCGTCCAAGCCCATCCGCCGTCCCACGGCGAGCACGAGCGTGCCCACCCCGCGCTGGTGCTCCTGCAGGTCGGGGTAGCGCTCGCGGAACGCTTGCAGCAGCACGTCGCGCAGTTGCAGCACCGCGCTGCCTTCGCGCGTCTGGTCCTTGCGCGCGTACAGCCTCTGGTCGGCCAGCTGCAGGACCGCGGCCGAGTCGCTGCCTTCGGCAGGGATGTTCACCTCGCCGTGCGCTGCGCCTATCGAGAAGCCCGGCCCGCGCTCGGAGAGCGCTTGCACGCTGGAAGTCATCGGCGAATCGTCTCCCGGGGTGAGGCGGATCAGGACGCAGAACTCATCGCCGCCCATCCGGTAGGCGGTCCCGTGCTGGGCGACGCTCGCGCTCAGCTTGCCGCTCAGGCGTGCCAGCAGGGCGTCGCCCGCGGGGTGGCCATAGGTGTCGTTGTAGCGCTTGAAGCCGTTGAGGTCGTACAGGATCAGCTGCCATGGCTGGCCCGCGCGACCCTGGTTGCAGGCCAGTTCGAGGTCTTCCAGCAGCTGCCGGCGGTTGGCCAGGCCGGTGAGAGGATCGGTCAGCGCCAGGCGGCGCGAGCCGACCAGCATCGCGAGGTTCTCGCGCACCGTGAGCATCAGCCGCGCGCTGACAGCGAGCACCGTGGCCGTTGCCAGGACCAGCGCCGGCAGCGTGAGCTGGTGGTGGAGGTTGCCGTAGATGAACACTCCCAGCGCGCTCAGCAGCGACGCGGCAGGCACTGACACCAGGCGCCAGTCCTCGAGCCGCCGGCGTGCTGGCCGTGGCCAGGGCGTCCAGGCTGCGATCGCCAGCAGGATCGCCGCGGCGGGCCACAGGCTCTCGACCCAGGTGTCCGACCGGTAGGAGTGCGTTGCTACCTGGTAGAGGTAGGTCGAGTCGGCGACCGCGCTGAGCAGCAGGCTCGCCGCGATTAGCAGCCACACGCGCCCGGGGCGCCATCCGGTAAGGCCGAGCGCGCCGATCGTGAAGATCAACAGCAGCAGGTCTGCACTCGGATAGGCCAGCGCTACCGCGATCGAGCCGACGTCACCGTGGGCGTGGCTGATCAGCGGCGGCAGGACGACCGCCGCCGCGAGTGTGGCGGCGCCGAGGCCGCCGATCAGGCCATCCAGCCAGATGCTGATGCGCAGCTCCCGCAGGTGCGCCCCGAGGAGCAGCATCAGCGCGCAGTAGACGCAGAGATAGAACGCGAGATAGAACCCGTCCGCCGCAGAGAGGCTGCCCGAGGCCGCGCCCGGGCCTTCGACGAAGAACGTGAAATAGAGTTCGCCGAAGCTCCAGCTGAGCAGGCCTGCACCCATCATCAGCCAGGCCGGGCGTTGTGCCTCGATCGTGATCGCGCGGGCAATTACCGCCACGCTCGCGCCGATCATCAGGATGTTGTAGAAGCCGTTGTCGAACAGCCCGTCGCTGTGGTGACCGCCGAGGCCGGCGGTGGTATGCAGCACGAGCACGCCCAATCCTCCGAGGAGAAAGGCGAGGTACAGCGTCGATGGTGTCGTTCGTGCGCGCATCGCCGAGGATGGCCTCGCGTTTACATCGACCGTTTGCCCGCGATCCTGGAGTCGCTCCGCCCTGCTCTATTTACACGCGCGAGGCGCGCGCGTGGGCACGGCGCACACGCGCTACGAACTGCTTTGGCTTGCGCCGGTACAGGCGCTCACCTTCGCGCAGGGTTCGTTTGCGCAGGCTTTTGCGCCGCCGGGAGATCGCCTTCAGCAGGGCCTTGCGCGCTTGCTTTGCTCGTTTGCCCTTGAACGGCGCATGGCCGGGCGCGGGAAGCCGTCCTTGGAGCAGTGCGAGATCGTGCTCCTCGCCGAGGTGTTCTCCCAGCTCACCGGCGCGGCGGGCGAGTGCGCGCAAGCCGAGCATCTCGGCGGCGTAGCGCAGGTCCTTCACGCGTTTGCGCCATTCATGCAGTGCGCGTGTGTCCCCCTTACCGCGCGCCGCATACCGGTGGCGCCGGCGCCCCTGCCGGTAGAGCCCGAGCAAGTCGCTCTCCACTACGGCGATGGAGGGCCAATCGGGCAGGCGCCACAGCGCAGCCCGCGCGTGCAGTTGGGTGAGCTCACAGAGCACCTCGGCGCGCGTGGCCTGTGCACCGAGCGCTCGCTGCGCCGCCACCTCGCGTTCGGCGACGAGTACCTCGCGCAGCTCGATCAGTGAGCGCCGGCGGGCGAGCTTTCGCTGAGAATCCAGCAGTGCATCGAGCGTGCTGACCATGACCTGTGCGTCACGTGCCCCGGCCAGCCGCCGCGCCGCTGCGCGCAGGATCTCCTCTTCGCGCGCGAACGCCTTCTCTCCGAGCGCCTCTCTCAGGAGCCGGTTCAGTGCTCGCAGGCGCTTGAGTGCCTTGCGCGTCTCGTGGATCGCCCGCTCTTCAGGCGTGCCTCTCTCATCGGAAAGCAGCTCGATCGCGAGGTCGAGCTGGCCGAGTGCCATCCGCCGCAGCCCCGCTCCCAACGGCTCGCCGGGCAGCTGGGCAAAGCGGCGCTCGCGGGCGTGCTTTGCCTTGGTGGCGCGGCGGGCGCGCTCGGCCCTCGCCAGCCAGGCGCCCACCCCCACGGCTACGGTCGCGGCGATGGTTGCCGCCACGGGCGCGACAATGGAGGAATGACCGGCCTTTCGCCCGCCCCATGGTGGACGGTGCGCCATGCGGCGAACCGCAAGCCTGCGACGTATCGCTGTCCGTTCTGTGGTAACCATTTCCCCGCTCTCAGCGAGCATATGCTGATCGCCCCTGAAGGGGATACTCGCCGGCGACGCCACGCCCACACCACCTGTGTCCTTGCCGCCCGCTCGAGCGGGCGGCTCATACTGCGGGACGAGTGGGAGCGCACTCAGCCCCGTACACCGTCACTGTGGCGGCGGCTGTGGCGCAAACAGCCCCGAGGCTGAGCGGGCCTCAGCCTCCCCAGACCTTGGCGTGCTCGGGGTCTATGCGGATGATCACGCGTTGTTCGCCGGGCTGGCGGAATGGGTAGGAGTCCTTATCCATGTACTTCTTGGCGAGTGAGTCGATGTGCTCGTCGGCACCGTCGTGGGTGCGCTCGGCCACGCGCCCGCGAACCTCGAGATATTCATAGGGGTTCTCCATGTTCTGCACCGTCAGCGTTACCCGCGGGTCCCGCTCGAGATTGCGTGGCCAGGCGCGTCCCTCGGCGGAGTTGACGACCGGCCGGCCGTCCTGCACGTCGACCCACACGGGGGCGGTCTGCACTGAGCCGTCGGGGCGTAGCGTGGCGATGTGGGCGAAGTTCTTGGCCTTCAGCAATTCCTCGGCGCGACCGTCGATCGTTGTAATCATCGGATCAAACCCTTTCCCCTCGCGATTGTCAAAAGCGTTAGCCATCACCATAGGACGGCCGAGCGCTGAGCTGGTTATGTTCTACTGACGGGAGCTGGCCGAGGGGATGGGATCGAGCGGCGTCAGTTTGCCGTTGTTCAGCTGAAACCGCACGTTCGCTTCGCGGGAGCCGCCGGAGAGGGAATAGGCAAGGGTGATTTCGGTGTCGCTCTGGCTGACCACGCGGATCTGAGCGCTGGGCTCCTTCGCGTCGGTGCCTATGTAATGCCCGCCGACGAAAAAGAATGCCCGCTCACCAGAGCCGTTACGCGTGCCGACGAGCACACGGAGGGTCTGGCTGGAGTGGTAGTCGGAGGTGCTCCTAGCCGTATATCCTTGTGCCTGCAACGCCGCCTCGGCGCCGCTCAGCCCTTCCGCGCTGCTGGGCTTTTGCGTGAACGCCGGCTCGGGCGCGGTGCGTGTCCTCACGGGGCCCGAAGTCCCGCCATTCGCGCCCGGCGCTTCATTCGTGCGGGTCGCAGTTGTTGGGGTTATCGCACCCGTCGTTGTTTTTGCTTGAGTGGTGCTCTGAGCGGATGGCGGGGCGCTCGAGACTGTCACCGTCTTAGTGGCGCCGCCGCACCCACCCAGCAGAACGGCCATGGCTACTCCAAGGCTTAGCGTGCTGCGCGGGCGAAATCCTCGTCTCATGGACATGATGATATTCGCCTGCCACCGTGCAGCTCCTCGCTTGCGTTCGCGGCACACCTGCCTGCGCTTGCCGGGAGCCCTTGACATTTCTTATTAGCGACTGCTAATCTATCGGGATAAGCACTCGTTGAGCTGATATGGAGACCGCATGACCGACTCGCGCAAAAATGGCTGGACCCTCGGGATCGTCTCCGTGGCGCTGTTCATGGTTGTGCTCGACAACCTCGTGGTCAGCGTCGCGCTACCCACGATTCATCGCGACCTCGGCGCTTCGATCCAGTCGCTCGAGTGGACCGTAAACGCTTACGTTCTCGCCTATGCGGTGCTCCTGCTGACCGGTGCTGCGCTCGGCGACCGCTTTGGGCGCAAGCGGATGTTCCTCGCCGGCATGGCCATCTTCACCGCTGCCTCCGCCGCCGCCGCTCTCGCGCCGACCACTGACCTGCTCGTCGCCGCGCGTGCCGTGCAGGGCGCGGGGGCCGCGATCGTCACCCCGCTCACGCTCACCCTGCTCGCCGAGGCCTTCCCTGCGGAGAAGCGCGGAATGGCGATCGGCGTCTGGTCGGGCATCTCAGGCATCGCCGTCGCGATCGGCCCGCTCGTTGGCGGCGCCGTGGTCCAAGGCATCTCCTGGCACTGGATCTTCTGGATCAACGTGCCGATCGGGATCGTCATGATGCCCCTTGCGCTGCGCTGGCTCTCGGAGAGCCGCGGCCCCTATGGGACGCTCGACCTGCGTGGGCTCGCGCTCGTCTCCACGGGCGCCTTCGGGATTGTGTTCGGCCTCGTCCGCGCTCAGTCGCTGGGCTGGACCAGCCCCACGATCCTCGCGACGCTGATCACCGGAGCCGTGCTGGTCGCCGGCTTCGTCGTTTGGGAGCTGCGTGCCTCAGAGCCCATGCTGCCGATGTCGTTCTTCGCCAAGCGCTCGTTCGCGGTCACCAACGTGGCATCGCTGAGCATGTACTTCGGTATGTTCGGCTCGATCTTCTTCCTCTCGCAATACATGCAGAACGTGCTGCACAACACTCCCTTCCAGGCCGGACTGAAGCTGCTCGTTTGGACGGGCGCCTCGATGGTCGTGGCTCCGCTCGCGGGCGTCTTCTCCGAGCGTTTCGGCAGCCGCCCCTTCATGTTCGCTGGCCTAACGCTTCAGGCGAGCGCGCTCGGGTGGCTTGCACTCATGACCTCGACCCACCTGTCCTACGCGCACATGATCGTCCCGTTCATCATGGCCGGCGCGGGTATGGCGCTCGTGTTCGCGCCGTCCGCCAACGCCGTGCTCTCCTCCGTGCGCACCGATCAGGCCGGCCAGGCCTCTGGTGCGAACAACGCGATCCGAGAGGTCGGCGGTGTCCTGGGCGTCGCCGTTCTAGCCTCGGTATTTACGGGTGCCGGCAGCTATGCCTCGCCCCAGGCCTTCGTCGATGGCCTGATCCCCGCCATGTGGGTGGGCGTCGCGGTGCTCGCCGCGGGTGCGCTCGTCGTGCTCGCCTTTCCCTTCAAGACGCGCGCGACGGCGGTTGACGGTATGCGTGTCGCTGATTCCGCAGCGGCCGGTCAGGCCCCGGTCGTTGCCAGCGAGGCTGCATGAGCTCCCCTGAGCAAGTTCGCCGTCGCGTCCCGGCCGCCGAGCGCCGGGAGGAGCTGATCTCCGCCGCCGTGCACGAGTTCGCCCACGGCGGCCTGCACGGCACCCCGGTCGAGCGCATCGCGCGCCGCGTCGGCGTCGCCCAGCCGTACGTATTCAGCCTCTTCCCCACCAAGCGCGACCTTTTCCTCGCCGCGCTCGACCGCAGCTTCGAGCGGGTCGCCGACACCTTTCGCGGCGGCGCTTCAGACTACGCGGCTGGGCGCGCGCCCGCCGAGTGCGAGGACGCGCTGCAGGCGATGGGGTTCGCCTACAAGGACCTGCTCGCGTCCGACCGCGACTATCTGATGCTCCAGCACCAGTGCTACGCCGCCTGCGATGACGAGGCAGTGCGCGCATCCGTGCGCCACCGCTTCGCGCAGCTGGTCGAGCTCGCCGGTGAGCTCTCAGGCGCTGAGCCAGAGCAACTGGATGACTTCTTCCGTCACGGTATGGCCCTCAACGTCGCCGCGGCGCTGGGAGTCGAGGAGCTGTCGGTCGGCTGTCCGTGGGTCAAGCTGAGCTTGGCTGAGCCGCAAATGGGGTAGGCCTGAGCGGGCGCGAGGGGTAGGATCGAAGGACTATGCCCTCCTCAGCAGAGATTCCGGCCGCCGGTGAGCGTCGCAACCGCCGCGAGATGGCACGCACCGGCGCCCTGCTCATACTCGCGATACTGATCACCCTGTTCGCGGTCTTCAACCTCAAAGAGGTCAAGGTGAACTGGGTCTTCGGCTCCGGCAAGGCGCCACTGATCATCGTGATCGTAGTGTCCCTGCTCGTCGGCATCGTGCTCACGCACTTCGCCGAGCGCAAGCGTCACT
>DASZFC010000023.1:0-2986 GCA_035940195.1 Solirubrobacteraceae bacterium
GTCGAGGTCAAGTTCGCTCGCTAGCGCCGTGTTCGCTCGCTCCTCGCCGTAGACGAGCAGCACGCCGGGACAACGGCCCGCTGGCACATGCGCGGTGGTGCTGGTGGTGGGCATCGGCGGATCGCTCTCCTTCCTGCACCGAGGAAGGGACACGCCCCAATGAGCAGGATCGAACGACCGATCCGTAGCCTGAGCATCTAGGTGAACCGCCCCGGAAACCTTGGAGGCCCCAACCCCTGAGAGGATGGGCCGATGGGAAAAGTCACGAGGTATCCGACAGAGGTGCGCGAGCGAGCCGTGCGACTTGTGATCGAGCACCGCGACGAGTACGAGACGAAGTGGGCGGCGATCACCTCGATCGCGGAGAAGTTCGGCTGCTCGGCTGAGACCCTGCGCGGCTGGGTGCGCCAGGCCGAAGTCGACGGCGGCACGCGAGCCGGAACGAGCACGGCCGAGGCCCAGCGGATCAAGGAGCTTGAGCGCGAGAACAAGGAGCTGCGCCGGGCGAATGAGATCCTCAAGGCCGCCTCGGCTTTCTTCGCGCGGGAGCTCGACCCGCAGCTGAGGAGATGAGCGCCGTGATCGACGCGCACAGAGAGGAGTTCGGGGTCGAGCCGATCTGCCGCACGCTCGGCGTCGCTCCATCGACGTATTACGCCGTGAAGGGCAGGAAGCGAAAGCCCTCGGCGCGGACGCTGCGCGACCGCGAGCTGCTCGCCCAGATCCGCAAGGTCCACCAGGACAACTACGGCGTCTACGGCGTGCGCAAGGTCTGGTGGGCGCTGCGCCGCGAAGGGATCGCGGTCGCCCGCTGCACGGTGGAGCGCCTGATGGCCAAGGATGGCCTGCAGGGCGCGGTGCGCGGCAAGAAGCGGCGCACGACGATCCCAGACGGGCAGGCTGAGCGAGCACGAGACCTCGTCGATCGTGACTTCAAAGCCGCAGCTCCCAACCGCTTGTGGGTCAGCGATTTCACGTATGTGGCGACGTGGTCGGGCGTCGTCTACGTGGCGTTCGCGATCGACGTCTTCAGCCGTCGGATCGTCGGCTGGAAGGCCGACCGGAACATGAAGACGAGCCTCGTGCTCGACACGCTTGAGATGGCGCTGTGGGCCAGAGACCACCACGGCCAGCCGGTCGCCACGGGGCTCGTTCTGCATTCTGATGCCGGCAGTCAGTTCACGAGCTTCGCCTTCACCGAGCGTCTCATCGAAGCCGGCGCCGATCCCTCGATCGGTTCCGTCGGCGACGCCTATGACAACGCTCTGGCCGAGAGCACGATCGGCCTCTACAAGACCGAGCTGATCAACCGCCGAGGGCCGTGGAAGACGCTCGATGAGGTCGAGCTCGCCACCCTGGAGTGGGTCGACTGGTACAACCACAGGCGCCTGCACGGCGCCTGCGCAGGACTTCCTCCAGCTGAGTTTGAGCAGTCCAGGGAGCGATCACACACTCAATAGAAACTGCCTCCAGGATTCTCGGAGCGGTTCAGATCGACCGGCTCATCGAGGAGCGCCAGGTGATGCGTGAGCTCCCCGAGTCAGAGCCCGACGTCGACCGCCGCTGGGTGATGAGGGTGCCAGCCGATCCGCACGTTCGCTTCGACACGAACGACTACTCGCTCGACCCCGGCCTCGTCGGACGCCGGGTGGAAGCCCGTGCCTCTCAGCGACAGATCACCGCCGTGGCGCTCGACACCGGGGAGCTTGCGTGCTCGCACGAGCGCAGCTTCGCCAAGAACCACACGATCACCGCCCTTGAGCACGCCCGGGCGCTGCGCGAGCGCCACGGCGAGGAGGGCGAGGGCGAGATGCTTGTTGAGCAGCGTCCGCTCGCCGTCTATGACCGGCTGATCGCGTGAGCGCCACCGCCGAGCTCACGCATCTGTTCCGGGCGATGAAGGCCCCGGCGGCCGCACGCGCGCTACCGAAGCTCGCCGAGCGTGCACGCTCAGAGCAGTGGAGCTATGAGCGCTTCACCGAAGCGCTGCTGTCCACCGAGATCGCCTCGCGTGACGCCTCCGGCGGAGAGCTGCGGATCAAAGCCGCGCGGTTCCCTGCACGCAAGACGCTCGAGGAGTTCGACTTCACCTTCCAGCGCTCGATCAAGAAGCAGGTGATCGAGCACCTCGGCCAGCTCGACTTCCTGCACGCCCGCGAGAACGTGATCCTGCTCGGCCCACCCGGCACCGGCAAGACCCACCTCGCGATCGCGCTGTCCATCCGCGCCTGCCTGGCCGGGCAGCGCGTGCTGTTCCGCACCGCGACGGAGTGGGTTGCTCTGCTCGCCGACGCGCAACGCCAAGGCCGCCTCGAGGACGAGCTGCGTCGCCTCGAGCGCTACCCACTCTTGGTCTGCGACGAGGTTGGCTACATCCCGTTCGACCCCCAGGCAGCGAACCTGATGTTCATGCTCGTCTCCCGCCGCTACGAGCGCGCCAGCCTGATCGTCACCTCCAACAAGCCGTTCTCCGCCTGGGGCGAGATCTTCGGCGACGACGCCACCGCCGCTGCGATGATCGACCGGCTCGTCCACCACGCCGAGATCCTCTCCCTGAAGGGCGACAGCTACCGCCTGAAGAACCACGACCTCGCGGCCAGGCCCGCCACCCAGGCCACCGAGACCCCCTGACCAATCACCCTGGCCACCCTCGCCGAGGGCCGCACACGCGCTTACAGAGCCTCCCTTATCGCGCTCAACCCGCCGAAACCCACCCTCGGCGGCAAAAGCCGCCCGCCGGCAGCGCGCTCCGCTCGGCGCTACGCGCCTTCGCTCCACGCGCCACCGGCCAACCCACACGGGGGGGGGTCAATTCTCAACCGGCGCTACAGGGTCAATTCTCAGTCGGCCTTGACAGCATCTGGCGCGTGTCAGGTCCAGAAGGTGCCGGGGCGACATGAAACAAAGTAGTTGGGGATGCGTCGGACTTCGGGTCTACCGTGACGGGCAATTTGAGGAGGCCATTGAGGCTTCCTGCCAAGTAGCC
>DASZFC010000024.1:0-8779 GCA_035940195.1 Solirubrobacteraceae bacterium
CACGGGGGGCGTCGTGACCGGAGGTGTCGTCACGGGGGGCGGGGAGCCTGAGCCGGTAGATCCACCGCGATGATGTTTGTGCGAATCGCGGGCCGATCGGGCGTGTTTGTGCCGCGCGGCCCCTGCGTGGCGATGGTGGTGAGCCGCGGCCTGATGGTGGGTTCGCGCGGCGGCAATACCCGGGATGAGTACAGTGACGAAGGCCAAGCATGCAAGCACCGACACCAGTCTCTTGAGAGCAAGCGTAAAGGCACGTGAGGGGTTGGGCACGCGAAGACCTCCTTGTCTTCGCCACCGCCCTCAGACGGCTCCTTCGGTAGCTCGGCTGACCTCTTCGAGGTCCCGTGGCTTTGCGTCCCCATCTCACGATGGGTTTGCCCTTTCGGGGAGGTGGCGCTATAGGTTTTGTTGTCTACCGTTCATCGACCGCCGGAGAGTGCGGGTGACTGTGGGAGCTATGGTTAGACGGATGGTCGATTCCTCTCAGGGCTAAAGCTCGCTTGCTCTTTCCGTGACGGGCTGGCGGGCTTGGACAGATGATCGGTCGCGTGGGCGCATCGGCGTTCCGTCATATGCCAGACTAGGCCGGTGCAGGAAGATGCTGTTGTGGCCGCGGAAGGGATAGGCTCGCGCGCCACTGCGGATGAAGCGCGCAGTGAGTTGGGGATCCGTAGGGCCCCCTTGACCATCGCTTTCCTCACAGCGTTTCTGTTGCTGACCAACTACTGGACCGGCCTCCCGAGCCACACCCATCCATGGGGCACCGACGTGATCTCCTACCAGGAGATGGCCCTCCCCGCCCCGGGGCTACCACATGTGGTGATCGGCTCGGCCTACACCCAGCGGTTCGTGCCGCACTATTTGGTTGGACTGTTCAACTGGGCAACCGCGAGCGGGATCCATGCGGCCTACAGGATCCTCTGGGCACTGTGCTTCGCGGGCTTGATCGGTGTCTTTGCGCGAGCGCTTCTGGCTCTGCGTCTCACCAAAGTCGTGTTCGCGCTCTCATTCGCCCTGTTCCTGCTGAACCCTTACAGCCTGCGTGAATCAATCCTTACACCGGGTGCCGTGCAGGATCTTACCTTCGTACTGGGTCTCGGGCTGATCATGTGGGGCCTGCTCGACGACGCTTTTGCGCTTGTGCTCGCGGGGAGCGCGGTGGCCATTCTGTCGCGACAGACCGCACTGCTTGTCGCTCCGGTCGCGGCCTACTGGGTTCTGCGCGGGCCAGGCTGGCGAGAGCAGGCGGTACGCCTGCGGCGGGGACGAGCCATCGGGGTGATCTTGCTCACGGCGGTCCTCTACGTCGCAACCGACCTGCTGACATCGTCATTCACCAGGCGATTCCAGCCGCGCTTCCCTCGAGACACGATCCTCTCGCTGCTCGTGCCCAGTCACGGACACATCTCCACGCTCGCCTCGCATCTCGGGCGATGCGCGATCGCTCTGATCATACCCACGACCGTCATCCTGGCCGCGCTCCTCGCCGCCCGGTTGCGGGGCTCTCGTGCGGAGCGGCTGCCTTTCGAGTTCTACGCCAGCCTGCTGATCGGAGCGGCCGTGATCATCCAACCGATCGGCGTCAGCCCGAGCTTCCCCGGCTTTGCCCACAACGAGCAGCGCCTGGTTGGAATCGGCCTGCTTCCGATCGCCGTTGCCGCCGCGATCGCGCTGCGTCAAGGCCAGCGTCAGGGTGTGCTCAACCTCAGCCCCATCCGAGTTGGCATTGCGCTCGTAGCGCTTATGGTCGGGTCCCTACACCACATCTTCACCAGGGTCGGGCCGCCGAGCTTGAGTGCTTTTGTCGCGCTTCAGATTGTGGTCGCGGCGGGTGTCTTCGTCGCCCTGGTCGCTCCCACCAACTCCTCCAGCCGCAGGAGCGCACCCGCTCAGGGTCACGTGTGATCGCAGCTGAACGGGCCGGGTCAGCGAGCGCGCAGGAGTGCGTTCATCGGGCTCGTGCACGAGCAGCGGGCGTAGCCAAGCTCAGGCAGGCGCCACGCATCCTCGATGGTGCGCAGCAGGGAATAGTGGTCGTAGCTACCGGCTGCTCTTGCATGTCGACGCGCGGCCCCCCCGGCGGCGATGGTGACGATGCGCCCCCCCGCGGCCACCTTGCAGCAGCCACTATCGGAGGCGCCCTCGTCCCAGGTCAGGAATACCGCGCCGCTGGCCCCCACGGCGGCGATCAGCCGGGGGAACAGACCCGCCAGGTATCGATCTCCGGTGGCCACGTCGCAGTCGTGCATGTCGTTGCACATGTTCGGCGTGATCCAGGCGAACCGTGGCAGTGCTCCGGCGGCCAGATCCTTGTCCAGCTCCGAGGCCGGCACCACGTTCGCGCAGCGCTTTGGACTCAGGCGGACGTCGTCGTAGTAAATGAAGGGATCGTGCTTCTTGGCATACAGCCCGCTACTTGCGCCGGCGAAGCAGGGGCCTGGCATGTCCTGCATATAGGCCTTCCACGAGATACCGGCGGCTTCGAGCTCATCGACGAGGTTGCGCGCTCCAACGTGGCAGTCTGTGCAATCGGATTCGATCCCGAACGTCGACCCTCCGGTGAGCGCCAGGTAATTCGGTAGCGAGGGATGCGTCACTGCGTAGGAGCTCGTGGCAAGCGCTCCCTGTAGAGCGAGGCGATTGATATAGGGGGCCGCGTGGTTGCCGATCACGCTCGAGGCCTCCTCGTTCTCCATGACCACCACAACGATGTGGGATAGATGTGGTATACGGCTGTGCGATTGAGACACTTCGCCGGTGGTTGAAACAGAGGCGGCCGATGAGGTGGGAGAAAGCGACGATCCGCAGGCGCCAAAGAGCGGACAGACGGCGAGCACGGCGCTGAGCAGAGCGAGCTTAGCGGGCCTCATGATGGCTGGGAGGTCGGCAGATCTCCAGGCTGACCCGCTCTCGATGCGAGACCCAGCATTGCTGCGCCTATACCAAAGAGGATCCAGAATCGTTGGTCCGGACCATCTGAGAGGAAGAATAGCGCCACATAAATGCTGACCTCGGCTACGACTACGGCGCGCGCCAACGTAGCGAGCTCAGGTTGACCGCGTGCGTCGAATCCCTTCGCGGCGCGCACGCCGCAACTCAAGAAACCGAGCATCATAGATATCAACAACACGAACCCAACGATCCCTGTCTCCGTAAACGCCTCAAGGTACTGATTATGGACTACATGAGGCTTGTCCGCGATCAATGCCACTGAGGTAAGTACACCGGGTTGGCGGACATACTTTGCCTCCTGCGTGATGAAGTTGTGCAAGCCGACGCCGACGATGGGATGGTTCGAGGCGATACGCCAGGCCACCGTCCATAGTTCTGTGCGTCCGGTGCCTCCGCCATTGAATTTGCTGATTCGTTGTCCCGCTCCGGGGTCCGCGACGAGAATCAACGCTCCAACCGTCATCACTACCGCCAGGATCATCCCAACCGCCAGCCGCTGGCGCTTAAATAGGATGAGCGCCGCGATCGCTGCCCCTCCGGCTGCAAGCAGCCCCCCGCGTGACTCGCTGGCCACCTCGCCTACGGTCAGGAGGACGATCGAAACGAGGAGAACCCAGCGTGCCGCCGGTCGGCGGGAGGTGGCGAATAGAGCCCCTGCTATGACTGCGGCTGCCACCACGCCAGCGGCCAGGTAATTCGGATCGCTGACCCCCCCCGATAGGCGACCTTCGGCCTGGGTGGAACTCAGAATTGCACTTGGTGACGGCTTCAGACCTGTGGTTGCAAGTCCGATCAGGACGGATGCCGCGCCACCGAGAACGAATGCCCACAGCATCGCTCGAACGTAGCGAGGGTTTGAGATCGTCGTGGCGACGATGATAAAGACGACTGCGGCAATCAACCATTCCACAAGTCCTTCAAGGGCAATCCCGGAACTTTCTGACCACGAGAGGGAAAGGGCGATCCAGAGCAGATAGAGCACGACTGACCCCAGGACCCATCGCTGATTGGCGAATACGACAGCCCGGGCATGCTGGGTGGCGGGCAGCGTCCCGATCCACGCGGCCAGGAGCAAGACCGAAACGACGGCTGGCCCCGACCAGGGGAAATGCAGCGACTCCATGAACGTCAAGGGTGTCCACAGGGCCAGTCCCAGCGAGAGGTTGAGGAAGATCAGGGGTGCATACAACAGCGCGGCCGTCGCAGCCAGTCCGATCCCTACGCGCGCGGCCATCAGCACCCCGGTGGCGAGAGCCGCCGGACTGACAAGGGCAACCACCGATCCCGGCCGGAAGAAGGGTAGCTGCCGACTGCTCAAGAATTGGGGGGGCTAGTGGCCGACAAGCGGCGGAGCCGTGCCCTCATGCCCGGTTCATCGGCCTGTGATTGCCCGTAGTAGTAATAGTTTGAGTGGTGAGCAGTTTCTCCGACGATCACCATCCCGAGCGGGGTCCTCTGAGCTCTACCCAGCAGTTCCCTCATGAACTCGAAGCTCGCGCGCCGCGTGTTCCCTGGCCGCCCCACCACGATAATCTCGTCGACTAGTGGTAGGAGTTGATAGGCGTCGCTGACCTCGCCAAGGGGTGGCGCGTCGATCACGATGTAGTCCGCCATACTGCGGGCCTCTCTCAACACAGAGACCATGCGGGCGACCACGGGGGACAGTACATTTTCGCTGGCTCCCAGCCCCGCCGGAACGACGTTGAGCATAGGCATATGCGAGTCTGACACCATGACGCGCGAGAACTCTGTGCGGTCGTCAAGCAGCGCCGTGATACCGGCCTCATGCTCTAGGCGCAGCAGGCGCCCTAGGTCCGGCTTGCGCAAGTCGAGGTCCATCAGAATGACGCGGTGCCCCGCATCCGCCAGCGTGGTCGAGATGTTAATGGCGGAAGTGGTCTTACCGTCGCCGCTGGACCCGCTCGTGAGCAGGATTACGCGACCGTTGGGTGTCGGCGCATCCGATATCGCGGTATCGAGCTGGACGCGAATCATCTGAAAGGCCTCGCGCACAGGGGGTGGCATCGGAGCCAGACCACCTTTCGTGGTCGGGCTAGCGCGGCGAGGCACTGTGGGTATGTAGGCCAGCACGGGAAGCCCGTAGAGGCGCAGTAGCTCATCTGACTCACGGACCCGGTCTGAGAGCATGTCCGTGGCGATCGCGGCACCTGAGCCGAGCGAGAATCCGGCCAGCAGCGCAAGGATCACGATGAGCCACTTGGAGGTATCGGTGGGGGAGCTTGGAAGAGTGGCCGCTTGGGAGAGCGAGAAGTTGGGATCAAGACCCTGAAGGAGAGATGTGATCAGGGCCTGACGCTGCTGGCCAATGGTGTCGGTCGCCGGAAGCTTGTTGCTCACTTCCGCCTTCAACGTCAAGGCCTGAGCGCGCAGCAGCCTTCGGCGTGCCGTCAGGGTGGCGTTGGCGAAAGCGTTGGCCAAGCGCTGGGCCAGCCTGGCTGAGGTGGCAGTCGCACTCACCGAAATAATGTCGCTCTGTCCCTGGGGCTGGACGCTGATTGCCTGGCTTACTCTCGAGGGGCTCCAGCCTGGGCCCATGCTCTTGGCCGCTAGCACCGTCGCTTCGGGCGTGCTCAACAGAGTTGCCGCGGTTTGGGTCAGTCTTGTGGGATCACTCGATTCCCGCAGCACGGGCAGTCCGTTGGCGCCCTCGTTGTCCGAAGGCACCACTGTGAACAGGATGTTCGCGGTGGCCTGGTAGTTGGTTGCGCGGTGCGAGAGCCACGCGATCGATCCGGCCAGCGTGATCAGCATGACCAGGCCGACGATCAGCGGGTGCGAGACAACCGCTCGCAGGTAAGGCCCCAGAGCTCCCTGCTGACCGGGCGCGACCGGCTGGGCCGACGGCAACGCGGCGCTGGGAGGGGCTCCATCCACGAGGAGCGAGTATAGATGTCGTTACGGCGCATGTCGATGTGTTCGATCGCCGTGAGGCGGGACGCCGTAGCCAGACGTCGACTTGTGGGTAAGGAGGAAGGCTGATCCACCGAAATCAGCGAGCAGCGTCTGCTCAGGGCCCATTGACTCAGTAGAGTCCCTGCGCGTGGGTGCGGCCGATCCTCGACGTCGTCGCTCGGCGACGCAGCGCCGGGTGCTCGACCATTCAGTCTCAGGAGTCGCGTGAGCGAACCGCAGTCCAGCAAGCTCGACCGATCCACGTCTGAGTCAGAGCCTCTCGCCCAGCGTGCCGTCAAGAGCTTTGGCTGGGCCACCGTGTCATATGGCGGCAGCAAGCTGGTCGTGTTCATCAGCACGGTGGTGCTGGCCCGGATTCTGACGCCGAACGACTTCGGGATCGTGGCGGCGGCCACCGCGCTCATCCTGTTCTTCGACGTGGCACTGGACCTCGGGGTTGGCGCGGCGCTCATCTACGAGCAGGAGCACGGGGTCACCGCAAGGGTGCAGACGGCTTTCACCCTGAACACGATTATCGCGACAGCGCTCACAGGCATTGGGGTGCTCATCACACCCGCCGTCGCGGGGTTCACGGGCCTACAGCGGCACGAAGATGTCTTTCGCGTGCTTTTCCTTTATCTGCTCGTGCGCGGGCTGGGGCAGGTGCAGAACGCCGTCTTGCAGCGAGACTTGCGATTTGACAGTCGTGCCGTCGTAGAAATAGGCCGAAGTATCGCTCGAGCGTCCATTTCGATCGCCTTGGCACTCGCGGGCTTGGGCGTTTGGGCGCTGGTCTGGGGCCTGCTTGCCGGAGAGATCGTTGGCACGGTGCTGGCATGGTGGTACGTGAGGTTCTGGCCGCGATTCTCATTCGACAGGCGGATGGCAAAGGCACTGCTGGGCTTTGGTCTCACGTTCATCGCCCTGAAGGTGGTTGACGCGATCGGGATGGACTCCGATTACCTGGTTGTCGCACACCGCCTCGGCGCCACGCAGCTCGGCTTCTACTCGATGGGCTACCGGTTACCGGAACTCGCGCTCCTGAGCCTCTACTGGATCGTCGGCGCTGTTGCTTTTCCGATCTTCTCGCAGGCGCGTACACGCGGAAGGGAGGTCATGGTGGGCGCGGCGCTCCGCTCCCTGCGTATGATCACGCTGTTCAGCTTCCCCGCGGGCGTCCTACTGGCGCTTTCCTCCCGCGACGTTGTGGGTGTGGTGTTCACTGCCAAGTGGGCGCCCGCTGTAGGGCCGATGGTGCTGATCTCTCTTATGACGGCTATATCATCCATCGGGTTCGCGTCGGGCGACATTTTCCCAGCAATGGGGCGTCCGGGAACCCTGCTTGCGCTCAATATTCCCCTCACCGTTCTGCTCGTCGCTGGATACATTCTCGCCGCGCCGCATGGCATCGTCGCCGTAGCGGTCGTGCACCTCGTCCTGGCGGTCGTGTACCAGGGTGCGCGGCTCGTGCTCGTGAACTCGCTGCTTGGGACCACGATGCGCCAGGATTTCGGAGCCATGTGGCCGGGGTTTTGCGCGTTGGTCGGGGTGATAGCCCTGGCCGGGCCTGTGCGACTGTTCGTCGCGCCCGGACTGCTCTGCCTGTCGCTGCTGCTCCTCGCGGGTATCGTAGGAGGGGCGACGGGATTGACGATCGGCTCACGCAAAACCTTGCCTGAGCTTCAGGGGCTGATCGCTTCGCTACGGTCGGCTGGGACTGCCTGAGGCTTACAGGCGGCGCTGGCAGATATGAAGGTCATGATGGTCATCGACTCCCTGCGCCTAGGCGGCGCCGAGCGTGTGCTGGCTACACTCAGCGCGGCGGCGCCCGCCGCGGGGTTTCAGTTTGAGGTGGTAGTGCTCTCAGCGCCTGGATCGCATCGCTCGGTGATGGAGCCAGTGCTCGCGGCGGCCGGTGTGCAGACGCGCTATCTGTCGATCCGTAGGCTCAGCGACCCTCGAGCGCTTCCACGCCTGGTGGCAGCAATTCGCTCATCGAATTGTGATGTTGTGCATGCGCACCTGGAGGACGCCATGACGCTTTCGCCCCCGGCCGCATACATTGCCGGGCGCCGGACGGTATGCAGCTTTCACCATGTCGTGGTGCCGCTCGCGCGGCGGGAAAAGCTCAAGGAGCGGCTTGCTGTGGCCGTGGCCAATCGCAGTGCGGGAGTCGTGTTTGTCTCACGCTCTTCGCTTGAGAGCTTCGCGCTTGCCTACGGTGGGCCGCGGAAGAACTGGCGGGTGGTCGAGAACGCGGTGGATCTCGACGTGTTCACAACCGAGCCCGCGACGATGCCGGTCGAGCTGATGGTGCCGGCTGAGGCGCCCGTCGTGACAATGGTCGGCGCGCTGCGCATACGCAAGGGACAGGCCACCGCGCTGCGTGCGTGGCCGGCGGTCCTCCGACGCTTTCCGCAGGCGCGTCTACTGCTGGTCGGCGACGGGATCGAACGTGACGCTCTACGGGCCCGCGTCGGCGAGCTCGGTCTCTCTGAGCGCGTGATCTTCGCCGGCACGCGGACTGATGTGAGTCAGATAATTCGCGCATCCTCGCTGGTAATACTTCCCTCCGAGCACGAGGCGCTGCCGACGACCTTGATCGAGGCCGCGGCATGTGGACGGCCAGTCGTGGCTTCCGATATAGACGGCATACCGGAGGTCGTCATTGACGGCGAGACCGGGCTGCTCGTGCCTGTCGGCGATGAGGTGGTGCTCGCGGATCGTGTGACAGCGCTGCTGGACGACGAGCCTCGCCGTCGGCGCATGGGAGCAAGTGCGCGCGCCATGGCGGAAGACCGCTTCAGCGCGCATCGCTGGGCGGAGCGCCTATATGAGATCTATCAGCAGGCGGCCCTGGAGAGCAGACGATGAGACTTGCGATAGTCGAGCCGTCGTCGCAGGGAGGGCTGCT
>DASZFC010000025.1:0-1798 GCA_035940195.1 Solirubrobacteraceae bacterium
AGGCTCGTCAGCTGCAGCACTGCGCCGGGCCAGCCACCAGGCGTCGGCAGTGGGACCGTCATCGCGCTGACCCCGACGCCAAGTGGAACCAATGTGAACGCAAACGACGGAGATGCTCCGCGCCGCCGTGCCCACTGCAGCCCCAACGCGACTGGAAGCAGTGGAAGCAGGACCGCCGAGAACACGATGATCGCGGCCGCGGGGATGGATTGCGCTGTTGTCAGCGCACCGACGGCCACCGCTCCGAGCAGCGCGACGGTCAGCAGTCCGCTCCGCAGCAAGGAGAACAACACCATCAAGCGCGCCAGCTCGGCACCCGCAATCGGCAGGCTCGAGGCCCATCGCTGCAGCTGCCACGGCAGCGTGCCGGTGCGTTCGCCGAGCAGCGTAACGTTCGCCGCCATCAAAACGCCCAGGGCGAGCGTGACGATCGTGACGTTCAGATACCGCACCGGCGCGCCTGAGGTCAGCTGGTCATGGGCCCGGAGCGCGACGACAGTCAGGATGGCCAGGCCGACGATCGTTTGTGCCGCCGTGATCACCGGCCTGCGGAGAAGCAAGCCCTGGACCCGCAGCTCTCCACGCCACAACAGGACTGGCACGGCAGCGGCGATGTTGGTCATCGCCGCTGCGCCTTTTGTTCGCTCAACTGGTACTCGAAAAGCCTAGCTACCAGCCGACCGCGTACCCGATTCCGAAGATGGCGACGAGGATCTGGACTGTTACCTCGGCCGGGATGATGTAGGGGAACCAGATCGCGACCCACCAGGACCCCTCGACGATCAGGCTGACGATCGCAAACGCCACCGCGTAGGTCAGGCCGAAGTGATTGATCACCTCGCCAATCGAGGCGCTCAGGTTGAAGAGAAACGGAACCGCCGCGGCCGCTGTCACGCTCAGCATTCCAAGGCGGCGGTATCGAATCGCCACCGCGCTAACTGCCAACACGAAATGTCACCTCCGTTCCTCCGCCGGTCTTGCGCCGGCCGCGAGGTGCGTTTACCAGCCGACGACCACGCCCGTGCCGAAGTAGAAGAGGAGCAGGCGGATCGTTCCGATCACCGGGATGAGGTAGGGGAACAGCCAGAAGAAGACGAGGCTGCCGGCCGCGACGAGCGAGACGACCAGAAGGCCCTCCTGATAACTGACTCCGAAGTGGGACATCAGCTGCCCCACAACCGCAGCAGTCATCGCCGCGAGGATCACCAGGCCGGTCACCGCGCTGGAGCCAGCGAGCGCTCTCGCACGCATTGCAACCATCACGTTTATTGCCCTCCATGAGAGTCCGAGTTGATCTACGAGTGCGGTCCGCAGCCACGCACCCTAGGAGCGCGGGCAAGGGCGGGCAAGTCGGCATAACAACCGACACTGAGCTCGGCGCAACTCGCGTGTCGGTGAATATGCCGACTTTCGGTCCCGTCGATGTCCGTGTTTGATGCTCGCGACATGGACTTCGCGATCACGTCGCACGCGCTGTCCAAGCGATATGCCAACGGCGTCCTTGCGGTTGACGCCGTGCAGCTGCACGTGCCGCGTGGCCAGGTCTATGGGCTGCTCGGCCCCAACGGCGCAGGCAAGACGACGACGCTGCGCATACTGGTCGGACTGATCCGCCCGACCGGCGGCGGCGCGTTCGTCGCCGGGCACGATGCGGGCTCCAGCGAGAGCCGGCGACAGGTCGGTGCCCTGCTCGACCGATTCGGTTTCTATCCATATCTGTCCGGCCGCAACAACCTTCGCGTGATCGCGCGTTACTGCGACCTCGGTGATAGTCGGATCGAGCTCGCGCTCGAAGAGG
>DASZFC010000026.1:0-6458 GCA_035940195.1 Solirubrobacteraceae bacterium
TCCGTGCTCGGGCGCGGGACCTTGCCGAGTGGGCTCGAGCACACGATGCGGGCGCTGTAGCCGCTCGCCTGGTCGAGCGGCTGGCGGAGATGGTTCCAGCGCGCTAGGCGGCCAGGATCACGATCGTCTCGGGGTGGACACCGGTCGAAATCTCATGGCCTCGGCTCCCGCGTGGATGCCTGAGGAACTTCGTCCACCAACTCCGGGGGTGGGACTCGAACCCACAACCTCGACGTTAACAGCGTCGCACTCTGCCAATTGAGTTACCCCGGATCGTGACCTTGCTTCCGGGAGGCTACCTGTCCATCACGTCGACCGGAAGAGACCTTGCGCCATCCTCTACTTCGGCATGGCAATTGGAGCATAGGAGCACGCACTTCCGCGCCTCCACGCGCAACGTCTCCAGCGCCAGGGCGACTCCCTTGGCGTTGATCGCGATGCGCTTCTGCGACGGATCGACGTGATGGAAGTGAAGAGCCCGCATGTTGCTGTCGTAGCCACAGATGCAGCAGGCGCCTCCTGCCTCCGCGACAAGGATCTCCTTCATCTTTCGACGTCGACGACCGACCGCCGCCGAGCGACACTTCTTACAGCGGTAGTAGCCCCTTCCCTCGAGGAAAAACTCCGTGTCGCCGTGACGAGGGCAGAGCATCGTCGCGGTGGCCAGTCCAGCCTGCTTGGCGAGCTTCGCTTGTGCGGCTGGCCTTCTTCCGGGACCGCCTTGCGTCTTGAGTCCGTACCGAGCCAACCAATGGCGAACCGTTGCCTTGCTGCAACCGACGTTCTCCGCAATCTGGGCGATGGACAGCCCGGCGTCGACTAGTGCGGCCAGTTGATCGCGTGGGATGCCGCCGCGCCGCGCGTGCTTCGCGCGATTCGCTGCCTCCAGTCCGTGTTTCTTGACCCAGTAGCCGACCGTCGCTTCGTGCAGGTCAAAGCGCCGCCCGATCTCGGCGAGCGAGAGACCACGTCCCAGAAGCTGTTCCAAGGAGGCACGATCCATGCACCGTATTGTCTTCGCCGCTTGAGACGAAACGCCCGAAAACGCGGGCGTTTGCGCGCCAACTTTGTGCCGAAGCGGTGCCTTGTTGCACCGGATCTCAGGCCTGTCGCCGCCTGTCGCCGCTTCGGTTGGATGGGGCGCCCGGGAGGCCCCGGGCGATCACCCCTCCCTCTCCCCCGTCTCCTCCAGCGCCCGCCCGTACGCCGTGTCGAACTCGCGCTTGAGCTCCGCGCGACTCTCCGCGAGCGCAACGACGTCGCCGCGTCCCTGCCCGCGCGCCCGCTGGATCTGCCGGTCCACGCGCGCGAGCTCCAGCTGCAGGCGCTGGACCTCGAGCATCGCCGGATGTGCCTCGCCGCGACCCGCTTCCACCACCAGCTCGGCGAGCAGTCGCGCCAGCTCCGGATCCTCGTCGAGCCGTCCGCCCCCTCCCGTCGCATCAGCGAGCGGCTCGTCCAGGCTCCCCTCCCGAAGCCGCCGTGCCGCGCGGCGCAAGAGCTCGCTGTCGAAATGCTCGTCCACGTCCAGGCTCGCCAGGGCCTGCGCCCCCTCCTGCGGCGCGGCGATGCACAGCGCGAGGAACGCCCGCTCGGCCTCCTCACGCCTCGGCAGACCGGGGACCCGGCCGCCGGCGCCATTGCTCCCGGAAGCCGTGCGCCCCCCACGCTCGCCGGGTCCCCCGCGTGAGAGCATCTGCTCAGCCACGCTCTCGCTCAGCTCGAGGCGGCCGGAGACGATCCTCATCAGCTCCATCCGCATCGCGCTAGGGGCGAGCGTCGCGAACACCGGGCGCAGCTCCCCGATAATCCGGTCGCGTCCCTCCGGGCTCGAGCGATCGCCCCCGTCCAGCGTCCTTTCCACCCGAAAGCGGACGAACGGAACCGACTGCGCGACCGCCGCCTCCATCGCTTTGCGCCCTCCGTGCTGCAGCAGCTCCGCTGGATCCATGCCCTCAGGCAGCGGCACCACGCGCAGTTCCAGCTTTCGCCTCTCGGCGAGCGTCGATGCCCGCAGCATCGCCTCCTGGCCCGCGCTGTCGGCGTCCAGCGCCAGCAGCACCGTCTGAGCCATCCGCGCCAGCTCGCCCACCTGCTCGCCCGTCAGCGCCGTACCCATCAGCCCGACCGCGTTTCGCATGTCCGCCTGGTGCAGCGCGATCGTGTCCGTGTAGCCCTCGCACAGGATCACCTCTCCCGCACGCGCGGCGTGCGCGCGGGCGAGATTCGCCCCATACAGGTGGAGTCCCTTGTGGTAGACGTCGTTGTCGGCCGTGTTCAGGTACTTCGGCCGCTGTTCCTCGCCCATCGCTCGCGCGCCGAACCCGAGCACCCGCCCGCGTATGTCGGCCAGCGGGAACATGATTCGGGAGCGGAACCGGTCATAGAGCATCCCGTTCTGCCTCGAGCGCTGCGCGAGCCCCACGTCGTAGATGTCGTGGTTGGAGTAGCCGCCCTGGCGCGAGGCCAGCTGGACGCGATCCCAGGCGCTCGGCGCGTAACCGACGCGAAACTCTCTCAGCACCGCCTCCTCCAGGCCCCGCTCCTGCAAGTACTCCCGCGCGCGCCGCGCCTCCTTGGACTCCCACAGGTAGCGCTCGTAGTAGCGCGTCGTCCGGTCCAGGAGCTCGAGCAGCCGCTCGCGGCGCTTGCGGCGCTCCGCCTCGCCCGTGTCCTCCTCCTCGCGCTCGAGCTCCACGCCATAGCGTTCGGCGAGCAGCTCCAGCGAGCCTTTGAAGTCCACCCCCTCGGTCTCCTGCACGAACGTGAAGACGTCGCCCGAGGCCTGGCAGCCGAAGCAGTAGTAGACCTTCTGCGTCGGATCGATCCCGAACGATGGCGTGCGCTCGTCGTGGAACGGGCACAGGCCCTCATAGCGGGCCGGACCCGCCCGGCGCAGATCCGTGCGAGCGGAGACCAGCTCGACGAAGTCGACGGCATCGCGCACGCGGTCCCTTGAGTCGCTGGTGTAGAGGGCCACGGCGAGGACGCTAGCGCGCGAAGGCCTGTGGCACCTGGAGCTCGGTGTAGCGCCTGATGCAATACCGGTCGGTCATTCCCGCCAGGTAGTCGGTCACCCTTCGCGCCACCCCATCCCCCGCCCGCCCGCTGTCCGCACGCTCGCCGGCGAGCGCCGGCGGCAGCTGCTCGGGGTGCTCGACGTAGTGGTCGAACAGCCTTCTAACCACGCTTGAGATCTTCGCGTGCTCCGCCCGCACCGCCGGTCCGAGGTAGACGCGCGCGAACATGAAGTCCCGCAGCTCCGCCATCGCCGGCCCGGCCGCCGGCCCCTGGACGATCTCGCCGGCTTGAGCGGAATGCTCGACCATGTCATGCACGAGCGCGTCGATCCGCGCCGAGCCGCTCGAGCCGAGCTCCCGGATCGGCTCTCTCGGCAGCTCGTCCTCGCGCAGCAGCCCGGCGCGGATCGCGTCGTCTATGTCGTGGTTGATGTATGCCACGCGATCGATCACCCGCACGATCCGGCCCTCCAGCGTGTCGGGCAGCGGCGCCCGGCTCGAGTGCGTGACGATCCCGTCGCGAACCTGCTGCGTCAGGTTGAGCCCGGCGCCGTCGCGCTCGAGCTCATCGACGACGCGCAGCGACTGCTCGTAATGGCGAAAGCCCTCGCCGAACCGCTCTTTCAAGCAGCTGTCGAGCACCTCCTCGCCGATGTGCCCGAACGGCGGATGCCCAAGATCGTGGCCGAGGCCGATCGCCTCGACCAGGTCCTCGTTCAACCGCAGCGCCCTGGCGACCGTGCGGGAGATCGTCGTGACCTCCAGCGTATGCGTAAGCCGCGTCCGGTAGTGGTCACCGCGGGGCGCCACGAACACCTGCGTCTTGTGCGTCAGCCGCCGGAAGGCCTTGCAGTGGACGATCCTGTCGCGATCGCGCTGAAACGGCGTGCGCAGGGCGCAGTCCTCCTCCGGGCGCGCCCTCCGCGCAGGATAGGACCGCGCCGCGAGCGGCGACAGCAGCCTCTCCTCCTGATCCCGGACGCTCTCGGCGAATGCGGCTGCGACCTCGTCCTGCTCGCGCGCGATGCTCACCGTCCGATTCTCGCACCGGACGGGGGCGGTGCTCAGCTTCGCCGATGCCAGTCGTTGCGGCCCGTGAGGCGATGGGCCCAGTGACTCCACTTGTTGATCGCGGCCGGATCCTCGTCGTAGACGGGCGCGGCGCCGCCCGGCTCGGGCAGGCCCTCGGCGGCGAGCGCGTCGATCCGGAGATCGACGCCGTGCTCGTGCAGCGCCTGGACGTCCGCCGCCTCCACGAAGCGGCGTGTTCCGGTCTTGGTCGTGATCACGAGCCCATGGAAGATGTCCTCCTCGGGCGCCGCCACCACATGGTGCACCGTGCCCACTTCCTCCCCATCGGAGCTCATGACCGGAACGCCTTTCTCGAGCACCGGATATGCGATCGGCAGTCCCTCGTCCACGCCCCCCACGATACTGCGCCCGCACGCCGCTCAGCGCGAAGAGACCGCTGCGGGCATCAGCCGCACGTGCGCATGGTGCTCGAGCGTCGCGGCGATCGCACGCTCCACCTGACCGAGCGCGGAGTCCACCGCTCCGGGCGCATCCGTCAGCGGGCGGCCGAGCGCCTCGGCCATGAAGAGGTGCGCCCGCTGATCCAGGGCGAAGGACCCCGCCTCGCACGCCGCGCACACGACACCGCCCGCCGCGCCGGAGAAGCCCACCAGGTGCTCGCGCTCGCCGCAGCTCGCGCACGCGCCCAGCTGCGGCGCCAGGCCAGCGGCGAGCAGCAGCTTCAGGCGGAAGGCGAGCGCAGCCGCGCGGTCGGCCGAGGAGCCGCTGCCGGCCCGCTCGTCGAGCAGCGACAGCTTCCGGCACAGCAGGTTGTAAACGCCTGGATGCGGCTCCGTAGTCTCGAACAGACGCCCGACCGCGTCGCACGCTCGCGCCGCCGCGTCCAGCGCCCGCCCGTCTCCGCGCAGCCGGGCGTGGCCGTCCACCGTCTGCGCGCCTGTTACCGTCAGCAGCTCGCTGCGCCCTTCGTGCAACTCGATCCGCAGGCGGAAGAAGGGCTCGAGGCGTCCTCCGAAGCGGCTGCGAGCACGCCGGACGCCCTTCGCGATCGCGCTCACGCGGCCGCGGTTGGGCGTATACAGCTGCAGGATGCGGTCAGCCTCGCCGTAGCGCATCGAGCGCAGCACCACCGCCTCGGTCTTGACGGAACGACTTTTCACATCACCTATGCTGCCCTATGCGCCTGACGTCCAGCGCGGAAGCCGCCTTCTGCACCGGGTCGCACCTGTCGTGGCGGCATCGCCCCATCGGTGGCAGCGATTTCCAGGTCCTAACACCTTAGGGGCGTAGACTCGCCATCATGTGCAGGGTCGAGGGGTCCGGTCAAGCAAGCGTCGCCACTCGGGCCGATCCGTAAGGGAAGGGGGTAGTGCGACGGACAAGAGGCTCGCACTCAGCTTCGTCCCGCTGCTCGCAACCGCGGCGTTCGTGGTTATGCCGGGGACCGCACTCGCTGAAACGCCGCACTACACGAGCAATGGCACCAACATCGGCGCTGGACCGGTGACCACGGTCGGCTGGGGCACGATCGCGCTCAAAGGCGTCAAAGGAGGCACCCCGGGTAGCTTCATCATGTGTCACGACGTCGCGGCGGGCACCGCGGCGAACCCCGGAGGCGGCGCCCCGGCAACAGACACAGTCCCGGGCAGCGGCTTGATCCAGGTGTTCGCGACCTTCGATTGCGAATCGGAAGGCATCTGTCCGCTGGGTAGCACTCCCGGGCTTTTGGCGGAAGAACTGGCGTGGACAAACCAACTTGAAATAGTCGCTGGCATCGTCAGACAAAAGACGACGGGTATCAAACTGTTCGTCACATGCTCGACGGGCAAAAAAGTAGAAGGCGGCGTCAAGTTCGTCTCGAGCGAGGCAACCATATGCTGCAAAGGACTGACGCCCGCGAGCAAGCGTGGGACCTCCGCGCTCTACCCAGGCTTCCTCGAATTCGGGGCGGGATCTGGGGAGCTGGACCTAGAAGGCGACGAAAAACACGAAACGACCCTGGTCGCCCCAGAAGGTGAACTCAAACTCCTGGGCTACGACGAACAGCAGCTCATCAGGACCAAAAAGGACCCTGCGCCCTCCCCGATCTCCCACCTGGAGTACGTGGTGCAGGATGGTGTCACGTCGGTGTATGACATGGATCATGAATACAAGCTGCTGAAGACGATCAGCCTGCCCTCGACCGAAGACCAAATCAGGGGCGTGACGGTGGCTCCCTCGACGCACCTTATGTTCATCCCTCATGGCGGCGATGGTCCGGTCAACGGTTCGGGGAATGGTTCTGTGCTGGCTTACGACCTCGTGACGGAAAAACCGGTGTGGGACGTCAAACTGAGCACGGGTATCGATTCGGGTCAGGTCTCACCGGACGCCACGAAGCTCTATATCCCGACGGGCGAGAACACG
>DASZFC010000027.1:0-2815 GCA_035940195.1 Solirubrobacteraceae bacterium
GTCCTCTCAGACCAGCTACCCATCGGAGCCTTGGTGAGCCGTTACCTCACCAACAAGCTAATGGGCCGCGGGCCCATCTCGATGCGGAGGCCGAAGCTTCCTTTCCCCTTGCGGGCACATCCGGTATTAGCCCGAGTTTCCCCGGGTTGTCCCAGTCATCGAGGCAGGTGACCCACGTGTTACTCACCCGTTCGCGGCTCTGCCCCAGGGCAAGCCCTGGTTCGTCGCTCCACTTGCATGTGTTAAGCACGCCGCCAGCGTTCGTCCTGAGCCAGGATCAAACTCTCCGTGAAGTTCACGAAAAGCTGTCATGGAGTGCCATCGCATCCGGCCATGTGGCCGGAGCTCCGGCGGCCGGTGCCTATACACCGTGGCACCGAACCATGACGGGGTACTTCTCTACTTGACTCTTGTCCGCCACCGCACCGATCAGCGACCGGCCGGCGACGGGTCGAACCTGGACGCACCACGATCAAGCATCGATCGTGGATGCGCATGCTGTTGAGTTTTCAAAGACCGCCAAGCCTCGCCGAAAGGACAACCTCTAGAGGAGACCGACCGGGCCCTGCGCCCAAGGACGCACTGCGGGCCAACCGCTGAGTATAGCGCTATGGCGCCCTCAGACGCCGAAAACGGCGCCTCCCCACCTTCAGCAGCTGGCCGCTCGCGCGCTCCAGCGGCACGTCGTGCTCGCCCGCACCCAGTGTCGCGTCGCCCAGGCTGACTCCACCCTGGTCTATGAGCCGGCGCGCCTCGCTGCGCGAGATACCGAACGCCTCCGCGATCACCCCCGGGAGGTGGACCACGCCGTTGTCGCTGGCGATGACCGTCTCCTCGATCTCCTCGGGAGCGTCTTTTTCCACCACCACGCGCTCGAAGTGGCGCTCCGCGGCCGCCGCCGCGTCCTCGGAGTGAAGCCAGCTCACGAGATCCCGCGCAAGCGCGCGCTTTGCGTCCCGCGCTCCGGCACCGGTCGGTGCAGTCGTAGTGTCCTTTCCTCGGGCCCCCGCGTTCGCGGCCGCCGGCGGGCCGGCGCCGTCGAGCAGCAGCCGGCTGTATTCCTCGAGCGCCGAGTCGGGGATGCTCATCGTCTTGCCGTACATCTCCTCCGGCGCATCCGTCAGGCCGATCTCGTTGTGAAGCGACTTCGACATCTTGCGCTGACCGTCGATCCCCACCAGCAGCGGCATCGTCAGAATCACCTGCTCCGGCTGCCCGTAGGCCCGCTGCACGTCACGGCCCAGCAGGAGGTTGAACTTCTGGTCCGTGCCGCCGAGCTCCACGTCCGCGCGCACCGCCACCGAGTCGTACCCCTGCAGCAGCGGATACAGCAGCTCCAGCATCGAGACCGGCTGGCCCGCCGCGAGTCGTTTTGAGAAATCGTCGCGCTCGAGCAGCTGCGCCGCCGTCGTCGTGCGCGCCAGCGCAAGCATGTCCCCCATCGGCATGTCCAGCCACTCGCTGTTGCGCCTCACCTCCAGCAGTCGGTCGTCCTCGGCGAGGATGTGCAGCGCCTGCGACTGAAATGTCGCCGCGTTCGCCTCGATCTCCTCCACCGACAGGATCGGCCGCTCGCTCGAGCGCCCGGATGGATCGCCGATGCGCGCGGTGTAGTCGCCGATGATCAGCAGCACGCGGTGGCCTGCATCCTGAAACTCGCGCAGCTTGCGCAGCACCACCGCGTGGCCGAGGTGAATGTCGGGCGCAGTCGGATCGATGCCCAGCTTCACGCGCAGTTGCCGTCCCTCTGTGCGCGCCAGCGCAAGCTTGTCCGCCAGCGCCCCCTCCGGAAGGCTGTCGACGGCGTTGCGCGCGAGCTCGCGCGCCCGTCGTGCAGCCTCCTCGGCAGCCGCGTCTGCGGGTTTCGGCAACAAATGTCAATGCTAGACTCTCGCCCTCCGGCGGGTTGGACCGCGTCGTGGGCCACGAAACTGCCGCGCGTTGCGCGGCACACATCACCGGGGATGGACCGCATCCGGCGTGGGTGGCCCGCCTGCCAGCAGCTCATGAGCGAGGACGACCGGGCACAGGCAACGCTCCCCAAGCCGCGGGTGAAGAGGCTGCGCTTTCTCGCCATCTTCATCGCCACGCTGCTGCTGGGCCTGGTGTCGTTCGTGTTCGGCATGTTCATCGCGATCGCATCGGACCTCCCGTCGCTCACGCGCTTCGCGCAGTACAAGGACGCGCGCAGCTCCGTGCTGCTCGACGACCGCGGACGCGAGCTGGGCATCGTCAGCCAGCACAACCGCGTGATCGTCACGTCCGAACAGATCCCGCCGATCGTCAAAGAGGCGGTCGTCTCCGTCGAGGACAAGCGCTTTCGCACGAACAACGGCGTCGACATCCGTGGCATCGCGCGTGCCGTGATCCAGGACGTGCTGCACAAAGGCACCATTCAGGGTGCGTCAACGATCGAGCAGCAGTTCATCAAGAACGCGCTTCAGGCGCAGTCGCATCGCACCATCTTCGAGAAGCTCCGCGAGGTCGCGCTCGCGTATCAGCTCTCACACAAGTGGTCCAAGGAAAAGATCCTCACCGCATACCTCAACACCATCTACTTCGGCAACGGCGCGTACGGCATCGAGTCGGCCGCCCAGACGTATTTCGGGCAGGACGTGAACCACCTCGAATGCGGTACGCCCGGGCATCAGCTTTGCGTGGAGCAACTGCAGCCCTGGGAGGCGGCGCTGCTCGCCGGTGTGATCGCCTCGCCGACGGGATACGACCCCGTCGCGCATCCCGTCGCTGCCCGCTCGCGCCGTGATCTCGTCCTGCGCGACATGCTCGCGCAGGGATACATCACCATGCCCGTGTA
>DASZFC010000028.1:0-82329 GCA_035940195.1 Solirubrobacteraceae bacterium
GATCAGCTCGCTGCTATCAGCGGTGATCGCCGCGTTCGCATGGATCGCCGCGCTAAGCAAGCTCGAACTCTCGCGTGCGTATCCGTTCGTGAGCGCATCGTTCGTGCTGGTGCTGATCTTGAGCGCCCTCGTCTTCAACGAGTCCCTCTCCCTTCCGAAGCTGATCGGCGCCGCGCTGATCGTGGCTGGCTTGATCGTCGGTAGCCAGGCATAACCGTGGCGCGGAACGTCGTATCCGCACCCGTCCTCAGCGTCCCCTTCAACAAGCCGTATGTGACGGGCGCTGAGTTTGGCTATATTCAGGAGGCGATTGACAACGCCCATCTCGCGGGAAATGGCCCGTTCAGTGGTCGCTGCGGCGAGTACCTGCGTGATCGCCTCGGCACGGCGTCGGTGTTGCTGACGCACTCGTGTACGGGCGCGCTTGAGATGACGGCGCTGCTCGCCGAGGTTGCGCCGGGCGACGAGGTAATCATGCCGTCCTACACCTTTACGACGACGGCCACCTCGTTTGCGCTGCGTGGCGCCATACCGATGTTCGTCGACGTACGCGAAGACACGCTGAACCTCGACGAGCGCCTCGTGGAGGCAGCGATCACCGAGCGTACCCGCGCGATCGTCGCGGTGCACTACGCCGGTGTCGGGTGCAACATGGGGCCCTTGCGCGAGCTGGCCGAGCGACATGGTCTGATGTTGATCGAGGACGCTGCCCAGGGCTTCGGCTCGGAGATCAACGGGGACCCACTCGGCTCGATCGGCGCGCTAGGCGCGCTCAGCTTCCACGAGACGAAGAACGTAATCAGCGGCGAGGGAGGCGCGTTGATAGTCAACGATCCGCGACTGGTCGAACGCGCCGAGATCCTGCAGGAGAAGGGTACAAACAGGAAGGCGTTCTTCAGGGGCCAAGTCGACAAGTACACATGGGTCGATCACGGATCGTCGTTCGTGGCGAGCGAGCTGGCGGCGGCGTTCCTCTGGGCGCAACTGGAGCACGGCGACTGGATCACGGCGCAGCGCCTAGCGATCTGGGATCGCTATCATGCCGGTCTCGTCGACCTTGAGTCAGATGGCGCACTGAGGCGTCCGATTATTCCGCCGGGCGCAACCCACAACGCCCACATGTACTACCTGTTGCTGCCGACGGCGAGCGGCCGTGATGCGGCGCTTGAGGAGCTCGCGGGGCTCGGCGTCACGGCGGTCTTTCACTACGTGCCGCTGCACTCCTCTCCGGCCGGAAGAAAGCTCGGGCGAACGGCGGGTGACCTGTCGGTCACTGACGACGTCAGCGCACGCCTGCTGCGGCTGCCGCTTTGGGTCGGCATGAGCGACGAGCAGGTCGAGCACGTGATCGACAGCGTGCACCGGGTGGTGGGCAAATGAATCAGGTCACGACCGGAATTCGCTCGATTCTCTCCCGTCCGGCCGTCTACGAGCTATGGTCGCGCGCGGTGGGCGGCAAGCACGGCCGCAGCAGCTTGATTGGCGAATACGTGCGACCGGCGCCGGACTCGCGGATACTCGACCTTGGCTGCGGGCCGGGCGAGCTGCTCGAGTTCCTGCCCGAGAGCGTGAGCTATGTCGGCGTGGACATAAGTGAGGAGTACATCCATCGTGCTCGCAAGCGCTTCGGTGCGAGCGCGGAGTTCCACGTCGGGGACGCTACGAACGTCGGTAGGGACCTCGGAGATTTCGACCTCGTGCTGGCCTTTGGCGTGCTGCATCACCTCGACGACACGCTCGTCGCCAACCTGTTCGCCGGCGCCGCAGCGGTACTCAGGCCGACTGGTCGCGTCGTCACGGTGGACCCGGTATTTGCGCCCGGTCAGAGCCGTGTGGCCCGTTTGGTGATTGAGCGCGATCGTGGGCAGCACGTGCGTGACCGCGACGCCTATGCGGCGATTGCCAGCAAATCGTTCGCCAACGTGACCGCGACGGTGCGCGACGACCTCCTGCGCATCCCCTACACCCACTGCATCCTCAAGTGTGAAGCGGCGGCTCCCGCCGTGGGAGGTGCTCCCGCCGTGGGAGGCGCTTCCTGATGGCAGCATCGCCGGCCGTCGCGCGCGGCCGCAGGAGCGATTCCGCCGTGTCGAGGTCGCGCGGGGTGCCGTCGGCGCGCGTGCGCTACCTGCCGACGGTCATCTTGGCGCTCGCCCCGATCCTCGTCGTGCTCGCGCTGCGGCTGCCGCTGATCAATCAACTCAACTACGCGGATGCGTGGTTCTACACGAGCTATGCGTTCGTGCCGAAGCATGACTTCGCGATCTTCGGTTGGAACTACTTCTCTGTCCGCTTCCCGCCGATCCTCGCGATCGGGGCGTTCGAGCGGGCGTTTGGCTCCGTCGACGGGTACATCGTGCTCCGCTACCTGCTCGCGGTCGCGTGTGGTGCATCGGTATACGTATGCGTGCGGCGGTTCGCGACCGTTCGCGTCGCGCTCACCTCCGCCTTGCTGCTGTATTTGGATCCGTTCTTCTCTCGCATGCTGCTGTGGGACTACTCGGGCTTCATGGAGGTCGCAGGCGGCGTCATCGGCGTCGGGCTCTGGTTCTGGAGCGATCGCCGCAAGTTGATCCTCACGGTGCTCCCGGGCGTCGCCCTGGCGGTGGCGGTGTTCGCCAACGCGCTCGTCGGGACGGCGCTGTTTGTGCTGCTCGCGGTCGAGGCCGTGGCGGCGCTGCGCGAAGGACGCAGTGCGCTATTGCGCTACGGCGCGCGGCTGCTGATTCTGGCGGGCTCCGCGGCGCTTGTATTCTTCGTCGGCTATCTGAGCTACCTCAAGATCCTCGGGTCGCTTAGCCCGTACGACCTGATTCGGCCGACGATCGAATTCTTCGGCGATAACAGCCAGAAATCGGCGCCGTACCAGCACCCGGTGAGCAGCTGGCTGTTCCACGAACCGCGCATCTGGGCGCCCGTCGTGACCTCGTTTGCGCTCGTGTTCATGCTGCGTGGGCGGCTGCTCGGGGGCGACGTCGCCGTGCGCATCGCGCAGTTCTGTGTTGCCTATACGGCATTCCTGTGGCTCTACCGCTTCGCGGTTACCTCCTCGGTGATCGAGACTTGGTGGGCCTACAGCGTGATCGTCGTCGCGACGGCACCGGCCGTCGGCGTGCTGCTGCACGAGCTCACCCGCGAGCGGCTGACGGCGGCGCGCCGCTTGGTCTTCGTTTGCGGCGCATATGCGCTCGCCGCGGTGCTCTTGCGCGACGTGACGGGGCCGGCTGGCGATTTCTACGGCGGCCTCGGCGAACACACTTGGCTCGTCGCACTGCTGATCGCAATCGGTTTGCTCGCGGCCGCCGTCGGCGCTTTCCGGCCGACGCGCCAAACGGCCGCGTTCGTGCTGGTCGCGATCGTGCTCGCGGTGATGTCCTACGCACCGTCGGTGCTCGACGGCCGTGGCACGACGGGGATCTTCGTCACGAGCGGCTCGCAGGAGCGGAGCGCGTATAAGGGCGCCGAGCACTTCGTCAAGCTCGTGCAGAACTACGACAGCCCCGCTCACCGGGTCTTTCTCTGGTATTCGGGTAACTTGGGCTACGTAAGCATGGCGTGGGCAGACCTGCCGCAGGAAGCGGATACGCTCAACGAGCCCGGGGTCAGCGAAGCTCTGACTCAACTTACGCCCTTGGCACGAGCGCGGCTCGCGCAGCCGCAGGTGAAGTACGTCATGATTCTCTCACCTCATTTGAGCGAACTCTCCGGAGCGCGGGCGGTGCTCGCCAACGACGGCTTCGGCGGAAATTTGGTTCGGAGCGGCGAGCTTGTGGGCAGATCATTGAGCTATGCGCTTGTCGTGGTTGCAAAAAAGTAATCGCCACAAGGACTGGCTCGCGTGCGCAGGCGACGACGATCAGTCAACCCACGGGACGGCGCCGGCTGCGACAAGCCACTCGGACTGCACCTGCTTGAGGATCATGCGGCTGTGGGTTCCAGCGATCGTCACCCATGCGGTATCGCGGACGATCTTGATCGCGCCGATCTGGCGCCCGGGCGGAGGCGTGGCTAGCAGCTTCTGCCGAACCCCCCTGGGGCACGTGCCATCCTGCGCAGTAAGCGATAGGACCAGCGACGGTACGGACAACTGGCAGGCCGCCGTCGCATCGCGGCGAGTCCAGGCGTCGAGGATCGACGTAGCCGACATTCGCACCGCCCGACGCAGGCCTCCGGCGGGGAGCTCGCGCAGTTGGAGCATTTGGTGCTGCAACCGTCCGTCCACCCAGGCGCCGGGGGGTTGCGCGCGCACCACGTAGCCACGCCTGCGCAGCGTCGCCTGCGCCTGCTCGAGTTCGGGTGGATTCTGGCTAAGCACAAGGATGCGTGCCGTCGTCGGGTACGCCAGCCGAGCCGCCTCGTATTCGGTCAGCTGCGATAGCGGCGTCGCCCGGTCGTAAGCGTTGACCGAACCGCCGACGTTCGGAAGGATCGACCAGATCGCGCCGAGCAGCCCGGTCGCCGCCGGATACCAGACGAGCGTGCGCGAGGCCGGAGTGTCCTGCGCAGCGATGTCGCGCACGATCCTGTGAGAGACCGCGTAGCCGCGCAGCTCATCATCAGGAATTCCCGAGAACTCGCCGGTTCGACCCACACCTAGGTACGCGGCGGGCGTCAGTGCCAGGGCGGTGACTATGATGAGGAGCACGGCGACCGCCAGGGCGCCGGATGGCCCTCTCAGCCGACGCCAGCCGAGTAGGCCGACGAGTGCCACGACCATGACCACGAGCTCGTGCCAGTAATGGCCTCGCAGCTTTCCGTACTCGCTGACCGCGTGCGCGCCCCACACACGGATCAGCAGTCCGGTGATGCCTACGGCCGCCACCGCCGCCAGCACTGTCCACCAGCGCCGACCCGGCAGGCGGTCGACCTCGTCTAGCACAAGCGCACCGGCGAAGGCCATGGAGACGGCCGTCAAGCCGTAGGCCCACCACGTCTCGATTACCGAGCTCGTCGTGACGAACCGGTAGATGAACAGCTCGACGACGAACAGCAGTGAGAACTGACCGAGCGAAGCGGCCACACTGGTATCCAGTAGTCGCCGACCCATCACCAGGATCATCCCCGCGAGGAGGATCGGAGGTGCATAAATCCACGGCTCATTGAAGATCCAGTCGTGCACGGGCAGTACGTAACCCGCGGCGAACGCGTCCTGGTTGCGCAGGAAGTTGATCGTCGGGCGCAGTAGGTCGTAAGGAGAGAAGCCCACCAGTGTCCAGTAGATGAGTGCGCCGAATGCGAAGACGGCGAGCCCGCCGGCGACTGCCGCGATCACGCGCACCAGGAAGCGCAGTTGCTCGCCGTCGCGGCGGCGCAGCGCCGCGAGCAGCTCGACTCCGAGGAGCGGTGGGATGATCGAGATCGCTAGGGGATTACTGAATGCAGCCGTTGCGAGCAGCGCGCCTGAGCCCGCTGCGGCCACCAGCCCGCGCCTCCCCCTACGTCGAGGCCACAGTGCCACACCCGCGAGCGACGCGGGAATCGCTACGAAGGTGACGTAGTCCCACAGGACGAGCCGTAGGTAGAACACGTTGAGCGTGAGCAGGACCACTGACCCGACACCAACGCGGCGCGACGTGAACTGCCGCACGCAGGCGTACAGCGCCACGCCGGTTGTCAGCATAATGACGTAGCGCAGCACTAGGTATCCGCCCAGCGCTCCGAAGATCCGGCTCGTCGCCGCTATCAGCAGGATGGGCGGGAAGCGCACGCCGTAATAGGTGTTCTCGAACACCGTCAGGTGGTGAATGGGTGCCCATCCGTACCCCGTGTAGAACCACGCGTCTAGGTAGCCGTTTTGGTTGATCAGCGGGGCACGCAGCAACACGACACCGATGACCGGCGCGAGGACGATGACTGCGCGGACGACCCATCGGCCATTATCGCGAATCTTGGGCGATAGGCTCTCCGTCAGCGTGTCCACGGTGGCTGTTGCGCTGAACGGGAGCACTCAGGGGATGCACACTAACGCTACCGCACATCCTTGCGACTGCTTGACCTCGACGATGCCTGGATCCGTGGCCGCTCAAGGAGTTCCTGTCTGACCCATCGATCCGCAACGGCGGTTAACGAAGAGAGCCCCAGCCGCGTCATCCCGAAGGAGAGAGGCGCACTGGGGCGCTCGCTTCGTGAAGGTGCTCCTTTCTGGTGGATTTCCGGGCCGTTTTGGGCCTTCAACAGGGTCGGCATGAAGAAGAATCCACCGCTTCCTTCGCTCGCTCTCTAGGCATTTCTAAGGAGACAAGTCTGGCCTTAGAAAATCGCAGCGGGGAGTCACGGCGCGGCTTCCCGAACACTTCGCCCGGCCAGATACCCTCTACCGCCCATGCCCGACGCTATCCCCACAGAACGGCGATTGGTGCGGCGATGATCTTCTCGTCGAGTTCGTACGCGCGGGGTCCTGTGTGTAGGACGATGCCGGCGAGGAAGCGCTCGCCGAGCTCGTTGTGCAGCCAGCGTAGGTGCTTGGCGTCTTCGCGTGCCGGAGCGGCGCTGGCCTTGACCTCGATGCCGACGACCCTCTGCCCCGCGAACTCGGCGATTAGGTCGATCTCGTGCCGGCCCTGCTCGGTGCGTAGGTGGTGCAGTCGCGGGCGCGTCGCGGAGATCTGAAGCTCGGGACGTAGCTGTGCGGCGACGAACGTGTCGAGCACGCGGCCGAGCAGGTCGCCGTCGTCGAGCACTCCTTGCTCGTCGAGTCGCAGCGCCGTGGCGATCAATGCCGCGTCGATCAGGTAGCGCTTCGGCCGGTGAACGAGTCGCTTGAGCCGGTTCGACGTCCAGGCTGGCACGTCCTCCGCGATCAGCAGACTCGCAAGAAGGTCGTCATACGCAGTCGCTGTCGCCTTGTTGAGGAGGGCGACGTCATAGATCGTCTTGTGCTCGGCGACACCGGCCGAGTTGAGCGCGTACGCCTCCAGGTAGCGGCGCAGCCGCTGGGAGTCGCGCCGTCTGCCGAGGGTCTCCTCGAGTTGCTCCACGTCGTGGCTGAGCAGATCCTCTATGTAGCTCTCCAGCCACGTCTCTCGTGCACGGCCTGTCAGGCGCAGGGCCGCGTCGGGGAAGCCGCTACGCAGCGCGAGCTCAATGTAACCGCGTAGGTCTGGAGGATCCTCGGGGACTGTCAACTCCTGGCCGTCAGCGAGCTTGTCGAGCAGGGGTGGACCGCTGCGACCTAGTTGCTCGCGGACCGTCATCGGATACATCGTCATGCGCACGAGCCGGCCGGTTCCAGGCCAAACCTCGTGCTCCAGCTCGGCGCGCACGGAACCAGTGACGTAGAAGCGATTTGGGCGAGGGTCGGCTTCTACGGCGCGCCTGACCGCGCCAAGGACCCCCGGCACGCGCTGCCACTCATCGAGCAACACCGGCTCGGGAAGACCACGCAGCGCGACATCGGGGTCTGCTTCGAACGCCGCCGCCCCCGTCTGCCGATCGAGCCTGACGACCGTCGCCGCGCGTCGTGCCAGGGTCGTCGTCTTGCCCGCCGTACGAGGGCCGAGCACCAGCATCGCGGGCAACTGCGCGAGCAGCTCGTCCAGCAGTGGGTCGACCAGACGTGGCCGGTATGGGATCGAATTAGGACTAACCATCACACGCAGCATATAATAGCCATTTTACGCAGTAGATAGCGACCTTCTCACGCGAACTGGCGTAAACGTATGCGGTAGAAGGCATGGTGTGCCTCGCGAACGACTGCCAACTAGAGCGGCGCTTCGCGTGCTTCGGGACGCGTGCCGTGCTTCTTGTTCTGGTGGATTTCCAGGCCGTTTTGGGCCTTTCAATAGGGCCGGCATGAAGAAGAATCCACCGCTTCCTTCGCTCGCTCTCTAGGCATTTCTAAGGAGACAAGTCTGGCCTTAGAAAATCGCAGCGGGGAGTCACGGCGCGGCTTTCCCGAACACTTCGCCCCGCCAGATACCCTCTACCGCCCATGCCCGTAGCGATCGTCACCGGATCTGGAGGCCTGATCGGCTCGGAGTCGGTTCGGCATTTCGCCGAGGCCGGCTTCGAGGTGGTGGGGTTGGAGAACGACATGCGTGCGAGCTTCTTCGGGCCCGATGCCTCCACGGCCCACACGACTGAGGGCTTGGTTCAGACCTACAGCGACGAGTTCCGCTCGCTCGAGATCGACATCCGTGACGTTGACAGCGTAGAGCGGATCTTTTCCGAGCGCGCCGCGGAGATCGAGCTGGTCATCCATGCCGCGGCGCAGCCTTCGCACGACTGGGCGGCGTCCGACCCTCAGACGGACTTCGCTGTCAACGCAAACGGCACGCTCAACCTGCTGGAGGCGACGCGCAAGCACGCCCCGGCTGCGACGTTTGTGTTTTGCTCGTCCAACAAGGTCTATGGAGACCTGCCCAACCAGCTTCCCTTCATGGAGTCCGGGAAGCGCCTGGAGCTGCCTGAGGATCACCGCTATTACAAAGGCATCGACACGTCGATGTCGATTGACTGCAGCACCCATTCGCTGTTCGGGGTCTCCAAGGCTGCCGCGGACCTGCTCGTGCAGGAGTACGGGCGCTACTTCGATATGCCCACCGTCAGCTTTCGCGGCGGCTGTCTGACCGGTCCCAATCACGCAGGTACGCAGCTGCACGGGTTTTTGTCCTATCTGATGCGTTGCACGATGACGGGTGAGAAGTACACGGTGTTCGGTTATGGCGGTAAGCAGGTGCGCGACAACATCCACTCAGCGGACCTGGTGGCGGCGTTCGAGGCCTTCCACCGCGCTCCCAAGGCTGGCGCGGTGTACAACATCGGCGGGGGCAGGCAGAGCAACTGCTCGATGCTCGAGGCGATCGATCTGTGTCAGGAGATCGCCGGCCGTGAGCTCGACTGGAGTCTCGGCGAGGAGAACAGGATCGGGGATCACAAGTGGTGGATCTCAGACCTGGAGCCCTTCAAGCGCGACTACCCGGGTTGGGACATTAGTCACGGCGTGCGGGACATCTTGCGAGAGATCCACGACTCAGGCGCCGGGCGATGGGTCGCCCGCGCATAGCCCGGCGGACGTCAGACTGTCAGCACCTGATCCCCTCGGGCCGGTTGCTCCCGGGGTTTGATGGGATGCCGGGCGTTGTGATGCAGCAGCAGCGCGCCGACGAGCACGAACGGAACGAAGTTGACCGCGTGCAGGACGAGCGCATAGGGGAGCGCCTCGGAGTGGGGCACGCCGAAAGCTTTCAGGGCGATCAGGGCGGCCCCCTCGAACACTCCGACGGCGCCGGGAGGCGAGGGCAGGATCATGCCAAGCCCGACCGCCACGACCACGAGCACCCCGCAGGCGAAGGACAGGTGCAGGTGGAAGGCCACGCTCACGATGTAGGCGCACAGCGCCGAGAGCATCCAGGCGAGGACGGTCCAGACGAAGGCCTCCAGCGCGACGGTTCCGTGGCGCAGGCCGCTGAGGCCGTGTGTCAGCTCGTCGACTGTCCGGTCCAGGCGCGTGCCCGAGAACCATGAGAACCTGCGCAGCGGGCGCAGCAGCAAGCGCAGCGACCGGTCGCCGTACACCGCAAGGATCGTCGCGGCTGAAGCGATCAGTCCCGCCAGCACGATGGCGGCGAGCGCCGCCGCGCCGAACCAGCTCACGTGGGGCAGCCACGGCTCGGCCGCGAAGAAGATCACGAGGATCGCGATCACGTCGTAGATCCGCTCGAGCACGACGGTCCCGACGATCTCCACAGGGGGAGCGGAGCTTCGCTGGGTGAGCACCAGTACGCGGGCTGCTTCGCCGGCGCGAGCGGGCAGGATGCTGTTGTAGAAGTAGCCGACCATCATCGCGTCCAAGACAACCCCCCTCGGGGGACGGCGGCCTGCAGCGAACAGCGAGCGCCAGCGCAGCCCCCGCGCCACGTTTCCCAGCCCGAAGGCGAACAGGGCCGGTATTAGCCAAAGGTAGTCGCTCGTTCGCAGCGCATGCCAGGCTTGCCCCAGTTTGATGCCGCTGAGAGCCACGTAAGAGAAGACCACGGTGACCGCGATCGTCAGCACGTTGATCAGCAGGCGCGACCGGCTGGCCGCAGGCCAGCCCGGCAGGCGACGGCGCCCGCGGCCGCTGGGTCGGTCCTCTCGGTCTTCCGCGAGCACCGCGCCAAGGTAGTGGATATGCCAGATCCCGTCGCTCGCCGCCCGCCCTCGTCTCTGACAGCTACCCTCTGGCGCCCATGCGCGCCCTCACCGTACGCCTAGCCGGCCTGGTCGTGATCCAGCCCTCCGTCCACGGCGACGAGCGGGGCTTCTTCTGCGAGACCTACCGGCACAAGTGGCATGCCGAGCTCGGGATTCCGCCGCAGATGCAATTCGTGCAGGACAACCATTCGCGTTCGGTGCGTGGCGTTGTGCGGGGCATGCACTTTCACATTGGCGACGGCGTGGCCAAGCTGGTGCGCTGCGCGCGCGGGCGGATCATCGACGTCGCGGTCGATCTGCGCAGGGGCTCGCCCACCTATGGGCAGTGGGAGGCCGTCGAACTCGACGACGAGAGCATGCGCGAGCTGTTTGTGCCCGTCGGCTTCGCTCACGGCTTCTGCGTGCTCTCAGGCGTCGCCGACGTGCTCTACAAGCAGACCGCCTACTACGACCCGGCCGTCGAGCGTGGCATCGCCTGGGACGACCCCGATATTGGGATCGAGTGGCCGCTGCCGGAGGAGGAGCTGATCGTCTCCGAGCGCGACCGGCAGGCACCCAAGCTGGCCGAGGTCGCCGCCGAGCTGCCGTTTCGCTACTGAATCCTCGGTCATTGGGCCAGGTTACGGCCCCGCAGACACGTGGCGCCCCCGCTGTGCCGATGCTCCAGGCATCGTGCGATTCCCTGTTTCATTGCGTTCTGGCGCGCGCCTGGTTCTCGCAGTCGTCGTGCTCGCGGGCGCCGCGCTTGGCGGCCCGGCCGGGACGGCGCTGGTTACGAACGCCTCCGCGGCTGAAGCCGGCGTAAACCTGAATACCCTCGAACCGGCGGCCATCGCCCAGGCCTCGGCGCTCGGAGCCCACTGGGTTCGCGTGTTCGCTCCTTGGTCCTATCTCGAACCCTCGCCCGGCGAGCACTCGGCCTTCTGGCTTCCGCGCTTTGACCGGCTGCTCAGCTCGTTGCCGAGCGGTACCCACGCGATAATCGACTTTGTCGGCGCTCCCTCTTGGGAGAGTGGCTCCACTGCTCCAAACGCTCCGCCCAGCGACCCAGCGGACTACGCCCGCATCCTGCACTTCCTCGCCCAGCGCTGGGCTGGGCACGTGGCGGCGTATGAGATATGGAACGAGGAGGACGCGTCGCGGTGGTGGGCCGGCGGTCCCGACCCTGCTGCTTACACCCGCCTGTTGCAGGCGGCATATCCGGCGGTCAAGTCGGCAGATCCAGCCGCGGAGGTCGTGCTCGGAGGGATGACCGGCAACGACTACAACTTCCTGGAGGGGGTCTACCAGGCCGGCGGCAAGGGCTACTTCGACGCGGTCGGCGTGCACACCGATACCGCCTGCAATGTGAACTCGCCGTTCGTCTTTCTGCGCGACGACGACGGGCGGCTGGACCAGGACTCGTTCATCGGCTACCGCGAAGTGCACGCCACCGAGCTGGCCAATGGCGATCAGGTGCCGATCTGGATGACGGAGATGAGCTGGCGGACCACGAGCGCCACCTGCCCGGAAGGCGCTTGGGCCGGCCTCAAGCCCGAGGGGGTGACAGACGAACAACAGGCCACCTACTTGTCACAGGCCTATCACTGCCTCGCCTCAGCTCCGTATGTGCAGGTCGGCTTGTGGTACCCGATCGCCGACGAAGGTTTGGTCAATTCTGGCCTGCTCCGCGCCAACCACTCGCACAAGCCGTCCTACGCGGCGATGCGTTCATACATCCAGCACGGCGATCTCCTCAAAGGCGCCTGCGGTGACTTCTCCGGACCGAAGATCCAGGTGTATGACCCCACTCGCTTGCGCTACAGCGGCATTTTGCGGATCAAGGTCAGGGCCACCGACAGCCAGGGCATTCAGCGTATCCGCCTGCTCGACGACGGTCATTTGATTCGCAACTTCGATCCCGGCGTGCACACGCACATCTACCCACGTGCGCTGGTCGCAGAAATGCATTGGTTCGGGGCGAGACACATCTCGATCGGCCGCCACCGCTTGACGATTATCGCTTACAACAAGCTGCGCAGCGTCTCGCGCGTTTACGTTTCGATCGTGCACCTCCCCGCGTCGCCGGCGCATCACCATCGCCACGGCTAGACTGAGGCTGTTCGCCGGATCATCAGCATCTGCCTCGCGGCGCTCAGCCTGAACCTCGTCCTCAGCGCGCATGCCCCGGCGGCATACGTCGACGGGATCTCAGACCAGAGCCTTCCGGCCTGGGACGGTGGTTTTTCCGGCAGCTATTTCGCCGGGCGCTTCCACGACACGTGGGTCGGCAGCCCTCCGTCTCACATCACGCTTGCGCGCTACGTGGTGCAGTGGAATGTCATGGACGGCGGCTACCCCAGATACCGGGGCGAATTCGAAGCGTGGCTAGCAGACATCAACAGCCTGGGCCTCACTGCCGATGTTGCGCTGAGTAGCTACGACGGTTCCTATCCATCCTCTTCAGCGGAATACCAGGCAAGGCTGGAGCAGATCCTCAGCCGGGCGAAGGAATTGGGCCACCCCGTTAGCTATCTGGAGGCGTGGAACGAGCCGAACGGCCAGGGCAACGAGAGCGCCGCAAGAGCTGCCGAATTTACGAACGGCGCCTACGCCGCTTGCGAACACGGATACGGCTGCACGATAATTGCTGGGAATTTTGAAGACAATCCCAAACTGCCTGCATACCAGGAAGAATATGTAAAGGATCTCCATCCCCTTCCTGCGATCTGGGGAGTTCATCCTTACTATTCCGTCGAAGAGGAGAGCGAAGAACCGTTCCTGAGGTTCCGCGAGCACCTCCCCAACAAAGGTACCGGTGAGCAGATCTGGTTCACCGAGATCGCTGCCCGCAGGTGCGTGGACTTCACCGGGCGCGTGGTGGAAAACGGCGAAGTTGGCCAAGCCGAACGAGCGAGCTGGCTGGTGAATACGCTGATGCGCAACGCCAGGCCGGAGCACGTCTTCTACTACGAGTTCTTATTGAAGGACCGCAGGCAGCCTTCGTGTCAGTCAGAAGGAGCCGACGGGGCGTTGTATCTGCCGAGCAGCGACCCGAACGCGCCGGATCGGGCACGGGCAGCGGCGAGCTATATCTGGGACGGGGAAGGCGCGTCACGGGGATATATCGACGGCGCCTTCATGGCCAACGCCGCCCAGCGGGCTCTCACGGGCGCCGTGGGTTTTTAGCCGCGCCACTCCCTGAAGGCAAGCTTGGGCTGCCCGCCCTCCACGGCCACGGCCGCTGTCGCTCGCGGCCCGGCAGGGAGCTCGGTGATCCACAGGCCGGCGGGCGGATTGGCAGGCGCGCTGGTGAGCCCGGTTCCAAGGCACTTGACGGTGGCCTCGCGCAGGGTCCACGCGCGCAGGATCTCGGGGGTGTAGCGCGGGCGTGCGCGCTCGACGTCCACCCCGACCTCCCGCCCGTCGGTCACTGCCAGGAGGAGGATCTCACCCGAGTGAGACAGGTTGAAGCGCAGATCCGTCGTCCACCCTCCCTCCTCGCGATGCAGCGAGGGCTTGCCGTGGGGGCCGGGGACGAAGCGCAGTGTGCGTGGATCGCAGTCGAGATAGCGGCCGAGGAGCGCTCGCAGGATGCCCCGTGAACGAGCCCACCGGACGCGGCGGCGATCGGAGACGATCCGTGCCGCTCGTGCGAGCTCCTGCGCACAGAGCAGGTTCTCGAGTCCGTCCCCGGCCACGGCCAGGTCGGCGTGCCACACGTGGACGATGCCCTTTGCTGCCCGCACCTGGCTCACATCTTGGCATCCTATGCCGATGCGCCACCGACTCGAGCGCCTGAGAGATCACACCAACGGCTACACCGTCACGCCAGTGCAGTACCTGCGTGTGGCGTACGTCGCGCTGGGCGCGCTGACGCTGATCGTGCTGAGCGGCGCCGCCGTGAGGCTGACCGGATCTGGACTCGGCTGTCCGGACTGGCCGAAGTGTTACGGCAACGCCTACCCGCCGCTGAATGCCCACGCATTGATCGAGTTCTCCAACCGTGTGCTGACCGGCCCGGTATCGCTCGCCGCCGGGGCGGCGTGGCTGCTGGCGCTCCGCCGCCGGCCATACCGGCGCGACTTGGTGTGGCTGGGGGCGCTGCTGCCGCTGGGGGTTTCCAGTCAGGCTGTGCTCGGCGGCTTCACCGTCAGAGGCGCGCTCGACTACGGCTGGGTCATGGGCCACTTCGCGCTTTCGATGCTGATTCTCGTCGCCGCCGTGGTGCTGGCTTGGCGGGCGAGGGAGGAGCCCGGCGAGCGTCAGCGTCGCGGGACGCCGCCCGACCGGGTGCTGATCTGGTCGCTGCGTGCGCTGGTGGCGCTCGGTGCGCTGACGATCTTCGCGGGGACGGCCGCGACTGCCGCGGGCCCGCACGCGGGCGGCTCGCCCGGCCAGAAGATCAATCGCCTGGACTTCGACGGGCGGGGGACGATGGATTTCGTCATCCACCGCCACGCCGAGATCGCGCTCGTGTTCAGCCTGCTGGCCGTCGGTGTGTGGTGGCTGGCGCGGGTGCGCGCCGCCGGTCCGCTGGTGCGGCGTGCGCTGAGCATCCTCTGCGTGCTGCTCGCTCTGCAGGGGGCGGTGGGACTGGACCAGTACGAGACGCATCTCCCCACAGAGCTGGTCTGGGTGCATGTCTGCCTGGCCTGCCTGACCTGGCTGTCGGCCCTCTGGGCGGCCTGCGCGGCGGGCCCTCTGGCGCCACGCACGGCTCCCTCCGGTGAGCGGCGCGTAGTCCCTTCGGCAGGGATTTCAGCCTGAGCTTGGAATAGTTCCCCGGAAATTAGGGCTTCTATCGGGCCGAAATGGGGCGGTTTGGAACGCCACCGTCCTAACCAGCGGTTAGCCTGCGGGGAGCAACGACACTCGAGAAGGGATGCCATGACCAAGAACGAGCTAGCTGAGAAGGTCGCAGGACGCACCGGGTTGGCTGCCAGCCAGGCCCGCGAGGTGCTGGAGGCGACGATCGAGGTGGTCTCCAGCGAGTTGGCCGCCGGGGGTGAGGTCGCGCTTGCCGGCTTCGGCAAGTTCAGCGTCAGCCAGCGCGCTGCACGGCTGGGCCGTAACCCATCCACGGGCGAGACGATCAACATCGCAGCCAGCAAAGCGGCGAAGTTCTCCGCTGCGAGCGCGCTGAAGAAGCGTCTCAACTGAACCCTGCCCCGCGCTGTATATCCCTAGTGTCACCGGCCCTGCGTGGGCCGGTGAGCACTGGGCGGGGTAGCGCGGAACACCGGCAGGGCAGCTCCTGCGGGCGCCGCGTTCCTGCGGCGGACCGGTAGGATGCCGCGAGCATGACCGTCGCTTCACAGGCCCACCGTTGCAGCACCCGCGCAGGCGCTGAGAGGAGAACCGGATGAGCTCCGCTCCAGGTTGGGGTTCATGGAATCTCAACCCGATCGTGATCCTCGTGCTGCTGGCTGCGGCCGTCCTCTATACGCGCATGTACCGCCGTGCCGGCGCGCGATCCTCGGCTTCTCCGCCCGGCCCTGGCCACTGGCTGCCCTACGCGGCTGGGCTGCTGATACTGGCCGTGGCGCTGATCTCGCCGCTGGACAGCATCGGCGATCACTGGCTGCTGTCGGCGCACATGCTGCAGCACGTGCTGCTGACTGACATCGCGCCCGCGCTGCTCGTGCTCGGCCTGCGTTCGCCCGTGCTGCCGCTCGGCCTCTCGCGCAGGGCACTGGTTGCGGTGGCGCCGGGGGGCCGCTCCGGTCGTGTGCTGGCGCGCCTCACCTCGCCGTGGCTGGCGATTCCGCTATGGGCGCTGGCGACTTGGGTATGGGCGATCCCGAGCGTGTTCGATTACACCGCCCAGCACCCAGCGATTCATGCCTTCGAGCACGCGACGCTCTTCTACACGGGGTTGGCGATGTGGTGGCTGATCATCGACCCGCTCCCCCGCGCGCGGCTGCGCCCCAACGGCGAGCGGCTGGCGCTGCTGGGCTTCACCCGTTTGGCCAGCGCGTGCGTGTGCCTGCCCTTGACATGGCTGCCGTCCACCCAGTACTCGCTCTACGCGAGCGCCCCCCGCGCCTTTGGCCTGTCGGCCATAGGCGATCAGCAGCTTGCTGGCGCGAGCATGTGCTTCGTCGAGTTCCTTGTGTTTGGCATCGCTTTTGCGGCCGTCTTCATCAGCATGCTCGGCCGCGACGAGTCGCGCATAACGCTCGGCGAGCACGCCGCCGCCGGCCGCTGAATCGCCTCTGGTGCCCATTACAAACCCAAGCCCCTGACGGGTTTTGGGCAAGCAGATCAAGGACGCAGCGAGCGAAGTGTGCTTGCCGATCGGAGATCTCGTCGATTTCCGATCGGTACATAAGAGAGTGAGGACGCAGAGATGCGCCGCCAAAAACCCGTCAGCCGCAGCCGGTGTTGTTGCCGCAGCTAGAGCACGTGTAGCAGGAGCCGGTGCGCTGCATCATGCCGCCGCACTGGCTGCACGCCGGTCCGAGATCCAGGCCTTTCAGACGTGCGGGCACCACTGGCGGTGTGTCAGTGATCAAGGCCGCCGGCGCACTCGCGCCGCCGTTACCGCCACCCGAGGCCGCCGGCGCGCTCGTGGGCTGATCCTCGCTGCTGGGCCCGGCGGTGTCGGTGCCGAGCATCGACTGGGCGGTCTCCTGAGCGGCCTGGCGGGCGCGCACGGCGGGGGTGAAGATGCCGAGCTCCTCCTGGACGCCGGCGTCCAGGAAGCGCGAGGCGAGCCAGCGCATGATGTAGTCGGGCATCGACTTGGCGAAGGGGATCTCCGGGTTGGTGGTGATGCCCTCGGGGTCGAAGCGCATGTAGCAGAACTTCTGCACCAGGGTCTCGAGCGGCACTCCATATTGCAGCGCGATCGAGATCGCGGTGGCGAACGAGTTCATCATGCCCCGCAGCGTCGAGCCCTCCTTGCCGATGTCGGTCAGGAAGATCTCGCCGATCGAGCCGTCCTCGTACATGCCGGCCGTGATGTAGCCCTCGTGGCCCCCGATCGAGAACTTGTGCGTGATCGACTGGCGCTCGCGGGGCATGCGCTTGCGACGCGGACCGGCCTCGGCAAGCGCCTTGCTGACTGCTTCCTCGACGAGCACATCCACATCGGCTGGCGCCTTGGTCTCCTTCTGAGCGTCGGTACGCAACGCCTGTGCTGTCTTTGAGCCGTCGCGGTAGATCGCGAGGGCCTTGATCCCGAGATGCCAGGCCTGGGTGTAGGCGTCGGCGATGTCCTCGACCGTTGACTCCTGTGGCAGGTTGACCGTCTTTGAGATTGCGCCGGAGATGAAGGGCTGTACGGCGCCCATCATCTCCAGGTGCCCCATGTGCGAGATTGCGCGCTCGCCGACGGCCACATCAAATACCGGCATGTGCTGCTCGGCTAGGCCGGGGGCGCCGACGATCGTGCCGTGCTCGGCCAGGTGTGCCTCAATCTGCTCGACCTGCTGCTCGGAGTAGCCGAGCGTCTGGAGCGCCAGCGGGACGGTGCGGTTGACGATCGTCATCTGCCCGCCGCCCACGAGCTCCTTGAACTTGACCAGCGAGAAGTCGGGCTCCACGCCGGTGGTGTCGCAGTCCATCAGGAATGAGATCGTCCCTGTCGGCGCGAGCACCGTGGCCTGTGCGTTGCGGTAGCCGTGACGCTCGCCCAGCGCCACCGCATCATCCCAAGAGTGCCTCGCTGCAGCGAGCAGCTGCTCGTCGGCGCAGGTGGAGCCGGGGATCGCATAGGACGCATCGCGGTGCATGCTCATCACGTTGTTGTGCGCCTCGCGGTTGATCTCGTAGTGCTCGTAGGGGCCAAGTGCTGCTGCGACCTCGGCTGAGCGGCGGTAGGCCCTGCCGGTCATCAGCGCGGTGATCGCCGCCGCGGTGCCTCGCCCGGCGTCTGAGTCATACGGCATGCCGTTGCTCATCAGGTAGGCCCCGAGGTTGGCATAGCCGAGTCCCAGCTGGCGGAAGGCGCGTGCGTTGACGGCGATCTCCTCGGTCGGGTAGGAGGAGGGTGAGACGACGATCTCCTGGGCCAGCAGCATCACGTCGACGGTGTGCTCGAAGGACTCGACGTCCAGCGTGCCGTCTGAGTGACGGAACTTCATGAGGTTGATAGAGGCGAGGTTGCAGGCCGAGTTGTCCACGTGCATGTACTCGCTGCATGGGTTTGACGCGTTGATGCGCCCGCTGTTTGGCGAGGTGTGCCACTGGTTGATCGTCGTGTCGTACTGGACACCCGGGTCGGCGCAGCGCCAGGCGGCCTGCGCGATTTCGCGCATCAGCTCGCGGGCAGGGACCGGCTCACCGACGGGCTCGCCGGTGGAGCGCGCGGTCAGGTGCCAGTCCTCATTGCCCTCCACGGCGCGCATGAACTCGTCGGTGATGCGCACTGAGTTGTTTGCGTTCTGGTACTGGATCGACTTGAAGCCCTCGCCGTCGATGGACATGTCAAAGCCGTCGTTGCGCAGAGCCTCGGCCTTGTCCTCCTCTTTGGCCTTGCACCAGATGAACTCGCGGATGTCGGGGTGGTCGATGTCGAGCACCACCATCTTCGCCGCGCGTCGTGTCTTGCCTCCGGACTTGATCGTGCCCGCCCACGAGTCGGCGCCGCGCATGAAGGAGACGGGCCCCGAGGCGGTGCCGCCCTTGGCCAGCGGCTCCATCGAGCCGCGGATGTTCGAGAGGTTGATCCCGGAGCCCGAGCCGCCGCGGAAGATCATGCCCTCCTTGGTGTTCCAGTCGAGGATCGACTCCATCGTGTCCTCTACTGAGAGGATGAAGCAGGCCGAGCACTGGGGGCTCTCCTCGAAGCCGACGTTGAACCACACGGGGGAGTTGAAGGCCGCCATCTGGTGCAGCAGGATGTGGGTCAGCTCGGCCTCGAAGGCCTCGGCGTCCTGGTCGCTCGAGAAGTAGCCGCGCGTGGCGCCCCAGCCTGCGATCGTGCCGGCCACGCGTGAGATCATCTGCTTGACCGAATGCTCGCGCGCGGGATTGCCGATCTGCCCGCGGAAGTACTTCTGGGCCACGATGTTGGTGGCGTTCTGCGACCAGCTCTTGGGGAACTCCACGCCCTCCTGCTCGAAGGCGACGCGATCGCCGTGGCCGATACGCGCGTCGCGCGTCTCCCATTCGACCCCGTCAAACGGATGCTCCCCTGCAGAGGTGAACAGGCGCCTGATCTGAAGCCCGGCTCCGGGTGCTGTCTCCTGGGTGGTCGTGGGGTGCGTGGTGGGGTTCATCGGCCTTCCTCCTCTGCGCTGGGCTGGCGTCGCGCGACGCCCACTCGAAGCTGTTGTCTGGGCCGAGCATCGTCCCGCGTGAGCCGGACGGAAGAACAGCTAGCGCCACCCCTATTTTAGAAGGCTCGCGGGCCCCTCAAAGAAGGTCCGCAATGTGCGCACGATTCAGCGGCCAAGGCGGACCCAGTCTCCAAATTCGGCCCATGTGGCGGAGGCGCGGAAACCTGCCTCCGCCATCGCGTGGCGCAGCGACAGCATCCAGTGGGGCTCGAACGCACGCCGTCGCGCGAGCGCCCATCCCAGGCACGCCAATAGCAGTACTGCGGCGGCTACGGCGATCACGATTGCGCCGGTGGAGAGCGTGGTGGAGTGGTGTGTGGGACGCGTATGCGTGCTCAGCGCGGGTTTGAAAGGCGTGGTGGTGGGAGCAGTCGCAGCGGATCCGGCGGAGGTGGTGCTGGGCAGAGGGGTGCCGCCGGAGGGGACATAGGTGGTGGTCGGGGTGCTCGCCGTGGGCGGGACGGTCGCTTTGGCCGGAGCGATGACGGTGGCGGAGGAGCTTGCCGTGCTCGTCGTCGTAGCCGCCGGATGCACTCCGGCCGACGCTGGCAGCGGGAAGGTTGGGGTGGAGCTGGTGTGAATGGACATTCCTCCTGTGAATGCTAACCGGCCGTGGAAAGCAGCAGATCGTCGATCTCCGTGAGCGCGTCGCGCAGTACGTCGTGCGGCGGCTGAGTGGCGTCGATCACGCGAATCCGCTCAGTGCAGGCGCTGGCAAGCTCATCATAGGCGGCGGCGATGAGGGCGAAGAACTCCTCGTTTTCTGCTTCTAAGCGATCTGGCTGATCTGCACGGTCGCGCTGGCGAGAGCGCCCGATGACAGGTGATATGCGCAAGAACAACGTGCGATCAGGCGTCAGGCCACCGGTCGCGAATTGATTGATTGCGCGTACCTCCTCGACGCCGAGGGCGCGCCCGGCGCCCTGGTAGGCAAGAGAGGAGTCGATGAAGCGGTCGAGTAGCACCCAGACGCCTGCGGCCAGCAGTGGCTCCACCTTCTCCGCTACGAGCTGCGCCCGGGCGGCCGCATACAGGAGCGCCTCTGCCCGTGGAGATATCGATAGGGCTGGGTCCTTGACGAGCGCGCGAAGGCGCTCGGAGATGTCCACCCCACCGGGCTCGCGTAGCAGCTCCACGCGGCGTCCCTCCCCCGTGAGCTCGCGGATCAGCCCTGAGGCGAGCGTCGACTTGCCGGCACCGTCGAGTCCCTCGATCGTAATCAGCCTGCCGCGGGTCACCCCGGGCACCGTAGCGTCTCTACGATGGGCGGCGTGAGCACCACTGCAACGAGGACGCTGCCAGGCATCGATGCGCACCCGCACGCACGCGCGGTGCTGATGCCCGCGATCGCACCTGCAGGCAGGGCCTCGCATGCGTATCTGTTCCACGGCCCGGCGGGAACGGGCAAACGGACGGTGGCACGCGCCTTCGCGGCCGCCCTGCTCGCCGAGGGTGCACGCAATCCCGCAACCGTCGTTGAGCGGGTCGCGCGGGGGGTGCATCCAGATCTGACGTGGGTGACGCCAAGCGGAGCGGCGGAAATGCTCGTGGGTGACATCGAGGAGGCAGTCGTGGCCGCTGCTGCGCGTACGCCGTTTGAATCCGCGCGGCGCGTATTCGTGATCGAGGGGGCAGATACGATGAACGACCAGGCCGCGAACAGGATGCTGAAGACGCTCGAGGAGCCGCCTTCGTTCGTCCACTTGGTGCTGATTACAGACCGTCGCGAGGACGTGCTGGCGACGATCGCCTCCCGCTGTCAGGGGGTGCGCTTTGACCCGCTTGCCCCCGCGCAGATCGCCGCGAGGCTGGAGGGCTTAGAGCTCGCGCGCTCACAGGCGTGCGCGCGCCTGGCGCTGGGCGATGCGCGCTTAGCTGCGCGGCTGGCGAGCGAGGAAGGGCATGCGCTGCGGGCGTGCGCTGAGAGCTTTGTGCGCTCTGCCATGAACGGGGAAAGCAGCGAGCGGCGCTGGATCGGACTGCTCGACCTCGGAAAGGCCGCTGGTGAGGCCGCTGGCGAGCAAGCTCACGCCCGGCTGGAAGAGGAGCTCGAGCTGGTCGCAAGCAAGGAGCGCAAACGGTATGAGCGGGAAGGCGCAGAGACGTCTCGCCGCATCGAGCGCCGGGCACGGACGCAGGCGCTCGATACGGCGTTGCGCTTGGCGGAGCTGTGGCTGCGCGACGTGCTGTGCGTCTCAGAAGGCGCTCCTGAGCTCGTTTACGCTGTGGACCGCAAAGCAGAGCTCGAGCACGAGGCACAGGGGCGCGAGGGCCCCCGCCTGCGTGAGGCGGTCGAGCTGGTGGCAGACACACGCTTGCGGCTGGGACTGAATGTGTCCGAGGAGCTTGCCCTGGAGGCCCTGGCTTACCGCTTGGAAGCGGCAATCGGACCGAGGTTGGGCTCCAAGCCATAGGTCTCGAACGCGAGAAAGCGCGAGAACAGCCGGTTCTCTGGCCCGTGGAAGTCGGCCGAGCCGGTGCTGAGCAGGCCGAGTTCGGAGCAGCGCCCGGCGAGCAGCCGCGTCTGTGGCTCTGTGTGCGTGATGTAGAAGGCCTCGATGCCATCGATCCCGAGCGCGCGGAAGCGGTCGATGCTGGAGAGCACTTCGGCCTCGTCCTCGATGTCCCAGAAGGGGTGCGCCCAGACAGCTACGCCGCCGGCATCGTGGATCGCTTCGATCGCCTCGGAGACCGTTGGCGTCTCGCGCAGGCGAAAGGCGGGCTTGCCCTCGATCAGGTAGCCGCGAATCAGCGAGCCGATGTCGTCGATCTGCTCGTCCTTCAGCCGCTGCGCGTTGGCCGCAGCGCCCAGCACGGCCCCCGCCAGGTGCGGGCGGCCGATTGGTTTGCCTTCTGCGATGCGCCGCTCGATCTCGGCTTCGTCCAGCTCAAAGCCGGCCTCGCGCAGGCCGTCGCGCATGCGCAGCGTGCGTTTCTCGCGATCTGCCAAAAAGGCGGCGAGCCGATCGGTCACCGGCGGGCCCGTGTGGTCGATGTTGTAGCCGAGGATGTGCAGTTCGCAAGGCTCCTTCGAGCCGGTGTCGATCGCGGAGATCTCGACCGCGGGTACCACGCACACCCCGTGGCGCTCGCCGGCGCGCAGCGCCTCGGCGACGCCGGAGACGGTGTCGTGGTCGGTGAGCGCCAGCAGCGTCACGCCGGCGCGGGCGGCACGGTCGACCACCTCCCAGGCCTCCAGTGCGCCGTCGGAGTGTGTGGAGTGAGACTGCAGGTCGAAGCGCAGCGAGGACATTCCGGGAGCGTACGCGACTGGCCTAGGAGTTCGAGTGCTCCCGGGCGGAGATGTCGCTGGGCGCGGCGAGCAGCATGGCGATGTGGCGCGCGAAAGTATCGCGGAGCGTCCGTACGGCGGCGTGGTAACGGCGAGCGATGCCGGGCAGCGTGCGGTCCTCCCCGGCCGCCTTGCAGGCCTCGAGCTGGGCATGGGCGGCGTCGGTCTCCGCGGCGCGCATGGCGGCCTCGATCGAGAGGACCTCGAGGTAGGCGAGCGCCGCACCGAGCTGCTCCTCCGGGATGGAGCCGGGTTGCTGCAGCTGGCGCAGGACGGGGCTTACCTCGAGGATCAGCCAGCGCTGCTCAGCGTGGGCACGCAGGAGCAGGCAGACGTCAGATGGGGGAGATAGATCGGAATCGTGGGTCATACAAGCATCCGTGCTCGACGAGGGCCGGCGGTAGACCGGCGACCTGTTATTGGCTTCGGCGCGCGTACGCCCTGGCTTTAGGGGATCGGACGAGTTTCCACGCTTCTTGGGAGATTTAGAGCTAGCCTCGATGGGTCGATGCAAAGGGAGAGGCGCAGATAGACGGCTATGACCCGACGGCCCGCGCGGCGGGCCAGCACGAGCGCACGACCGTGCGGCGGTTGCGTATGCGCACGCTGGTTGTGCTGGGGGTGCTGGCCGTGGCGACCGCGCTGCTAGGCCGGACGTTCGGGCTACGCGACTGGCGTTTCCTGGTCTCGGAGATCGCGTTGCTGGTGAGCATGTTTGTGATCTCGCGTTACGTGCTGCCGCTCGTGGAGCGCCACGATCGTGGCGCTACGGGGGAGGAGCAGGTGGGGGGGCTGCTGGATGGGCTGGCCGGGGATGGATGGCACGTGATTCACGACGCGAGCCTCGGCCGGGGAAACGTGGACCACATCTTGATCGGGGCGGCGGGCGTTTTCACGGTCGAGACAAAGAGCCACCCCGGCCCAGTGAAGGTGGGGCGGGTGCACGGCGCGACGCTGAGCCAGGCGCAAGCCCAGCGCAAGGCGATCGAACGCGTGACGGGCGAGCGGGTGGAGGCGCTGATCGTGTTCAGCCGGGCGTGGGTCGACAAGCCGCTCGCGCGCCGTAAGGGGGTGCGCGTGACGCCCGCGAGGATGCTCGCGGGATATCTGGAGCGCCGGCCAGCGACGCTCTCCCAGGAGCAGGTGCAAGCCGCACGCGAACGGGTGGCGGTGGCGCTGCGGGAGTATCGCGCGCAGTCGCCTCGTGCGGCGCGCTCGACGCGCCCGGTCTACCGCCGCTGGCTGGCTCTAAAGACCCGTTTGCTTCGGTGAGCAGAATTGGCTGCAGAGAACTGGCCGCAGCGGCGGGTAGCTTCTAGGGATGGAGGTTACGCCGACAGAGAGAGCTCTGCCGACCCCCGAGGCGCTGCTCGCGCGCTTCGGGCTGGAGGAGTTCAGGCCGGGTCAGCGCGATGCGGTGCAGGCGGCGCTGGAAGGCCGCGACAGCCTGGTCGTGATGCCGACCGGCGGCGGCAAGTCGCTGTGCTACCAGCTCCCAGCGCTGGCAATAGGTAGCGATCCCGCCCGGGCGGGCGGAGGGCTGGTGGTCGTCGTTAGCCCGCTGATCGCGCTGATGACCGACCAGTGGCAGAGGCTGAAGAACGCGGGCGTAAACGCGACGATGCTGGCCTCGGGAATGGAGGAGGGGCACAACGCACAGGCGCTGAGGGATATCGAAGCGGGTGTGACGCAGCTGGTGCTGGCGGCGCCGGAGCGGTTTGCCTCAGGCGCGTTCCGGGCGGCGCTGGCGCAGCGCAGGGTGAAGCTGTTCGTTGTCGACGAGGCACACTGCGTGACCGAGTGGGGTCACGACTTCCGTCCCGATTACCTGCGCCTGGGAGAGGCGATCGCATCGCTGGGCCGTCCACCGGTGATGGCGGCGACGGCGACGGCGACGCCAAAGGTGGCAACGGAGATCGCTGCGCGGTTGGGGTTGCGCGATTGGGTGTCGATTCGCTCCGGGTTTGACCGGCCGAATTTGACATTCGACGTGGTGAGTGTGGAAGGTAAGGGTGCCCTTGCACGCAAGCGAGTCGCGCTGCTGCACGTTCTTGAAGGGAAGGCGGGCACCCCATCCTTGCCGGCGATCGTGTATTGCGGCTCGCGCAAAGACACCGACGAGGTGTCAGCGTTGATCGCGGAGCGAGGAATCGCGACCGTGGCCTACCACGCGGGCATGGATCCGCGGGCCCGCAGAGATAGCCAGGCGGCGTTTATGGAGGGCCGGGCGGAGGTGGTGGTGGCGACGAACGCGTTCGGGATGGGTGTGGACAAGGCGGACGTGCGCACGGTGGCGCACTGGGCGCTGCCGACGAGCTTGGAGGCTTACTACCAGGAGGCCGGCAGGGGCGGGCGCGACGGGAAGCCGGCGAGGGCGCTGTTGCTCGGCGCGCGGATGGATTTGGGCAGGCTGATCTGGTTCATCAATGCGCGCGAGACCAACGTCGAGTACGTGAAGCGCTATGTCTCCGGGCTGCGGCGCGGCGCCCAGGACGGGGTGCTGGCGATCGGGCCCAGCGAGCTGAGTGAGCGCGAACGGATATTGCTATCGATTGCAGAGCGCGCGGGCGCGGTCGAACTACAGCCGGGCATGGGCGGCGGGCTGCGGGTAAGGCTCACCGGCAAGGGCTCCCCGCGCGCGGCACGTGGGGCAATCGAGTCGGCGAAGAACCGTGGATGGGAATCCTACCGCTCGATCGAGCGATACATGACAAGCGGGGAGAGGTGCCGCAGGCGCCAGATTTTGGATCACTTCGGCGACTCGCAGGTGGGAGCTCCAAGCGGCAGGTGCTGCGATGTGTGCGATCCGGATCCGGATCTGGAGCAAGCGATGCAGGTGCCTGTGGTCAAGGCGCGCAGCCGGCGAGACCGCAGCGCGGGGACCGGCTCGCCGGTGGGCGAACCAGTGGACGACCTGCAGTTCGAAGGATTGAAGGAATGGCGGGCAGAGTGCGCCGAAGGCAAACCGGCATATCTAGTGGCCACCAACGCGGTACTCGAAGAGGTGCTGCGAAGACGCCCGAGAAGCGCCAACGATCTGATCGAGATTGATGGCATCGGGCCCGTCTTCTGTGAGCGCTACGGACTGTCTCTGCTGGCGGTGCTGGACACACTCGAGGCGCTACTGCAGGGTGAGCAGAGTGAGGATCCCCGCACCGGGATGGTGGCGCTAGCATCAGAGCCCGCGCCGACGTAGCTCAGCTGGTAGAGCACTTCACTCGTAATCACGGTTCCGGCGCCCGGCGGCCTCCTCGTTATCACGGTCGTCAAGGGCGTTTTCGGACCGTTTCCGGCGGCTCCCAACGCCGGGGGTGGGCCCACAGGTGGGCCCACGGGCGAGACCTTTACTCGCGGGTCTCCTAGACTTCCTTGCGGCGGGCGACTAGCGGGCATCGAGCGCGCCGAAGACCTCTGGGCGGACATGGCGGCGACCCGGCCTTGGCGCCCGTCTGTCACGGAAAGCGCCGCTCGCGCCTTAAACCTTCTGTGAGCACGAAAATCGAGAGCTCGGTGGCGGCTCAATGCGAAGAGCTCCTGCGTGAGCATTTCCCGGACGGGCTCGTGCGCACGTTGGGACGGACGTTTCCGGGGTCTCGACAGGACGACTGCGAAGACGCAACCTCGGAGGCGTTCGCCAAGATGATTCGAAAAGGGCGTGCGCTCGAGAATCCGCGAGGCTACGTCACGACCGTGGCGATGAACGAGATGCGTCGCGTGTTGGTGAAGGCGGCTCGCGAGCAGTTGCCCGAGAGCCAGGACGAGGAGGGAAAGGCAGACGCATGGGCCGATCCGACGGCGGAAGAGGCAATCGGCGAGGCCGTGTTCCGGTTCGTCCGGGGAATCGTCGAGAAGTGGGAGAGTCGGAACCTCCGTCTCGCGACGCTCGTCGTGCTCGAGGCGGGCAAGCTGGGGGAGCCACTCAGCAGCGCCGAGCTGGCAGAAGAGCTGGAACACCAGCTCGGGGACGATGTCTCGCCGGACACGGCGCGTCAGTGGCGCAAGCGCGGACTCGACCGTCTGCGCGAGCAGCTGCACGCCGCGGACCCCTCGATAGCTAAGGAGCGACGATGAAGACAGACGGAAACCTGCAGTTCTCCTCGGAGGCCATGGCGGAGCTGGTCGCCTCGGTGACGACGCTTTCCGAGGACTACGGCGGCGCGGTGGAAGAGGCTATCCGCGCTGCGCGCGAGCGTCCGCTCGACGCCGAGCGCGCCCGGCGCCTCTACACGCGGATCTTCGAGATCTTGCGAGGACTCGACAGCGACACGCTCTCGGACGTCGATCGGCTGGCCGTCGCCGAGGAGGTACGCCGCGAGGTCGAGGACGTGGTGACTTCGGTCGACCGTCCGCACTCCAGCGGTGACGACGACTTCTTCGTGGACCACAACGGGCTCTCGCCGCGTCGAGTGCTACCCACGCCGACGTTCAACGAGAAGCCGGTCGAGATGACCGAAGGCTACGTAGACATCGAGAGGCTCAAGCTCTGGAAGGGCAACCATCGGCTCTCTCTCCACGTCCGGGAGTTCGTGGAGCGCAACGGCCGCGAGCCCGACGAGGAGGAGCTCGTGCAGCTGGTGCAAGGTGCGATCCACCTGTCGACCGGCGGGACGGACCCGTTCAGACTCAAGCCGCTCGCGGACAGCATCGCCCGCAAGGGTGTCGAGATCCCGGCGATCGTCAGCTCCGAGGGGGAGCCCAAGGACGGCAATCGCCGGATCGCCGCGTCGTTGCTCGTGATCTACGGCAAGGGCTATGACACAGCGCAAAAAAGGCGAGCCCGGTACATCCGTGTCTGGCGTGCTCCGAAGAACACGACCGACGACCAGTTCGAGGCGATCGTCGTCTCGCGGAATTTCGAGAGCGACTACAAGGAGCCCTGGCCCGAGTTCATCAAGGGCCGCCTCGTAGTCGATGAGCTGGAGCTGCGCCGAAGCGAGATCAAAGGCCGCATCACCAAGGCGGCCGTCAAGAAGATACGCGAAGAAGTAGCCAAGGACTTCGCGATCAAACCTGCCGAGGTCAAGCGATACGACGACATGATCCGCTGGGCCGAAGACTTCACCGCCTATCACTTGGAACAGGGCCGTGACCCCGCCGGAGTCCGATACAAGACGGAGAAGAACTTCCAGTGGTTCTACGAGCTCGATGCAGGTCGGGGGGACGAGAAGCTAACCCGCAAACTCGACGACGACGACGGTCTGAAGGCCGTCGTGTACGACGTGATGTTCGACGTCTTGGACAGTGGCACCCAGGTCAGGAACCTATACCGGGTCGTCGACAACGCCGAGACGGCGCAGATGCTGCTCAAGGCCCACGAGCTCGCCGACACCGACCCGGAGGGCGCCGAAAACCTGGTCGATGACGCGATCACCGAGGCGAAGCGGCGCAGCATCAAGCGGCGCTCGATCGGCTTCGAGAGCTACCTGGCGGGCATGGTGGACCGCCTCGGCACGACTCCACCGGACCAGTGGAAACAGGTGGATACCGAGCTACTCCTGGAGGTGCGGCGTGTGTTGGTCTCGACACTCGGGTCCATCGAGGGCCAGGCGACCGTCCGCCGCGAGCACGGCGAGGAGATCGGCGCGTGACCGGCGAGGTCCGGTTGCGCCCCGACCGCGAGGGCGTCGAAATCGTCGCCGACGGCGACGCCCACGAGCTGGCCCTCCAGCTACGCCGAACCAGACCCGAGCTGCGGTTACGCCCCTCTCGCGGACGACTCCACGTCGGCTTCACGCAAGCGGAAGAGCTGCTCCCCTTCGATGCGCTGCGATGGGCTCCCGATGCAGCCCGAGCACTCGGCAACCGTCGCCGCGTACGCGAACGTGTCCGCGAGGTCGGCACCGCGGCCAAGACGATCCGCGAGACCTCGTCGCGGGACTTGCGGCAGCGACTGGGGGACCGCCCACTCGTCGGGATGCTCGATGACCACCAGGTACGCAACGTGGCCCTGATGACGATCCCCAGCAGCTGGGGAGCCTGCATCTTCGACGAGCAAGGCACCGGTAAGACGCCGACCGTGATCGCCGCCTTCGACCTGCTGGCTGAGCGCAACGAAGTCGACACGTTGCTCGTCGTCGCGCCGAAGTCGATGGTCGGCGAGTGGGCCCAGGAGTTCTCTCGCTTCTGCGGTGACCTCTACCGGGTCTCCGTAGTCGACGGTTCGCGCAAGCAGCGCGCCGAGGCGCTCGGCGCCGGCGCGGACGTGGTGGTCGTCAACTACGAGGCGACCGTCACGATGCATCACGACCTGCTACTTCTCACCGACCGTTCCCGGGTGCTCATGGCCGTCGATGAGTCGTTCAACGTCAAGAATCCCGACGCGGCGCGGACCGCCGCGGTCGCCGATCTGCGCGAGCGCTGCAGCCACTGCTTCGTCCTATGCGGCACCCCGGCTCCGAACGCGCCAAGAGACATCGTCGCCCAAGTCAGCCTCGTGGACTTCGGGATGACTTTCGACGGCCTGACCCTGAACGACGATCCCGAGCACGACCGCGGCGCGATCCGCGAGGCGCTTGGCGGTCGCGGTCTATTCACCCGCAACCTCAAGCAGGAGGTGCTCCCGGGGCTGCCAGACCGCCGATTCTCCGAGGTAACGGTCGAGTTCGCACCAGAGCAGCAAAGGCTATACGCCCGCGCCCTGGACGGACTGATCCTCGACCTCGAGCGCACCGACGACGAAACTTACCGACGTGAACAGCTGTCCTTCGCCGAGCGCCGCAGCGCTCTGCTGCGACTGTGCTCCCATCCTTCAGGCGTCGTCGCGGGTTATCGTGAGCTCCCAGGCAAGATCCTCGCCCTCGACGGCCTCCTCGAGCAACAGGTCGGCGCCGGCGAGAAGCTCGTCCTGTGGTCGTTCTACCGAGCGACGCTCGACATCCTTGCCGAGCGCTACGCGCGTTTCGGCATAGCCCGCATCGACGGCTCCATCCCCGACGTCGGGGAGCGCCGCGATGCCGTCCGCCGCTTCCAAGAGGACGACGAGACCTTCGTATTCCTCGGCAATCCGGCGGCCGCCGGCGCTGGCCTGACCCTGCACCGCGCCGCTTTGGCGATCTACGAGTCCTTCTCCAACCAGGCGGCGCATTTCATGCAGAGCCTCGACCGCATCCACCGGCGGGGTCAAGAGAGCGACGTCGAGTATCTCGTGCTGCTGTGCCGCGACTCCGTCGAGGAGGCCGAATACAAGCGGATCCTGAGCAAGGTCGACCTCCAGGCGGACCTGCTCGGAGACCCCGAGCCCTACCGGCCCACGCGTGACGTCCTGCTGGACGAACTGCTCGCCGGGCGGAAGCGGCTCGGGGTCTGACGGGCAGCCGTCTGCCTGTCCAAGCTGCGCACGGCCCGGGCTTCAGAACTCAGCCGGACGCGCGGGTACGATGGCGGCGCACGGATACTGGCCGGATGCGCCCGTATCCTCTCGTAGCATGCCTGTCCGGGATGCTCGTGGACCGCTGCGCGCCATCGACTTGTTCTGCGGGGCGGGCGGTCTAAGCGCGGGGTTCCGGAGCGCTAGATACGAGATCGGCTACGCCTTAGACCACGACCCAGACGCGGTCGCGACCTATCGCCACAACCAGAAGGACGTGCCGGTCGAGTGCGTCTCGATCACCGACCGCACCCCCAAGCAGATCGGCGAACTGGCAGGAGGACGAGTAGACGTAATCGTCGGCGGCCCGAGCTGTCAGACATTCAGCACTGCCGGCAGGAAGAACGGGTGGGTGCGTAAGGGTGATCCTCGAAACGACTTGTGGCGGCAGATGCTTGCGCTCGTCGAACATTTGGAGCCGAAGGCCTTCCTCCTAGAGAACGTGCCTGGGATGATGTACTGGAAGAAGGGCGAGTTCGGCGGGACCGTGCTCGAGGAGTTCCGTAGTCTCGGGTACGCCGTCTCCAAGCAGATACTGCTAGCCGCCGACTACGGCGTACCGCAACGCCGGCGGCGATTGTTCGTCGTCGGATTACTCGGCGACGTGCCCTTCGAGTTCCCCGCGCCAACGCACCTCGGCGGCTGGCGCCGAGACTACCTCGAGCTGTGGGAGAAGCGCCGGCGCGAACGTGGCCTGTTGCGGCATATCCGCTCCTGGGAGGCGATCGGCGATCTACCCGACGTCACGAGCACCGGCAACGTCACCGCGGTACCCGACCCGGGCCGGCTGAGTCCCTTCGCTCGCCGGATGAGGGGCGGGCGCCGAACCGGGGTCATCACCGGCCACACACCATTCCTGATCTCCACAGACCACCTCGAACTAATCCGGCACGTGCCACAGGGCGGGACGTGGAGAGACATCCCACGCCACCTCTTGCCCGACCGCTACCGCGGGATGCGCCGCACGGACAGCACGAACCTCTTCGGTCGTCTCGCCCCAGACCTTCCCGCCTACACGGTCACCACCCAGTTCGACAACGTCACTACCGGCTGCTTCACCCATCCCTACCACGATCGGGCCTTGACCGCACGCGAGGCCGCCCGCCTGCAGACCTTCCCCGATCGTTACGAGTTCACTGGCGGCAGGTCCTCCGTCTGCCGCCAGATCGGCAACGCGGTCCCGCCGCTGCTCGCGCACGTGCTCGCGTCGGCCATCGCTGACGCCGTCCTCGCTCCCCATGTGGCCGCGGAGCTGCACCCCGCGCCCAAACCGATCCGACCCGCGACTGCTCTCCCAGCCCCCCCCGCGAGCGACAAGCGGACCCAGAAACGGATGAAAGGTCAGGCACGCCGCGACACCAAGCCCGAGGTCCTCCTCAGGAAAGCCCTTACCAAGCGCGGGCTCCGCTACCGCGTGGACCACGCCCCCCTCGCAGGAGTCCGCTGCAAGGCCGACGTCGTCTTCCCTCGCGTCAACCTCGCGGTCTTCGTGCACGGTTGCTTCTGGCACGGGTGCCCGGAGCACGCGCGTCCGACGAAGTCGAACACGAAGTGGTGGGCCGACAAGATTGCCGCGAACCACAAGCGCGACGTTGAGACCACCGAGAAGCTGCTCGCCGCGGGATGGCAGGTCGAGCGAGTTTGGGAGCACGAAGCACCTACCGAGGCCGCAGACCGCATCGCCGCGATCGTGTCTGCGCGCGAGGAGCGCATCGCAATTGCTGCCGGCTAAGACCACCGATGGCTGCCCGTCCCATCCGGCATTTTTTCTTCGTGCGTTTCCTCACCGACGAGGGCGACCTCGTGCTCGACCCGTTCGCTGGCAGCAACACCACCGGAGCCACGGCCGAGGGGCTGGAGCGGCGCTGGCTCTCCATCGAGCCCGAGGCGGCGTATATCGCCGGCTCGATCGGACGCTTCACGAGCGTCGAGCTGGTCAGCGCCGTGGCCTGATCGGTCCCGTGTGGCCGACCCTGCTCGTGTGGGGCTGCCCTCTGAAGCCCTAAGAGGTCCAGACGCTCGTCGAGTCGCGAAGATCTGAGGCTGTTCCCGACCTAGACGCCCGAGGCGCCGAGGGTCAGGTCCGCGGGTGCCAGGCACGCTTCTAAATCGTCGTTGCCAGGCCGATCAGGCTGAGGCTACCTCTAGCTGGGAAATGTCGAGGTCGTACTGCTCGACCAAAGCACGGACGGCTGACTCCTTCCAAGGCAGCTGCATGTTGAGCATCCCGTAGATGTGTCCGTCGAGATCGACTGGAGGGTCGGAAGCGTCACGGATGTACTCGCGCTGGTGGGTCTCGCTGAAGGGGTCCTCTCCGTACTGGTCGCGGGTTGGGTCTAGCACGACACCATCCGCCTCGACCCCAGGCGTGCAGGTGCTTCGCATCCCTGTCTTCCCCGGGGGCAAGGTAGTGGCCGCGAACGAACTCGGCCGGCACTCCCTCCCGTCGAAGCTGGCGTCAGGAGGGCGGCGGCGAGTTCACAGCCCGTACAGGGGATGACGGGACGCACGGCGGCTCGGCGCGTTGCATCTGAGGCCGAAGCTCAGCGAAGCCGGGCATTCGCCCACAGTAGCGGCCGCATCTCTATCGCACGCGCAAGAAGGCCACAGACCCCAGCTTCGATCCCTTGTCCGAGCCTCCCATCCCAACCCCCTGCTACACCACGCAGCATCTCCACCGCCATCTCCGTCCTCGGTCTCCTCGCCACCCTCGCCTGGCTCGCCTGGCGCTTCGGCCCGACCCTCACGCGCCTGACCGGCTGGTGCTCATGGTTCCTCGCGTGGGCGTGCGGCAGCCAGGGCGGCTACGCCTACTGCCTCGCCTTCGCCGTCCTCGGCACGGTCGCTTGGGCAGCCGGCACGCTCTGGTACGCCCACCGGCGCGGCCGCTGGCCCTCGCCAGTCTCGGCCAAGCTCTTCACCCGCCTGCTCCGCCGCTAGCCCAGAGCTCCAGCCCGAGCTCCGAGCTACCTCCACACGCCCAGAGCTCATCCAGCAGCCCCCCAGCATCCCTGCCCCACCCGGCCATCCAGGCCAACAACAAAGGCGTCCCTGCCGCTCAGCCTCGCTGCGCTCCGCTTCGCAGCACACAGTTGCACCTGAAGGATGCTGTCTTTGCTACTTTGGCGGACAGGATGCTCTCGATCGGCAAGATCGCCCTCGGCCAGCACCGCTACTACGAGCAGCAGGTAGCCGGTGGCGGCGATGACTACTACTCGGGCCGCGGCGAGGCGCCGGGCGTCTGGACCGGCGCCGGCGCGGGTGCCCTCGGCCTCACCGGCCGGGTACAGCCCCAGCAATTCGGCGCGCTGGTCGCGGGGCTCGATCCTCGCGATCCGGGCCTCCGCCTGCGCGCCTCAGAGCAGGACCCGAAGATCGCCGCACTCGACCTCACCTTCTCCGCTCCGAAGTCCGTCAGCGTTCTGTTTGCCGTCGCGCCGGAGGATGTCTCAGGCAGGCTCGTTGCGTGCCACGAGGAGGCGGTCAGGGCCGCGTTGGGGTATCTGGAGGACACGTCGGTGTCCGTTCGGCGTGGCCACGGGGGAGAGCGCGTCGAGCGTGCTGGGGGCCTGATAGCGGCCGCTTACCGGCATCGTTTGAGTCGGGCGCTTGACCCACAGCTGCACACGCACGTGGTTGCCGCGAACCTCGCCCGGGGAAGCGACGGACGCTTCACGGCGCTGCACGGCACGGCGCTCTTCCGCGCTGCCAAGACAGCCGGGTATCTCTACCAGGCGCACCTCCGCGCGCTCGTCACCGAACGGCTGGGTCTGGAGTGGGGAGGGGTACACAAGGGCGCCGCGGAGCTCCGCGCTGTGCCTGCGGCAGTGATCGCTCATTTCTCGAAACGTCGCCATGAGATGCTGCGCGAGGCGCAGGCCGGTGGCATCACACTGAGCTCGAAGGCCGCCGCGGAGAGCGCGGCGCTCGCGACGCGCGACCGCAAGGAGTACGGGATCGAGACGCACACCTGGCGCGAGGAGGTGCGCGCCCGCGCGGGTGAGCTCGGGCTCGGCCTCTCGGAGGTGACCGAGCTGGTCGAGGCCGGTCGGCAGCGCTTGGGGCGCGGAGAGCGCGAACGCGACTCAGCGGATGAGCGGATCCTCGGCGATCACCTGGCCAGCGCCGAGGGTCTCACCGCACGAAACAACACGTTCGATCAGCGGCCAGTACTGCAGGAGTTCGCCGCCGCCGCGCGGGGGGGCGCCTTCGTCGATGACGTGCGCGAGCAGGCGAGCCGTTTCGCCGAGCGCGGCGACGTGCTCGCGACCGCGCACGGGGCGCTGACGACGACCGGGCTCGTGGCCTGCGAGCGGCGGCTGATCGCGGCCGCGCTCGGCCGCGCCGGCGAGCGCACCGGCTTGGTCGAACGCGCTGTCGCCGAGCGCGCGCTCGCCGCGGCCGGCCTGCCGGTCACGGCCGAGCAGGATGCAGCGGCGCGCGAGGCCGTGAGCACGGGGCATGGCGTGACGGTGATCCAGGCGCTCGCTGGGACGGGCAAGACATATATGGCGGGCGTGCTGCGCGCCGTGTATGAGAGCGCTGGCTATCAGGTGCTCGGCGTCGCTCCCACTGGCCGCGCGGCGCGCGAGCTGACCGAGCAGGCCGGGATCCCCGCGCGGACGCTCGACCGGCTGCTGATCGACCACGAGCAGCTGGGCGACGAGCTGCCAGAGCGGTGCGTCGTGATCCTCGACGAGGCGGGAATGGCCGCGACGCGACCCACGGCGCGCCTACTCGAGGCGGCCGGGCACGCTGGTGCCAAGGTGATCGCGATCGGCGACCCCGGACAGCTCTCTTCGGTGCAGGCCGGCGGCTGGCTCGGCGGTGTCGGTCGTGGGATAGGCGTGCTGCGACTCACAGAGGTGATGCGCCAGCGCGACCCCGCCGAGCGGCGTGCGCTCGGCGCACTGCACGGCCACTTGCCGGGCGTCTATCTGCGGTGGGCCGACACGGCGGGGCGGATCGAGACGTTCGAGGACCCAGCCCGTGCGTCCGAACAGGCGCTCGCCGAGTGGGCGCGAACGGCGGCGACGGTCGGGCCAGCGCGCACGGTGATGATCGCGAGGGATAACGACACGCGCGCCGCGTTGAACGATGGCGCTCGCGAGATGTTGGCAAGCCACGGCGGGTTGGGCGAGGAGCGCATCTACAACGGCCTTCCTGTGGCCGTCGGCGACCGCGTGATCGCTCGCCACAACGACCGGCGCCTCGACGTCGACAACGGCACGCGTGGCACGGTTACCGGCCTCGACGATCACCACGTCACGATCGAAGCCGATGCTGGCGTCGTCCGCGAGCTGCCGGCCTCCTACGTCGCAGAGCATCTCGAGCACGCCTACGCGTTGACCGCTCACGGGATGCAGGGTGCGACGATCGAGGCCGCGTTCGTCCTCGCCTCGCCCCGCGACCTCACCGCCGGCTGGAGCTACACGGCTCTCTCCCGTGCCCGAGGTAAGACGCGGCTGCTCCTCTACGACCGCGAGTTCTCTCGGGAGCGAAGCGAGTTCGCACCCACGGACCATGCTCCCAAGGCGGCGCGGCGGGAGCTCCTCGCGCGTGTGCAGCGGCACATGCTCGAGCGCGACGACGAGGAGCTGGCGATTGAGCAGCTACCCGACGCGATCGCGTCACTCCGGCAACAACTCGCCGCTCTGCCCATGCGCCAGCTCCAGCGGATCGAGCACCTCGACGCACGCGCGGTCACTCTTGAAGCCCAGCGCGTAGGACTGAGTGAACGCCTGGCCGAGCTGCCTGAGCCCCGACGCCGATTCGGTCGCGAGGACGATCCCGCGGCAGTCGAGCGGGCCAACCTGAGTAGCGCCCTGCGAACCGCCAGCCGGGAGCTTGACGCGGTGTCCGAACAGCGAGATCTCGCCGGGCGCGAGGTCACCGACCCGGCCGAAACCCGGGCGGAGCACGATCGCCTCGAGCGCGCCATCGACACCGTCACCCATGAGCGCACCGCGACCCGCGACGACCGCGAAGTCGACCCACATGAGGTCGACCTCGGGATTGATCGCTGATCACTCCACAACGAGGCGGATCATTCACACAGCGGGAGTTGCTCGAGAAATGTCTTGGCGCCGCCGTCTTTTGCGACGCGTCGCGTGCACCGCGGCTGTTCAGCATGGCGGCGTCGCGCAGCCGGGACATTTCGTACCGCTGCTCGAGGAGACGGGGCTGATCTGCCAGACCAGCGGGTGGTATGTCTGGATGCCGAGACCTTTGAACACGCAAAACGGAAAAGTAAAACGCAAGAGGAACAGTTCCGGCGGGGTGAGGCAGGAATCAAGGTCGTCCACCGGCTCACTCAGCCGGCGTCACAGCCGAGCCACCCTTCGAGCCCAAGGACGAGCCGCAGGTGCTCGAGGTCCTGGAGGCGACCTTCGGGCAGTGGCCTGGCGATATCCAGAGCGCTTCACCGAGCGAGTTCTTTCGCTGGAAGCACGTGGCGGGCCCATTCGGCCCGTCGACGCTGATCGTCGCGGACGCCGATGGTGCGGTCATCGGCTGTCACGCATACATGCCCTGGCGCCTGGGCGTGAGCGGACGCCTCCTCAAAACGATGCGCGGCGTCGATCTGGCGGTTCACCCGTCGTATCGGCGCCGTGGGATCTCGATGGCAATGCGGGCCGCCGCCACATTTCCCGACGACGCCGCCTTCATGTGGAGCAATCCGAACAAGCAAAACCGTCCAGGCGCCCACAAAGCCGGAATGCGCCCGATCGGCAACGTGCCGCGGTTCGTGCAACCGCGCGAGGCACTCCTACGCACCGTCCGCCGCGCTGGTGCTCGACGGTCAAAGGCGCCCGAGGACCTGCGGGTCGAAGCCGCGGCCGCCGCTGAGGCTCTCCGCGATGGCGCAGCCGCGTCGCTGCTCCTGGCACGGAAAACCTGGCGCGGCGACCGCATGGCCACCGTGAAGGATCTCGACTACCTGCGTTGGCGGTATGGGCATTTCGACGAGTACAGGGCGATCGCGATCGGCCCGGGCTCGCCTGGTGCGGGCATGGCGATCTTCCGGGCGCGCTGTCACGGCCCGTTGTGGGTCGCGGACGTTTGCGAGCTGCTGGTCGAACACGGCGCCCGCCGGACGGTGCGGCATCTGCTTCGTCTTGTTGCAAACGCCGCTGCGACGGACTTCATCCGCGCGAGCTTCTCGTCCCGCCGTCACGCGGCCTCCTTCGGCTTCCTGCAAACTCGCGGCGTGACGACCCTCATGACCCTACCGCTCAAGCACAGTCTGACTCCCGACCCGGCTCGGCGCACCTCATGGGAGCTATCTCACGGCGATCTCGAGCTGCTCTAGATAGGAGCGTAAGGCGAAACTGCCCCCTACCAGAACAGCCCCCTCTGGCAGCTCCATCGACTGAAGGTCAACCAGCCTTGGCGCAGCCGCAGGTCGGCGTCGAGAGGGGCATCACAGGCGCTACGTGGACTCGTGAATGCTGGGCATGATCCGCTGTCTACCCGCGAGAGCCGCGATGAGCGGCTCCCGGATGGCGGGATCGCAAAACTGTTCCTCGAGGGTGCGCTTCTCAGCGTCCGGGTTGTCGCTAACCGGGTAATCGCAGCCGCTGCCGCAGGCGAGCGGGAGGGAGGAGCAGCCGTCCCAGGGTTCGCCGGCGAAGGTGACGTCGAGGATGACGCGCTGGCCGTCCAGCGTGATCCTCAAGAAACGGTGGACGTCATTCACCCCGCCGGCGGGGACGACCTGGGCGACTGTCGGGCCGAACAGCTGCGCGGCACGCCCGCGCGTCAGCCGATAGACGCGGTGCACGATTTCTGGCTCGGTCTCGGGGAACCGCTCGGACAGAGCCTGCGCAAGGAACAGATGCTTGGTCGAGCACGTTCCGCGGCGCTCGCGCAGCATCCCCTCCACCGTCCGGTCGCTCGGACGCCCGTACGGAAGCGTTCGGACGGCCTCAACGAGGTCGATCAGGGATGACTCGGATGCGAGGAGGGCGTCGATAATCAAAGGGTAGATGGGCCACGGGGCTTGCCGTAACGCCGCCCAGGCGCGTAGGAGGCTAGACGTACCGCAACGCGGCGATCCACAGTTTGCGGCGTTTCCGCTTGCCTTGCCTGCCAAGCCAACCTATAGAAGGTTGCATTCCTTGACTTGTTTAGTCCTGGGGCTCCCACGAGCATGTCGTGAGCGTGGTTGCGACCGGCGAGGGCATAGTTCGGGTTCGGGCCTCCATAGGACGAGCCGCAACGTCCTCAAACGCAGCGATGAAGCTGAGGAGACTGCTTTCCCTTGGGCTCCTCGCCCTGACCGCACTGCTCGGCGGGTGCGGTGGGTCAAGCTCCAACAGCACCGGGTCAGTTGCCCTCAATGCCACGCCACCTGCTCTCGCCGGCGCTCCGCGAACCGGGGTGATAGCCGTCGCGCGCTCCTCTGACTCGGTAAGTCTCGATCCCCAGGCTCTGACGATCGGGGAGGACTACACAACCCAGACCGGCCTGTATGCGGGACTGGTTCGCATAACCCCGGACGGGAAGAGCATCGAAGGGGACTTGGCCTCCTCGTGGACCTTTGACCAGAAGGCGTTGACGTACACGTTCGACCTGCGCGAAGGCCTGAGATTCTCAAACGGGACGCCGGTAACGACCGCGGACATCGTGTATTCGATCGAGCGCGCCGCGAAGGGAGAAGTCTACGCGCCGATGTTCGCGGCGATCAGCTCGGTCAGCGCGCCAAACGCGCACCAGATCGTCATCAAGCTCTCACGATACTCAAATCTCGTCCTGCCAATCCTGTCCTACGCGTTCGTCGTGCCGCGTAACCTCGAAGGACACACCCCGGCAACGTTCTTCAAGCATCCGGTCAGCTCGGGGGCGTTCGTACTGTCCTCCTGGGAGCCCGGCAACAAGATGGTGCTCAAGCGCAACCCCCACTACTGGGACAGCGAACGTCCATACGTCAACGAAATCGTCTTCCAGATCATTCCCGAAGAGAACGCTCGCCTGGATGCGCTGCAGGCCGGCGATGTGCAGCTCGACGAATACGTCCCCGACGAGGAGCTCCCGGCGCTGCCGTCAGGCGAGCTGGTGAAGAACGAGCCGCGGGCGAGCTTGATTCTGCTGATGACGAACAACGCCCACGCCCCGTTCAGCAACCCGACCGCCCGTGAGGCGGTCGGGTGGGCGATCGACCGCCCGTTGCTGCTGAAGACAGTCTGGGGAGGTGCGGGTGTGGAAACCCGCGGCTTCATCCCGCCGGGGCTTCCCGAATCGCACGGCGTACTGGGCGGGTCGGAACGCTGGCAATACGACCCCGTGAAGGCCAAGGCGCTGCTGCACGGCACGAACCCCCCGATCACGCTTCTCACGAGCTATGAGCGCGGGATCGACTCGACGCTGGTCGACGTCATCCAGCAGGAGCTCGAGCAGGCCGGCTTTCACGTCACGGTCGAGGTTCGCGACTACGGGACTGCAGTGACACAGGTCCTCGCTGGTGACTTCAGCATCTTCTTGACGCCGCAGACGGCGTATCTGCCGAGCGCCGGTGAGCCGCTGACGACGTACGACACCCTTCTTACACCCGCGGCGCATTGGAACGCCAAGGCGGTGAACGGCTATCTGGCGGAATTCTCGAGAGCCAGCACCGTCCAGCAGCGCAAGGTGGCGGGGATCGCGTTCGAAAGGTGGGCTCACGCCAACTGGGTCGCGGTACCGATTGGCAACCCCGATGTGTTCTTTGGCGTCAGCAAGCAGCTGCGCGGTCTGCAGGTAATGCCCTTCGGAACCTATCGCCTGGAAGACCTTCAGCTGGCCGGATAGCCCTCCAGGCCGCCGGTTGGGAGGACCGCCGGGGATGCACCGATTTGGCTTCCTCGTGCGACGCGCTCTGCAGATCGTGCCCCTGCTGGCGGTGGTGCTGTTCGTCGTCGCAGCGCTGGTACGGGTCGTCCCGGGTGACCCCGCAAGAGCCCTGCTCGGGCTGGGCGCCACACCGGCCAGAGCAGCGCGCCTGGACCAGGAACTGGGCGTGGACAAACCGCTGCTCTCGGGCTATGTCGACTACGCCTCGCATGCGATACAGGGCAACCTCGGTAACTCGGTCAAGGCTCAGGAGCCGGTGACGACGCTGATCGGCGAGCGAGTGGGAGTGACGGCTTGGCTGCTGTTCTTCGCGCTGCTGTTCGCGCTGCTGCTCGCGCTGCCGCTGGCAATCCTGTCCGCACGACGCCGGGATCGTCCCCTCGATCACGGCATTCGCGGCGTCAGTGTCCTGGCTCTGTCGATCCCGACGTTCTGGCTCGGTCTGATGCTCGTCAGCTACGTGGCGCTGCCCACTGGCTGGTTCCCAGTCGCGGGCTTCGGTGAAGGACTCGCCCAGCACCTTCATTCAATCGTGCTTCCGGCGCTTGCGCTGGCGCTCGCGATCGCCCCTATCCAGATCCGCGCTCTGCGTGTGGCGTTGATCAGAGCCCTGAACTCCGATTTCGTCGCGGCGGCGCGTGCGATGGGACTCAACGAGCGCAGAGTGCTACTACGGCACGCGCTTCCAAACGCGATGGTCTCCTCGCTTACGCTGCTCGCCGCGCAACTCGGAGCGCTGCTGTTCGGCGAGGTCGTCGTGGAGAGCGCCTTCGCCCTACCGGGACTCGGCCAGGCGATGGTGCAGGCGGTATCCGAGCGCGACTACGCTGTCGTGCAGGGGATCACGTTGCTGGCGGCGCTGCTTGTGATCCTCGTGAATCTGGCCGTAGATGTTCTGTATGCACTTCTTGACCCCCGAGTCCAAGTCAGATGACAAAGCTGAGAGTCGGCGTGGGCGTTGTTGCAATCTTCGTGCTGGTAGCAGTCTTCGCGCCACTGCTGGCTCCGTACGGGCCGAACTCCCAGAATCTCCTAAACCGGCTGGCCGGCCCGAGCCCGGCACACCTGCTCGGAACCGACGCGGCCGGCCGGGATGTCCTCTCCAGGTTGTTCTACGGGGCACGTGTCGATCTCCCTGTGGCCTTGATCGCCGTGGCGATCCCCGCGCTGCTCGGGACATGCCTCGGCTTGCTTGCCGGCTGGTACGGCCGCTTCGTGCAGAGCGCCGTGATGCGCACCGCCGACCTGGTGCTCGCGTTCCCTGTCTACGTACTGGTGCTCGCGCTGGTCGCGGCGCTTGGGCCTGGCGCTCGCTCGATCATCATCGCGACTGCGCTGGTGGACTGGGTGATCTACGCCCGCCTAGTGCGAGCCGAAGTGTTACAGGTGAAGGGCCGAGACTACATCGCAGCGGCGCGCGCCGGCGGCCTGCCGGCGCGAAGGATCTTGCCCAGACACATATTGCCCAACGTACTCGCGCAACCGCTGGTGTACATGATGTCCGACGTGGTCATCCTGATCCTCGCCCTGAGCTCACTTTCGTTCCTGGGCGTGGGTGTTCCACCGCCGACGGCTGAGTGGGGCGTGATGATCGCTGAAGCCGAGCCGTTCCTGCGCGTGCGCCCGTGGCTGATTCTCCCACCGGGCTTGACGATCGTGCTCGCGGGGATCGGCTTCTCGATGGTTGGCGATGGGCTGGCCGATCGGTACAGACGGTGAGCGGAGCCGTCCTTCAGATCGACGATCTCCATGTCGAGGTCCGTGGGAGCGGCGCCCCAGCGATGGTGGTTGACGGCGTATCGCTCGAGGTTCACCGGGGAGAATGCCTCGGCCTCGTGGGCGAATCTGGGGCGGGCAAGAGCCTGACGCTGAGAGCGGCGATCGGCTTGCTGCCGCCGGGAGTGCGAGCCGTAGGCGGCGAGCTGCGCCTCTCGGGGGCCCCCTACCGTGCCTCACGCACGCGTGGCAGGGAGATCGGCATGGTCTTCCAAGAGCCAACCGCGGCATTGAACCCGTTGATGCGCGTGGGCGAGCTGATCAAGGAGGGGCTGCGCAGCAGAGGCCTGAAGGGCAGGGGCGCCGAGCGCAAGGTGATCGGACTCATGCGGGAGGCAGGCATCACCGACCCCGAGCGCAGAGCTCGCTCCTGGCCACACGAGCTATCAGGCGGTCAGCGTCAAAGAGTGGCGATCGCCATGGCGCTGGCGGCGGAACCCTCGGTGCTGCTGTGCGACGAGCCTACGACGGCGCTCGACGTGACGGTGCAGGAGCGGATCCTCGAGCTCCTCGACCGGCTGAGAGTGCAGCGTGATCTCGCGATCGTTTTTGTCACGCATGACCTCGCTGTGACCGCTCGCGTGTCACAGAGATTGGCGGTGATGTACGCGGGCCGGGTCGTCGAGTCTGGGCCGACCGATCAGCTGCTGAACGCTCCTCAGCATCCATACACGGCTCGCCTGCTTGCATGCCTGCCGCTGGTGGACCGCAAGCGCCAGCTGCTCGAGATCCCCGGTGCTCCCCCAGATCCAAGCGCTTACCCGGCGGGCTGTCGCTTTCATCCGCGGTGTACTCATGCCCGCTCGGACTGCACGGATGCCCCATATGTGCTGGACGGCACCCAGCCGGGGAGGCAGAGCGCCTGCATCCATTGGGCTGGGCTGCAAGATCAACTGGAGCGGGAGTCCTCGTGAGCGCCCTGCTAGCGGCGCAGGACGTGGTCGTGGAGTACCGCGTTGCACGCGGGTATCTCCGTGGACGCCGCGATCAGCCGATCCGCGCGCTCGCGGGCGCGAGCGTCGCTGTCGAGAGAGGACAGGCGCTCGGGATTGTGGGTGAGTCGGGTGCTGGGAAGACCACGCTTGCAAAGGTGCTGTGCGGACTGTTGCGGGCGCAGAAGGGGACCGTAAGCTACAACGGCGTGGCGCTCGAATACCCGCGTGCGCGCGGGCTGGCGCGAACGGTCCAGATGGTCTTTCAGGACCCCGGGAGCTCGCTTAACCCGGTGCTAACCGCGCGCCAAGTGTTCGCTGAGCTGCTGCGCTTTCACGGGCTGGCGCCAGGAGAGCTGATCGCGGATCGCTGCCGGGAGCTGGTTGAGCTCGTACACCTCCCAGAGCGGGTGCTCGACCGCAAGCCCGGCGCGCTCTCCGGTGGTGAGCGCCAGCGCGTGGCAATAGCGCGGGCACTGGCGGTGGAGCCCATGGTGCTGATCGCCGACGAGGCTGTGTCGGCGCTCGACACTGCGGTTCAGGCGGCGATCTTGAACGTCCTTGCGAGGCTTCGCTCCGAACTGGGCATCGCGCTGGTGCTTGTATCCCACGACCTGGCCGTAATCAGAGCAGTCTGTGAAAACGTGGCGGTTATGCACGCCGGGGAGATCGTCGAGCAGGGGCCGGTCGAGCAGGTATTCGCGAACCCTGTTCACGACTACACACGAGCCCTATTGGCGGCGGCGCCAAGGCTCACACGCCATCACAGCCCGGCGCAGGTGAGCTCCGATGGACACTGAACCGGTGCCCGGCCCCCTCCGGGCGCCTGAGCGGCAGCTGTCCTCGCTGGTGAGCTATCTGGACTACTGGAGCGAGCGTGTGCCCCAGCGCGAGGCCGTGGTCGACGGTGAGTGTCGCCTGAGCTATGGGCGGCTGGCGGGGCTGGTCGACCGGTGCGCCCGAGCGTTTCTCTCCGCGGGCGCCGGACCCGGCGACCGGATCGCGATGCTCACGACACCACGCCTGGAGTTTCTGATCGCCTTTCTGGCGATGAACCGGATCGGCGCTGTGTGGGTGGGTTTGAATCCACGCCACAAGCTGGCAGAGCTCGAGTATGTGGTTCGCGATTGCGGCGCGAAGCTGCTGCTCGGGATCGAGCGCTTCGAGGAGAGGGATTTTCGCGAGGACCTACGGACGCTTGGACAGCTGCCCCAGCTGCTCGCGCCGCCATTGGTGATCGAGGGCGAGCGCCCGCGGCTGGACTTCTTCGACGGCCTGCAAACCGGGTGCGTGAACGATCGCCAGCTGGAGCGGGCGGCCGCATTGCTCACGTCCTGCAGGCCGATCTGTGTCGTGTACACGTCGGGCAGCGCGGGAGAGCCGAAGGGGGCGCTTCTGAGCGATCACGGGTTTGTAGCCGCGCATCTGCGATGGGCCGCGCACCTGGCGCTGTCTGAGGTGCGTCTGACCGTCGAGCTGTCGATCGATCACGTCGACGGGCTGGGACGACCGCTGTTCGCCCTGCTGCAGGGAGGGACGGTAATCTTGCAGCGGCGGTTTGATCCGCGCGCCACGCTGCAGTGCATCGAACGCGAGCGGGCGACCTTCTGGTTCGCCGAGCTCACCCAGTGGATCAAGTGCCGACCCTACCTTGCAGACTATGACCTCTCCTCGCTTGAGGTGGCCGGCTATGTGGGTGGCCCCCTGCCGCATGATCTGCTCCTCGCCCTGAAGGCGATCGGCGTTCGCGTCTTCACCGGGTATGGCATGACCGAGGTCTCGAGTGCAGCGCTGCTCACCGACCTCGACACTCCTTGGGAGGTGTTGGAAGAAGCTAACGTCGGCAGGCCGATGGACGGCATTATGGCCCGTCTGGTTACGGCTGAGGGCGAGCCGGTGCACAAGAATGGCGAAGGGTTTCTCCAGTTACGCGGCGACACAACGTTTCTCGGGTACTTGAATCACCCCGAGGCAACGGCGGGCGCGTTCAGCGATGACGGCTGGTTTTGCACTGGAGACCTGCTGAGAGAACGCGGGGATGGGACCTTCGATTTCATCGGACGAGCAGATCAGACATTTAAGTCCGGCGGCTACAACATCTACCCTCGCGAGATCGAGCTGGTGCTCGAGTCTCATCATCAAATCGCTTGTGCGGTGGTGGTGAGTGTGCCCGACGATCTCTTTCAAAGCGTGGGTCACGCCTTCGTAGAACCGGTCGAGGGCGCGGGGCGGCCCACCCCTGGACAGCTGCGGAGCTACTGCAGAGCATCTCTGGCCAACTACAAGGTACCCAAGTCGTTCACTGTGCTGGACAGGCTTCCGATCCTGCGTAACGAGAAGGTGGACAGGGTGCGGCTCGGCCGGTGGGCGCTTTCCGAACACGGCCGGGTGCACTAGATGCGGGTGCTGGCATCGAGAGCGGCGAGGATGAGCGTGGCGTACCGGTCGCCGATCTGCTCGGGAGTGAGCGCTGCACCGTCGCGGTACCACGAATTGATTTTGCACATCCCGATGATTCCCATGCAGATCACACGCGGATCCTCGACGCGCCAGTGGCCTTGATGGCCGCCCTCGGCGAGGATCGAGGTGAGGAGCTGTTCGTATGCGTCACGGACTTCGATGACCTCGCGGCGAGTGACGGGATCGAGCGCTGTTAGCTGAGCGTCGGCGACGCGCACCGTGTAGGGGTGGCTGGCCTCAAACCGAACCTGCCAGTTGATCAGTACTCGCAGGCGGTGGGCCGGATTGTCCATGCCCGCGAGGCACTCGAGCGCCCCGGTGTGGAACTCGCGCATCGTGTCCAAGCAGATGCGCACGAGGATCGCCTGCTTGTCGGCGAAGTGGTTGTAGAGGCTCGGGGCTCTGATGCCAACGCCCTCGGCGAGATCACGCATGCTCGTCGCCTCGTAGCCGCGTTCGTAGAAGAGCCGGCTGGCGACCTCCAATATGCGCGCTTCGGTCGTAAGCTCGCCGCTCATAGCCGCCCCCAGTGTGACGTTTCACACTAGTCGTCATGGACTAGACATGCAAACTAACGCTTGTTAGTCTAGGGGCCTAACACCCGTTAGTCCAACAGGGGGCGCACATGTCAGCAGCGAAGCCGAAGTCCAGTAAGTCAGGTGAAAGTGAGGATTTCGAGGTTCCCGCGAGCTCACCGCTGACGTGAGCGCGGAAGACCGTCTGCTGGACGCCGTCCCGGCGCTCGCGAGCCGTCATGGCTACTCCAACCTCACCGTCGAGACCCTGCTGTCCGCCTCCCGCGTGAGCCGCTCGAGCTTCTACCAGCATTTCTCCAACATCGAGGACTGCGTCTGGGGCTCCTACCGCCGTCACGCCGATCAGCTCCTCAGCGACGTGCTCGCCGCCGCCCGGTCCAGCAAGCCTGGGGAGGCACCCGCACTTACCTCACTGCTCGACGCAGCCATCCGTGAGCCGCAAACCGCGTTGTTCCTCATGCGCGAAGGCCTCGCGGCCGGCCCGGCCGGCCTGCGCGAGCGCGACGCCCTCATCGCGAGGATCGCATCGGCGCTCTCGACGCCGGCCTCGGACCGGCCCGTGTTCGACCTCCCCGCAGATCTGCTCGTCGGCGCTGTGTTCCGGTTCCTGGCTATGCACCTCGAAGACGACGCCACCCATGATCCACGGCAGGCCGTGCTCGAATGGGCCGGCGCCTTCGCTAGGCGCTCCTCCCAGCACTCGTGGAGCGCGCTGCTCTCGCCCGGCATCTCGAGCCACCCGCCCGTCCGTTCGCCGTGGCCGAGCAAGCGGCCAACGGGGAGCTCACGCGAGCGCATCATGCGCGCGACTGCCGCAAGCATCCGCGAGGACAGCTTCCGCGCGATCACCGTCAGCGACATAGTCGCGCGCGCACGTGTCTCCCGCCGCGGGTTCTACAACGAGTTCGCCAGCAAGGCGGACGCCTTCATGGCCGCCTACGAGTACGGCTTTCAGCAGAGCCTCGCAGCAGCTGCACCGGCGTTCTTCGACTCCAGGGAGTGGAGAGAGCGCGTCTGGGATGCCGCGCAGGCCTTCACCCGGTTTCTGCTGCGCGAGCCGCTGATCTCCTATCTCGGCTTTGTCGAGTGCTACGCGGCAGGGCCGGGGTTCGCCGGACGGGTCCACGACACGCAGCTCGCGTTCACGATGTTCCTGGAGGACGGCTACCGGCAAAGCGCCAAGGCTGGATCGCTTTCGCGCGTGTGCTCGGCATTGACGGCGTCGGCGATCTTCGAGGCCGGGTTTCAGGGCCTGCGCTCAGGCTCGAGCCTGCAGGTCCGCCGGATGCAGCCGCTCGCCGTGTATATCGCCCTCGTGCCGTTCATCGGCCGCGACGAGGCGGGAGCGTTCGTTGCCAGCAAGCTAGCCGCGAAGGAGTCGGGCGCGCCGGCCGCTGCCTAGGATCGGCGGGCGAGAACGCACTTGCAGGCGGTGGAGCGTACCACTCTCCACCGAACGTCCATGCCGGATCACCTTCCGCGCCGAATGCGATGCACAGGCCGTGCGCTGCCTGGCGCCGGGCTAGCCGCCGCGATTCGCCAGAACCGAAGAGCCTAGTTAGGACCCGGCGACTAGCGCAACCCCCACACCCTGCGCGGTTGCTCCTGTCGCGCCGACGGCGGACTGGGCGCGCCGAGACTGCAACGTCCGCTTTCGCGTGCACAGCCGTGTTCTGATCTGGCCTCGGTCTCCTGTCGGAATCGCGACCCCAATCACACGAGCGCCGAGCTGAACTCCGGTCTCTGGAGCACGGGGGCGCTGAACGACACGAGAAAGGTTGCCTGCATGAGATCGACCGCCAGAAAGTTGCTAGCTGGGTTTGCGGCTGCGCTCGCTCTGAGTGCCGCTGCATCCGCGTCCGCATCCGCAGCACTGCCCGAATTCGAAGGGTCCTTCCCGAACAAAATCGAACTGAAGGGGCCGGTCGCCACAGAATTCCCGACCGTCGTCCTCTCGACCGTAGGCAAACGAACGATCACCTGCACCACGAACACCGGCACGGGCGAAATCACCGGCGCCAAAGCAGCTACCGCCATGCTCACGTTCAAGTCGTGCAAAGGCTCGAGCATTCTCTCGGGCTCCTGTAAGAGCGCGGGCGCCGCCGAAGGCGAAGTCAAGACGGCCGAACTGGAAGGCAAACTGGCTTACGCCACAAAAAAGCAGGAAGTCGGGCTGGCCCTCCAGTCGAAAGCGGGCGGCAACCTCGCCGAAATCACCTGCACGTCTGGCACCAAAGTCGAGACGGTGAAGATCAGGGGCGCCGTCTTCGCCCCGGCCTCGACGGTCTACGCGAAAGGCAAATCGTTCAGGCTGTCTCTCGCAGCGGAAGGCGGCGTGCAGAAACCGGTCGAATACGAAAACGAAAAAGGCGAAGCGACCAAAGCGACGCTCGAAGCCGAAGGCAGCGGCAACGAAGCCTTCGCCTTTGAACAGGCGGGCCTGTCGACCTACAAGGTCTCGAGACCGGAACCCGACGCTCTCACGACGACCGCAGCTACCCAGATCAAGGCGGCGCTCGCGAGCCGCGGCAAGCCGGAATTCTCGCCGAGCAACCCGGAAGCTAAGTTCCCAATCACGTTCAAAGGTGAACTCGGCGCTGCGTTCCATGCAAAATTCGGCTGGTGGGCGTATGGTACGGGATCGATCACCGGAGAGTTCGTGTCTCCTAACGAAGTGGCCGATGTTGTCATGACGTTCACGAGGCCCAGTGAACATGGCTGTACCGCAGAACCAGCGGTCACGACGTCCCCAATGCGTGGAAGGCTGGGGTACATCAACAAAGCCGAAAAAGGGTATGGCTTGCTACTCGAAGCGGAAACCGAACCGATCGCGACGTGCAGAGTCCTCGGCATCCCGTTCGAATTCAGGAAGTCCGTGATCGGTGGCATCAGGTCAATCGGATCCGAACAGACGCTGTCTTTCCTCGGATACGAAGAAAAATCGCAGGATCCGGAAAAGTTCGAAGGCGAAGAAGTCCTTCACCACCTTGAGTTGTTCCGTCAGGAAACCAAAAAAGATGAAGGGCCGCTGATTTTTGACGGTAATGGCACCCTTGGCGAATTCAAAAACGGAGGCGTGAGCACCGACGTCAACATCCTCGGCTAGCGCGTCCCAGCGCAGCTGACGCCAATGCGAGTGGGGGCGCGGAGTTCCGCGGCGAGCGCCGCGCGCCGGCTCGCTGTCTGGCTCGGTACGAAGGATGTCGCGCGCTGAGCCATGCGTTCGATTCTGAGGTCCAACACAGTGACGTTCCCGTCGGCTTGGCGAGCCTTGACCACAGCTCTAGAGCCAGCCGCGCAGCCTCAAGCCATAGAACCTTCTACGCCATGGCTAGCCGCGGCCCTCACGAGGGAGCATCATCCCTGAGGTGGAGAGAGAGGGACGTCAGGATCTGCCTGGGGGCAGGACACGTCGCGGTGCTTGCCGCCGCGGCGCTCGTCGCATCCCTGTGCGCTGACGCACATCCGATCTCTCTTCTCAAGGCCAGCACCCCAACCGAGGAGAACAGATGAGAACCACAGAGCACATCGCGAAGGCCGCTTCCACACCGAAGACCGGTCTGTTCGCGACGCTCCGTGGTCTGCTCGGCGCCAAAGGTAGTGGTGCGACTTCCGCCCGCCCCTCGACCGGGAGTGGTGCGCGAATTTCACCCACCTTGGGGACGACCTGCAGCCTGTATCGCCGCGGCCCCGACAACCGCATTGGAGCCGTGGTCTCCAGCGCGTGGCGGAGGGACCGGCACGCCGGAGCCGCCCAGCGTCGCGGCTCCGGCCGGTCTTCGCGCAACGCCCTTACGCTTCTCTCCATGCTGGCAACAGTTGCACTGGCCGGTCTGGCCTCAAGCGGCAGCGCCTTCGCCGAAACAAACACGCCGGCCCCGTGGTGGGCTCTGACGAGTGGCGAGCACCCGTCGAACCTGGACAGTGGCGTTCCTGGGAGCGATGAGGTGCAGCAGCTGACGGTCGCCGCGTCCAAAGGCGATTTTCTCCTCGGTAACCCGGAAACATGCTTCGGGCAGATCTTGGAATTGCTCGAAGGTAAACGCAGCGCGGTCACCGCGTGCACCGTCCTGCCCTTCGATGCTTCTCTCGCAGAAGTGCAGGCGGCGCTCTCTAGCGCGTTCCCCGAACGGGTGGTGCAAGTGAGCGGTGGACCAGTCGCAGCGGGTACGGGCAATGTAGCCGGGCCTGTGTCCACAACCGGCAAGCTGGCGGCAGGGTCGCCTACCATCGAAGAAGTACCCGCAGCACTGGCAAGCGAGTTCGTCCTCGGCCAGAGGATCGAAGCGGCCGGCATCCCTGCGGGGACCACGGTCTTGAAGATCGAAGGCGAACAGCTCACGCTTTCGAGCAATGCAACGGCGACCGCGTCGGGTGTTGCGCTGACTGGTGTCGCCTCGACCATCGTAACCGGCGTGGCAGCGGTGTCCGCGGAACCGTTCAAGGTCGGCCAGGGGATCTCCGGCAAGGGCATTCCGGCGGGCACGACGATCGAAGCGCTCGCAGGCGGCACGGTCACACTTTCGCGGGCCCCCATTGCCGCCGGGGGAACCGGGGTACGTCTCGGCGTCCTCGCCCCTTATGAGCTCACGCTCCCCGAACTCCGGGTGTCTCAAGAACACCCGCGTGGGGTCGTGTTGGCCGAACATGGCTTTTTGGCGTCGTTTCTCGGCGCTCAGGAACTCGAACTCGAAGGCCAACCCGAACCAAAGCTCGAAGCGGTCGTGACGCAGGCGGGCACACGAGGCCGGAACCAAATCGTGGTGACCGCCCAGAACCTCGGTAATGCTCGCACGACTGGGCCGGTGACGATCGAAGATCATTTGCCGGCCGGTCTGACGGCGAGCGAAATTCAGGGTGTCGCTGGTAGTACGGGCAGGTTCAGCCGTGGACCGGTGAATTGTGAAATTCGAAAGCTGACGTGCACGTTTGAAAAGAGCTTCAGCGGCGAACCGGGGTTCATCCCGCCCTTCGAACAGATCGAAGTCGTGATCACCGTCCAGGTCAGCGGCGCCGCGAAAACCGGAGAGGAGAACACCGCCACGGTGTCTGGGGGCGGCGCGCCGGCGCCGGTCAGCGCGAGCCACGAAATCGTGGTCGGCGGCCCGCTGCGTTTCGGCTTTGAAGAATGGACGCAGGTTCCCGAAAACGAGGGCGGCACGACCGACACGCAGGCGGGATCCCACCCATTCCAGCTGACGAGCGCCCTGACGCTCAACAGCCAGACCGAACAAAATCCGCACGTTGGAGTGTTGCCGCGCCCGGTCGCGCTGCCGAAGAACGTCGTCAACGAATTGCCGCCTGGCCTCATCGGTAACCCCTCGCCGTTTGCACAGTGCACCGCCGCGCAGTTCGCCACCCAAGTCAATCTCGAAGGGGCCATCACGAACGCGTGCCCTGCCGCCTCCTCGGTCGGGGTTGTGACGGTCTCGTTCAACGAACCGGACGTTTTGGGCTTTGAGAACGTGACTGCGCCGATCTTCAATCTGGCTCCGCGGCCGGGTGAGCCGGCGCGTTTCGGCTTCAGGGTCGCCGGGATCGTCTCTGCGTTCCTGGACACCTCGGTCCGCTCCGGCGGGGACTACGGGGTGAATGTCGGCTCGTTCAACATCACCCAGCTGGCGTGGCTGCTGTCGGTCAAGCTGACGTTCTGGGGGGTGCCGGGTGACCCGCGTCATGATCGTCAGCGTGGCTGGAGTTGTTTGCAGGAATGGAGTGGCCCGTCGGCCTGTAACCCGGAAAATCAGAGTGATCCGCCGCCGTTTCTGATCATGCCGTCTACCTGTGCGGGCCACTTCGAATCCCGGCTGACGGGTGAAGCGTGGACGTCTGGTGGTAAACCGGCGGAAGTCGCGACGCCGTTGACGTATACGCTGCCCGAGCTGGTGGATGGGTGTAATCACTTGCCGTTTGCGCCCGAAGTGAGGGTCACCCCAGATGGCACCGCGGGCAGCAGCCCGACGGGATTGAATGTGGATGTGCATGTGCCGCAGGAGTCGATCCAGCAGCCGGAAGGTTTGGCGGAGAGTGCAGTGAAGGACATCACGGTCGCGTTGCCGGAAGGTGTGGCGGTCAATCCAGCGGGAGGTGATGGTTTGCAGGCGTGTAGTGAGAGTCTCGTGGGGTTCACGGGGTTCCATGAATTCGATCCGGAAGGCGAACCGAAGAATGCGACGGCGTTGTTCACGCCGAGCATTCCGGAACCGTTGGAATCGGGGATCAATTTCTGTCCGAATGCCTCGAAGATCGGGACGGTCACGATCAAGACGCCGCTGTTGCCGGCTGGGCAGTTCGTGACTGGGTCGGTGTATTTGGCGACGCAGAACCAGAACCCGTTCGGGTCGTTGATCGCTCTGTATATCGTCGCGAAGGACCCGATCTCGGGGACCGTGATCAAGCTGGCGGGCGAAACGCGTTTGACGGAATCGGGGCAGATCGTGACGACGTTCAAGAACAGCCCGCAGCTGGCCTTCGAAGACGCGGAACTGCATTTCTTTGGCGGCGAACGCGCTCCGCTGGCGACACCCGCGCATTGCGGCGCATACACGACGAGCGCGAGCTTCACGCCGTGGTCGGGTAGCGGCGCGGTGGCGTCGTCCTCGACGTTCGACATCAACGCGGGTCCGAACAGCACGCCGTGCCCGGGCGCGAGCCTGCCTTTCAGCCCCTCGCTGACGGGTGGCACGAGCAACATCAACGCCGGGTCGTTCAGCCCTCTGATCACGACAATCGGCCGCGAAGACGGACAGCAGGATATGCAGAGCGTGCAGCTGCAAATGCCGCTCGGCGTCGAGGGCCTCCTCACGGGCGTAAAGCTGTGCCCTGAAGCCCAGGCCAACGAAGGCACCTGTGGTCCCGAAAGCCTGATCGGGGAAACAACGGTGTCGGCAGGGGTGGGTGGGGATCCGGTCAGTGTCACCGGCGGCAAGGTGTACCTGACCGAAAAGTACGCGGGCGCGCCGTTCGGGTTGAGCATCGTCAACCCGGTGAAGGCGGGGCCGTTCGACCTCGAGCGCGACTCGTCGAATCCCTCTCAGAACCCTGCGTGCGACTGCGTGGTCGTGCGGGCCAAGATCGAAGTCAACCCGCAGAGCGCGGGTCTGACCGTCACGACCGACCCGTCCGGTCCGCACGCGATCCCCCATCTGATCGACGGGATCCCGGTGCAGATCAAGCGAGTCAACGTGAAGATCGGCCGCGAACACTTCATTTTCAACCCCACCAACTGCAATCCCCAGGCGCTGACCGGCTCGATCGGATCGGACGAAGGCGCGCTGCAGCCGCTGTCGGTTCCGTTCCAGGCGACGAACTGCGCTGTCCTGAAGTTCACGCCCCAGTTCACAGCGACCACGTCTGGCGTCGTCTCGAAAGCGAACGGCGCCAGTGTCGGCTTCCATATCGCCTACCCGAAAGGCACGATGGGTTCGCAGTCGTGGTTCAACGAAGCGAAATTCGAAATCCCCAGGCAGCTTCCGGCGCGTCTGACGACGATCCAGCAGGCGTGCCTGGCGGCGACGTTCGAGACCAATCGCGCGGCGTGTCCGCCCCACTCGATCATCGGTCACGGCATCGTGCACACCGAGGTCTTGCCGGTCCCGCTCGAAGGCCCTGTGTACTTCGTCAGCCACGGAGGCGCGAAATTCCCGGACGCCGTCGTGGTGCTGGACGGGTACGGCGTCCACATCGAACTCGTCGGCGAAACGTTCATCGACGGCAAGACTGGTGTGACCTCGGCGACGTTCCGCAACACGCCGGACGTGCCGTTCGAATCCTTCGACGTGACGCTCCCGGCCGGCCCGTTCTCCGAGTTCGGGGCGAACCTCCCGAACGGCGGCAGGAACTTCTGCGGCCAGAAGCTGGTCATGCCGGCGTTCTTCAAAGCCTCCAACGGCCTCGAAATCCATCAGAACACCGCAGTGGGCGTGACCGGGTGCCCGAAGGCCAAGACCCGAGCCCAGCTCTACGCCGCCGCCCTGAAGGTCTGCCACAAAGTCAAGAAGCCGGGCAAGCGCAAGAAGTGCGAAGCGACGGCGCGAAAAAGGTACGGGCCGACCGCAAAGAAGGCAAAGAGAGCCACCACCAACCGGAGGACACACCGATGACTGCGCACGACGTCCTTCGAAAGTTCTACCTCTTGAGTCACCGCCGCCCCGGCAAGCCGGCGATACTCGAAACTGTCGGGTCCGTGTCCGTTCCGGATACGGACGGGTCCGGCGTGGGCGGGGGGTTGCAGGGCCCTCGAACTCGGCTCCTGCGGGCGTCGCGGTCGTCTCGTCCGGCGACCGCGGCTGCCCGTCGAGTTTTCGCGCAGTCCCGGCTCCCACGTTTTCGTACCTTCGCCCCTTCTCGCACCTTCTCCTTGTACGTTCTCGCGCGTTCTCGTACCTTCGCGGTGGCCGTCGTTGCCGCGGGCGTCCTTGCCCCGTCAACCGCCTCGGCTGCCGTGGTCCATGAATTCCTGCCGGGGCCTACCGAAAAGCTCGGTGAAGGTGTGCCCGCGGGTTGTGGCGGTCAGGCTGTGCCACCGTGTGTTACTGGACCGCTTCACTACGCGACGGGAATGACGGTGGATTCGGGCCATTTGTGGGTGGCGCAGGACCGGGGCACCGGCAGCTCGTCGACGGTGGAGGAGTTCAACGGGGAATCGGGGGCGTTCTTGTCGCCGCAGCTCGATGAAGAAGGCGGCGTGGACAGTCTCGGGTTATCGGGTGTCGCGGTCGGTCGGCCGGGTGGTGAACAGGAGGTGTATGTTGGCGCGCGCGAGGAAATAGCGAACCGGGGCGTGTCCGTGCTGGCGGTGTACGGCCAGGATGGGAAGTTTCAGCACGCGTGGACGGGTGTGAACACGCCGAGCAAAACCTTCGGCCAAGTGCGCGGATCCGCTGTGTCGGCGAATCTCGGCTCAGTGAACGATCTGTTCGTCGCGACCAGCGGTGAAGCCAGGGCGAGCGAAAACCTCGTGGACGTGTTCGCGCCGAGTGCTGGTGGCGAAGAACCTGCAGCTGTGATCGGCCAGATTCAGGTGCCCGCAACGCCCTGCGTGGCTGGGCAGTCGGGTTGTGTGAACCCGGCGACCGGGGTGGGATGCGCCGAAGGCGAAGCGGGCTGCGCGCTGCGTGTCGAACTGGGTCACGTGGCGGTCTCGCAGCTGAACGGTGATGTGTACGTCGCGCAGGGCGATGCGGAATCGTGTGCGCATGGTATCGCTGAATGCGTGGTCGATGTGTTTGAACCTTCGGGCGTGCCGGGCTCCTACGTGTTCGCCTTCAAGATCTCTGGGCCCCCGACGGAACCGTTTACGGGCGTTGGCGCGATGGCGCTCGACGGCGAAGGCGATCTCTACGTCGTTGACGAAAGAGCGAACGCGGTTGACGAGTTCAACGCGGCGGGGGGTTTCGTGGCGAAGCTGACCGAAACCCCGGAAGGTCGGTTCAAGTCTGTTGAGAGCGTTGCGGCTGACCCCGCGATCGGCAGGGTCTACGTCGGCGACCGCAACGAACACACCGGAGAAGCGGCTGTCGATGTGTTCGGCGCGGGTGTCATCGCGCCGGACGTCTCGACGACCGCCCCCGTTGAAGGCGACGTGCGCGTGGACGCCGAAGGCGGGATCGAAGCGACCGTGAATGGCGTCGTCAACCCGGTGGAACAGGGCGAAACCAGGTGCACTTTCGCCTGGGGCACGACGGCGGCGTTTGGGCAGCCGCCTGCGGCGTGCGAACCCGAACTCGTCCCGGAAGGGAACACGGGAGTGCCCGTGCACGCGACGATCAAGGGGCTGGCTCCGGATAGCACCTACGTGTTTCGCCTGCGGGCGCATAACCCGCACGCGACCAACCCTGGGGTGCCTTCGGATGACAAGGAATTCCTGACTCCTGGCCCGGGGATCCGCAGCACCGCGGTGTCGGAAGTCGCCTCGACCTCGGCGACGCTGGGCTCGAGCATCGACCCGAACCATGCGCCGACGAGCTATTACTTCCAGTACGGCACGAGCACGGCCTATGAACACCAGGCCCCCGCGGCCCCCGCATCCCTCGGCTCCGGGAAGGGCGATGTGCAGGTCCCTGGCGAACACGTCCAGTCTTTGGCGCCTGGCACGGTCTACCACTACCGCGTGGTGGCGATCTCGACGCTGACCGTTGGACACGCCCCGACGCACGTCGTGTTCGACGGTCCCGATCAGACCTTTGAAACCCAGGGGACCACGCCGGGGGCTGAATTGCCCGATGGCCGCCAGTGGGAACTCGTCTCCCCGCCCGATAAGCACGGCGGAAGTCTCGCACCGATCGTCGCTGCCGGGGTCACTGAGGCGGCGGCGTCGGGCTATGCGATCTCCTACAGCTCAACTCTGCCAACTGAAGCCGCAGTGAAAGGCTTCATACTGGAAGCGCAGCTCCTCTCAAAGCGCGGGGAAAGGGGCTGGTCTGCGCAGGACATCGCCCTCCCGCACGCCGGCGCAACAGGAGCGCCTGGTTCGCACGGCGGCGACTATCGGGCGTTCTCCTCGGATCTGTCGCTCGCTGTCGCCAAGAACCAGGGCTTCGAGTCCGCGTTTGCGTCTCTTGCGCCGGAAGTGTTCCCGGCGGACACGGAAGAGACGCCCTATCTGCGCCACGACAACACCTGTCAAAGCGAGCCGAGCAGCTGCTTTGAGCCGCTCGTCACGGGCGCTGTGGGGTATGCCGACGTGCCTGAAGGCACGACGTTTGGCGGGCACCTGGGGGGCGTCCGCGGCGCGAGCCCTGACCTTCAAAGTATGATCCTCGAAGCGAGTGTGCCGCTGACCGCTAGCCCCACGGGCGGCAAATCGGAGTTGTATGAGTTCTCCGCGGGGAAGCCTCCGACCGAACGGCTTGCGCTCGTGAGCTTGCTCCCGGCCAACGGGGAAGGTAGGGAAGAACCCGCGGAAGGAACGCAGCTCGGTTTCGCCGGCGAAGTGGTGCGAGGTGCGGTCTCCGCGGACGGTTCGCGCGTTGTGTGGTCGACCGGTAGAGAAGCCCCGCATCTGTATATGCGCGACACGGCGATCGGGGCGCACGGGCAGACGGTGCAGCTGGACGCCCCCGAAGCGCAGTGCGCGGCTGAAGGGCAGTGTGGCGAACCGGGTAAACAGAACGCACGGTTCCAGCTGGCCTCCAGCGACGGTTCACGGGTGTTCTTCACCGACACCCAGCGGCTGACCAAGGACGCGGGCAGGATTCCCGGCCTGGCGGACCTGTACGAGTGCGAGATGCGCGAAGAGGCGGGCAAGCTCGCATGCGTGCTGAGCGATCTCACACCCGCGCCGGGCGCGGGCAAGGCGGCCGGCGTGCAGGGCGCCGTGATCGGCGCAAGCGAAGACGGCTCGTGGGTCTACTTCGTCGCCAACGGCGTCTTGGGCGATGGAGCTGCACGTGGCGCGAGCGCCGCCGACAACCTTTACGTCTACCACGAAGGCACGACGAACTTCGTGACGACGCTCTCGGGCGCAGACGAACCCGACTGGGCCAGCGGCGGCGCGCAAGGGCTCGCGAAATTGACGGCCCGTGTCTCTCCCGACGGCCGCTGGCTCGCGTTCATGTCGGATCGCCCGCTGACTGGCTATGACAACCACGATGCTGCGAGCGGCAAGCCCGACGAGGAGGTCTTCCTCTATCACGCGGCATCGAGCACGACGGGGAGTCTCGCGTGCGCGTCGTGTAACCCGAGCGGTGCGCGTCCCGAAGGTGCGGAAGCCGGACCGCTCGAAGAAGGCGGAGACGTTGTCATCGGCTTTGCTGTTTGGCCTCGCACGACCTGGATCGCGGCGAATGTCCCCGGATGGACGCCGTATGAATTGTTCCACGCGAATTACCAGTCCCGGTACCTGTCGGATTCCGGGCGTTTGTTTTTCAACTCGCGTGACGCGCTGGTGCCCAAGGACATAAACAAGAACGAGGATGTATATGAGTTCGAGCCGGTGGGTGTCGGTGGCTGCACGAGCGCGACGACCGGGTTCGTCACGAGCTCGAATGGGTGTGTGGCGTTAATCTCTTCAGGTCGGGCCTCGGGAGAATCGGGGTTCTTGGACGCCTCGGAAAGCGGGAATGACGTGTTCTTCCTGACGGGCGAACGGCTCGTGCCGAAGGATGTTGACTCGAGTGTGGACGTGTATGACGCGCACGTGTGCTCGGAATCCTCGCCATGTATCAGCGAACCCGCGTCGCCTCCGGCGTGCTCGAGCGCGGAGTCCTGCCGTCTCGCGCCGACTCCCCAGCCAGGCATCTTCGGGGCCCCGTCGAGCGCGACGTTCTCGGGGCCAGGGAACCTCGGCCCAGAAGCACCCGCCAAACCCTCGAGCACACCACCTTGCGCTTCGTCTGCGGGAGCACCATCGCAGTCCTGCACGAAGAAGCAGAACCTCGCGAAAGCCCTGGCGACGTGCAAACGCAAATATCCGAAGGCGAAGAGGAAACGCGAAACCTGCGAACGAGCCGCCCACAAACGCTACGGCCCCAAACCCGCCGCGCACAAGAAGAAGAAATGATCGCGTCCCCCAATGCGCGCTCATGAGGCGGGCAGGCAGTGCCAGTGTGGTCGCGGCGCTGGCCTGCCTGACGTTTACGGCCTGCGGAGGAGCTGGGAACAGCAGAACTCATAGCGTCGCGGCAGCGGCCCAGCCTGCGTCGAGGACAATCACCACAGCGACGGGGACGATCCGGAGTGCGCCCCCGACGGTGAAGCGTCCGAGACCGCGAACCTCCACAAATCCTGCCGTGAGCTCCGCGAGAGCGCCAACACCCGCCAGGCGCACACCCGTCACTCCCGCCCGCACCCGCCGGGCGCTCGCCGCGTTCGTGGCCTGCATGCGCGGAGATGGAATCGCCTTCCCTGCGCCGGGCGTCAAGCCAGTGCCGCACACGCCACCCGTGGACACAAAGACGCCGCAGTTCAAAGCCGCCGTCGCCAAATGCCGCCCCCTCGCGATCGCTGCGCTGAAGGCCGCGACCACGCGCTGACGATCTGGCGACGCGGGGCGACCTGCAAACGCAAGTACCCGAAAGCGAAGAAAGCGCCAAGCCTGCGAACGCACCGCACGCAAGGCTTACGCCACCGCCCAGAAGCCGAAACCGGCGGGACAAAGGGAGGATAGGGGCGTGGATAGGGGCGTGGTGGCATACATGTCGTGGGAATTTTCGCTTTGGCTGACGCCAAAGCAACCGCCGGGTGGACACCTCTACCTGTTCGGCGTGAGGCAGTGAGAAGACAGGGGTCGAGGCAATGTGTCACATGGGGCACAGGTAGAGGTATCCACCCTCGCGGAGCGAGGTTAACCCAGCGGGCGGCACTGTAGTGATCGCTGCGGTGAGTGCCACGCCAGCACGCTGACCGCAATGGTGCATCGCACCTGGCGGCGAAGCCGGCTTACTGCCGGTGCGTCTTTGGGCAGGCCACCGCGGCGCGCGAATTGGCGCGTTCGCCGTCGAGCAGGAGGAAGGCCGCGGCGAAGCGAAAGCCCCCTCGCGGGCATACGGTGGGGAGCCCCACCCCGGCCGGGTGGTAGGCGACGCGGTGGCCTCTGACCATTTCGTAGTAGGTTAGGTGGCCGCCGAGCGTGAGGTGCATTTCGGCGAGCGCTACGTATGGCGCCGCCGGGAGGCTCGGGATCGGCGGGACGGTTATCGCCAGGTGGCCCGGGCGAAGTTCCGCGGTCATGATGATGGCGGCTTCGATTGGGAATTTGCCCCGGGCGTCGACGAGCAGGTGCAGGTAGCCATTCGGGGAGGGCCCGGCAAACAGGGTGAGTGCGACGGTCTCTTTGACGAGATCCGCGCCGAACGCGATCTCGGTGAGCGCGGTGCCGCTACCCATGTGTGAGTCCGGCGGGCAGCCATTGGGGCCGCCGGCTTCGAGTTGGGCCGGCTGGCAGGCGGAGATGCCGAGATCGCTCGTGGCGAGCCCGAGGCCGCGAGGGTAGGCCAGTTCGACGCCGGTCAGCGGAGCCGGGTCCTGGCCGTCCTGGTGTATCTGAAAGCTGAAGGAGACGGTGGTCGGCGCGCCGAGATGCTCGGGTGTGAACGCCGCGCTCATCCTCGCCGTGGCCGTGGCACGTGCCCCCGCTGGAAAGCAGGCGCACGCGGTGAGCACGACCCCTAACAGAAGCGGTCGTCGCAAGGTGCCGCCGCCCCGGTGGCTGCTAGTAGGGGAGCTTGCCGATAGCCTGGACGGTTAGCGCGTAGCTGCGGCGGTAGTAGACGCCGTACAGTTCGCCGCCGCCGTGGACGTGCGCGTAGCGGCCGCTGCCGCCGGTGATCGTCATCGAGCCGTGGAAGCTCGGGCTCGGGCTGGTGGGGCTCGAGAGCCGCGCCGTTGCGCGGGCGCTGACCGACCCGCCGCTGCCATAGATCGTAAAGCGCGCGCTGACGTTCGGTTCGCCGTTGTAGAGGAAGCGCACCTTCACCCAGCCGGGGAAGCTGCCGGTCGCGTGCCCTTCGTCGATGATCTGTTCCCCGGAGCTCTTGACGTAGTGCAGGCGTCCTTCGTCGCGGACGTGCAGTATCCGCGCGGCGTGGGCCCGGGGCGCGCTGGAATGCGCCCACGCGGGTGAGCCGGTCACCGCCGCGGCCACGATGCCGAGCGCAACGAGGCTCAGCAGCGCTGGCTGCGGCGTGCGAATGTGCCGGCCATGGCTCGTTCGCGGTTGGCCCACACCACCCCGAACACTTTGGGGACTCCACAGTTCCTCTCTCCGACGGGGTTTCATGCTACCTCTCTCCTCTCCTCCGATTGCCAGCCGGGCGCGTCATCGCTGTGGCGGAGCCGACCGGTCCCGCTCCTGCGCCGCCTCGCCCACCGCCACGCGCGCATGATCGCGAGCGTGGGGGCCATGAGTGGCGCCAGCTCCTCTTGCAGGCGTCCGATGGCCGGCCGCGCGAGATCGCCTTCGGCGCCCGGGGCGGAGGCGTAATACGCGGTGACGCCCACGAGCATCATCGCGTGATGCGCGCCACCACGGAGCGCGCGGAGTTGCGAGGCGGCTCGCCGGGCGGCGTCGCCGAGGACGTCCGGGAGCTCCGACCGCTCGTCATACAAGCTGGCGTAGCCGGCGGCGTCTGAGCCCGCACTCGCACGATCGTGCTCGTAGTCGACCAGCCCGTCCAGCAGCGTCAGCAGCACGCAGACCGGTAGGTACGCCGCGGCGATCTCGCCGGCCTCCCGGCCCGTGGTGCGGGGATCGGCCGCGGCCGCGATGAGCGCATGGAGCACGAGCACGGAAGAGGCGGCTCCGGCGGCGAACCCGCGCCAGTCAGAGCCACTGCCGTTGGACTCGGCAGCGGCCCACTCCCGCAGCTGCCCGTGTCCGAGCGAAGCGCTCGCGTGCATCCGGATCTGGGCTTGTGCGCTCCGTTCAGCAGTCCGCTTGGCGACATCGGCTATTGCGGGGGCTGCGGGCAGCCGCGCGAGCGCCAGCGCGGCGGCACGGGAGAGCGTTTCGAGGTAGCCGCCGTCGTCGCTTCCGGGCGGTAGCGCGGGGCTGCCTTGCGCGACGGTCCCGGGTACGGCAACGGCGTGTGTCAACGCGCCAAACGCGCGCGCACCGACGCCGAGTGGATCGGCCGAGGGACGCTCGGTGAGCCCATCGAGGTAATCGAACAGGACCTCGACCGCGACGATCGCTTCGGCAACGCTGCCTCGGTATTTGCGCGGCGCGATGGTGGCGAGCATCGCGGCGGCGGCGGCGTGAAAGCCCTCGTCGTGCAGCTTTGAGAGGGCAAGCGTGCGCAGCATCGGCTCCTCGATGGACTGCGCGTGATTCTCCCATCGCTCCAGCTCTCTGCGCACGGTCGGCGCGACGCTCGTCCAGTAGCGGGCATTGGCGAGGACGAGCGCGAGCCCCGCCTGGGCCACGAGCCGCCAGTCGCCGAGGGCGCGTGTGGTCATCTCAGCGTCCCCCGAAGCGCCGCTCGCGCGCGTCGAACTCCGCCAGGGACTCTTCGAATGCCTCTCCTCCGAAGTCGGGCCACAGCTCGTCCCGGAACACGAGCTCCGCATAGGCGGACTGCCATAGCAAGAAGTTCGAGAGGCGGTGCTCGCCGCCGGTTCGGATGATCACTTCTGGGTCGTGCATGTCTGGCTCGTATAGGCAACGCGCGAAGTCCCCGTCGGTGGCCGCCTTGAAGCGTCGGGCCGCCTGCTCGATCTCCGTGCGGCCGCCGTAGTTGAGCGCGATGTACAGCGTGAGGCCATCGTTGCCCTCCGTCAGAGACTGCGAGCGGTCCATCTGCTCGCCGAGTGCGGCGGAGATGCCCTCACGGACGCCGAGGAAGCGCATTCTGACGCTCTCCTCGTGCAGCGGCGGGGTCTCGGTCTGCAGGCGCCGGGCGAGCATCGCCATCAGCGCGTCGACCTCGCCGTTGGAGCGCGACCAGTTCTCGGTCGAGAACACATACACGGTGAGCTCGTGCACTCCGAGCCGCGCGGCGTCGCGCACCCGCGCGCTGAGGGTGTCCGCGGCGGCGTCGTGACCAGCCTGCACGGGGAGGTTCTGCTTGCGCGCCCAGCGGCGGTTGCCGTCGGCGATGATCGCGACGTAGCGCGGCGTCACCTAACGCTCCTCGAGCGCGAGGGCGGGCGGAACGCGCGAGGCCAGCCAGCCAGGCACTGCGACGATCGCAAGTGCGGCTGCGAGCACGAGCGCGAAGATCTCGAGCGGGCGCGCGCCGGTCGCCACGCGGGCGACGGGGAAGCCGGTGACGTGGCGCAGGTAGGAGTCGAGCACGAGCTGCCCGTACACGCCGGTGAGCGCGCCGGTGAGACAGCCCGCCGCGAGCATCAAACCCGCTTCGAGCGCGAGGATCCGCCTCAGCCGGCCTGGCTTCACACCCAGCAGCCGCAGGCTCGCGAGTGAGGCGCGCCGTTGCCATACGCTGGAAAGGAGCGCGGCCGCCATCGCGCCGACGGCGGCGAGCAGCAGCAGCGTGGAGATCTCGCTCAGCTGGCCGAGCCCTTCGTTGGCGAGGGCGCCGATGCGCGCGGCGCGTTCGCCCGCGAGCGAGACTTCCAGCCCGGTTGCCAGGCCCGCCGGCCCAAGTGCCGAGGCGATCGCCGTGCGCGCCGCCGCTGGGTTAAAGCCGGGCCGCAGCGTGACCCCGAGCGCGGTTGGCGCGCCGCTCGCCCACGCCCGCGTGTAATCGGCGGTGCTGATGAAGATCACACCAGGTGGCCACGCGAGGTTCGTCGTCGTGGCCGCGACCCGGTAGCGCACGTTGCCCGTCGGGGTTGGCAGGACGATGGTCCCGCCGGCACGCGTGTGCTGTTCGGTCGCGATCTGCTGCGATATGGCCACCGACCCGCCTTCGCCGAGGCGAGCAACCGCGGCCCGGGCGCTGCCGGCGAGGATCTCGCTCGAGATCACCTGCCGCCCGGCGCCCGGGGGCCGGGCGATCACCCACACGCGGCGCGGGCCGAGCGTGAGAAAGCCGCCCTGGAAGGTGCGCACGCTCGCGACCCCTGGGAGCTTCGCGATCGTGGCCTGGGTCGCACCGGGGTCGAACGTGTCGGCGGCCTGACCGGTGTCTCCGGGGTTGGTGACCCAGATCTGCGCGTCGGCGACATAGCTCTTGGCGAACACGCCGATTCCCCGCAAGAGGTCATCGCGCGAGCCGCCGAGCGCGACGCTGCCGAACAGTGCGACCGCTCCGGTCGCGGCGAGCGCCAGCGAGCGGAGGGTGCTCGCGCGCAAGGACGCGAGCGCGACCGGCAGGACGGTGAAGCCCTGGAAGCGCTCGGAGAGGCGGGCGCCCGCACGAAGAACCACGGCGAAAGTGAGCGGCACCGCCAGAACCGTGGCCGCCGCGAGCATCGCGCACGAGGCCAGCGCGGCCGACGGGTCGCTCGCGAACAGCCCGCTGGCGAGCGCGATCAGCAGGATCGCGGCCGCGAACAGCCACCTGCGCGTGCCCGGATAGAGCGCGTTGCCCGGGACGCCCGCTTCGCGGTAGACCGCGTCGCGCGCCCGCCCACGCCGGAGGTCCAGGAGCGGGACCGCTGAAGCCAGGCAGGTCGCGAGGATGCCGCCGATGCAGGCGACGAGCAGCGGCAGGACACCCACGACGGTGCCACTAGAGAGCGTGAACGCCTCAGCCAGGTAGCCGGTGGGCTGGTGAAAGACGCCGCGAGACAGCGCGTAGCCAACGGCTAGGCCCACGGCGGTTGCGGCAAGGCCCAGGCACAGCGCCTGGAAGAGCACCATCTGCACGACCGCGGTGCGCTTGATCCCCGTCAGGCGTAGGTCGGCGATCGCCTGGCGGCGCTCGGGCACGGTCAGCAGCAGCGCGTTGAACGCGAGCAGCAGCCCGAGCAGCACCCCGATCGCTGCGAACACCTCGCTCGCGAGATTGCTCGGTCTAAGCGCCTGCTGCAGCTGGGATATGTCCTGACCGGCGGGCGCGACGTCCAGGCGCCCGCCCGCGACTCGGTGTAGCTCCGAGCGCACGAGGTCCTCCTGCCCGGGCTCGCTCTGCACGAAGATGCGCGTAATGCGGCCCGGGAGCCCAGCGAGGAGCTGCATGCGCTTCAGCGGCATCACGGCGACGAGCGAGCGCGACAGCGCCCCGGCCTCTTCCGGACCGAGGACCGCTGAGACCTTCAGCGCGCTCGCGTGGCCACGCATCTGCAGGATCACAACGCCTGCGCCCGCGCCGGTGCCCGAAATGCCGAGAGCCCGTGCGCTGTCGCGGCTCAGCCCGATGCCTCCGGGTTTGAGCGCCCCCAGCGGCAGCGTGCGCGCGAGCCCGTCGAGCGTCGCGAGCGCCGCGTCGGTCCCCGCGAGCGCCACCGTCACGCGACGTCCGCCGGAGGCGATCACGGTCGCGCTCTGCTCCAAGAGCGGCGCGGCCTGTTTGACGCCCTGCAGGGCTTCGACGCGCCCGAGCAGCGCTTCTGAGAAGCCCTCGCCGCTGCGCGCGCGCAGCTGCAGGCTCGCGGGCCCGATGACAGAGCGGACCACTTCTTGAGAGGAGCCCGCGATGCTCCCCTGTGCGACCAGCGCGGCGAACAGCAACGCCACCGCGATCGCCACGCCTGCGCCAGCCAGGAGCTCCTGCATGGCGTGCGCGCGCAGCCTTCGGCGATAGAGGTAGATCAGCGCGTAGGGCCGCATCAGGGCGTGGGTGCGCCGGGTCTGTGTGGCTGGCATGTTCTCGCTCACCCCCGGGCGCTTTGTGAGCGCAGCTCTCGCGCCGGCTCGGCGCGATCCCCGTGGCTCTCGGCGTCCTCCAGCCGTCCGTCGCGCATCCGGTAGCGGCGGTCGGCGATCAGTGCGGCGTCGCTGTCGTGCGTGACGAGCACGACGGCTGCGCCGCGCTCGGCGGCGATCGTATGCAGCAGCCGCACGATCTCCACGCTGCGGGCGCTGTCGAGGTTGCCCGTCGGCTCGTCGGCGAGGATCAGCCGCGGCTCGCCCGCGAGCGCGCGCGCGATCGCGACGCGCTGGCGCTCCCCGCCCGAGAGCTGCTCGGGGCTGTAGGCGAGCCTGCCTGCCAGGCCGAGACGCTCGAGCCACGGCGCAGCGTGTGCCTTTGCATCGCGCATGCCCATCCCGCCGAGGATCAGCTTCAGCGATGCGTTCTCGAGCACCGAGGTGCGCGGCATCAACTGCACGCTCTGGTAGATGAAGCCGATCTCGCGCATCAGGTACTCCGAGGCGTCATTCTCGGACAGCGAGGAGATCTCGCGCCCGGCGAAGCGGATGTGGCCGGCGTCGGGCTCGAGGAGACCTGCGATCAGCAAGAGCAGCGTGGTCTTGCCTGACCCGCTTGGGCCCTGCAGCGCCACCATCTCACCGGGAGGCACCCGCAGGCTCACCCCGTCGACCGCGCGAACCTCCTCCTCGTCGCCGGCGCGGTAGTGCTTGACAACCCCCTCCAGCTCAAGCATCGGTGCTCCTGGCGTGCCGGGGTGCTCCTGCGCGCGGCTCACCCAGTGGCCCGCCACCCTGCCGGGCGGCGCAGCTCAAGCACGGTTGCGAGCGCGGGCGGCGGGGCGCCGCGCAGCTCTCCTTCGTTCAGCACGAGCGCACGGTCAGCGCCGGCGAGCCCGGTCGACTCCGCGGTGCTGGCGAGCACGGCGATGCCCTCGCCGGCGAGCGAGCGCAACAGCGCAAGGATGCCATCGCGCTCGAGCAGATCGGCGCCGCGCGTCGGCTCGTCGATCACGAGCAGCGCCGGTTCGAGCGCCAGCGTGCGCGCGATCGCGACGCGCACGCTCTCACTGGCCTCGAGCGCGCCAAGGCGCTGCGCGGCGTAATCCTCGGCGCCCACGCGCTCAAGCGCGCCCTGCGCCCGTGTCCGCGCCTGCCGGGGCGAGACGCCGCGGGCGAGCAGGCCGACCATGACCTGATCGAGCACGCCCTGCCCTTCGGCGCAGCGAAACGTCCGCTCGCAGAAGCCGACGCCGCCACCGAGCAGCTCCTCGCCGTGCTGTCTCAGGTCGCGACCTTCAAAGCGCACCGTGCCGGAGTCGGGAGCCTCGATACCAGCGGCGATACGCAGCAGCGTCGAGCGCCCTGAGCCCTTCAAGCCCCACACGACGACAAGTTCGCCCGGTTCAATCTCAAGCGTCGTCTCTGCGAGCACTACCCGCTCACGCGAGAGGCCCGTGTAGCTCTTGCGCACCCCTTCGAGCGCAAGCAGGCTCATCGGCCTGCAGGCTTGCGCTCGGCGATCTTACGAAGCTCCGCACGCACGTACTGCACCCACGCCAGCCGGGCGCCGAGGGCGAGCCGGTTCTCCTCGCTCGCCAGGCGCGACGCGAGCGCTGAGGGGGCGTCGTTCGCGTACGCCTCTCCGGCGAGGGTGCTCTGGCCGGCCTCGCGCAGGCACTCCTGCTCGTAGCCGTCGATCACCGTGCGCGCCAGCTCGGGCTCACTCATCAGCGCCGCGAGCTCCACCGCGAAGAGGCGCTGGCGCCGGCGCTCCTCCGGCAGCTGGCTGACCAGCCAGCGCTGGTAGTGCTCCAAGCCCTGGCCTGTGGCGCGGTAGCACGGCTTGGGCTGGCGTCCGGTCCCGCTGCCCGGGACCTCCTCGATCAGCTCCCGGTCGAGCAGGGCGCGCAACGCCGTATACACGTGCGAGGTGCTGCTCAGCGACAGCGCCCCCTCGTATGTCCGGTCAAAGCGCTGCGCGAGCTTGTACGCGTAGCTGGGGCGCTCGATCACCAGACCGAGCAGTGCCCAGTTGACCGGCGACTGCATCGAGCCCTGCTGCTCGCGCACCCTCTCCGCTCCCATGACGTGAAAGCGTAGCTCAACCGCAGGCCGCGCGCCAGCAGCTCAACCCCCGAAAACAGGCACGCCGTGCAACGTTATATGGCTTGTAGTAGTCGGTTTCCGCAAGCCTTAGAACCTTCTACGACTTGGCTAGGAATCGGTCACCCGAAGCGCCATCATGGCCGGGTGCCGAACGGAGCGCGTGTCAATTGTGTGAAACGCAGAGTCGGGCTTGCGGGGAGCGTGTGCCTGCTTGCTGCGGCGCTGGCCGTATGGGTGCCCGCGGCCCAGGGGACGGGGTCGCGCGCCGCCGCCGCAGGCAGCTTCTCGTTGAGTGACAGCGCGCACCTGCATCTCACGAGCAAACACAGGTTCACCCTCAACGAGCAGGGCTACGCTTCCGGGACGGTCTATGGACCGATCTACATTCACCTGAACATCACCTCGGTCAATCACGTAACGGCCGAAGTGAACATCTACCCGAATGGCGGGTCGCTCACCGGCTTCGCGAGTGCCAGCTACCACCCCTCCGGTGGTGTGGCGACGTTCAACGGCAGCATGTACGTCGCCAGGGGCACCGGCCGCTATAGCCACGCGCACGGCTCGGGGCTCAGCTTCAGCGGAACGGTCAAGCGAGAAAACGACGCGGTGACGGTGCACGTCAACGGCCGGATGTCGGCTTGACGGCGCCCGGCTGAGGTTTGCCGGTGCAAAGGCTCCCCGGCCTCGCGACCGTGACGGTGGCGCTCGCGTGCTCGCTCGCTCCAGCCAGCGCCCACGCGGCCGCCGAGCTCGCGTCGCTGCACGCATCGTTCTCGCCCAACAGGCTGGGCGCCCCCACGACGATCGCCTTCGCGTTCCATTTGGAAACGACCGACGGGACGGCCCCTCCCCCGCTCACGGGCCTGGATCTGAGGATCCCGGCCGGGATGAACTACACCTCCACGACGCTCGGCCTCGCGATCTGTCAGCCGGCCGCGCTTGCCGCGGGCGGCCTCGCCGGCTGCCCGGCCAACTCGCGCCTCGGCTACGGCTCAGCGCTCGTCGAAGTGCCGTTCGGGACGGGGCAGGGACACGAGATCCCCGAAATCCAGGCGGTTGCGGGACCGTCCCCGAAGGGCAACCTGGTCGTGCTGTTCTACGCCAACGGCCTGTACCCGGTGTACGCGCAGCTCGCGTTCTCCGGCGAAGTGCTCCCTGACTCAGGCCGCTACGGCTCCCAGCTCCAGACGAACGTCCCACTCGTGGCGAGCGTCCCGGGCGGCCCGGACGTCTCGATCGTCAACGTGACGACGACGATCGGCCCCAGCCACCTGACCTACTACAAGCACGTTCATGGCCGCCTGGTCGCGTTCAAACCCCGCGGGGTCGCCGTACCCGAACGCTGCCCCCGCGCCGGCTTTCCGTTCGCCGCTGACTTCGCCTTCCAAGACGGCAGTCACGCGACCGCCACCACCACGGTCCCCTGCCCGCCACACCGGCGTCACTGAACGATGCCAACGTCATTCACCGCACAGAACGGGCACCCCGCAGGCGGACCGGGGACCCCAACCAAGAGCACCCTCGTGCTCGCCCCCGCGAGACAAACGCCCGCGACGCCGACGCAGCGCCTGCGGCTGCCATATGCATTCGCAGAGACGGTCACGACCTACCTGCTGCGCGTTCTGCCCGCGGTGCGCGCGGACCTGGCCGGCTGGCGCGCCAAGGCGGCTGAGATCCCCGATCCCGTGTTGCGCGGCCACGCTATCGCGTCGCTGGGCAAGCAGGGCAACATCGAGGGCGCCGCGTTGTTCGCCACACTCGCTCCGGCGGTGCACCGGCGGCGGACGGTCCGTGCTCTGGTTGCATACCAGACGGCATACAACTACTTGGACACGCTGTCCGAGCAGCCGAGCGCGGATCCCGTCAACAACGCCGACCAGCTCGACCAGGCGCTGCTGATCGCGCTGCACGGCACGGCCACACACCCGGACTATTACCGGCACAACCCGCAGCGCGCTGACGGCGGCTACCTCGCCGCGATCGTCGACGCCTGCCGGGATGCTCTGGGCGGCCTGCCATCGTTCGACGCGGTCGCGGTGACCGCGCGCACCGCCGCTGCCCGGATCGTCGACTTCCAAGCGCTGAACCTCAGCGAGCCTCACCGGGGCCATGACGCCCTGGAAAGCTGGGCAAGCGAGGTGACACCCCCCGGCAGCGGCGTCTCGTGGTGGGAGACCGCCGCCGCCGCCGGGTCCTCGCTCGCCGTGCACGCGCTGATCGCCGCCGCCGCGGAGGAGCGGACCGGCGGCGAGGACGCCGCGGCGATCGACCGCGCGTACTTCCCCTGGATCGGCGCGCTTCACTCGCTGCTCGACAGCCTCGTCGACCGCCGCGAGGACGCAGAACACGGCCAGCGCAGCCTGCTCGGCTACTACCCGACGCGTGCGACCGCGGCGATCGCGCTGAGCTCGCTGGGACTGCGCGGCAGCCGCGCCACCGAGACGCTGGCGCGCCCGCAGGTACACCAGGTGATCCTGATCGCGATGTGCAGCTACTACCTGTCCGCGCCGCAGTGCTACACCGCCGAGGCACAGACGATCACGCGCAACCTGAAGCGCACGCTCGGGTCGCCGCTTGCAGTCGCGATCGCGCTGTTCCGCGCGCGGCGCATGGCCGCCACCCTTACCCTCGGCACCTACACCTGAGGGCACGCGCTATGTGGTCCGGGTTGACGGGACGCCTCGAAGGACGACTGGTTGTACTCGAGCCCCTTGAGGCGCGACACCGGGAAGGATTGTGGGCCGCGGCGCAGCACGCGGAGATCTGGGAGTGGTGGCCTGTCAATCCATGTGTGAACGAAGCGAGCTTTCGCGCTTGGTTCGAGGGAGCGGTCAGGGCCAGCCAGGACGGCCGAGCGCTTCATTTCGCGACGCTCGACGCCCGGAGCTGCTTAGCGATCGGTAGCACCAGCTTTTGCACTCCGAGGCCCGAGGCTCGCAGCGTCGAGATCGGATGGACTTGGTTGACGCCCCGGGCTTGGGGCAGCGGAGCCAACGTCGAGGCGAAGCTACTGATGCTCCAACATGCCTTCACACAGCTGGCATGCATACGCGTCGAGTTCGAGACCGACGAGGAAAACATTCGCTCCCGGCGCGCACTCGAGGCGCTCCCTGCCCACTTCGAGGGAATCCTGCGCAACTGGAGGATCCTCGCGAACGGTCGCCGGAGGAGCTCGGCGCTCTACTCGATCCTCGATGACGAATGGCCTGACGTTCGGTCCAATCTGGAACGCCGACTCGACCAACGCGACACCGACCACGGCGGGTCGGGTCCCGATCGGCGCAGGCCAGGGTCTCGGCGGCGGGCGGCCAAGTTCGGCATGACCGAGGCTCCGCGCGCCTGATGCTCGACTTGCACGACCTCGCAAAGCACTACGACGCGGCCGGCGGGGAGTCCGTGCGGGCCGTCGACGGCGTGAACCTCACCGTCGAGCGGGGCGAAATGGTGGCGTTGTACGGGCCGAGCGGGAGCGGGAAGACGACGCTGCTGCTGATGGTGGCGACGCTGCTGGAGCCGACCAGCGGGACGATTATGATCGCAGGCCGGGACGTGGCGTCCCTGAGTGAGAAGGAGGCCTCGCGCTTCCGGCTCGAAGAGCTCGGGTTCATCAGGCAGAACTTCGACCTGCTGCCTGGGGTGAGCGCGATCGACAACGCCATCCTGAAGCTTCTGAAGACGGTCCGCTGGAAGGATGCGCAGAAGCAGGCCGAACCGCTCATGCAAAGGCTGGGCATCGGGGACCGGCTGGGCCATCGCGCCGAGACACTGTCGATGGGAGAGAAGCAGCGGGTAATGATCGCGCGAGCACTGTCGACTGACCCAAGTCTGCTGCTGGCGGACGAGCCGACCGGGAGTCTGGATTCCCGGCGAAGCGAAGAAGTGCTCGAGCTGCTGCGCGAGATGTGCCGGGAGAAGGACGTTGCGACGGTGCTCGTGAGCCACGACCCATTGGCGGCGGGTTACGCGGACAGGGTTCTCGCGCTCAGAGATGGAAAGCTCGAGGCCTACGAGCCGGCCACAACAGCTTGAGACCCAACCGCTTGGATCAATACGACGTGCGCGAAACCAAAAACGAGGAAGGGAGACGCAGTGACCGACAAATGGGCCGACTACCTGATCACCAAGGTGCGCTTCAACAATGCCAAAACGCATATAGACGAAGTCGAGGTTCGCGCGGACAACGGGGACACCGCGGGAGCGCCGACGAAGACTAAACGCAGCACAGTCGTTTCCAAACTCGAGGCAGGCTACACATACTGCACCGCGACCCTTGGAAGCAACAACAAATGGCAAAAAGGCGCCAAAGTGAAAATCTACACGTACGATGGCCAAAAGTTCATCAAAACGAGAGCCGACGGCGTAAAGAAGGACAATCTCGACAATCTACCTACGTTCTAGCGACGTGGTACGCCCTAAAGGGAGGACGAAGAACAGATGACCGATCGAAGAGCGGGGCGCAAACAGGGACCGTACGTCGGGAAGGAACCCCGCGCACGCAACGAGGATGGAACGTGGCGAAAAAAGCGCAGCGACGCTGGAAAACGCAAGTCGCCAGCGAAAAAGAAAAAGTAGTGATGGTGGGCCACGATCAGTTGGCTGCCGGGTACGCGGATAGGGGGTTTGCGCTGAAGGACGGGAAGCTCACCGACTATCAGCTTGAGCTGTCCGCTGCGACGTCTGGCACTCACTGATGGACGAGCAGACCCCCGGCCCGGGAGCCGGGTTGCCGCGCGAGGTACACAAGCCGTGGGGCAGTGAGCTGTGGTGGGCGTGCACAGAGCGCTACGCCGCGAAGATCCTCTCGATTCGCGCCGGCCAGAAGCTCTCCGTCCAGTATCACCGCGAGAAGGACGAGACGAGCTACCTGTTCTCCGGGCGGCTGCTGATCGAGCAAGGCAGCAGCGTGGAGTCGATGCGGTCCAGCGAGATGATCGCGGGCGGCGTGTGGCGTAACCAGCCAGGCGTCGTACACAGCCTCCTCGCGCTCGAGGATTCGCTCGTGTTTGAGGTCTCGACGCCGCAGCTCGAGGACGTTATCCGTCTTCAGGATCGATACGGTCGCGCTGATCTCGACGCGCGCGGCTGTTCCGGCACGTGACCCTCATCAATCTGGTGCACCTATATCGCATCCGCCTGCGTGCACGGTGGGTGCAGGAGCTGTTCGCGATCGCCGGAATCGCCGCGGGCGTCGCGCTGCTGTTCGCATCGCAGGTGGCGAGCCAAAGCCTCAAGAGCAGCGTCGCGGAACTGTCGCGCGGTATAACAGGGAGGGCGACGCTGCAGCTCGTCGCGCGTGACAGTCACGGCATGGAAGCAGGATTGGTGGCGAAGGTTCGAAAGACCGCAGGCGTAAAGGTCGCGGCGCCACTCCTGGAAGCGAGCGCAGACGCCGAAGGCCCGAAAACGAAGGAGTCGGTCGAGCTGGTGGGCGCGGACCCAGGCCTCAGGCAGCTCGGCGGTGCGCTAGTGAAGAACACCAAACTGGAACCGTTCGGAGGGATCGGCGCAGTGGTGTTGCCAACGGATCTGGGGAAGAAGTTAGGCGTGCAGAAGTTCGGCAACGAAGTGACGCTGAAGGTGTACGGGAAAGCCGAGAAGGCGCCGTTGTACGAGGAGCTGGGCGAAAAGCAGATCGGAGGGTTGGCGCACAGCCCGATCGTTGTGGCGCCGCTGTTCTACGCGCAGGAACTGACCGGCCAAAGCGGGCGCGTCAGCCGGATCCTCGTCGAGCCAGCAGCGGGGATGGAGGAGGAGGTCCGCAGCGCGCTCGTCCGGTTGGCCGCGGGAGGGCTGAACGTGGAGGCGACGAGCTACGACGAAAGGTTGTTCGCAAAGGCGGCCGAAGCGAGCAATCAGAGCACGGAGCTGTTTGCGGTAATCAGTGCGATGGTGGGATTCTTGTTCGCGTTCAACGCGATGCTGCTGACGGTGGGGCAGCGCCGCAGGCTCATCGGTGATCTGCGCCGCGACGGGTATGCGCCGGGGACGGTCATCGGGGTCCTGCTGCTGGACGCGATCGTTCTTGGCTTGGTGGCGTGCGTGCTCGGCCTCTTCCTCGGGGAGGAGCTGTCTGTGCACCTGTTCAGGGAAAACCCGGGGTATCTCGGGTCGGCGTTCAGCGTGGGGACCCAGCGCAGCGTCGGCTGGCAGAGCGTCGCGGTCGCGGTAGCAGGCGGAATGGGAGCGGCACTCGTGGCGGTGCTGAACCCGCTGAAAGACATCGTCTCACGAGACCCACTGGCGGCGCTCACGCCCAAACAGGCCACGGGCTCAGGGAGCACGAGCACGCGCGCGGCCCTAGGGGGAATCCTGTGCTTGGTAGCGGCCACTGCGATCCTGATCGGGGCGCCGAAGCTCGCGGTCCTCGGGATGGTCCTGCTGGTTGGAGCGCTCGTACTCGTGCTGCCGGGAGTGCTGAGCGTTGGAATCGCGCTGCTCACGAGGATCGCACGGAGGCGAACCGGGGCCGTGGGGCATGTCGCGGGCATGGAGCTGAAAGCGGCAAAGAGCAGAGCAATCGGCGTCGCCGCCACGGGGGCGATCGCGGTGTTCGGCGCCGTGGCGATCCAGGGAGCGCACGCAGACCTGCTGAAAGGGCTCGAAAACGCGGCACACGACGAGAACGCGTTCGCGGACATCTGGGTGGCACCGCCAGGCGGCTACAACTTGCTAAGGACGGCGCCGTTCACGAACACAGAGCAGGCCTCACTCGAGAAAACGCAGGGCGTAGCCAGCGTGCGGGTCTACCGGGGCGGCCTACTGGACTGGGGCGATAGGAAGGTCTGGGTCATCGCCCCTGCCGCCGGAGCCAGCCCACTTTTGCCCCCATCGCAGATCCTCGAAGGCGGAACCGGAGATGCGACCGCGCGTGTTCGCGAAGGCGGTTGGATGGTGATCTCGAAAGCGCTCGCGGAAGAACACCACCTACACACCGGCGACGCGGTGACGATTCCATCCCCCATCCCAACGACCTTTCGCGTGGCAGCACTGAGCACGAACATCGGCTGGGCCCCCGGAGCAATGATCATGAACGCGCGCGACTACGCAAAGGCTTGGGGCAGCGAAGACGTGAGCGCCTACAACGTGATCTTGAAGCCGGGAGAGTCGCCCACGACGAGGGCGGCCGAGCTCAGACGTGCACTGGGTCCGTCATCGGGACTAGGGGTACAGAGCGCCCAAGGGCATGAATCCGAACAGAACGCGCTCAGCAGGCAGGGCTTGAAACGCCTGAGCGACATCGCGACGCTGATCCTCGTCGTGGCGGTGCTGGCCATGGGTGCGGCGATCGGGAGCATGGTGTGGCAGCGCAGGAGTAGGCTGGCTAAGCTGAAGCTCGAGGGCTTCCCGCGTGCGGAGCTGTGGCGGACGATTCTGCTCGAGAGCGTGCTGCTGCTCGGAGTCGGCTGCCTCTCCGGTGCCGCGTTCGGCCTGTACGGCCAGCAGCTGTTGGACCGCGCCCTGGCAAACGTGATCAACTTCCCCGTCGTGTATTCGCTGGCCCCCTCCCAGCGCTCTCGAGCCTCGCGATCGTCGTGGGGAGCGCCCTCGTGATCCTCGCGCTCCCCGGTTACCTCGCGGCCGGCGTGCCCGCCGGCGTCGCGCTGCAGGATTGAGCGCCAGATCGCGATCCGCGCTTGCAGGGCCAAGCCTTAGAACGTTTTACCTCGTGAGTGTGTCCCTTAGAAGGTTCTACGACTTGTCTTACCACGCGACGCGGGAACGCAGATGATGCGGCAGTGGTGCGGGCCCAGCACAGCGAGCTCACTCACCACGAGTATCAGCGCACGCGCATCCTCGCCGCAATGGTTACAGCGGCGGCGACCAGTGGCCCGGAGTCGGTCACGGTCGGCGACATCACCGGCCTTGCCGGGGTATCTCGCGGCACGTTCTACGCATTGTTCGCAGGTCGCGACGACTGTCTGCACGTGGCGATCGACGACGCCGTCGCGCTCGCGACGGCGCGCGCAGTCGCCAGGTATGACCCTCAGGCTCGCTGGGCCGAGCGCGTTCGCGCCGGGCTCGAGGCCCTGCTGGGGCTGATCACCGAGGAGCCTGAGCTCGCTCGCCTATGTATCGCGCGGGCACTGGCCGCCCGAACGATGCACCCCGCCCTCGACACGGCGCTCGAGCAGCTCGCTCAGATTCTCGATCAGGGACGCCGCGACCACGGCGCGCCCAGGCAGCCGCCGCCCATTGCGGCGCAGAGTCTGCTCGGCGGCGCGCTCGGCCTGATCTACGCACGCCTGATCGCTCGCGAGGAGCGCTCGCTGCCAGAGCTACTGAATCCGCTGATGTCGATGATCGTGCTGCCGTACCTCGGCCCCGCCGCAGCGCGCCGCGAGGAGTCCCGCCGCGAGCCGGCGCGCCCCGTCAAGCCGCCGGCGCACCGCCCATCCGATCAATCGCCCGCGGAGATTCAAATTCGCCTGACGTATCGCACCGCGCGGGTGCTGCAGGTTATCCGTGCCCAGTCTGGTCTCAGCAACAGCGCGGTCGCTGCGCGGGCGGGAATCTCAGACGCGGGCCAGATCTCGAAGCTCCTCACGCGCCTGAGCCGGCTGGGGCTGATCGAGAACACGGGGGCCGGGCAGGCCAGGGGCGCCGCGAACTCCTGGGCTCTGACGCGCGAGGGCAAGGAGCTCGAGCGGACGATCACACGCGTCTCGATGTACGCGGCGTGATGGCGCGCAAGACCCCGCCCCCGATGACCTCACCCGTCAACTGGGCCCTGCTCGGCCTGATCATCGAACGCGAGAGCTACGCCTTCGAGCTCGCGCAGCGCTTTCAGAAGATCTATCGCAACGTGATCTCGCTCAGCAGCACCTCGCACGTCTATACCGCGCTTGGCGTGCTCGAAGGACGAAAGCTCGTCGACCAGATTCCCGGAATGCGCGCTGGACGCCAGCCGAAGCCCAACTACCGTGCGACCGCCGCCGGGATCGAGAGCTACGGCGAGTGGCTCGTCGGCTACGTCAACGAGGACCGCCGCCGGCAGGCCATGTTCGTGCTGGGGCTCTCAGCGCTAGCAAGCAACGCCAGCTGGGTCGCGGAGATCCTCGACCGCTACGAGCAGGCGTGGCTCGAGCACGACGGCTCCAACGGCCTGCTCGCCCTCGACGGCCAACCCGATGGCCCCGGCGCTGAGCTGATCGCCCGCATTGTCCCGGGCGAGAACGAGCTGACCGTCGCAGCCAAGCGCTCCTGGGTGAACCACACACGCCGGGCGCTCGAAGAGATGGTTGCCAAAACGTCGCGCGAGTGACGCTCCACTCTGCCTTCAAGGCATAGAACGTTTCACCCCGTGACTTATCAGACGAAGGCGCCGGCGCGATTATAAATGGCGTGGCGGGTCCGTCGCACAGCAGGTGCCGGGTACCCTCTCCCGTCCGCCACAGCGCCTGTGTGTCGTTCCTCATCGGCACCGGCGCGTGTCGTATCCGGGTCCATGGATCCCTCTCCGGTGGCCCTCGGAGGGCGCCGCGGCGAAAGAATCCTCCTCCCGCCGCGGCGCCCAACCATCCTCGGCCGCTCTCCGCCACGCCGCGGGGCGTGCGGCCTTGAGGCTCTCGCGCCGTGTGATTAATGGTGAATGAGCGACGTACCAGAGCGTCCGTGCTCGCCCCGCGCAGGCACGAGGCCTTGATCTATCTGGCCACTCACTCGAATTCGAGCAACAGCGAGATCGCGGACGCGATCGGCATCAGCGACCAGGGTCAGGCCTCCCGGCTGCTGGCTCGCATGGAGGACCTCGGACTCATCCAGAACCGCAACCCCTACAACCACGGTGCCGCCAACGCCTGGCAGATCACCCGCGACGGCCGCCGCCTTCTACATGCCCTCGAAAGCCATGACGAGCGCGCGTGAGCCCGGCCAAACGCCAAATTAGTTGCGCAGCCAGCACGTTCCTCATGCCGACGATCTTCAAAGCCCAAAACGACCCGCTACAGCGGGTGCTGAGGCGCTGCCGTGACCGCTCCGCCGTCCTTCAGGAAGTGCGCGAGGAAGCGCTCCGTCCCCTCGACGTCCAGGGGGCGCGCGAACAGGAACCCCTGCCCACCGTCGCACTGCTCCTCGCACAGTAGTGAGAGCTCGCTGGGTTGCTCGATGCCCTCGGCGATCGTCTCGATCGACAGCGCCTTTCCGAGCTGCACAAGCGTGTGAATCAAGGTCTCGCCTTCGAGGTTGTGCGCGAGCCCGGTGATGAACGAGCGGTCGATCTTCAGCGCGTCGACGGGGAACTGGCGCAGATGACTGAGCGAGGAATAGCCGGTGCCGAAGTCATCGATCGCGACGCGCACCCCGAGCGCCTTGATCGCGGTCAGCCTGCGGACTGTGTCCTTCGCATCGCGCATCAGGGTGGTCTCGGTGATCTCGAGTGTCAGGGAGCTCGGATGCAGGCCGCTGTCGGAGAGGGCGTGCTCGACGTCGGCGATGATCTCGTCTGAGTCGAGCTGTCGCGCTGAGACGTTGACTGCCATCCCGATCGGGTAGCCCTGCTCGCGCCAGGTGGCCGCCTGCGCACACGCACGCTCCAGCACCCACCGGCCGATGCTGACGATCAGGCCCGTCTCCTCCAGCAGCGGGATGAAGTCATCGGGCTGCACCACTCCTCGGGTCGGGCTGTCCCAGCGGATCAGCGCCTCGAGGCCGCTCGGGCTCATGTCGCTCAGGTTGAACGTCGGTTGGAAGGCGAGGAAGAACTCGTTGTTCTCCAGGGCGACGCGTAGGTCCATCTCCAGCTCCATCCGGCTTTGCACCGCGTCGCCCATACCACACTCGAACATCACGTACCGGTCCCTACCGCCCCACTTGGCGCGATACATGGCGATGTCCGCATCTCGCAGAAGGTCATTTGCTGACGCGCGCTCCCCGCACGCGATCCCGATGCTCGCCGTCACCGTTACTGGGACGTGCTGGTCCCCCAGCGCGAATGGCTCCTTGAGCGCATCGAGCAACCGCTCGGCCACGAGCTCGGGACCCGCGATCAGCGACATTTCACCGGCGGCGATCACGAACTCGTCTCCGCCGATGCGCCCGACCGCGTCGACGTCGCGTACGACGCCGTCGAGCCTCGCCGCGACCGCGACCAACAGCTCGTCGCCAGCGCCGTGACCAAGCGTGTCGTTGATGTTCTTGAAGTTGTCGAGGTCGACGAACAGCGCCGCGACCGGCGTCTTGGAGTGCCGTGCTCGCAGTAGCATCTGCTCGAGCCGGTCGGTGATCAAGGCCCTGTTTGGCAGCCCTGTCAGCGCGTCGTGGGTCGCCATGAAGGCGAGCTCTCCCTGCTGGCGGCTCAGCTCCTCATCGGCCAGCCGGCGCTCCGCGTCGAAGCACTCGCACACGTGCACGAGCGTCAGGCGTAGGCTCACCTCGAGCATGTCCAGTGCCGCGGCGAGCGCCCGTGGCGCGACGCGCAACCGGGCGGCGGTCTCGCGCAACACTTCGCTGGTCGCGTCACGCCAGCGCCAGCAGCGCTTGGTCACCTCGCTCAGAGGCGCGGCACGCTGAGCGGCGAGTGCTCCGAATATCTGCCACACATCGTGGCCGACCTCCATCGCCGCCTCGGCGCTCTCGCCCGCCATCCATCTCGCCACGGCGACCGTTGACACCTCGCCAGCCCGCTCGAAGCGCTCCTCGACCACGCCATCGAGGGTCCCCCCGGACGCCCGGCTCCGCGCCACGGTGCGACGCACGACCTCAGCCGTCTGGGCGCGCAGCTCCTCGCCAAGAAGACAGACGTCCCGTTGCTGCTCTCCGGCGGGCTCCCGCGCAGACGCGGCCGGCCGTTTCGCGAACAGTGCATTGCACGCAGTGATCCACATGGCCGCAGAGTCGGCGCCGCGCGACCCCCTTGACGGAGCTTCCGGTGTGGGAGTGCGACAAATGTTCTAGGCCCAACCGCAAGGGTGCGACGTTCAATCCATAGAACGTTGCACGGCGTTACTTGCTAGGCGGGCTGGTCGCGGCGATTATCCCCGCCGTGAGGAAGCATGGCTGAGCACCTCGTCATCGGGGTGCGCAAGGTCGCCTCCGATGACGCGACCCATCGGCACATCAGCGAGGTCTGCACCGCGGGCCCGATCCGCTACACCCGCCAGGAAGTCATCGACAGCATTCGCCAAGGGGATAGCTGGAAAACCCTTGCAAACGCGCACAGCGCCGAGATCCGCATAGTCGACGCCTGTCCGCACGACGGCTGCACGCTCAGCCCGTACATCGCGGCGAACCCTGACAGCACGGCGATCGACAACCTCGAGAACCTCGCACCCGGCTAGACAACGCGCGGCCCTGATCAGGCCCTCTAAGAGTTAGAACGTTGTACGCCGTCGCTTGCGCGAGGAGACTCCGCTAGCGATGATCGTCGGTCAAAGAGGGGGTCAAAATGAACGCGATCGTGTACGCAATCGCGATGTGGGTGCTGCTACAGCTGCTGTTTGTGTGGTTCTGCGCCCGCGTCGCCGCGGTGAGAGAGCTGGATGTGAAGGATTATTTGGAACTGCAGAACTATCTCCGGCGCATTGGGATCCAGGTCGACGCAGATGAACCGTCGGCCCTCCCAAGCCCCAGTGCGCCGATCAGGCGTCCTGTACCCCCAGCCGAGATTGCTCGAGCGTGACCGCTTCCTGCTGCGAGTCCCGCTCGAAGAACCCCGGCGCGTCCCTCCGCCCACCGGCCGGTTGTGCGCCGTGAGTCCCGCTCCTCCCCGGACTCGCGGCGTGCAGCGGTCGAGCTTGAACGCATGAGCTGAGCAGCACCGGCATGCAGCCCCCGCCTCACCGGGGGCGCCTTGGAGGAGCGTGCCGCAGGGCGCTGCTTCTCTCACGACACGAGGTCAACGAGAGAACTGGAGATGGAGAACATGATGCAGTCAGCCAGACGAGTGCTGGGCACGCCCGGACGGATAGCCACCGCGATCATCGTTTCGCTGTCGGTGTCGGCGGGCCTGTTCCTGCCACTGGGCCCTGTGGCGTACGCCAGGCCGGCCAAGGGCAGCGGTATGACCGTCGAAGAAACGAAAGCCGAACCGACAGCCCTTGCGATCACGCTGCAGGGCGGAGCACAGTCCGGCCCGAACATCACGGTGCCCGACAAAACGCCCGTCAACGCGAGCGTCTCGCTGACCGGAATCAACGCCTCCACTGCACGGGGCACCGTGTCCTACGCCGTGTATTCGGACAGCGCGTGCACGAACGAGGTCGCCTGGGCAGGCCCACGCCTGATTCGCCAGAGCACGGAATCGCCTCCGGTGCGCCTACGGCCGGGCAGCTACTACTGGCAGGCGACCTACAGCGGCGACGCGAAAGACGAGGCATCGGTCAGTCCGTGCACAGGCGCCAAGGAGGTCGTCCAAGGCACCGGTCCGCCTCCAACATGTACGTCGGTAGCGGGCGAAATACGTCTCGGCACGGAACCCGGACATGTCATCGTGCGCGACGAACTCACCACGGATGTCACAACACCACAACGCCTGGTCGCATCGTGGAGCAAAGGACATCATCTGCGGCTCACGAGGCTCCTGGGCGTCCAGTGTGTCGTGACGCGAGGCGCAAGCCATTTCCGCGGCGCCGGCGAAGCGAGGGTCGACGGAAAGCTCGGGTACCTCGTCCGCTTCAACATCAGGGTGTCGAAGAATGGCGAAGAGGCCGTGCGCATCCACGTCCGTAACGGGACGCACGAACCAGTCATGGACCTGACGGCATCTCCGGCACCTGGCAGCGAGGTGATCGGCTGACCGGCGCATTTAGAGGACGGAGCAGGCCGGCTTGGGCGCGGCTACTGCGGTCAGAAACAAGGGTTGCGCTTTGGCGCGCCTGATTCTCGGGACTTGCAGTATGAGCCAGGGTGGACAGACGAGCGCGTTGTGCATTCGCGACACCCTCGATGAGGCGGTCCGCCGGCTCTCGGTGAGCGCCAGCCCGGTCCAAGACAGGGTCCGCGCGTCCGGCATGGTCATCCTCGCAGGACTCTCACCCAGCGACTTCGCCTCGAGCGAAGACCGCGAGCTGTTCAATCAGATCCATGCGGCGTTCGCAGATACGTCTTCCCCCGGCTATGCCGATGGGCCGGGCGCCGTCGCGGATCAGATGTCGGACGCGACGGCCGAAAGGATCGCGTCGGACATCCTCGATCTGCGCGACACGGCGATGGGACGAGCCATCAGGAACGCCCGCATGACGAGCCACCCGGAATCTCACCGCGGTTCGCGGCGCTAGACCCCGCAACAGGTCGGCGTGATTCACAAGCTGTAGAACGTTATAAGCGGTGACTTGGCGCGCTGGCAACGGCGCAGCATGATGTCGTGACTTACCTTGGGTGCCTCCGTCAAGTAGCGAGGGAGGCGCTTGGGGGGACCTGTGCGCGCAATTCATATTCCTAGTCGTGCGCGGCGGGTCTGTGGCGAGGTGGTGTCGTGGCCGTCCGCATGGTCGCGCCGCCCCCTCGCCTACTTTGACTCCGCACATCAGCGGCCTGTCAATAGTTGATTCACTTCGTCGTGGACCTGAACCGGCTGATCGGAAGGCCCTCCCTCGGGCAGGCCAACCTTCTCCTCTAGATCGGCGACGTCGCCAACGAGGACCATCCCGGACTTGAAGGTCAGCTTGAACCGCTCAACCTTGACTAAGGACAGGTCCTTCGGAAACGCGGAGTTGGGATCGATGCCCGCCTTCTGCACTTGGGCGAGGAATGGCGCGCGATCGACTGGCTCGAGGTTATCGCTGGCAAAACTGCGCGGTCTGATCTCAGCTGTCTGAGATTGCATCGCGGCGACCAGAGCGACCTGGTAGCGACCACGCTTCTCGGGACTGACGACATCTTCGTTGAATGACGTGTTGGCGGCTTTGACGAAGTCAAAGGTCGCCTTCGCGGCCTTGACTTTCGGCTGGCAGCCCAGAAATGTTGCGAGGAAGAAGTTAGCGACCGGCAAGCCCTCCGCCCTGCCGCGCTGATCGTCGGACACTCGTCCCGTGACCGCCGTCGCGTCGGAGCCCGCGGGGCACGTCAATAGGGCCGTCTTGAAGACCTTAGTCTTGTCGGTGAGAGTCAGATTGCGTAGCAGCTCGAGGTCCACCACCTGCCGGCCATCCACCTCGTCGAGCACAAAGCGGACGCCGCGCTCCCGCTCGAGCTTGACGATTCCCACTGAGGGCAGCGTGCCGAGCGTTCCCTTGACGACGGCGATCAGTCCAGAGGAGTTGCGTCCAGACTGCACCGTATCGAGATGCTTGGCAATGCTCTGCGAGGCTTCGACGAGCCGGGCTGGATCGTCGATGATCAGGGCGACCGCCTCCGGGACGTGCTGTTCCTCGCTGGGATCGACCACCGCGTCGAGTCCTCTCGTCTTCAGGCTCGCCACGATCTTGTCGCGAAAATATGCGCGCAGTTGCGCGTCGAGCGCGATCACTTGGTCCGTCAGCAAGAGCGATTCGGCGCTCGTCGTTGGGACATAGTGCACGACAGCGTCGCTCACCT
>DASZFC010000029.1:0-5158 GCA_035940195.1 Solirubrobacteraceae bacterium
ACCGATGTGCAGTGTCGCGAGGCCGCGCTGATTGTGGGTGGCGACGGGAACGCTCTCAATGATTCGCTCGATCTCCACCGCGGAGAATCCGTCGGCGGCAAGACGCTCCCGCGCACGGGCGGCCACCAGCTCCTGCGCGCACGGACACGCGGTCATGCCCGTCGCGGACACGCCGACCGTGCGTCGCGTGCCATGCTCGAACGCGACCGCTCGCCCGTGAAGGGTGTAGATCTCCTGGGTGGGGATGCCGGATACGGGCGCGGGCTTGTGCTCGGGATAGCGTGCGGCGATCGTCACCTCCGCGCGCTCAGCTCCCTGCCGGGTGCGCACGAGCTCGGCGATGTGCTGGGCGAGCGTCTCGGCGCGGAACGGCGACTCTGAGAGGACGACCTCGCCGATCGCCTCGTTGACGACCTCCTCGAAGCGCGACATGTGCGCTCCCTTCTGCTGGTGGCTGAGATCGACGAAGCACGAAAGGCGCGCGAAGTACGACTCGTCACGGATCCGCACAACCTTCTCAACGCCAGTCACGCCCACGCGCGAGAGCCCAACCGGAACCCCCGGCGGGCGCGCCTGGACATCCTGGTCCGCGCTCTGCATCGGCAAGGACCGCGGGGTGAGTCGTGTCGCCTGCACTGGAGCCAAGCCTAGCGCTGCGGCGCGAGCACAACCTGCCGAAGTGAGCGGCCACAGCAGGCGTGGTGAAGTGGGCTGGTTGCACACCTACGACCGGCCGGCGCATCTTCCCCCGCGGATTCTGGTATCACTCCGCACTTGGTGAGGGGAGGCCGGCGCGGAGATCGCCCGGCGGGGAGCTGGACGGATCCTGGGGGTCTGAGTTGAGCAATCGGGTTGAGGTTCTGCTGGAGACCACGGATACGTCCATCATCGAGGGTGACGATTCGCTCGGCGGGAACCTGAGCGAATCGCCATTCGCGGGCAGCCACGAACACGAGGATGATGTGGACCAGGGGCAGGCGCTGCGCGCACGCCTGGAGGAGTTCAGGCGTCCCGAGATCGATCTCACCGTCGAGCCGAGCCTCGACTCGCTGCGCCTGTACCTGCGCGCGATCGGCCGCGTGCCCCTGCTCAGCGCCGACGAAGAGGTCGCGCTGGCCAAGCGCATCGAACGCGGCGACATCGCCGCCAAGCAGCACATGGTCGAGGCGAACCTGCGCCTCGTCGTCTCGATCGCCAAGGGCTACGTCGGCCGCGGGCTCACGCTGCTCGACCTGATCCAGGAGGGCTCACTGGGGCTGATCCGCGCGGTCGAGAAGTTCGACTATCGCCGCGGCTATAAGTTCTCGACGTACGCGACCTGGTGGATCCGCCAGGCCGTCACGCGCTCGCTGGCCGACAAGGGCCGCACGATCCGCATCCCCGTGCACATGGTGGAGCGCCTGAACAAGGTGATCCATGCCGAGCGCCAGCTGATCCAGCAACTGGGGCGCGAGCCAAGCCCAGAGGAGATCGCCGCGGAGCTTGACTACACCCCGCACGAGGTGCGCGAAGTCAAGCGCATGGCCCAACAGCCCGTGTCGCTGGAGAAACCCATGGGCGAGGAGGAGGATTCGGCCCTGGCCGACTTCATCGAGGACGCGACGGCTGAGTCGCCCTTTGAGATCGCCTCAGAAGCGCTACGCCGGGAGAACGTGACCCATGTGCTCGCCTGCCTGCCACAGCGCGAGCGCGAGGTGCTCGAGATGCGCTACGGAATCACCGGTGGGCGCTCACGCACGCTGGAGGAAGTCGGCCGTGCGTTCAACATCACACGCGAGCGCGTCCGCCAGATCGAGAACCGGACGCTGAAGAAGCTGCAAACGCTGCCTGACGCGCAACAGTTGCGCGAGGCCTCCTAGCACCGCGGCCCCTGAGAGGCTGCGAGCGAGACGCTCGCTCGCATAAGTCCTAAACTGACGGCCCCTGGCGGGGTTCCCGAGCGGTCAAAGGGGTGTGGCTGTAAACCACATGGCTCTGCCTTCGAAGGTTCGAATCCTTCTCCCGCCATTGCAGGTTCGAGTCGTCCCTCGCCATCACCCAGCTATGTGCCTTGTCGAGGCCAAACAGGCGAGTGGGCAGACGTAGCAGAGGGCACCGAACGGCCATCCCACCGCACGAAGCCGAAGAGTAACCGCAGGACAGGTCCTAATTTAGCCACGGCTCGTAATGGTCGATATATGGTGCGGTATGAGCTATAGTGCACCATATATGGAGCACAAAGCATCCCCCAGAACCGCGCCGGTCCCGGTTCGCCGTGCTCAGCGGAGCTTGGCAGAAAGCGTTGCTACGTGGCGTAAGCTGCGCGGCCTTACGCAGGCTCAGCTGGCTGAGCGCGCTGATATCTCGCGAGGAGTAGTCCGGCGCATTGAGGCGGCCGATGGCGGGGTCAGTGTCGAGAACCTGCTGCGGATCTTGAGGGCGCTCGGCATTCAGGACCTTCTGACTGAGGCGTTGGACCCGCTCGCGAGCGATGTCGGTCGCCTGCGCTCAGAGGAGGAGCTCCCTCGTCGCGTACGGCCGAGGAGGCTGGCGGAGGATGGTTGAGCAGCCGATCCAGGTCGACGTGCAGATCGCCGGCCGCAATGTTCCGGCGGGAGCGCTCTGGACGCATCGGCGCGGTCAGAGTGAATCGGCCACCTTCAGCTACCGCGAGGACTATCTGCAACGAGCGGATGCCTACGAGCTTGATCCCGGGCTGCCGCTGCAAGGGGGACAGCATCAGACAGCCGTTGGTCAGCCGCTGTTTGGAGCGATGTCCGACTGTGCCCCGGACGGCTGGGGACGGCGGCTCGTTAGACGCGCGGAGGCACAGCGCGCTCGCGAAGCAGACACACAGCAGCGCGGGCTTACGGAGGCCGGCTTTCTGCTTGGCGCCCGTGACGACTTGCGCCAGGGCGCGCTGCGATTTCGCGGCCGCGACAGTGAGGAGTACCTAGCTACCGATATAGAGGGAGTCCCTCATCTAGTCGGGCTGTCACGTCTGCTCAACGCAGCCGAAGAGCTCGAACGCGACGAACCGACCAGCGAGGATCTGCGGCTTCTGCTTCACGGCGGCAGCTCGCTCGGCGGTGCGCGGCCGAAGGCGCACGTGCTCGACACCAAGGGCCGTCTGTCGATCGCCAAGTTTCCGTCCCCCCAAGCCGACGAGTGGGACGTGATCCGCTGGGAGGCCGCCGCGCTCACGCTCGCAGCGAATGCCGGGATCACCGTTCCCGAGCACGAGCTGCACGTCATCGAGAAGCGGCCGGTGCTGGTAGTGCGCCGGTTCGACCGCGACACCAACGGGCGCATCGGCTATCTCAGCGCGATGTCGATGCTGCAAGCGAAAGACGGGGAGCAGGCGAGCTATCTGGAAATCGGACAGGTACTCGAAGAGCGCTCGTCCGACGCGGTGGCGGATTTGCGTGAGCTGTGGCGGCGGATCGTGTTCACGATCCTGATCTCCAACACCGACGATCATCTTCGCAACCACGGCTTTCTCCGTACGAGCACGGCAGGCTGGTCACTGTCGCCGGCGTTCGACTTGAACCCCAACCCCGAAGGCGGAGCCAAGCAGTTGGCGACCGCCATCGACGAGACCAACGCGCAGGCAAGCCTCGCGACCGCCCTCGAGGTTGCCGGCCTCTTCAGGCTCTCAGAGGCGCAAGCGCGCGAAATCGTCGGGGAAGTATCGGGTGCAACCGCGCGCTGGCGAGACGTTGCTCGAGCGCGCGGTCTCGGCGGTCAACAGCTCGAGCGGCTCGAGCCGGCGTTCGAGCACGAGCAGAGCGCCACAGCTCGCGAACTTGTAGCCACGCCAAGCTGATTGCGTCATCCTGATTTGCACCGAGGGACGAATCGCCCCCCCCATTCTCGTCGTACTCCTGGCGCAAACGGCTTTGCGGTGGGATCATCTGGGTAGCAAGACGGCACACCCAGAAAGGAGTTCCACTGATGGAGTCCTCCGCATCCACCAGCCGCGTGCTGGTCGTGGCTCACAAGACTGCCGCCACCCAACCGCTGCTCAACGCCGTGCGGGAGCGTGCGCAGCGCGGGCCGTGCGTGTTCACGCTGCTAGTGCCGAACGCCACCCACGGCCTGCACAAGGTCGTCGACCCCGAGGACCAAGCGGCGGGCGAGGCCCGGACGGTGCTCGACCGCGCGCTGCCCCTGCTCGAAGAAGCGGCTGGTGCAACCGTGCAGGGGCTAGTCGGCGATCCCGACCCGCTTGCAGCGGTGCACGACGCGATCAACCTGCACGGCTTCGATGAGGTGATCATCTCGACGCTGTCGGCGAAAGTATCGCGCTGGCTAAAGCTCGACCTGCCGAGCAAGGTGGGGGGCATGGGCCTGCCGGTGACTACGGTGACGCCCGGAGAGGGCGCCGTGGCGGCAGCTGGCTGAGCCCTGTGAAAGACACTTGCCTGGAAGACTATTGTCTGTGGACTCATCGTCTGCAGGATGCGACAGTGGGAGCCATGAAATCAGCGCGCGAGCAGTTCGCCCTCAACCTTCGCCATTACCGGGAAAAGGCCGGCCTCTCCCAGGAGGCGCTAGCGAAGGCCTGTGATTTGCACCGCACGGAGATCAGCCTGCTGGAGCGCCGCAAGCGCTCGCCGCGTCTGGAGACGATTGTGATCCTGGCCCGCGGGCTGAACCTGTCCTCGCCGGGAGAATTGCTCGAGGAGATCAACTGAGCGATAGGACCGGAGCGCCGGAGCAGGCTCCCCCATGAGCCCCCCACCCGAGAACACCCAGCGCAGATGACAAGCCGACGCGGGGACTCGAACCCCGGACCCCCTCCTTACCATGGAGGTGCTCTACCAGCTGAGCTACGTCGGCGCGACCACGTCATCCTACCGTCCTCGGCACGCGCGCATACACGGTGAAGAGCGTCAGCGCGGCGACCGCGCGGCCTGCGCGCGAGTCCTCCTGCGCGGCGGCGAGCAGCGCATCGACGTCCCGGTGGCCCTGGGCGCGCAGGTCGCCGGCGAGCACCGGGACGTCGATGACGATGTCGACCTCGAGGTCACGCTGCAGCAGCACCTCGGGCAAGATCGTGACGTCGGTGAGCCCGGCGTCCACGAACATGCCCGTCAGCTCACGGCCGACCCAGGGGTTGCGGATCTGCTCCTCCGCGGCGGCCAGCATCGCGCGGACGAGCTCGCGCGGGCCGCCC